>JAZJYT010000030.1:0-101044 GCA_040390235.1 Pseudomonadota bacterium | reverse complement strand
GCACGCAGGCGGTCGTGGGAGGCGAGGTCCTCGACAGCCGTCGCGCCGGTGCTATCGGCGGCATCGGAAGATACAGGGTGGGCGGCACGCAGGCGGCCCAGCTCGGCCTCGAGTTCGAGCACCCTTATTGCCAGGCTCTCCGCGTCCTGCCGCCCGTCCGATGCTTGATACACAGTCGCCTTTGCTGCCGAAACTCCATTATGCAAGCCGGCCTGGCTGCGGCACACACCGCCCGCAACACTGCACTGGATGTTGCTAGAGACAAACCCTTGACCACCAACCATTCGGGCCTTTTGCACATCCGGTGGTGCGCCAGCGCCGTATTGATGGCAACCGCCGCACATCTTTGCGGCGGCTTCAACACCCACAGGAGTTCTCATGCAACGCACATTTCACCGCCTCGCCTCCGTCACGCTGGCCGTCGCCATGGCAGCCGGTGCCGCCACCTCTTTCGCTCAGGTCATGGTGGGAGGTGCGGCCATGTACCCAACCAAGGACATCATCGACAACGCCGTCAATTCCAAGGACCACACGACCCTTGTCGCCGCCGTGAAGGCAGCGGGCCTGGTGGACACCTTGAAAGGCCCTGGCCCCTTCACCGTGTTCGCTCCGACCAATGCGGCCTTCGCCAAGCTGCCTACCGGTACGGTCGATACTCTGCTCAAGCCCGAGAACAAGGCGATGCTGACCAGCATCCTCACCTACCACGTCGTGCCGGGCAGGATCGACGCCGCCATGCTGATGAACCAGATCAAGATGGGCAACGGCATGGCGTCGCTCAAGACCGTGCAGGGCGGAACCCTGACCGCGAAGACCAGCGGCGGCAAGGTCATGATCACGGATGAGAAAGGTGGCACGGCCACCGTCACCATCGCCGATGTGATCCAGTCGAACGGCGTGATCCACGTCGTGGACACGGTCCTCCTGCCCAAGTAAGCAGTTCGGCCCAACGAAGACCGGCCCGGGTCATTCCAGGGCGCGAACCCTTGCCGGGGGGTATGGCGGCACATGCCCACCCAGGGCAAGGTAACTCGCCGCCATCATCATCAGCGTCGTGTTCACCTGCTCCGCATTGCGCGGCTCCAAGTCGTAGCAGCACAGGGTGCCCAGCAGGGTGCCCGCCATGTCCACCACCGGCACGCCGCAGTAGGTCTGCACCTGCTCGCGCGCCGGATGGGCTGCCAGCCGTGCATCCGCCGCCGCATGCGATGTCTTGAACGGCGCCACGTTCTCGCGCACATAACAGCAGTAGGTGGCCGTCTCGGGCACTTCGTCGGCCGACGCCACCGCCGGGTTCTCCCGGTCGTAGTGCACCGCCGCGCTGGCCTTGCCGTCCTGGAAACGCCAGATGCCGATGAAGCGAAAGTCCGTCTGCGCCAGCAGGTAGGCCAGCGCTGCGCGCACCCCGCCATCCAGGTGTTTCACCGCGAACTGGGCAAAGGCTTCGTTGGTGGGAACAGGGGCGGACGGCATGGTTTCTTTCGCGGCAAAACGCGGATTCTCCCATCGTGCACAGCACGCGGCCCTGTCCTACAAGGTTTTGCCATCCGCCCTGCGTACTACAAGCAAGCGCGATGCGCCCACGTCCTGCTTCAACCCTCCACACGAAAGCATCCCATGAAGAAGACCCTCCTCGCCACCGCCGCCACCCTCGGCCTCGCCAGCCTGCTCGGCGCCTGCGCCGGCATGAACAACCAGGACATGAAGACCGCCCCGCCCGGCCCCATGTCCGGCCACGCATCCATGACCGATCCGGTGATGGTCGGCGGCGCGCCGATGTATGCCAACAAAGACATCATCGACAACGCCGTCAACTCCAAGGACCACACCACCCTGGTCGCCGCCGTCAAGGCCGCCGGCCTGGTCGACACGCTCAAGGGTCCCGGCCCCTTCACCGTGTTCGCCCCCACCAACGCCGCCTTCGCCATGCTGCCCGCCGGCACCGTCGACACCCTGCTGATGCCGGCCAACAAGCCCATGCTCACCAAGGTACTCACTTACCACGTGGTGCCCGGCCGCATCGACGCCATGGCACTGTCCCGGATGATCCGGGACGGCAACGGCCGCGCCACACTCAAGACCGCCAGCGGCGGCACCCTGACGGCCAGCATGCGTGGCAATGACATCGTCATCACCGACGCCAAAGGCGGCATGGCCCTGGTCACCACCTCCAACGTCTACCAGTCCAACGGTGTGATCCACGTCGTCGACCACGTGCTGCTGCCGGGTTGATGGTGGTGGCCGCACTTGCGGCTGCATTCCAGCGGCGCCCACGGGCGCCGTTTTTGCGTAGACAAGCCCCCGCCGGCGCATGTGTCGCCCCTGCCGCACACGCGCATACGGCCGAGTCTTACAAGTAGTGCCATGGCTGCGCGAGGCCCGCGGCTACAGTCGTACACACCCTGTAAACGTCCCGTACGGAGCCCTGAAATGGCCACCTTTTCCCCACCAGCCGACAAGCTCCAGGAGCCCAGGCTCCTGCAGATCGGCGTCCCCGGCCTCGACAACATCCTGTGCGGCGGCCTCACCCCCAATCGGCTCTACCTGCTGGAAGGCGCCCCCGGCGCCGGCAAGACCACCATCGCCATGCAGTTCCTGCGCCAGGGCGCGGCCCAAGGCGAATCGGTCATGTACGTCACCCTGTCCGAAACGGCAGACGAACTGCTGGGCGTGGCCCGCTCGCACGGCTGGGACCTGGCAGGCATACAGGTGCGTGAAATGCTGCCCTCGGCCGACGCGCTCGAGCCCGACGAGCAGTACACCATGTTCCACCCGTCCGAGGTCGAGCTCAGCGAAACCACCCTCAAGATCCTGGCCGACGTCGACAAGATAAAACCCACGCGGGTGGTCTTCGACTCGCTGTCCGAACTGCGGCTGCTGGCCGGCGGCTCCCTGCGCTACCGGCGCCAGATCCTGGCGCTCAAGCAGTTCTTCGCCGGCCGCAAGTGCACCGTGCTGCTGCTCGACGACATGACCGCCATGGAGCACGACCTGCAGGTGCAGAGCATCGCCCACGCCGTCATCCGCCTGGAGCAGAACAACTCCGACTACGGCGCCTCCCGGCGCCGGCTGATCGTCGTCAAGTTCCGCGGCAAGGAGTTCCGCGGCGGCTACCACGATTACAGAATAGTGCGCGGCGGCCTGGAGGTGTACCCCCGCCTGGTCGCCGCCGAACATGTGGTGCCGCTCACCCAGACCCGTATTCCCAGCGGCCTGCAGGCACTCGACGACCTGCTCGGCGGCGGCATCGAAAAAGGCACCAGCACCCTGTTTGTCGGCGCGCCCGGCACCGGCAAGTCCACGGTGGCCGTGCAGTTCGCCATTGCCGCCGCCCGACGCGGCGAGTGCGCGGCGCTGTTCATCTTCGACGAAAGCATCAGCACCCTGCGCACCCGCTGCGCGGGCATGGGCATGGAACTGGGCCCCTACATCGACTCGGGCCACATCAGGGTGCGCCAGGTCGACCCGGCCGAACTCTCGCCCGGCGAATTCGTGCACGCCATCCGCGCCGCCGTCACCGAACACCACGCCCAGGTCATCGTCATCGACAGCCTCAACGGCTACCTCAACGCCATGCCGGACGAACGTTTCCTCATCGTCCAGCTGCATGAACTGCTCACCTACCTCGGCCAGGCCGGCGTGGCCACCCTGCTGGTGGGCGCGCAGCACGGCCTCATCGGCATGCAGATGCAGACCCCGGTGGACGCCAGCTACCTGGCCGATGCCGTCGTGCTGCTGCGTTATTTCGAAATCGACGGCGAGGTGCGGCAGGCCATCTCGGTGCTGAAAAAACGCGGCGGCGCCCACGAACGCAGCATCCGCGACTTCACCATGGACCGTGAAGGTGTGCACATCGGCGAACCCCTGCGCAACTTCCGCGGCATCCTCACCGGCATCCCGGTGCCCATCGACGGCGTGCAAGCCAAACCGTGACCCCCGACCAACAGGCGCTGGACCAGCGCATCCTCGTACGGGCCGCCACCACCCGCGATGCCACCATGGCGGCGGCCGTACTGGAACGTGCCCATTTCACGCCCCACGTCTGCGCCGACATGCAGGAACTGGTGCAGCAACTCAGCCGGGGCGCCGGCGCCCTCATGCTGGCCGAAGAGGCGCTGGCCGGCAACGCCGGTGCGGGGCTGTCCGATGCCCTGCGTGCGCAGCCGCCCTGGTCCGACCTGCCGGTGCTGGTGCTGGCCCGCCAGGGGGCCGATTCTCGCGCCATCGTCAACGCCATGGACGAACTGGCCAACGTGACCGTCATCGAGCGGCCCATGCGTATCGCCTCGCTGGTCAGCGCGGCGCGCACCGCGTTGCGCGCCCGCGGCCGCCAGTACGAACTGCGCGACCTGCTGGGCGGCCTGCACGAGGCCGACCAGCGCAAGACCGAATTCCTCGCCACCCTGGCGCACGAACTGCGCAACCCCCTCGCTCCCCTGGGGACGGCACTGGCCCTGCTGGCGCGCAAACAACCTCAGGGGGCCGAGGCGCAAAAATACTACGAGCTCATGGGCCGCCAGGTCGACCACATGGTTCACCTGGTCAATGACCTGATGGAAGTCTCGCGCATCACCCGCGGCAAGATCGACCTGCACACCGGCACCGTCGCGCTCGGCGCCGTCGTGCACGATGCCATCGAACTCAGCCGCCCCCTGGTCGAAGGGGCCGGCCACCAGCTGGCCGTGGAACTGCCCGCCGAAGACCTGGTCATACGCGGCGACAGCGTGCGCCTGACCCAGGTGTTCTCCAACCTGCTCAACAACGCCGCCAAGTACACCCCTGCCGGCGGCCAGGTAGCGCTGCGCGCACGGCGTGAAGGCACGCAAGCCGTGGTAGAGGTGAGCGACAGCGGCGCCGGCCTGGCACCCCACATGCTGCTGTCCATCTTCGACATGTTCGTCCAGGTCAGCGGTACGTCCAAGGCGGCGCAGGGCGGCCTCGGCATCGGCCTCACCCTGGTCAAGAGCCTGGTCGAACTGCACGGCGGCAGCGTGGCCGCCGACAGCGCAGGTTTGGGCCGCGGCGCCCGCTTCACGGTGCGCCTGCCGCTGGCCGAAAGTACCGCCGCTGCGGCCCCTGGCCACGCAGCACCGGCCGGCGGCGAACCGGCGGCCATCGCCAAAACCATCCTCGTGGTGGACGACAACCGCGACGCCGCCGACATCCTGGAAGAGCTGCTGAGCAGCCTGGGTGCGGACACGCGGGTGGCCTACGACGGCGAGGAGGCCCTGCGCCTGGCCCAGCGCCAGAGGCCCGACGTCGCCATCCTCGACATCGGCATGCCCGCCATGGACGGTTGCGAACTGGCCCGGCAGTTGCGGGCCGGGCCCGATGGCGGCAGCATGGTCCTCATCGCCCTCACCGGCTGGGGCCAGCAGGGCGACCGCGACCGCATTGCCGCCGCCGGCTTCGACCACCACCTGCTCAAGCCCCTGGACCTGGCCCAGCTGCTGCCGCTGCTCTGAACCAAGGCCGCCATCAGCCCCCCAGCTGCGGCACCGTCGCCTCGATCGGGTCCGGACGCTCCACCGGCGGGCTGCCGTCGTGGTTCACCTGGATATGCATGTGGGTCATCTGCATGGCGCCATAGATGGTGCCGAAGGCGATGTCCTTCGCATCGCGGCCCGTGCCCACCCGCACCAGGCGTTCGACCGGCGCCAGCGCCGTCGGGTCGAACATCACCCAGCGGCCGGCCAGCCACACCTCGGCCACGGCATGGAAATCCTGCGGCGGCTCCTCGAAATGGCAGTACCCCACCACCAGCCGCGCCGGCATGTTCAAGGCCCGGCAGAAGGTGATGGCCAGGTGCGCGAAATCCCGGCACACACCGGCGCGCTGCTGGTACACGTCCAGCGCGGTCGTCGTCGGGCAGCTGGTGCCGATCTGGTAGTGGATGTTGTCGCGGATCCACTGGCAGATCCAGGCCACCCGCTGGTAGCCACGGTTCACGTTGCCGAACAACTGCTGCGCGTCCGCGCTCAGCAGGTCCGACTGGCAGTAGCGGCTGGGCAGCAGGTACTGCACCACCTCGTCCGGAATCTCCGTCACCTGCATCTCGTGTTCCTGGCCGGTCGCCACCGGCCGGTACAGCTCCACCCGCGCGTCGTAGCGGATACGCAGTGTGCCCGGGCCGAAATCGCAACGGAAGATACGGTTGCCCGTGGCCGGATCCCAGGAGTGCCGCAGCAGCAGGTTCGGCTCCGTCACCAGCGACTCCTGCAGCACCCGCTGGTCCCAGGAGGACGCGCACTGGATGTGCAGCATGAAATGCGCATTGGACGCGAGCACGTATTCCAGGTCGCAACGTAGCGCTGTCGGCGGGGCGGGGGTATTCACGCGAATCTTTCGGAATGGGATGGCGCCATGGTCAGCCCATTGCCTCCCCCCTGCCGTCGGCCACCCGCACCGGCTCCGGTAGGAGACACCGCCGTCCACCGCCGTTCCGTATCTCATGCGTTCCACGCACTACGCCATGCCGGCCTCCTGTCCTACTTGAGGCCTGCATCCACACCACCGCCACGCCCCGTATTGCATTGGGAGGATGCACTCGCTTGACCGCAATGGTTGCCCGGCGCAACGGTTGCAAGCAAGTGAGTGTTTCTTCCACTTGCGGAGCGGCTTCGTGCGGCTCCGTTCACCCCCACGCCAACAGGAGTTTCTTCATGGTCCAGGAATCCACTCTCATCAATGCCTTGCAGCAGCGCGCCGAAAAGCGGGCAGATCGCCGGCGTTTCTTCACCAAGACCAGCGGCTTCGCTGCCGGCCTGGCAGGCGGCGTCATCCTCACCGCCTGCGGCGGCGGCGGTGGCGACTCCATCGCGCAGACGGCCGGCCCGACCGATGTGCAGATCCTGAACTTCGCGCTCAACCTCGAATACCTCGAATCCCAGTTCTACCAGTACGCCGTGTTCGGCGCCGGCCTGCCCGCCAGCCAGCTCACCGGTACCGGCACCCAGGGCGCCGTCATGGGTGGCCACGCCGTTGCCTTCAAGGACCCGGTGGTCGCCCAGTACGCCAAGGAAATCGCGCAAGACGAAACCGCCCACGTCGCCTTCCTGCGCAGCGCGCTCGGCAGCGCCGCGGTGGCCCAGCCCGTCATCGACATCAGCGTGTCGCCCACCAGCGCGTTTTCCAACGCCGCCCGTGCCGCCGGCCTCATCGGCGCCGGCCAGAGCTTCGACCCCTATGCCAGCGACGAGAACTTCCTGCTCGGCGCCTACATTTTCGAAGACGTGGGTGTGACCGCGTACAAGGGCGCCGCGCCCCTCATCACCAACAAGACCTACCTCGAAGCCGCAGCCGGCATCCTGGCCGCCGAGGCCTACCACGCGGGCCTGGTGCGCACGGTGCTCTACTCCAAGGGCCTGGCCACACCGTCGCTGCGCACCTCGGCCGACGCCATCTCCAAGGCCCGCGACAGCCTGGACAACTCCAAAAGCCAGGACCAGGGCATCACCGGCACGGCCGACACCTCCAACATCGTGCCGCTGGATGCCAACGGCCTGGCCTTCAGCCGGGGTTACGACGACGTGCTCAACATCGTCTACCTGAACGCAGGCGCGGTGCGCTCCGGCGGCTTCTTCCCGGCCGGCCTCAACGGCGACCTTGTCATGTCCAGCGCCTTCGCGTAATGGCGTCCGCGGCCCTCCTCCACAAGGCCGCGGATGTGTGCAGCCGCTGCGTCAGCGGCTGCATCGTCCTGGGTGCCTTCGCAGTCACCGCGCTCGATGCCGCCGGATGGCTGCACTGACACCACGCCGCCACCGGCCTGCTGCACCAGCGGCCCTTATTTGGGTAGTACCTAGGGAATAGCCGGGGCCTGCGCCGCCTTTTTTTTGCGACCATGGCTGCATGGGACAACGCTGGGCCAGGGACGGAACGCAGGTCACCTACCACGCCGGATTCGAGCGCAAGGTGCTCTGGGCGTTTCTTGCCGCCATGGCGGTGGTAACGATTCTTATTGGCATCAATTGGATGGCCTCGCGCAATGCCACCCAGGCCGTGCGCAGCGTGGCGCACAGCCAGGAGGTACTGCACCACCTGGCCCACGCCCATACCTACACCCTGCAGGTCGAACTCAGCACCCAGGCCTACCGGCTCACCGGCGACGACTCCCAGCTGGTCGAACGCGACCAGGCCATGGCCGCGCGCGAGACCGCCCTCGCCGAGATCCGGCAACTGACCCGTGAAAACGCCTACCAGCAGAGCCGCTGGGTCCAGCTCCGCCAGGTGATCGACCAGCGCATAGCGATATCACAGACCATCGAAAAGCTGCGCAAGACCCAGGGCCCCGAAGCCGCCACGGCCTACACCACCACCGCCCCCCTGCAGGCGACACGGCAACTGTCCCGCAGGCTGCTGGCCGAGATGGAAGCCGAAGAGGACCGCCTGCTGCGCGAGCGCCAACAGCAGGAAGCGCGCAGCAGCCGCCACAACACCATCGCCGCATCGCTGGTGGCGCTCTCCCTCTTCGCGCTGCTGGCGGCCACCTACCTGCTGATCCGGCGCCAGGCGCGCACCAACGAGGCCAGCCACCGCGCCTTGCTGGAAAGCGAGGAAAACCTCTCCACCATCCTCCACTCCATCGGCGACGCGGTGCTGGTCACCGACGCCGCCGAATGCGTGCTCAGCATGAACCCGGTCGCCGAGCAGCTCACCGGCTGGACCATCGCCGAAGCCAGGGGGCTGCCGGTGGACATCGTGTTCGACATCGTCCACGAGCAGACCCACGAACCCGCCCTGGTGCCCGTGGCGGAAGTGCTGCGCACCGGCAGCACACAGGCGCTGGCCGACCACACCCTGCTGCGGTCCCGCGGTGGCGACGAAACCGCCATCGCCGACAGCGCGGCCCCCATCCACGATGCGCTGGGTGCGGTGGCCGGCGTGGTGCTGGTCTTCCGCGACGTGACGGACGAACGCCGCGCCCAGAAAATCATCCGCGGCCAGAACGAGATGCTGGCCGACCGGGTACGCGAACAGACCGCCCGCCTGCGCGAAAGCCAGGAACACCTGCTCGGTGTCATCGGCAACGTGCCCGCGATGATCGCCTACGTGGACGCCACCCAGCGCTACGTCTACGTCAACGAGCAGTACCGCGCACGCTTCGCGCCGGAGCAGCCCGACATCACCGGCTGCACCGTCGCCGACATCCTGGGCCCGGAGCGCTACGCCCGGCTGTGCCCCCTGGTGGACAAGGTGCTGGCCGGTGCAGCACAGGAATACGACTGGCAGCCCTTCCCCCGCATATGGCATGTTGTCAACTACATCCCCCGCTTCGACGGTGCCGACCGGGTGCTGGGCTACTACATCCTGAGTTCGGACATCACCGAACGCAAGCGGACCCAGGAACACATCGTCGGCCTCAACCGGGAACTGGAAAAACGCGTCGGCGAGCTCGAGCGTGTCAGCCGCGCGCTGCGCACCCTCAGCGCGGGCAACGGCGCCATGCTGCGCGCCACGGATGAAGCGCAGCTGCTCGACCACATGTGCAGGGCCATGGTGCACTCCGGCGGTTATCCGCTCGCCTCGGTGTGGTACCGCGAGGACGATGCGGTGGCCACCCTGCGGCCCATGGCCGAAAGCGGCTATGCCGACGGGCTGGACGGCCTCGCGCGGCTCGACGTCCGTTGGGCCGACAACGAACGCGGGCAAGGCGCCATCGCCACCGCCGCGCGTACCGGCGAAACCTGCATCGTCGGCGACCTGCACGAGAACCCGGGCTACCGGCTCTGGCGCCAGGCCCTGTGGGCCTACCGGTCGTGCATCGCCTGCCCGCTGCGCATCGACGGCAAGGTCATCGGCGCCCTGGCCATCTTCTCGCACGACACCAAGGCCTTCGGTGCCGACGACAGCCAGCTGCTGTGCGCTTCGGCCGAAGACCTCGCCTTCGGCATCGCCACCCTGCGCACGCGGGCCCGCCAGCAGCAGGCGCAGGACGAGATCTACCGCCTGACCCGCTACGACCCGCTGACCGGCCTGCCCAACGAAACCTTCTTCACCGAATCGCTGGCCCAGGCGGTCGACGCCGCGGGCCCGGACGGCCCGCCCCCCGCGCGCCCCTTCGCACTGTTGCAGGTCAACATCGAACGCCTGCGCGAGATCAACGACGCGCTGGGCTTCAGCCAGGGCGACCGCATCATCCGCGACTTCGGCCTGCGCCTGCGGCAGGCTTTGGCGCCCTCCGCCATCCTGGCGCGGCTGCGCGGCGACGAGTTCGGTGTCCTGCTGCCCGGCGCCACGGTCTCCGACGCGGCCGAGGCCGTGCACCGCATCGGCCGGGCCCTGGCCGAACCCTTCCCCATCTCCGACATCTTCCTGCACCTGTCGGCCAAGGCCGGGCTGGTGGCCTTTCCGGAACACGGCAGCACCGTACACGACCTGATGCGGCACATGGACATCGCACTCAACCAGGCCAAGGCCGGCAGGCTGGCGTTCCAGGTATTCGACACCGGCCGCAACCGCGACCACCGCGGCCGGCTGGAGATGGCCGGCGAGCTGCGCCACGCCATCGCCGACGGCGACCTGCGCCTGTACGTGCAGCCCAAGGTGGAAATCGCCACCGGCCGCGTCTGCGGCGTGGAAGGCCTGGTGCGCTGGCTCCATGCGGGCCGCGGCCTGGTGCTGCCGGCCGAGTTCCTGCCGCTGGCCGAGCGCACCGGGCTGATCCGCCCGCTAACGCTCTGGGTCATGGAGACGGCCATGCAGTTGGGCAACACCTGGCAGGCCGCCGGCTGCGGCGTGCCGATCGCCGTCAACATCTCCGCCAGCGACCTGCGCGACAACGGCCTGGCCGAAGAGGTGCACCGCATGCGGGCACGGTGGAAGCCGCCCGCCGGGTCCTTCGAGATCGAACTCACCGAATCCACCGTCATGGAAGACGCCGAATTCGCCCTGCTGATGCTGCAGCGCCTGCGCGACGAAGGCATCGTCCTCTACATCGACGACTTCGGCACCGGCTATTCCTCGCTCAGCTACCTGCAGAAACTGCCGGTGCAGTACATCAAGATCGACCAGTCCTTCGTGCGCGACATGGGGCGCAACATCGACTCCGCCGTCATCGTCCGCTCGACCATCGACCTGGCCCACGACCTCGGCCGCCGCGTCGTCGCCGAAGGCATCGAGACGCAGGACGACTTCACGCGGCTGGCAGAACTGGGATGCGACATCGCGCAGGGCTATTTCATCGCCCGCCCCATGCCCGCGGAAGACTTCCCCGCCTGGTTCCAGGCCTACGGCCGCCGCGGTTTTTCTTGAATCCTTCCGCACCGGGCCTGCGTACAGGAGAGGTACCTGTCCAGGAGACACCCCATCACCAAGTCCCGCACCGCTCCCATTAGCCTGGAAACCCTCGCCCGGTTCCTCGCCTACGACCCCGCCACCGGCGAGTTCCGCTGGCGCGTGCCCCGGCGCGACCTGCCTGTCGGCGCCCTGGCCGGTTATGTAGACCCCGAAGGCGCCGTCTCGATCACCGTGGCCGGCATCCCGTGCTACGGCCACGACATCGCCTGGCTGTGGATCCACCGCGACTGGCCCGGCCGTATGGTCGAGCACCTCAACGGCAACCGGGCCGACAACCGCATCGCCAACCTGCGGCTGCGCTGCTGATCCGCTGGCGCGCTCCGCCGTGCTGCCGCGGTCTGTTACCGGTGGGGCAGCCCGGCGGAGAACACCAGCGGCGCCGCCCCCACAGGATGCCGCTCCAGCCAGGCCCGCGCCAGCGCCGCGCTGCCAGCCTCCAGCCGTCCATCGGCCACCTTCAGGTTCAGCACCAGCCGCCCCAGCCCGGGCCGGTGGGCCGCGACGAAGTCCTCCACATCCTTGTCGGTCTTGAACGCTGCGGGGGGTAGGGTGCTGTGCATGCACGCCAGTATCGCCACGCATACGTACGACCGCGTTAACAAAGGTTCCTGCGCCTCAGCGCCGTGGCACGCTAGGCAAGCGCGCGGGCGCAGGCGGCCCGGCCTGCCTCGTCGACCGCAATGCCGTGGTTGCGGGCCCAGCCCAGGAAATCCGCCAGCGCGGTATCGGCACCGGGCGCCATGGAACTGACGTTGTCCAGGCCCAGGGCCCGGCCCAGGCTTCCGTCGCGCGACTTCATGCGCAG
This sequence comes from Pseudomonadota bacterium, assembly GCA_040390235.1. Lineage (GTDB taxonomy): Bacteria > Pseudomonadota > Gammaproteobacteria > Burkholderiales > Burkholderiaceae_C > Xylophilus. The sequence goes on along the minus strand of JAZJYT010000030.1, from coordinate 88,941 downwards.
GTCGGCGCGCCAGTGCACCCCCTTGCCTTCGACGCGGTGCATGACAAACCGCACCACCTTGTGCCCGAACTCCAGTTGCGCGCAGCCTTCGAAATACATGCCTATCCTTGTGTTGGCGGAATCCTTCCTGTCCACGATAAAACCCATGGGTATCACCCGCGCACGTGCGGCAGGCCGACGGTGAACACCACGTCGGTGCCGTCGTGGCCATAGGTGAGTGTGCCCCCGTGGCCCTTCACCACCTCGTTGGCGATGTACAAGCCCAGCCCCAGCCCGTTGGGATTGCGCGGGTTGTCGCGTGAACCGGGCTTGAGCGGCTCGAACAGCCGCTCCATCACTTCTGCCACCAGGGCCTGCCCCCGGTTGGCAATCCTCAGCACGGTGCGCCCTGCCTCCGCGGCGAGCCGCACCGTGATGGGCACCCCGGCCACCCCGTGCTGCCGCGCATTGCCCACCAGGTTGCCCACCGCCTGGCAAAAGCGGTCGGGGTCGATGATGGAGGGCAGCGAGCCCGGCAGGTCGGCCACCACCTCCAGCCCCGGATGCGCAAAGCGGGTGTCGTCCAGCAGGCCACGCAGCAGTTCGGCCAGGTCGCAGGGGACGAAGTGCATACCCAGGCCCAGGCCGCCCTTGAGCCGGCTGATGTCCAGCACCTGGGTGATGAGCCGCTCCATGCGGCCTGTCGACGCGACGATGCGGCGGCCCAGGGATGCACTGCCGCGTGTATCCCGTTCCAGGATACGTGCAGCAATACCGATCGAATACAGCGGGTCGCGCAGATCGTGGCCCAGCACCATCAGCAACTGGTCGCGCGCACGGTCGGTCTCGGCACGGCGCAGCGCGGCGGTGCGGCCGAGTTCATTCAACAACTGGCGGGCCACGCCCAGTTCCGCTTCGCTCCAGGGCACGGCGGTACCCTCGACCACCTGGCGCCATTCGGCAAACGAGCCGTCCGGTGTCAGCCGCGCGCCCAGCGGCCCCCTGCGGGCCAGCGTGTCGGGCGGACCGCTCCAGGTCACGGTTTCCAGTTGCTCATGGCGCAGCAGTACCAGCCAGCCGCCGTTGGAGCGGTCGAAGCACACGGCCAGCAGCCCGCGCCAGGGTCGCAGCACGTCCTGCAGCGCCTCGGGCAGGAGCGACAACTCGTGCCGTGCCACCAGGGGCTCCGGCTGGCCATCCAGCCATGCCAGCAAAGGCGCGCATGCCGCGGGCGCCAGCAGACCGTCGGGCACCACCCGCTGCTTCGCATGCGCGAGCAGGCAGCTGTCGAAAACCAGTACCTGCCGCAGGCCCTCGACCTGGGCGGCCAGGCCTTTGAGCAGATCCTCGTCGTGCAACACCGCGTCGGCCAGCCGCGCCCGCACCGTGGCCGCGGCAAGCCCCAGGGCAGCGGCGGTTTTCTCCAGCGCGGACTGCACGGAAGAAGAAACGATCTGCGCCAGCACGTCGCAGGCCATGCGCACCGCATACGGCACACGGTGCGCGCTCGTGTGGTGGCAAGCTACCAGCCCCCACAGCCGGCCGTTGACGATGATGGACAGGCTCATCGACGCCGCCACGCCGATGTTGCGCAGATACTCGATATGGATTGGCGACACGCTGCGCAGCACCGCATAACTCAGGTCCAGCGCCGGCCCGCGCGGGCCGCCCCGTACGTCGAGGCCGTCTATCGGCACCTGTACATCGTTCACATCCGCGATCAGGCGCAATGTGTTCAGGGTGTAGAGCCGCCGTGCCTGCGCGGGAATGTCCGATGCCGGAAACCGCCGGCCCAGGTAGGGCACCTGGCCCGGCCCTGCCAATTCCGCCACCACCTCACCGCTGTCGTCATGGTGGAAGCGGTAGGCCATCACCCGGTCGAAGCCAGTCAGGCCGCGCACCGCCGCCACGGTATCGGCCAGCAGGCTGTCGATGTCACGCCGGTGGCGCAGCCGCGCCATGCTGCGGTGGGCCATGGTGGCAAAGACGGCCAGGTCGCCATGCGCTGGGTCACGCCGCTCGAACTCGGCCAGAACACGCCCACCGAAAGCATGCAGCACCACGTCCAGCAGCACACCGCGCACCCGCAGTTCGATGGTGGTGGCAGCGCCGTCCTGCGCCAGCGCCGCGTCGTCGGTAGCCGCCACCAGCGCCGCCTGCAACTCCGGGTCGCCCCCCAACTGGGCCAGCGTGGGCCGCAGCCCCAGGGTGGGTAGCAGCGGGAAAAGCGCCGGGGCATTGCGGCTGGCATGCGTCAGCCGCCCTCCCAGATCGAAAGCCAGCAGTACCCCATGGGGCTGCACGTGGCCGGGAATATGGATGGGTTCGGCCGCGCAGGTGGCGAGATCGACCGCGGCCAGTCCGCCGGTGGCGGGCGTCACGGCCCGTGGGCCAAAGAACCTTGTAGCGCGACGGTGAGGCGATAAGCACGGTGCATGTTGCGGCCCAGCCTACTCCTTTGTGCCGGCAATAGATAGCGGCACGAATAGCCCTACCGTTCGCCGACCGGCCGCGGCGGCGGGCAGACGGCCCGCACGCCCTACTTCGCCTGCGACAGATCCAGCGCTGCCGTCAGGTCGCCCATCGGCGGCAGGCCGTTCTTCGCCAGGGCCGCATCGCGCATTGCGATGCCCGGCAGCGTGTCCAGCTGGAAACGCCGGGTGATGAAACGCAGGATAGACCCCGTGTCGTACTGCGTGTGGTCCACCACGCCCCGGCGCGCCCAGGGCGACACGATCAGCGCCGGAATACGTGTGCCCGGCCCCCAGATGTCCCCCCGGGGCACCGCCTTGTGGTCCCAGAAGCCGCCGTTCTCGTCGTAGGTCACGACGATGAGCATGTTCTTCCACTGCGGGCTGGCCTGTAGCTGGGCGATCACCCCGGCGATATGCGCATCGCCGTCGGCCACGTTGGCATAACCCGCGTGCTGGTTCAGGTTGCCCTGCGGTTTGTAGAAACTCACCGGCGGCAGGCGGCCCGCGGCGGCGTCCTGCAGAAACGCAGCGTCGAAATCCTTCAGGTGCGCCGCACGGTAGGCGGCGCCGGCCGCTTGCGTCGGGTCGAACTTCGCAAAATAACCGAAGGGCTGGTGGTGGAACTGGAAACCCGGCCTGGGCATGACGAACTTGCGGTCGCCCTGGGCCGTGGCCAGCGTGGCGTTGTAGGCACCGGCATACCAGGCCCAGTCCACCTTTTTCCGGTCCAGCATGTCGCCGATGGTGGCCGCCGTCTGCCGCGGCAGCGTGCTCGGCTTGGCCGGGTCGGCCAGCAGTGGGTTGCCGCCCGGCGCCGGGTCGTTGTAGCTCGGCTGGAACGCCGGCTGCATGGTGTTGACGGCGCGGAAAGTGCCATCGCCCGCATAGTTCTTCGGCGTCAGGTTGCTGCTGTTGACGTACACCGGCGGCCCGTCGATGGCCGAGGCCGGCGACCGGGACGCCAGGGCCAGCCGCGGCAGCATGCGGCCCGCGCCGTCCGTCTCCAGCACGGAAATGCTCTTGGCCGCCGCCGAGGTATCGGCGTTGGGGTATTCGGGCACACAGGCACACACCAGGTACTGGTGGTTCAGGAACGAACCGCCAAAGGCACCCATGAAGAAGTTGTCCGCCAGCACGTACTGCTGCGCCAGCTTCCACAGCTGCATGCGGCTGCCGTCGTAGTAACCCATGGTCAGCCCGCCACCATTGGCCCAGGCGGCGAAGCGGTCGTTGCGGCCGCCGTTGATCTGCATCTGGTTCTCGAAGAAACGGTGGTACAGGTCGCGGGTCGTCACGTCCTGCCCCACCGGCACCCCGGTGTCCTGGAAACCGCTGGCCGCGTCGATCTGGAAAGGCCGGTTCGGCTGATTGGCCGTGCGGCCCTCGGCAATGGTGACCTTCTGGCCGGCCACCGTCACGCCGTGCCACACCTTGGGCAGCCTGGGCAGCACCGTGCCGGCCAGGCCGCGGTCGGTCTGCGGCAGCAGCGGGCCGATGGCCGTGGGGTTCACGCCCGGAATGCCGTCCGCGCCCGGGAACAGGCCGTACAGCGTGTCGAAACCACGGTTCTCCGCATAGATCACCACCACCGTCTTGATGCTGTCGCGCAGCCGCGTGTCCGGCGACGCGGCACCGCTGCCGGCAGCGTCGCGCGTGCCATCGGTGCCGCAGGCGGCCAGCAGGCCCGTGGCCGCCACAGCGGCCGGCAACAGCCGGAAAAAAAAGGAGCGGTACATGGTCATGCCTTTGCCTGCGGCGCTCCCGCCTGCCGCCGCGGATCGGCTTGGGCGAACGCCTCCAGCGCCTCGCACTCGGCCATGATGCGGTCCACGGTCGGTGTATCCGCCAGTTCGATCTTGAAGACCCGCATCACCACCACGATGCTGGCCAGGCAGATGTCGGCCAGCGTCGGCACATCGCCATGGCAGAAACGCCCGGTGCCGGACTCCTGGACCAGGCGCTGCTCCAGCGCCCGCATGCCGGCACCGAACCACTGCACCTGCCAGGCCCGCCACGCCGCATCGTCGAAACCACCGGCGGTCGTCAGGTACTTCTTCACCCGCGGTGTCACCATCGGGTGCGTGTCGGCCGCCAGCATCTGCGCCAGCGAGCGCACCCGCGCCCGGCCCAGGGCATCGGCGGGCAGCAGCGCCGGCGCGGGATGGATCTCGTCCAGGTACTCCAGGATGGCCAGCGACTGCGTCAGCGGCGCCGATGCCGCGGCGCCATCGGCACCATCGGCACCATGGTCCACCAGCGCCGGAATCGCCCCCATCGGGTTGATCTTCAGGAACGCTTCGCCGCGCTGCTCGCCCGCATCGAGGTTCACGTCATGCTCCCGCGCCACCACCCCCTTGAGGTTCAGCGCCACCCGCACCCGGTAGGTGGCCGAGGTGCGCCAGTACGAGAAAAGTTCGAAGCGGTCGGAATCGGCCATAAGGGTTCTCCTGCGGTAAGGCGAAAGAGTATCCTGCCTTTTCCCCCGCAGCCGAAGCAGCGCGGCATCCACCTCTTCCGGCACGAAGCCGGCGCCACCCCGCCTCAGGACAGCGTTTCGCGCCGCGGCGGCTCCCCGAACCAGCGCGCCATGCCATAGGTGGCCCAGGCGGCCAGCACCGGCAGTGCGGCACAGAGGGCTGCGCCCATCCGCCCCCCCTCGCCGACGAACGCGCCCAGGCCCGCCAGCAGCGCGGCCAGCCGGTCCGGTGGTTCGGCCCACAGCGCCACCCCCATGAAGAGGGCTGTGGCAGCGGCCGCCTCGGCGGCGGCCACCAGCGCATAGACGCGGCATCCGGTGCCCGGGGTCGTGCTGCTGTCATGGGGGGTGTCCATGCCGGCCCGGTTGCAAAAAGCCGGCCCGCCACCGGTGGCAGGCCGGCTCCCCCGTGCGCACGCCCGAAACCGAACCGTTCCGGGGATTTCCGTTACCGGATGGGAAGCGTTGGGAACGCGTTGGGAGGTTACGCCTTCAGCAACCCGGTATCGATCGGCAGGCTGCGGATGCGTTTGCCCGTGGCCGCGAAGATCGCGTTGCACAGCGCCGGCGGCACCGGCGGCAGGGCCGGCTCACCCATGCCGGTCGGGCTGTTGTCCGAGGGCAGGTAGTGCACCTCCACCGGCACCGACTCGTCCATGCGCATCAGGGTGTAGTCGTGGAAGTTCGACTGCGCCACCCGCCCCTTGTCCAGCGTGATCTTCTGGGCCAGCGCCTGGTGCAGGCCCTCCAGGCAGGCGCCCTGCACCTGGTTGATGGCGTTCACCGGGTTGATGATGTGGCGGCCCACGTCGCCCGCCGACCAGATCTTGTGGGTCTTCACCGAACCGTCCTCGGCCACCGAAGCCTCCACCACCGACGCGAAGTAGCCCCGGTGGCTGTACCAGGTCGCGATGCCGAGCCCGGTGCGCGCCGGCAGCTTGCGGCCCCAGCCGGCCTTCTGCGCCGCCAGCCTCAGCACACCCGCCATACGCCCGGTGTTGAAGGGGTTGGCGCCGTTGGCGTCGGCCACGATGCGTGGCTCGCCCAGCATCGCCAGGTGGAACTCCAGCGGGTCCTTGCCCGCCGCATGCGCCAGCTCGTCGATGAAGGACTGGAACACGAAGGCCAGCGCATTCGAGCGCGGTGCCCGCATGGCCCCGGTCGGCATGGCCAGCGGCAGCAGCGTCGCCTCCACCGTCAGGTCGGCAATCAACCGGTTCGGGAACTCGAATGCGTCCAGGTTGCCGGCATAGGCAAAGGCCTTGTCCTTGCCGAAACCCACAAAATGGTTCTTCCAGGCCACCAGCCGGCCCGAGGCGTCCACCCCACCCTTCAGGTGGTGGAAGCCGCCCGGCCGGTAGAAGTCGTGCTGGACGTCGTCGGCGCGGTTCCACAGCAGCTTCACCGGCGCACCCACCTCTTTCGACAGCCACACCGCCTCGGCCATGTAGTCGTTGCGCAGGCGCCGGCCGAAACCACCACCGGCACGCTGCATGTGGATCGTCACCTTCTCGGGCGCGATCTTCAGCATCCTGGCCACCACCTGCCGGCCGGACTCGGGGTTCTGGCTGTTCGACCACACCTCCACCGAACCGTCGGCCAGGATCCGCGCGGTGCAGTTCTGCGGCTCCAGCGATGCATGGTTGAGGAAGGGGTAGGCATAACTCGCCTCCACCACCTTGGCCGCCCGCGCCAGCGCCGCATCCGCATCGCCGTCCTTGCGGATACCGAAGGCCGCCGGCTTGCCCTTCAGCTCGGCCGCCGCCTGGGCAAAACCCTCGCTGCTCTGGCCGGCCGCCGGGCCCTCGTCCCAGCGCACGTTCATCCTGGCGCGCGCGCGCTCGGCGCGGTACCAGCTGTCGGCCACCACCGCCACGCCGCTGACCACCGAATCCGCGTCGTTGAAACCCTCCACCAGGAAGGCGTGCTTCACCCCCGGCATGCCCTTCAGCTCGGCGAGGTTGGCCTCCACCGCCCTGCCGCCGAACACCGGGCACTTCTGGAACACCGCATACAGCATGCCCGGCAGCTCGAAGTCGATGCCGAACAGCGGCTTGCCGGTGACGATCGCCGGGTTGTCCACGCTGCGCGTCGACTGGCCGATGATGCGGAAATCCTTCGCCTCCTTCAGCACCACCGTCTTCAGGTCCGGTGCGGGCAAGGCCGCCGCGCGGGCCGCCAGCGCGCCGTAGCCCAGCGTCCTGCCGCTCGGCACGTGGCGCACCTTGCCGATCACCGTGTCGCACTCGCCGGCCGGCACCTTCCAGGCCTGGGCCGCGGCGGCCACCAGCATCTGCCGGCCGGCGGCACCGGCACGGCGCATCGGCTCCCATTCGGTCGGCGTGGCCTGCGAGCCGCCCGCCACCTGGCGGCCGTACAGGGCCGGGTCGTTGTCCGTCATCTCGACACGCACGTGGGCCCAGTCCACATCCAGTTCCTCGGCGATCAGCATCGGCAGCATGGTCTTGATGCCCTGGCCGCACTCCGGGTTCTTGGCCGCAATGGTCACGGTGCCGTCCGGCGCAATCTGCACCACCGCATTGATGCGGGCCAGCGCCGGCCCGTCCGCCGCCAGGGCGGGAACATCCAGGCCGAAGCCCAGCACCAGCGCACCACCAGCGCCGAGCGACACCTTCAGCAGGCCGCGGCGGGACAGGCCGCCGGCAGAGGCTTCAGCAGGCACCCTGGTTCCAACGGCGGCGCTCACAGCTGCTCCTCGACCTGCACCCGGATGCCGGCCACCGTCTTGATGGCGGCGCGGATGCGGTTGTAGGTGCCGCAGCGGCAGATGTTGCCGCGCATGGCGCTGTCGATCTGCGCATCGGTGGGCTTGGCAACATCCGTCAGCAGCGCCGTCGCCGTCATGATCTGCCCGGCCTGGCAGTAGCCGCACTGCGGCACGTCCGCATCCAGCCAGGCCTTCTGCACCTTCGCGCCCACCGGGGTGGCCGCGGCCACACCTTCGATCGTCGTCACCGCCTGCCGGCCGACCGTGGATACCGGGGTGATGCACGAACGTGTCGCCACGCCGTCGAGGTGCACCGTGCAGGCGCCACACAGCGCCATGCCGCAGCCGAACTTCGTACCCTTCATGTGAAGCGTGTCGCGCAGCACCCACAGCAGCGGGGTATCCGGCTCGACGTCGACCGTTTTGGAGCTGCCGTTGATTTTCAGCGTGTAGGGCATTCGGGTTCTCCGCGCCGCCTGGCGGGGGCAGGCTTGTGGGTTGAAAGACCCGCAATGTGCACCCGCCCGCCCGTGTGCGCAACAGCCCCGAACCCTCGCTGTATAGCGCTGTGATCAACGCGCCACGGACCGCCTCCCCGGTGCGCAAGGCCACCGGCCTCGCGTCCTGCCCCGAATGAATGTTGCATTGCAGCATTTCGGCGGCTTCTCCTACGAAGGCCGCGCCCTTGCTCCCCTATGGTGGTACATGGTCTTTCGTTTTCCCACCCTGCCCACCACCAGCACCCTGGTACGCCGTACCAACCGGCTGGTGCGCATTGCCCGCCAGACGGCAGGCCTGGCCTGGTCGTTTTCCGCCCTCCCCCGGCTGCCCGCGTCGGCCCGGAAAAAACCGAGGGCCGTCCCCGCACGAAAGCCCCGACATCCGCCTCCCGCCGCGCGCGCCGCGCTGGCCGGTACACCGGGCTGCTTCACCGCCGGCACCTTCAGCTACCGCCGGGCCGAACACGGCTACAAACTCTACCTGCCGCCGGCCGTCGCCGGCGTAGGGCCGCCCATGCTGGTCGTCATGCTGCACGGCTGCGGCCAGGACCCCGACGACTTCGCCGCCGGCACCCGCATGAACAGGCTGGCCGCCCGCGACAACGTGGCCGTGCTCTACCCCGCGCAGAGCGCCGCGGCCAACCGGCAGCGCTGCTGGAACTGGTTCGCGCCGATCAACCAGCAGCGCGGCCGGGGCGAAACCGCCTGGATCGCCGCGCTGGCCCGCGCCGTGGCCCGTGGTTTGGCCGTGCCGGCGCGGCAGGTGTTCGTCTGCGGCCTGTCGGCGGGCGGCGCCATGGCCGCCCTGCTGGCCCGCCTCTACCCCGAACAGTTCGCCGCCTGCGGTGTGCATTCGGGCGTGGCCGCGGGTACGGCCCTGGGCGCCATCGGTGCGCTCGGCGCCCTGCGCAGCGGCCGCCGGCTGGCCGCGCCGCCCGCCGGCCGGCACGTGCCCACCATCGCCTTCCACGGCGATGCGGACAACCGGGTGCACCCGCGCCATAGCGAGCATGTGGTGGATGCCGCGCTCGACGCCCTGCTGCCCCGCGGCGGCCGGCCCGCGCGCAACGATTCCGGCGCCATCGTGCGGCACGGCACATCCGCCCAGGGCGGCGCCTACACCCAGCATATCTACGTGAACGGCCGCGGCCAGGTGCTGGCCGAACGCTGGCAACTGCACGGCGCCGGCCACGCCTGGTCGGGCGGCAGCCGGCGCGGTTCGTTCACCGACCCCGCGGGGCCGGACGCGAGCGGAGAAATGCTGCGCTTCTTCCGGCAATGCTCGCCCGCCACGCAGGCGGCGCGGTCGGCCCCGGCTACTCCACCTTGATGTCCAGCTCCTTGATCAGCTTGCCCCAGTAGGCATAGTCCGCGTCGAGCTTGGCGGCCAGCGCGGCGCTGGTCGTACCGGTAGGCGTCAGGCCGAGCGAGCGCAGGCGCGTCTGCATCTCCTCGGTCCTGACGATCTTCACCAGCTCGGTGTTGAGCCGGTTGACGATGTCGTCCGGCGTGCCGGTGGGCGTGAACACCCCGTGCCACGAATTGCCGATGATGCCGTTGGGATCGAGTTCGGCGTTGAACTCGCTCACCGTCGGCACATTAGGCAGGCCCGGCAGCCGCTCCGTTCCCGACACCGCCAGCGCCTTGATGCGCCCGGCCTTGACCGAGGGCAGCGACACCGTCGCGGCTTCGAGGTAGAGGCTCACCACACCACTCATCACGTCGGGCGAGGGGTTGGCCTTGTAGGGGATGTGCGTGAGCTTGATGCCCAGGCGCCGGGCCCAGGTCTCCAGCGCCACGTGCGGCTGCGAACCCACGCCGGTGGAGGCGTAGTCGATCTTGCCGGGGTTCTTCTTCGCATAGTCGACCATCTCGCCCAGCGTGTTGTAGGGCGTGTTGTTGTTGGCGGTGATGATGTGCGGCACCACCAGGATTTCGGTGATGGACCGGTAGTCCTTCGGCGGGTTGTACCGGGCATTGGTGTACAGGTGCGGGCCGATGGCCACCACCCCCTTGACCGTGAACAGCAGGTTGTAGCCGTCGGCCGGCAGGGCGGCGGCCTGCTCGGCGCCCATCATGCCGCCGGCACCGGCGCGGTTGTCGATCACCACCGGCTGGCCGATGGCCTGCGCCAGCCGGTCGCCCACCAGGCGCGCCACCACGTCGGGCGAGGTGCCGGGCGAGTGCGGCACGATCATCTTGACCGGTTTGGCAGGATAGGCGGCGCCCTGCGCCCGCGCAGCGGGCAGCGCGAACGAGGCGGCCAGGCCGGTGGCACCGGCGACGAGGCTTCTGCGTTTCATGGATTGTCTCTGTATAGTGGGTGATTATTGGTCGGTCGATCGACAAGTCTATGGCCCGTACCAGAAGGGTCAATTCGGACGAACCCCGTATCGGGCCCCTGGGACCACGGAACCTTCCCGGCCGCGCAGGGTCAGCAGAACAAGCACCCGCCTTGCACATTCCGCATCATGAAAAGACTCTGGGAACTGGACGCAACCCGCGGGCTGATGCTGGTGCTGATGACCATCACGCACGTGCCCACCCGGCTGACCGACCCGGTCGGCCAGCCCTTCGGCTTCGTCTCGGCGGCCGAAGGTTTTGTGCTGCTATCGTCCTTCGTGGCCGGGCTCATCTACAGCCGCATCGGCTACACGCAGGGCGTCGACGTCATGCGGCGTGCGTTCTGGCAGCGTGCGCTGAAGATCTACACCATCCAGGCCGCACTCCTGCTGTTCCTGTTCACCGTCATCACCGCCCTGGGGCTCAAGGTCGACCATCCCGAAATCAGGGAGATGGTGAAGTACTACCTCGCCCACCCGCACGACGCGCTGGTCTACTCCCTGCTCCTGGTGTACCAGCCGGCCTTCCTCGACATCCTGCCGATGTACATCCTGTTCATGCTGATGAGCCCCTGGGTCATCGCCCATGCCATGCGCCATGGCTGGCAGTGGCCCATGGCCCTCAGCGCCACCGTGTGGGCCGCGGCCCAGTTCGGCAGCACCCAAGGGCTCTACACCTTCCTGAGCAGCCACCTGCACGTGCCGGTTCCCTACAACGAGACCGGATCGTTCGACACCCTCGCCTGGCAATTCCTCTGGCTGTGCGGCATGTGGCTGGGCGCCAGCCGCAGCGCACCGGGTGCCAGGCCCCTCGTGTTCCCGCGCTGGCTGCTGAACACCGCCATCGCCGTGGCCACCGCCTGCTTCAGCTGGCGCCACTTCGGCCCCACCGGCCAGGCGCCGTTCGGCAGCGATGCGGCCTTGAACCTCCTGTTCGACAAATGGCACCTGGGCCCCCTGCGGCTGGTGAACCTGGCAGCCCTGTGCATCGTGGCGATCCGCTTCGGGCCCACCTGGCTGCGCCAGCTCCCGCGCCCACGCTGGCTCGAAGCCCTGGGCTCCGCCTCCCTGCCCGTCTTCTGCGCACACCTGGTGGCCGTGTTCCTCGCGCTCTCCCTCATCGGGCGCAACAACCCGGCCATGGGCTGGTGGGACGACATCGCCCTGCTCGCCACCGTGTTCGCCAGCCTCTACGCGGTCGCGCGGTGGGTGCTGGCACGCGGGTCCAGAGCCCGGCCACAGCGCAGCCCGGCGGCATCCGACGCCCTGCCGACAACAGCCACCCCCTTGCGGCCTGCCGCCCTCCCCTCGAAGACGGGCCCAGGCTGAGGGGTGCCACCGGGGGCACCCCGCGTCCCGCCTTACTGTTCGATGTGCAGGTTGGTATCCGCCACCAGCTTGGTCCATTTCGCCACCTCGGCCTTGAGGAAGGCGCCGAACTGGGCCGGTGAGATCGCCGTCGGCTCGGCCGCCATCTCGTGCAGGCGCTTCTGGATGTCCGGCAAGGCCAGGGCGTCGTTGAGCGACTTGTTCAGTTTTGCCACCACGGCGTCCGGCGTCTTCGCGGGCGCACACAGCCCCCACCACTGGATGGCGCTGAATCCGGGGAAACCCTGCTCGGCCACCGTGGGCACGTCCGGCAGTACCGGGTCGCGTTTTTCGGACGCCACCGCCAGGGCCCGCAGCTTGCCGGCCTTGATATAGGGCAGCGCGGTGGTCAGGCTGGGGAACATCGCCTCGACCTGGCCGCCGAGCAGGTCCTGCATGGCCGGCGCCGCCCCCTTGTACGGCACATGCACCAGGTCCACGTGCGCCTGGTTCTCCAGGTATTCCATGATCAGGTGGGTCGCAGAGCCGGCGCCCGCGGAGGAAAAATTCATCACCCCCGGCTTCGCTCGCGCCAGGGCCAGGAATTCCTGCAAGGTCCTGGCCTTCGACTTCTCGCCCACCACCAGCACGTTGGACGTCTGCGCCATCATGCCCACCGGGGCGAAATCGGCAATCGGGTCGTACTTGATCTTCAGCACCGCCGGGTTGGTGCTGTGCGTGGCGACAAAACACTGCATCAGCGTATAGCCATCAGGCGCGGCCCGCGCCACCTCCATCGCGGCAATAGAGCCCGATCCACCGGCCTTGTTGTCGATGATGATGGGCACTCCCAGCGACAAGGACATCTTCTCGGTCACCATACGCGCAACACCATCCGCGCCGCCGCCGGCCGCAACCGGCACGATGAGTTTTATCGGCCGGGTGGGAAAAGCCGACTGGGCCATGCTGCAGGACGGCACCAGCAGCAAGGCGGCAAGCACCCCTGCCATATTTCGGGGAAGCGCGCGAACCATACGGCGAAGTTTCATGGGTGTCTCCAAAGTAATCAGTCGTTAAATTGGAGGCATTCTCACATCTTCTCAGGAGTGCAGGTCGGGCTCCGTGCGCAGGCTCAGCTGCAGGCGGCTGCCCTGCCCCGCCACGCTGGTGATGGTGAGCTCCGCCCCCACCAGATGCGCCTGCTCCCGCAGCCCCACCAGGCCGTACTGCCCGTGCCGTGCCACCTGCGGGTCGAAACCCACGCCGTCGTCGGCAACGGTCAGCACCAGGCAACCGCCCGGCCCATCCTGCAGACCGACCGTCACGTGCGCGGCAGCCGCATGCCGCTCGATGTTGCGCAGCGCCTCCTCGGCGATGCGGAACACCGTCTCGGCCCGCGCATCCGCAAAACGCGCGGCCTGCGGGTCGGCGCTGTAGGCCACCGGCAGGCCGCTGCGGTGGGTGAACTGCGTGAGCGCATCGGCCAGCGCCGGGCCCAGCCCGATGTCGCGCACGCCGTTGAAGCGCATCTGCATGATGGCGGCGCGGGCCTCGCTCAGGCCCTCCCGGGCCGCCTGCTCCGCCCGCTCCAGCTCGGCCGGCAGCGCCTGCGGGTCGTGCACATGCAGCTTGCGCAGCATCCGCACCTCGGTGAGCATCGCCATCATGGAATGGGCCAGCGTGTCATGCATGTCACGTGCGATACGCAGCCGCTCGCGCACCACCGCGGCGTAGCGCGCCTCCTCGGCCAGCCGCTCGACCTCGCGGGTGCGTGCCTGCACCCGCAGCTCCAGCTCGCCCGACAGCCTGGCCAGTGCGTCGCGTTCCTGCTGGAGCGACAACAGTAGCGCGTTGAAGGCGTGGCCCAGCTGGCTGACCTCGTCGTGCCCGCGCGGCACGGCAACGCCATGCCCGGCCCGCGGATGGGCCACCTGCACCGCGGCGGTAAGCCCGCTCAGGCGGCGTGTCAGGCGGCCCACCAGGCCGATGCCGATCAAGGCCGCGAGTGCACCCAGCCCCAGCGCCAGCCCCACGATGCGCCGCCGCGCCGCATCGGCCTGCCGGGTCGCGTCAGCCCCGGACCATTGCAGCAGCACGCGCCAGCCCAAAGCGTGCAGGCCGCCGCTCTCGCTCGGGCGCACACTGGCGAAGACATGCGACAGGCCCGGCGAGGCCGACCGCCCCTGCACCCCCGCGGGACCGATCAGCACCCGGTCGGCCGCGTCGAGCAGCAGCGCATCGCCGCCGGCCAGCAAGGGCACACGCTGGCGCAATTTTTCGGCCGCGCCCAGCACCCAGGCCCACTCCAGGTGCGCGCCGATGACGCCGATGGCATGGCCCGACGCATCCTGCACCGGCACCGCCAGCACCAGCCACCGGCCGGGCGGCGGGTGGCCATCGGGCGCAGCCGCAGGCGGGGCGGCCTGGGCGGGCGGGTCCACCTGGCCGATCCAGGGGCGCAGCAGCCCCTGGCGGAACCAGGTCTGGTCAACCACACTTTCGCCGGCCGAAGGCGCCGGGGTCGAAGCGAGCATCCGTCCGTCGGCGGTCGCCAGGCCGATCCACACCAGCTCGGGATAACCGGCCTGCAGGTCGCGGAACACGGCGGCCAGGCGGGGCGCGTCGGCCACCAGCACCGCCTTCGGCACCATGGCCGCCGCCGTGCGCAGGGGCTGGCGGCGCTGCGCCAGGGCCGCATCCAGACCGCTGGACCACTGCTCGGCGGCATTCGCCGCCCGCTCCGCGCGCTGCTCCAGCAGCGAATCGCGGGCCAGCTCGCCCTCCCAGAAACCCGCCAGGGCGGCCAGGCCGAGCGACAGCACCACCACCAGCCAGCCGATGGAAGTGGCCAGGCTGCGGCGGGGATCGAGGGCCTTGAAAAGAGACAGGGGGCGGTACAGGGCGCGGGGCATGCACGATTGTGCGGGGTCATGACCAAAGTCATACACCCGAAGTGCCGGATGGCCTACGCCGGCGCGCGGCGATGCGGCTAGATTGCACGAAAGGCACCCCGTGCCGCCCTTGCCGCTCCGCTCGTGGAACCCATGACCGTGGATAAACTGATCGACCTTGTCGCACGACGCGCCGGGCTCACGCCCGAGCAGGCGCGCCTGGCCGTGCTTGCGGTGCTGGAGTTCCTGACCGCCGGGCTGCCCTCGCCCGTGGTGGGCCGCATCCACGAACTCCTGCGCGATGGCGAGGCGCCGCCGCCCGTGCAGAATGGTGCGAAAGCCCCCCCCGGCGCCTGACCCACCACCGATGTCCGACCCGACAGCCCCGAGCCCTGCCTGCCCCGCCCCCCGCATCCGCGTACTGATCGCCGACGACCAGGCCCTGATCCGGCGCGGCATGTCGCTGCTGCTCTCGCTCGAACCCGACATCGAGGTGGTCGGCGAAGCCGCCGACGGCGTGGAAGCCGTGGCCGCCGCCGCGCGCCTGCGGCCCGACGTGGTGCTGATGGACCTCAACATGCCGCGCCAGGGCGGCGTGGCCGCCACACGCGAGATCACACTCGCGCGCCCCGCCACCCAGGTGCTGATGCTCACCACCTTCGATGCGGACGACCTCGTGTTCGAGGCCGTCCGCGCCGGTGCCCGCGCCTATCTGCTGAAGGACGCGAGCGAAACCGAGGTGCTCGACGCCGTGCGCGGCCTGCACCGGGGCGAATCGCGCCTGACGCCGCAGATCGCACGCAAGCTGCTCGACCAGTTCCAGCAGCTGGCCGAAGCCGCCGGCCCGCGGGCCGGGCCCCGGAGCGCGGGCCCGGCGGAGCCCGCCGCCGAAACGCTGAACGACAAGGAAAAAAGCATCCTGCGCCTGATCGCGGCGGGCAAGACCAACCGGCAGATCGGCGAGGCGGTATTCCTCGCCGAAGGCACGGTCAAGAACTACGTGAGCCGCATCATGGAAAAACTGCACGCGGCCACCCGGACCGAACTGGCGGTGATCGCACTGCGGCAACGCCGCTGAGGGTTTTCCCCGGCACGAGTGACTTTCGTCACTCCGCATTCATGACCATCGCACCCTGACGCTGCCTGCCGCGCTGCGTAGATTCGTCCTGTCCTCAGGCCGCCCCACGGCCTGGACACCCCACGACAGGAGCTTGCCCCATGAGCAGCAACAACGACAACGATCCTTCGGTGCCCCCGCGGCGTGGTTTCCTGCGGCACGTCGCCGCCGTCACCGGCAGCATCCCCTTCGCCCCCACCCTCGTCGGCGGCACCGCGGCCGGTGCGGCACTCGGCGCCTCGGCGCAGACCGCGCCTGCCGCGGCTCCGGCGGCCGACCCGGTGGTCGGTTACATCTCGTTCAGCCAGGACGAAGCCGCCTTCGTCGAAACCCTGGTCACCATCATGTGCCCGGCCGACGCGCTCACCCCCAACGGCGTGGACTGCGGCCTGGCCATCTACATCGACCGGCAGCTCGCCGGTGAATACGGCAAGGGCGCACGGCGCTACCAGCACGGCCCCTGGGCCGAAGGCAAACCCCAGCACGGCTACCAGCTGCCGATGACCCCCGAGCAGTATTTCAAGGCCGGCGTGGCCGCGGCCAACGGGGCCTGCGCCGCGCGCTTCGGCGGCAAGCCCTTCGACCAGGTCTCCCCCGCCGAGGCCGACGCCTTCCTCAACGACCTGGCCGCCGGCAAGGTGAGCGACCCGCGCCTGCCGCTCACCTCGTGGTTCAACGACCTGGTGTATCCGCTGTTCAACCAGGCCTGCTTTGCCGACCCGGTCTACGGCGGCAACTACAACAAGGTGTTCTGGAAGCTGATCGGCTACCCCGGCCTGCCCGCCACCCACACCATCGACATGGTGCAGTACCGGGGCAAGCCTTTCCCTGGCGCCCAGGACCCCAAGTCCATCGCAGACTTCAGCTAAGGACGGCACACCATGATCAAGAAACTCCCGAGCAAGACCGTCGTCATCGTCGGCGGTGGACTCACCGCCGGCCTGGTGTCCCGCCAGCTCACCGACCACAGCATCGAGGTGCTGGTGCTGGAACGCGGCAGCGACCACACCAAGGGCGCCGAAGCCAAACTGCCCACCCAGCGCGACGAACTGCGCTGGGACACCCGCCAGGGCCTGATACAGGACTGGTCGGTGCAGACCTACACCCTGCGCCACAACACCAAGGAAACCGCGCTGCCGATCCGCTGGATGGAAGCCTTCCTGCCCGGCGAAGGCCTGGGCGGCGCGGCCAACCACTGGAACGGCCACACCTGGCGCTGGTCCGAATACGAAATGACGCTGAAAAGCCGCGTCGAAGGCCGCTACGGCAAGCAGATCATCCCCAAGGACATGCCGCTGCAGGACTGGGGCACCAACTACGCCGAAATGCGGCCGTACCACGAGCTGTTCGAGAAACTGTTCGGCATCGCCGGCAAGGCCGGCAACATCAACGGCACCATCATGCCCGGCGGCAACCCGTTCGAAGCGCCACGCGACGGCGAATACGCACAGAAGCCGCTCGAGTACACCGAGGCCGGGCTGACCTTCAAGGCCGTCACCGAAAAAATGGGCTACAAGCCCTTCCCCACACCGGCGGCCAACTCGTCGAGCGCCTACACCAACCCCGACGGCCAGAAGCTCGGCGCCTGCCAGTACTGCGGCCACTGCGAGCGCTTTATCTGCGAGGCGCAGGCCAAGGCATCCCCCGAAGTGCTGCTATACCCGATGCTCAAGGCACGCAAGGGCTTCGAGGTGCGGCTGCAATGCCACGTGCTCGGCCTGACCTACGACGCCCGGGGCAAACGCGTGACCGGCGTGCACTACGTCGACCTGCAGACCGGCCAGGAATACGAACAGCCCGCCGACGTGGTGGTGCTGGGCGCCTTCACCATGACCAACACCAAGCTGCTGCTCACCAACAGGATCGGCAAGCCCTACGACCCGGTCCGCAACACCGGCGTGGTCGGCAAGAACTTCTGCTACCAGCTCGGCGGTGGCGCCAACATCTTCATGAAGGACAAGTGGTTCAACCCCTTCCTGGCGACCGGCAGCACGCAGGTCTACATGGACGAGTTCAACAACGACAACTTCGACCACAGCGGCCTGGGCTTCCTGGGCGGCGCCGGCATCAACGCCAGCATGTTCCACGGCCGGCCCATCGGTGCGCGCCGCGTGCCGCCGGGCACACCGCGCTGGGGCACCGGCTGGAAAAAGGCCAACGCCGACTGGTACACGCATTCCATGGCCATCGGCATGCAGGGCAGCTGCTACCCGCACCGCGAGAACTACCTCGACCTCGACCCGACCTACGCCGATGCGTATGGCCAGCCGCTGATCCGCATGAACTTCAACTGGCGCGACAACGAGTTCAAGGTGTCCAAGTTCATCTCGGAAAAGCAGAACCAGATCGCCAAGGCCTTCGGCGCCGACATCATCACCCCGGCCACCACACTGGCACCGCTGTTCGACTCACGGGTGTACCAAAGCACCCACATCACCGGCGGCACCGTGATGGGCGCGGACCCGCACACCAGCGTGGTCTCGCCGCACCTGCAGCACTGGGACGCGCACAACCTCTTTGTGGTCGGCGCCTCGGTGTTCGCGCACAACGCCGGCTACAACCCGACCGGCCCGCTGGCAGCCCTCGCGCTGCGGCTGGGCGACGACGTGGCGCGTTACGTGGAACGCCCGCGCATGCTCTAAGCTCCCTCCGAAGGAAACCCCCACATGACCACTACCACTACCAAGATCTGGACCCTCGCCGCGCTGCTGGCCCTGCCCTTCGCCGCCGCGCAGGCGCAGGACGTGAATGCCGGCAAACAGGTGTTCTCGCAATGCGCGGCCTGCCACAGCATCGACGGCAGCAACGGCGCCGGCCCCAGCCTGCAGGGCGTCATCGGCCGCAAGGTCGGCAGCTTCCCGGGCTTTCGTTTCAGCCGGGCGATGAAAAACACCGCCTACAACTGGGACGCCGCCAAGCTGGAGGCCTACATCGCCAATCCGCAGACCGCCATCCCCGGCAATGTGATGCCCTTCTCCGGCCTGCCCGACGCGAAGCAGCGCACCGACCTGGTGGCGTATGTGCAGTCCCTGAAATAGGCCGGTAAGCAAGCAGGCAGACAAGCAGGCAAAACGGCAACGGCGCATGCGCAACGCATGCCGCCGTTGCCCGTGGCGCTACCGGTCTCCGGCCTTCCCCGGCCCCTCATGCGCCTGCCCCAGCGCCCGCCGCGCGAACACGGCAATGACGACGGCAAAAAAGACCACCACCAGCAGCCCCGACGCCAGCGACCGCCCTTCGGCGATGAAGCCGATCATCGGCGGGCCGGCCATCATGCCGAAGTAACCGGCCGCCGACACCGCCGCAATGCCGTGCGCGGGCGAGATGCCCGGCTGCCGGCCCGCAGCGCTGAACAGCACCGGCACCACATTGGCAAAACCCAGCCCGACCAGCGCGAAGCCCGCCAGGGCGGCGCCCACCTGGGGGGCCGCCAGGGCCAGCAGCATGCCCGCCGCCGCCAGGGTGCCGCTGGCGCGCAGCAGGGTGGCCGGCCGCAGGCGCGCACGCACCCAGTCGCCGCCGAAGCGGCCTGCGGCCATTGCGCCGCTGAAACAGGCGTAGGCCAGGCCGGCGCTGCCCGGCGTCGCGCCAAGCTCCTGCCGCAGGTACAACACACTCCAGTCGTACAGGGCGCCCTCGCCCACCAGGCCCAGCGCGGCCATCACCCCCAGCAAGGCCAAGGGGCCACGCGGCAGGCTCAAGGCCGCGCCGCCGCCCTGCCCGTTCCGCGTCTGCCGCAGCATGAAGGGGCTGGCCGCCAGCGCCAGCCCGCCCAAAGTGGCCGAGGCGGCCAGCAAATGGGTGGTCGGCGTCATGCCGGTGGGCGCCAGCAGGCTCCAGTTCGCCGCACCCACCATGCCCCCCAGGCTGAACATGCCGTGGAAGCCGCTCATCAGCGGCCGCCCACGCTGCAACTCGATGGCGCTGGCCTCGTCGTTGATGGCCACATCGAACAGCGCACCGGCCATGCCGTAGGCCAGCATCAGCGCCAGCAGCAGGCCGTACCACGCAGGCAGCGTCAGGCTGCCGACGGCAACCGTGCACACCAGCGCCAGCACGGGCAGGATGCGGCCGGGTGCGTGGCGGGCAAGCACCCGCCCGGCGTACAGCAGCACCATGACGGCGCCCACGCCGCCCGCCAGCATGACAACCGCCAACGACCGCTCGCCCAGTGCATAGTGGGCCTTGACGCTCGGCACGTGGACACCCCAGGTGGCAAAAAACGCGCCCGCGACGAAGAACTGAACGCGCAGCGCCCAGGTGGCGCGTTCCAGGATGCGCAGTGGGTCATGGGAGAGAGGCATACCGGATTCTCGGGGCAAAAAGCAGGGCGGCCGACGCGCGCAGCCGGCCAACCCCGCCGCGACGACCGGCAGGCTCTACGCTACACGCGGCCCCTTGGCCGAGAGCCATGCCGTGACGATCCCGCCCACCACATCCTCCTTCCGGCGGTAGAAGTGGTCGCAGTCCGGAACGATTTCCACATCAGTGTGGCCGCCGGTCCTGGCGGCGAAATCTTCCGCGGGGTACATATGGCGTTCTTCCTGGTCGCCGCGCACGTACAGCACGGGGCACGTCACCTGGGGCGCCTGCTCCAGGGTGCTGGGCATGTTCGTGATGCGGTCCAGGTAACTTTCCGCCGACGCCACCCACCACCAGCCCGGGAACAGCATCAGCTCCCTGCCCCGGCCGCTGGCCACCATCGCGCGGGCGGTGGCCTCGAACTCGGCTCCCCGGGCGCCGGTCATCGGCACCGGCTTGTTCGTGGGGTTGCGCGCCGCCTCGCTTTCGCCGCGGTGGGCCGACAGCAGCACCAGCGCAGGCGTGCGGGGATGTGCCAGCACATGGCTCACCGCCAGCATGCCGCCGTTGCTGTGGCCGATGACCACCGGTGCATCGAACCCCCGCGCCGCGACCCAGCCGGCGGCCAGCCGGTTGTCTTCCACGCCTTCCGCGAAGGTCTGGAAGGCAGCCCCTTCGTAAGAAACCTTGCTGTCCCGAATGGCCAGGACATCGTGCCCCCTGCGGTTGAAGGCCAGGCAGGAGTAGCCCATCCTGGTGAGCAACGGCGGCAGGAAACGCAGCGCCCCCGTATAGAAGTTCATCGTGTTGCCGTGGAACAGCAAAGCGGCCCCCACGCTCGGCCCGGCGTCCGGCTCGTGCCACAGGCCATCCAGGGGTGTCGTGTCGGTGGGTATGGAGATGAGTTCTGATTTCACGGATGTCCCTGGGGTAGAACGGCAGCCCTGGCATGTCTCGCGGGAGGCTCCCTCTATTGGTCGGTCGATCAAATCTACCGTTCTTTTCCATCCCCGGGCCTGTGGAAGACCCTTACGATCACCGCCGCGCCATGGATGGCGAGCACCGCCCACATGAGGAGAAACTGATGCAAAACGACGTGCAAGCCGCCCTGGAGCGGCACTGGGCGGCCTCCGACGCGGGCGATTTCGAGGCGGAGCACCAGATCTACGCCGATCACGCCGTTCTGGAGTACCCGCAATCGGGCGAACGCATGCGCGGCCGCCAGGACATCCTGGCGTCACGCAAGGCGCAACCGAACCGCAAGCGCTTTGCCGTGCGACGCGTAACAGGCGCGGGCGACCTCTGGATCAGCGAGCTTGTCCTTACCTATGACAAGCGCCCTTTCCACGTCGTGAGCATCATGGAATTCGAAAACGACCAGGTGGTTCGCGAGACCCAGTATTTCAGCGAGCCATTCGAGTCTGCCCCCTCCCGTGCCCAGTGGGTCGAGTCCATGACGTGAGGTACGCCCCTGGCCTCCCGGGCGGCCGCCTCCTGGCACACCTCGCGCTACAGCGGGAAGCTGGCCGACGGATACACTCGTGCGGCACGGCCCGCGCCCTCGCTCCCTGATCATCTACATTGACGTCTTCCAACATCCCCGGCCCTCGCAAACGCGGCATTAAGCGCTACCTGTTTATCGTCGCTGGCCTGGCAGTGGCCGCCTTGCTGGCCGCGCACTTCATCTACGCACCCAAGGCACCGCCGCAGTACGTCACTGCCCGCGCCGAGCGCGCCGACCTGGAAGACGCGGTGCTGGCCAGCGGCACGCTGCAGCCCTTCAAGCAGGTCAGCGTGGGCGCCCAGGTATCGGGCCAGGTCAAGACCCTGGCGGTAAAACTCGGCGACAAGGTCACCAAGGGCGCACTCATCGCCGAGATCGATTCGCTGCCGCAGCAGAACAACCTGCGCAATGCCGAGGCCGGCCTGCGCAACGTGCAGGCCCAGCTGGCCGCGCAGCGGGCCAGCCTGCGCCAGGCCGAGCTCAATTTCCGGCGCCAGCACGAACTGGTGGACGCCGACGCCGGTTCACACGAAGACTTCGAAACGGCACAGGCGACACTCGACACCACCCGCGCCAACATCGCCGCACTGGAGGCGCAGATCGTCCAGTCCGGCGTGAGCGTCGACACGGCACGGATCAACCTGGGCTACACCCGTATCGCCGCCCCCATCGACGGGGTGGTGGTGGCCATCGTCACCCAGCAGGGGCAGACGGTGAACGCCAACCAGCTCACGCCCACCATCGTCAAGCTGGCGCAGCTCGACACCGTCACCGTCAAGACGCAGATATCCGAAGCCGACGTGGTGCGCGTGCAGCCCGGACAAAAGGTGTACTTCACCATTCTGGGCGAGCCCGACCAGCGTTACTACGCCACGCTGCGCGCGGTCGAGCCGGCGCCCGACTCCATCCTCACCGACAGCACCACCACCGCAGCCAGCACGACCGCGGCCACCACCACGGCGGTGTACTACAACGGCCTGTTCGACGTACCCAATGCCGACGGCAAGCTGCGCATCTCGATGACGGCGCAGGTGTCCATCGTGCGCAGCGAAGCAAAGGGTGCGCTGGTGATCCCGTCGTCCGCGCTGGGCCGCCGCAATGCCGACGGCAGCAGCACGGTGCGCGTGGTCGGCGCCGATGGCACGGCCCAGCCGCGGCAGGTGAAGATCGGCATCAACAACAACGTCAGTGCGCAGGTACTCGACGGCCTGGCCGTGGGCGACCAGGTGGTACTGGGTGACGCTTCGCTGCGCGAGCCGTCACCGTCGCCATTCGGCGGCAGCTCCGGCAGTGGTGGCAATAGCGGCGGCAAGCGCCCGCCGATGCGGATGTGACGGCCCAGACCAGCGTGCCGCCCGCAGCGCTGCTGGAGCTGCGCGACCTGCGCCGCGAGTTTCCCGCCGGCGAAGGCACCATCGCCGTGCTGCAGGACGTCAACATCACCATCTCCGCGGGCGAGATGGTGGCCATCGTGGGCCAATCGGGCTCGGGCAAGTCGACGCTGATGAACATCCTGGGCTGTCTCGACCGGCCCACCGACGGCAGCTACCGGGTGGCCGGCCGCGCCACCGATGGCCTTGATGCCGACGCGCTGGCCGAGCTGCGCCGCGCGCACTTCGGGTTCATCTTCCAGCGCTACCACCTGCTGCCCGACCTGAGCGCCCAGGGCAACGTGGAGGTGCCAGCCATCTATGCCAACGCACCGCGCGCCACGCGCCGCGAACGCGCGCAGGCCCTGCTGCGGCGCCTGGGCCTGGCCGACCGCCTGCACCACCGGCCCGGCCAGCTCTCGGGTGGGCAACAGCAGCGGGTCTCCATTGCCCGCGCGCTGATGAACGGTGGCGCGGTGATCCTGGCAGACGAGCCCACCGGCGCGCTCGACTCGGCCAGCGGCGCCGAGGTCATGAAGATCCTGCAGGAGCTGCACGCCGAGGGCCACACCATCATCCTGGTCACGCACGACATGGGCGTGGCCGGGCACGCGCAGCGCATCATCGAACTGCACGACGGCCGCGTGGTGGCCGACCGGCCCACCCGGGGCGATTGCCCGCCCGCCGCTCCGCCACGGCCGGCGCCCGCACCGGCCAAGAGCGGCCTGCGTGCCTTTGCCGACCGCTTCGCCGAGGCCTTTCGCATGGCACTGCTGGCGATGAACGCGCACCGGCTGCGCACCTTTCTCACCATGCTGGGCATCGTCATCGGCATCGCCTCGGTGGTAGCCGTGGTGGCGCTGGGCCAGGGCTCGCGCCAGGCGGTGCTGAAGAACATCAGCTCCATCGGCACCAACACCATCGACATCTATTCCGGCAGCGGCTTCGGCGACCCCCGCGCCGCCGCGGTGCACACCCTGGTGCCGGCCGACGCGGCAGCGCTTGCGCAACAGCCCTATGTGGACAGCGTCACCCCCACCATCACCAGCGGGCTCACGCTGCGCTGGCGCAACGTCGAGGCATCAGCCACCGTCACCGGCGTCAACGAGCAGTACTTCCGCGTGCGCGACGTGGCGCTGGCGCAGGGCGTGGCCTTCGGCGCCGACAGCGTGTCGCAACGCGAGCAGGTGGCGGTGATCGACGACAACACCCGCGCCAAGCTCTTCGCCGACGGCGGCGACCCCGTCGGCCAGGTGGTGCTGCTGGGCAGCGTGCCGGTGCGCATCATCGGCGTGGCCGCAAAAAAGGACAGCGCCTTCGGCAACAGCGACCAGCTCAACGTGTTCGTGCCCTACACCACGGCCATGGGCCGCATCATCAACCAGGCCTGGCTGCGCAGCGTGACCGTGCGCGTGGCCGACGACGCTTCCACGGCCGCCGCCGAACAGGGCATTGGCCAACTCATGCAGCAGCGCCACGGCCGCAAGGATTTTTTCGTGCTTAACACCGACAGCATCCGCCAGACCATCGAGTCCACCACACGGACGCTGACGCTGCTGATCGCCTCCATCGCCGTCATATCGCTCTTCGTCGGCGGCATCGGCGTGATGAACATCATGCTGGTCTCGGTCACCGAGCGCACCGGCGAGATCGGCGTGCGTATGGCGGTAGGCGCCCGCCAGGGCGACATCCAGCAACAGTTCCTGATCGAGGCGGTGCTGGTCTGCCTCATCGGCGGCGTGCTCGGCATCGCGCTGGCGCTGGGCATCGGCGCCCTGCTGGCCGCCGTGTCGGGCGCCTTCACCATGATCTACTCCACCAGTTCCATGGTGGCCGCTTTTGCCTGTTCCACGCTCATCGGCGTGGTGTTCGGCTTCCTGCCGGCACGCAACGCGGCGCGGCTGGACCCGGTGGAGGCACTGGCCCGGGAATGAACCACGCCACCCCTTTCCTGCAAACAACCGCCGCACGCGCGGCCGTCCTGGCCGTGACCCTGCTGGCTGCCGGCTGCGGCAGCTTCAACGGCCCTTACGCACCGCCGGAGGTCGCCCTTCCCGCACAGTGGCCGCATGGCAGTGCCGCTGCGGGCGCCGTCGTCACCGCGCCCCCGGATGCGCGCACCCTCACCGGATCCTGGTGGACCGCCTTCGGCGATCCCGCCCTGAACCGCCTGGTAGAGCAGGCGCTGACCCGCAACAACGACCTGGCCGCCGCCGCCATCCGCGTGCGCCGCGCCCAGTTGCAGGCAGGCCTGGCCGACGCGGCCCTGCGTCCCACCGTCAACGGCAGTCTCACCACCAGCGCCGGCCGTGCGCTGGACGGCGGACCCACCGTGCGCACCAGCGGTGCGAACCTGGGCGCGAGCTACGAAGTCGACCTGTGGAACCGCCTGGGCTCCCAGCGCTACATCGCCCGCTGGGAGGCACAGGCCACCGCCCAGGACCGCGAGGCCAGCGCCCAGGCCCTGACGGGCACCACCGCCACGCTGTACTGGCAGCTGGCCTACCTGGGCCAGCGCATCGACGCCGGGGCCGACAGCGTGGCCTATGCCGAACGCACCGCCGCACTGGTACAGGCGCAGTACCACGCTGGCGCCGTCTCCTCGCTGGAGGTGGCCGAGGCGGCACAGAACGCGGCGGCACAGCGCGCCGCGCAGACCCAGCTGGAGCAGCAGCGGGTGGAGGCCGCCAACGCGCTGGCCCTGCTGTTCGACGGCCAGACACCCGCCGTGCCGGTGCCACGCCTGCTGTCGGCCACGGCGCTGCCGCCGGTGGCCGAGGGCCTGCCCGCCAGCCTGCTGGCGCGCCGGCCCGACCTGCGCGCCGCCGAACTGCGCCTGCGCAGCAGCTTCGCCGGCATCGACGCAACCCGCGCCAGCTACTATCCGGCCCTGTCGCTGACCGGCGCCCTGGGCACCTCCAGCCCCAGGCTGGGCAGCGTGCTGCAGAACCCGGTAGCGACCCTGGGCGCGGGGCTCACGCTGCCCTTCCTGCAGTTCAACCAGATGCGGCTGGCCATCGGTGTGTCGCGCACCCAGTACGAAGAAGCCGTGGCGGCCTTCCGCCAGACCCTGTACCAGGCGCTTGCCGACACCGACAACGCGCTGTCGGCGCGTCGGCAGTATGCCGGGCAGGCGGTCCAGCTCGAGGCTTCGCTCGACGCGGCGCGCACGGCCGAGCGGCTGTACGCCGTACGCTACCGCGTGGGAGCCGTGGCCCTGCGCATCTGGCTCGACGCGCAGGAGCGCCGCCGCAGCGCCGAGAACGCACTGGCCGAAAACCGCTACAACCGGCTGGCCAACCACGCCCTGTTGCTGCGGGTCCTGGGCGGCGGGACCTAGGGAAATTCTGCATAAGTCGCGCGAGGATGTGCGCAGAGGGTCGGGACAGGATGCAAGCCGCGTTTCGCGGCCAATATTCCAGCCGCGATCGGCCGCATCGGAGTCGTAGACAGGAAAATCCGACACCATCCAGCCATGCGAAGCACTGGGGCACAACTCGGCGCGGCAGTCCACCCTCGCCTTGGTCACGCACCTTCAAGACGCGCGACCTATGATGCTTGCCACACGCAACTCGCCACGAGGGACTGCAATGCTCAACCTGATCAAGCCGGGGCACGTACTGCGCTTCGGCACCGACCCCGGCACCATCATCTCGCCGCCCGCGACCAACGAAGGCAACGACAACACCCTGGAGACAGCCTGGACCCGCACCAGCGATCTGGGCGCGATGCAGTGCCTGTCGCATCCTTCCGGCGCGCTGGGCAGCGTGGCGGCCCAGGTGGTCGGCAGTTTGCGCACCACGCCGGGCAGCAAGTCGCGCTCGCTGAGCTACTCCACCATCGGCCGGGCTTTCGGTTCGTCGAACCGGCTCATCGGTGTGGAAACCTGCAGCTTCGTCGGCTACGTCGATGGGCAGACCAACTACATAGAGAGCAATGCCACCGTGTTCAGCAAGGACTTCAGCGGCTGCCTGATGGTGGCCTACCTCGTCGGCGGCAGGCGCCGGGTCGCGCACGCGGCCGCCAGCAGTGTGCCGGCGATGGACTGCAAGCGCGCCTTCCTGAAAACCATCCGCGACAATGGGGCGACGCTGATCGGCTGGTTCCAGCCTTTCATCGGCAACCGCGACAACGACCACAAGATCGATGCCTACCAGGCGGTCAAGGGCCACATCAAGAACAACATCAACAAGTTGGTGACCTTCGGCGTCGTGACCCGTGCCAACGATTTCTGGTCGGTCGAAGCGTTCCGGCCCGAGGGCCAAAGCACCTGGGTGGTCACGCACGTCGCCCCGCACGACAAGAATCTCTCCTGGGACGTCGCCTGAGCGGCCGCGTCAGGCGCGCGGCAATGCGGGATGTTCGGCCAGGTAGGCGCCGAGCACCCGCAGCAGCTCCGTGATGTCGCGCTGCACGGCACCGAAGTCCGACGAGCGCTCCCGTGTCTCTTCGTTCATATAGACGGGCCGCCGCACTTCGATCTGCATGCTGTGGCGGTTCTGCGCCGGCTGGCCGATCCTGGCGATCAGCTGCACGCCCTTGTACGGATCATTGCGGGCCACCGTATAGCCCCTGGCACGCAACTGCTCCTCCACCAGCGCCACGAAGCCCGGCTCGCAGGTGGTCCCGTCGCGGTCGCCCAGCACAAAGTCGGCCAGCGGCCTGCTGCTCTTGATCTGCAGCCGTTCGTAGGCGTTGTTGGGCATCGAGTGCAGGTTCAGGTGCCAGACGGCGCCGAACCTGGCATGCGTCCGTTCCACGGCGTCCATCAAGGCCGCGTGGTACGGACGGTAGCAGCGCTCGATGCGCCGCTGCACCTCCTGCACGGGCAGCAGGCGGTCGTAGATCGGCATGTTCTTGACCATGCGCCAGACCAGGCCGGAGCCGATGCGGGTCTTCTCCCCTGGGGACAGCGGCGTGGGCCATGGGCCGTCCAGCAGCGCCGGGTCGATGTCGTCGAGGGCCCGGTTCAGGTCCAGGTAGCTGCGCGGAAAGTGGGCCTCCAGCAGCGTGGCGCCCAGGGCGGGCGCCGCGCCCCAGAGCGCTTCCACATGGGTGTCCTCGGCCGCCCGCAGCACCGGGCGCGGCACCGCGTGGTGAAAATCCTCCGGGTAGGCCGTGCCGCTGTGCGGCGAGTCGCACACCAGCGGCATGCCGGCGCCCAGGGGTTGGTGCAGGGTGAACATGTCCACGTTGCCCATGTTCATTCCGCGTTGATCCGGGCAACCTTGGCGAGTTCGAGGTAGCGCGCCACGGCCTGCTGGATCTGCACCTGGAACTGCGCCGGCGTGTTGGGGATCAGCGTGGCGCCCGCCTCGTCCATCTTCTTGATGAAGTCGGGTTGCTTCATGGCCGTGTGGATGGCCTGGTTGAGCTTCTGCACGATCTGCGGCGGCGTGCCGGCCGGCGCCACCACCCCGAACCAGCCGCCGTTGCCCATCTGGGGAAAGCCCAGCTCGCCATAGGTCGGAACGTTGGGCAGCGCGGGCGAACGCTTCTCCGACAGCACCGCCAGGGCGCGCAGGCGGCCCGACTGGATGTGCGGCAGCGCCGAAGGCAGGTTGTCGGTGATGGCATCGACCTGGCCGGCAACCGCGTCGTTCAAGGCCATGCCCGACCCCTTGTACGGCACATGCAGCAACTGGATCTTGGCCAGGCTGGAAAAGTACTCGACGTTCGAATGCCCCAGCGAGCCGGTTCCGGGCGAGGCGAAGGTGATCTTGCCCGGTTCCTTGCGGGCCGCGGCGATCAGTTCCTGCATTGTCTTGTACGGGGCGCTCGCCGTGACCGCGAACACGCTGGGCACCGTGGCCACGTTGCTGATCGGTGAAAAATCCTTCAGCGGGTCGTACTTCAGGCGGTCGCCGTAGGCCGCGGCGTTGGAGCCGTGGGTACTCATGGTCGCCATGCCCAGGGTGTAGCCGTCGGGGCGCGCCTTGGCGACCATCTCCATGCCGAGCGAGCCGCCCGCGCCGGCGCGGTTGTCCACGATGATGGGCTGGCCCAGCACCCGGCCGGCGAATTCGGCGATCAGGCGGGCCGCCAGGTCGGTCGAGCCGCTCGGGGCGAACGGCACGATCAGCCGGATCGGCTTGTCCGGGTATTCCGCATGCGCCGTGGCCGCGCCCAGGGTGGCCAGGGCCAGGCCGGCGACAAGGCCGGAGAGAGTGCGGCGGCGGGCGGTCGATGTCAGGGGGTTCATGGAATTCCTGGTAGTCACGGCATGGTGGGAAGCCCGCAGTTTCCCGGCAACGGCAGGGCCGAACAAACGACAATTCCGCAGACGAGCATGCCAAACAGTCATACTCGCACCGGTGCCGGGCGTGCCCTGGCCGCCGGCCTTCCCTCCCCTGTTGCCCTCTGTCCCCATGCGCCTGCACTCGCCCTCGCTGTCGGAACTCCACGCCTTTGCGGCAGCCGTGCGGCTGGGCAGCTTTTCCAAGGCCGCAGCGGAGCTGTGCGTGACCCAGAGCGCCATCAGCCGGGCCGTGTCGCGCCTGGAGGCGCACTACAGCCGGCCGCTGCTGCAGCGCAACGCGCACGCGCTGCGGCTGACGCCGGTGGGGCAGCAACTGCTGGATGCCGTCAGGCAGCCGCTGGCCGCCATCGAGGAGGCCAGCGCGCTGCTCCGCGAGGGCCCGCCAGACCGGCCGCTGAGCCTGGCCGTGGTGCCCACGCTGGCCAGCGTGTGGCTGATCCCCCGGCTGAGAGGCTTCCAGCAACAGCACCCCCAGGTGCGCATCAACTTCGTGCCGTACCGCAAGGACGAGGATTTTGCGGGGCCGACGCCAGACGCCGCGGTGCTCACCGGCCTGGGCCCGGAGCAGTGGCCCCAGTGGCATTGCGACTACCTGATCGGCCGCGAGATGATCCCCATCTGCCACCCGGCGCGCCTGGCGCAGCGGCGGGCCGAGGGCGCATGGCAGACGCCCGGCGACCTGGCCGGCGAGCCCCTGCTGTACCACACGACCGCGCCCGGCAACTGGACACAGTGGCTGCGCGCGGCCGGCGCGCCGCACCGGCCGCCCAACCTGTCCACCGCCTTCGACCAGGTCTCGATCATCATCAAGGCCGTCATCGCCGACATGGGCATCGCACTGGTCCAGCGTTGCCTGGTCAGCAGCGAACTCAAGGCCGGCGAGGTAGCCGTGCCCTTCGATTTGCCCATCACGCTGCAGCGGGGCTATTTCCTGTGCTCCCCGCGGGAGCGCCGGCCCAACCCCGGGCTGGCCGCCTTTCGGACATGGCTGATCCAGACCGCCCAGGCCGACATAGGGCCAGGTGCGGCAACCTCCCCGCCCTGATACCGCCTATGGCACAGGCCGCCGGGGCAAGCGTGCGGTCCTACGCAGACCGGGCCACCCGGGCTACGCAGTACAAGGCCGCCTCCACAGAGCATGGCTGCTCCAACCAACTTACATACCAAGGAAACAAGCCATGCGTTCCACCCTTACTTCCACGATCCTGCAGACCGCCATCGCCGCTTCCGCCGCCTTGGTGCTGGTGAGCGCCCCAGTCCAGGCCCAGACCACCCGCGACATGGGCAAGGACTCGTCCATGGGCACCACCAGCAGCGAGAAGCCCACGCCGGGCAGCATGTCGTCAGGCTCCATGTCCTCGGGAAGCATGTCCTCCGGCACCATGTCCTCGGGTTCCACCCCTTCCGCCAACCGGGCCTCGGGCAGCATGTCCTCCAGCGCACGCAGAGGCGACAACAGCAGCTCCACCCGGGGTGACTCCGGCGCAGGCCAGGTATCGCGCGGCGAGGCCGGTTCGGGCAGGACCACCGACAGCAAGAGCCAGTAACGCAGCGGCGCCCACTGCGCCACCTGCCTACCAAGGAAGGAAACACCATGCCCCCACCGCAACCGACACCGCCCGGCCGGAAGACCGACCCCACCACCGAAGCGTCACAGGCCGGCGAGTTCGAAGATGGCACCACGGGCGACCTGGCCGGCCGCAACTGGGAACAAAGCAAGGCCATAGGCCAGGACGACCCGCTGGCCGAAGGCAGCCGGCAAGGCCGCGAGCGCTACAAGGACCGGATCGACGGCGCCAAGGACGAGTCCGACAAGGCCGTCTAGTGTCCCCGGGGACTGCCTGCTCGCCAACCGGTAGGTATTCTTACTGGCGGGCCTGGCAGGCCGCCTCCACCTGGATCTCCACCCGGTAGCCCGGCTTGGCCATCTTGGCCTCCACGCAGGCGCGCACGGGCAGGTGGTCAGGCTTGACCCATTGGCGGTAGACCTCGTTCATCTTCTCGACCTCGGTGATGTCGCGCACCCAGATATTGACCTTGAGCAGTTGCTCGACCGAGCTGCCGCCCTGCTGCAGCAGCTGCTCGATCTGCGCCAGCACGTCACGCGTCTGGTCGGCCAGGTCGTCGCCCGCCGCCTCACTCGGCGTGACGCCCTTGACATAGAGCGTATGGCCGTACCGGACCATGGAGCTCATGCGCTCGTTGCCCTTGAATCGCTGGATATCGGTCATGTCGTTTTTCTCACCTCAGGTTGCGGGAAACACCAAACCGCTCGATGCGGTATGGAAAGGGATCGATGGCAGGCGGCTCAGGGGCGGATAAAAGGCGGAATCGGCGTCTGGATACGGGCGGCGAGACCGGTACCGGCCTGGTGCTGGGAGTAGATGCTCCAGTCGTGGCCCTGCCGGACCCCGATAAGGTACATGTAGATGCCTGCGGGATAGCCGCCAGGCGCAGTAAGCACGTTGCTGCGGGTCTTGCCGTAGATATGGAAAGGAATGGGGGCGCCGACGACCGGCACGCCGCCAACCGGCGGGTTGCCGAAGTCGCCTGCGACCACGTGTTGACGCAACCCCATCAACTGTTCGGCCAGATCCAGCCCCTCCATACCCGGGAGGACTGAACCCCGTATGGCGGGGCTGATGTGGGCCGCGAGAGTGTCGTTGCCGTAGCGCTTGAGGCAGAACGAGCAGCCGGAGAACTGCGTGGTGACCATGATGTCCGCCCCGGCCAGCCGGGTACCGAGGATGCCGGCGAAAGATGTCGGGTTCAGGGCGGTCGGAGCCGGGTCGTTGTTGCGGCCAGGCACGGTGGCCCAGTGCTCCGCCGTGACGCTGACCGCCTGTATCGTGATGCACCCCGGTATTTCGGCAAGCCCCGGCATGCGGAATTCGTAGCGATCCGACCCTTCGTTGAACTGGAAGCGGAAGTCCTGCACATTGTGGTCGGGGTGCCCGACGTTGTGCGCGCCGGTGCCGCGCAGTCCGGGGTGGCCGGTGACCAAAATCTTGTTGGTGCCCAACACGGCGGCCGCATTCGCCCGGAAGTAGGCAAGGAAATCGTTCAGGGGCGCCGCGTCTGCCGCGGCCTGCGCGATCTTGAGACGGGCCTTCCACATGGTGTCGATGAGGTCGCGGGGGCCGGTGAAGGTGCGCGGTGCCGGCCGTGCCCCGGCACCGATACCCGCCATGGCGGCCTTGATAAGCGCCACGGCCCGCAGGGGCTTGCGCTGCGCAGCAGTCTCGTTTGGCTGCCTCCCGATGGAGAATTGCTGCGAGAACTGGTGCATGGCGGGATTCTGGTTGTACCAGTGCGCCTTTGGCCCGTAGTGCAGATTGACGAAGGCTGCCACAAAAGCATGCACCGCCGCAACATGCGGCGCCGCCATGTCCGCGCCGAAATTCAGGTCACGGATAAAACGGAGGGTTTCGTTCAGGCGTTCGCGGTCGGTCTTGATCACAACATCTTTCGGTGGCCAGGCGGGCAATGCTACCGCTGCCCGGCCACCCCTCGCTGCGCTCCTGATTCCACCGAGGGTGGCAGAGATGCCCACCGTACACCCGCACTTACACGCTCGACCGGTGTGCCACGGGACCATCGGCACTTCCACAGGAAGTCGAGATGATGGCCAACCGTATTTTTCTCCAGGGACACGTCGATCCCACCGCGATCAACATCAAGAAGGCCAGTGACCTGCGCTTGTGGGCAGAAGAAATGCGCTGCACCGTGCGGCAGCTGGAGGCCGCCATCGACGAGGTCGGAACCGATCCCGCCGACGTGCGCCGGCGGCTCAGGCGCCATGCCGGCGGGTGACCCCAGGCCACGCCCTCCCCGCCGCTGCCGCTACGACTGCTGCTTTTCCACCGTCGACACCAGTTCCTCGACTTGTTGAGCCGCCGCACGCGACTGGCGCAGCCTGCCGAGCAACTGCAACACCTCCGCATGCCCGGCGCCCCACTGACGCGCCGCGGCCTGGTACTGGGCCAGTTGCTGTTCGACCTGGTGCCAGCGGCTTTCCCGAAGCAGAAGCAGGGCCGCGTGTCTTTTTCTTTCTTCCATGCACTATGGTTGAAAGCTTACGCAGGCGCCTTTGCCGGGCTCGGTCGGCTGCGCGTGTCGGCAAGCACGCCGTGTAGACCGCGACGGGAACATCTGCGCCCGCACCGCTTCCCCCGGCTTTACACGCTGCGAAGAAGCCGCCCCCATGCGTGTTCCACGCTCGGCGCAAGGCCGGGACTACGCCCGCGCGGGACGTGGAGAGACATCCCCCGCGCCCCTGGTTTGAGACGCTGCATCCGTGGCTTCGACAACGCTGCCCCCGCCCTTTACAGGGGTGAACGGGCAGCAGTGCCAAAGCTGCGTTTTCGCAACTTTCCCCAGCACCGACAGGAGTAGTTCCCATGGTCTCGAATACCCAAGGCAAGCAAGGCACCAGCAGCAACCCCAGCACCACCAGCAACCCGGGCGGCAAGCAGCAGCAGCAACAAGAAGGCGGCAGCGCCAACCGTGGTTCCGCATCGATGGACCCCGACCGCCAGCGCGACATCGCCTCCCAGGGCGGCACGGCAGGCGCGGGCCAGAAAACCCCCGGCAGCCACATGGGCCAGGACAGCAGCCACAAACCGGGCAGCCCCCGGGGCGGCACCAGCGAACAGCACGCCGCGGCGGGCCGCCAGAGCCATAAAAACACCTGACGACCTGTCCACCGACTGAACCACAACGGGGCCTTTGGCCCCATTTTTTTGCTTTGCGGCCCCAACAGGATTACCATATGCGTAATCTTGTTTCTTCTACCGTAAACTCGGGAGACGACATGAAACTGGCCCGCTACACCACCGGCAACGGCATGGCCCGCATCGGCGTGCTCGACGGCGACCGCCTGGTGGAGCTGGCCGGCCCGCCCGGTGCCGAGCACATGGCCACCTGGCTCAGCCCCGAGGGCCAGCAGACCGCCAAGGCGCAAACCGCAGGCCGCACCCACCGCCCGCTGGCCGGCATCACCTGGCTGCCGCCGCTGTCGGCCGGCTGCCGTGTGTTCTGCGTGGGCATCAACTACCGCACCCATGCGGCCGAGACCGGGCGCGAGCTCAACCCCTTTCCCTCCATCCACCTGCGCACGCACGACAGCGTGGTCGGCCATGCCCAGGCCCTGCGCCTGCCCACCGTGTCGTCGCACTACGACTACGAGGGTGAGCTCGCCGTGCTGGTCGGCCGCGCCGGCCGCCACATCGCGCCGGCCGATGCGCTGGGCCACGTCGCCGGCTACACCTGCTTCAACGAAGGCAGTGTGCGCGACTACCAGAAGCACTCGGTCACCGCCGGCAAGAACTTCGACGCCAGCGGCTCCTGCGGCCCCTGGGTCGTCACCGCCGACGAGGTGCCCGACCCCACGCAGCTCACCCTCACCACCCGGCTCAACGGCACCGAGGTGCAGCACACCACCACCGACCTGCTCATCTACCCCATCGCCGACATCCTGGCCTACATTTCACGCTTCGCCGCCCTGCGCCCGGGCGACATCGTCGCCACCGGCACGCCCGCCGGCGTGGGCGCGCGCCACACACCGCCACTGTGGATGCGGACCGGCGACGTGGTCGAGGTGCAGATCAGCAGCATCGGCATGCTGCGCAACACCGTCGAATAACCTCCTTCTTCCGGCCCTTTTCCCATGACAGACGCCCCCCCGCCCCTGCCCGCCCGCTTTCCCCCCACCCTGGTGGGCCAGCCCGCGCGCGCCGCCATGCTGCGGGCCACCCTCGACCTGCCGCCCATGCAGATGAGCGAGATCGTGCTCAAGACCGCGCGCTACGAAGACATGAAGACCTGGTACCAGGCCGTGCTGGGCGTCGCCCCCTCCCACGAACACCTGCCGGCCCGGCCCGCGGTGTACGAGCCCGGCCGCGCGCTGGCCCCGGCCGACCTCAAGCTGTGTTTCATCCGCATCCTCATGCAGCACCCCTACAGCCAGGTGCTGGCCATCTTCGAGGTGCCCGGCACGCCGTCCACCCAGCAGGAAAGCCCGGGCCTGCACCACATGCAGTTCCGCAACCCCAGCATGGACGTGCTGTTCACCCGCTACGAACGCCTCAAGGCCCTGGGCATCGTGCCCCAGCGCACCATGAACCACGGCCCCGGCACCAGCTTCTACTACCGCGACCCGGACGACAACATGGTCGAGCTCTCGGCCGTCAACTTCGCCCACGAAGAGGACTACCTGGCCTACTTCCGCTCCGACTCGTTCAAGCGCAATCCCTCGGGCGTGCCGGTAGACGCCGACGCCTACGTCGGCCGTTTCCGCAGCGGCACCGCCCTGACCGATCTCGTCCGTATCCCGGCCTCCACGCCGCCACCTGTGTGCCCACCATGAACGACAACGTGCTCTCCCTCGCCGAACGCAAGGCCTCCGCCACCGGCAACACGCTGGCCGAATGGCAATGCGCCAACCTGCTGGCGCGGTTTTTCCAGTTCCTCGACGAGCAGCGCTACGACGACCTGGCCGCCCTGTTCACCGAAGAAGGCAAGTGGCACCGGCAGGGCAAGGTGCTGGTCGGCAACTACGCCATCCTCCAGGCCCTGCAGGCCCGCTCCAAGTCCCTCTTCGTCCGGCACGTGCTCAGCTGCCCCGCCGTCACCCTGGTGGGCGACAACCGGGCCACGGTCAGCGCCGCCGTCACCGTCTACGCCGCCCCGTGGGACACCAACCCGGTACTGCCGCTGCTGTGCCAGGGCCCCCACAGCGTGCTCAACACCACGGCCACCATCTACCGGCCGCGCAGCGGCGCCTACGAGATCGCCGAACTCATCAACACCCCCATCTTCACTTTCGTGACCCCGACGCCCGCTCCGCCGGGCACCCTGGCGCACTGAAATCTAGAATCGGGCCAGGCGCCCCCACGGCGGGCGAGCGCCAACCCCACAGAAAGATCCAGACCATGGCCGGCAGGGCAGCAGCAACAACGGCGACACCCGACGAGCGCCTGGGCGTCCAGTCCGTCGAGACGGGGCTGGCCGTGCTGGCCGCCTTCATCGGCACCGACACCACGCCCATGCTCAAGACCATCGCCGAGCGTGCGCAGATGCCGCCGGCCAAGGCCCACCGCTACCTCGTCAGCCTGTGCCGCACCGGCTTCGCGGTGCAGGACCCGGTCACGGGCCGCTACCGCCTCGGCGAAGCCGCGCTGCGCCTGGGTTTCGCGGCCATGGCCGCCATCGACGTGCTGGCCATCACCCGGCCCCTGCTGGGCGCCATGTGCCAGGAGTTCCACCAGTCCCTCCTGGTGGCGGTCTGGGGCGCCGGCGGACCCACCGTGGCGCTGCAGGAATTCATTCCCGCCGCCGTCACCATCTCGGCCACCGTCGGCGGCACGCTGCCCATGCTGCGGTCGTCCACCGGCCGCACCTTCGGCGCCTGGCTGCCGCGCAGCGCCACCGCCCCCCTGCTCCGGCAGGAGCTGGACTGGCTGCAGCAGTACCCGGCCAGCGACTGCCCCTCGTCCCTCGAAGGCTGCGACGCCCTGTTCGCCGACGTCCGCCTGCGCGGCCTGGCCCGTTCGGCCGGCCAGCTCAACGCCGCGCTCAACGCGCTCAGCGCGCCCATCTTCGACAGCCGCGGGCACATCGTCGCGGTACTCACCGTGCTGGGCTCCGCCGGCCAGCTCGACGTCAATTTCAGCGGCGCGCTCGCCCTGGCCCTGCAGCGCCGGGCAAAGGCGATCTCCGGCGCACTGGGGTATTCACAACCTGCCGCCGCCTGAGCGGCGCTACCATCGGGCCACCGCCCCGCAGGAGACCCGCATGCCGTTCAAGGCCATTGCCACCGCCATCAGATCCGCCACCCGATCCGCCGCTGGCGTGGGCGCCGCACTGGCCCTGGCATGCGCCGCACCGGCCCTCCACGCCCAGGCACAGGCCCCGGACAATGCGGGCGCCGCCTGGCCCACACGCCCGGTCAAGCTGGTCGTGCCCTTCCCGGCCGGCGGCCCGGTCGACACCCTGGGCCGCGCGGTGGCCGAGCAACTGGGCACGGCGCTGGGCCAGCCGGTGGTCATCGACAACAAGGCTGGCGCCAACGGCAACATCGGCATCGCCGAAGCCATGCGCGCGCCGCGCGACGGCTACACCTTCACCCTCATCACCACCACCACCTCGGTGGTCAACCCCGCCGTCTACGCCAGCCTCGGCTACGACGAGAAGGACATGCGCCCGGTCGCCCTCTACGCCCGCGCGCCCTACGTGCTGGTGGCCCGGCCCGGCCTCAACGTGTCCACCCTGCCCGAACTGGTCGCGCTCCTGAAGGCCCAGCCCGGCAAGCTCAACGCTTCCTACGCCAGCACCGTCAGCCAGGTGGGCCTGGGCCTCACCAAAAGCACCTTCGGCGTGGTTTTCACCGACGTGCCCTACAAGGGCGACGGCGAAATGCTCAACGCCCTCATGGCCGGCGACATCGACTTCTGCTTCACCAGTTCGCCGCAGATCGGCGCCTTCGTCGCCAGCGGGCGCATGCGCCCGATCGCCGTGGCCGCCTCCCAGCGCAGTCCGCGGGTGCCGGGCACCCCCACCTTCGCCGAGGCCGGCTCGCCGCAGTTCGCCGAACTGTCGGTGTTCTACGGCATGGGTGCCGGCGCCGGTGTGCCCGAGGCGGTCGTCAACCGCGTCAACCGCGAGGTGGTGAAGATCGTCGCCTCGGCCGACTTCAAGGCCCGGCTCGACAAGGCCGGCCTGGTGCCCGTGTCGCCCTCGCCCGACGAGGCACGCAGCATGGTCGCCAACGACCGCGCCCGCTGGATGGAACCCATCCGGCAGTCCGGCGCCAAGGCCGAATAGCCTACGCGCCTCCCGGCCTGAACCCCAGCGCCTTCATCGGCCCGGCCAGCGACACCGCGGCCTTGTCGTAGCCCGACCACGGCCCGTTGCCCTGGCGCAGCCGCTGGTCCACCGAACGGATGGTCCAGTGCGCACCGCCGGTCAGCCCGGGCAGTTCGGCCCACGCCACCGGCACCGAGATGCCCAGGCCCGGCCGCGAGCGTGCCGTCCACGCCGCCGCGGTGGTGGCGCCCCAGCCATTGCGCAGGTAGTCGACGAAGATCCTGCCCACCCGGTTCTTCGGACCGCTCTTGGCCACGAAGCGCTGCGGAATGGTGCCGGCCAGGTGCAACACCACCGCCTGCGAAAAGTCCTTCACCGTGTCCCAGCCGTGCAGGCGCTTGATCGGCACCACCACGTGCAGCCCCTTGCCGCCGCTGGTCTTCAAAAAGGGCGGCAGCCCCAGTTCGCCCAGCAGCACCCGCACCAGCTCGGCCGCCTCCTGCACCTGGGCCCAGGCCACGCCCTCGCCCGGGTCCAGGTCGAAAGTCATGCGGTCGGGCCGGTCGATACGGTCCTTCTTCGCGTTCCAGGTGTGGAACTCGACCACGTTGAATTGCGCGGCCGACAGCAGGCCCGCGGGCTGCGCCACCTCCAGCATCTGCGGGTGGCCGGCGTACAGCGCCGGGTCCAGCTGCACCACGCCGGGCAGCTTGCCCCGGTCCAGATGCTTCTGGAAAAACAGCTCACCGCCCACGCCATCCGGCGCCCGCACCAGCGCGATCGGCCGGCCCCGCAGGTGCTCCATCATCAGCGGCGCCACGGTGGCGTAGTAACGCACCAGTTCCATCTTGGTGGTGCCGGTGGAGGCGTCGATGACCCGCTCGCCATGCGTGACCTTGAGGGCGCCGGGTGGCAGGCCGGTGGCAGTGGTGTCCATGGTCTTGGCCTTGCTGGTGGTCTTGCTGGTGGTCTTGTTGCTATTGGTCTTCGTGGTGGTGGCTGCGGTGGCGGACATAGCAGTAGCCGCGGCGGCCGCGGGCTCGGCATCCGCCAGGTGCTTCGGTTTTTCCCGCACGATGTTCTTCACCGGCTTGTCGTCGCGCAGCCCGCGGAACACCGCCTGCCGCACATGGTTGCCGTCGGTCCATCCGGCGAACGACACTTCGGCCAGCAGCTTGGGCTGCACCCAGTGCGCCTTCTTGGGGATGGTGCGCGGGTTGGCAAACGGGCTCTTGTCGCTGCCCAACGCCTCCAGCTGCGCCGTCAGCTCGGCCAGCGTACGCTGGCTGAAGCCCGAGCCCACGTTGCCGGCGTATTGCAAATGGCCCTCCGCGTCGTGCACCCCCAGCAGCAGCGAGCCCAGGCCGCTGCGCGCGCCCTGCGGATCGGTATAGCCGCCGATGACGAACTCCTGCCGGTGGCTGCACTTGAGCTTGATCCAGCTAGCGCTGCGGCGCGCGCTGTACGCGGCGTCCTTCACCTTGCCGATGACCCCCTCGAAGCCTATTCTGCAGGCCGAGGCCACCAGGTCCTGCGGCCGGGCCTCGAAAGCCTCGCTGAAACGCAGCAGGCCCGAGGCATCGGCCGCCACCGCGGTACGCAGCAGCTCGCGCCGCGCCACCAGCGGCAGCCGGCGCAGGTCGCGCCCGTCGCAGTACGGCAGGTCGAACAGGTAATACACGATGTGGCTCCTGGACGCACCGGTGGCCCCGCCCGTGGTTCCGGCCTCGAAGGCGTTCTGCAGCGCCTGGAAGTCGGGCACCCCCTTGTCGTCCATCACCAGGATCTCGCCGTCCAGCCAGCCCGATGCCAGCGGTAGCGCGGCCACCGCCTTGGCCAGTTGCGGCATCTTCGCCGTCCAGTCGTGGCCGTTGCGGGTGAAGAGCTGTGCCTTGCCCTGGTCCACCCGGGCCAGCAGCCGGTAGCCGTCGAACTTCAGCTCGAACAGCCAGTTGGAGGTGTCGGCCGGCGGCGCGTCCACCAGCGTGGCGAGTTGGGGCGAGAGCTTGCCGGGCAGCGCCGCCTTGGACTGGGCCAGGATGTCCTTCACGATGGCTTCTTCGGGAGGCGCCGGGGCCTTGGCGGATTTTGCGCCGGCTTTCGATGGTGGCTTGGCGGCTTTCGGCGCCACCGGCGGCTTCACCGGCTGCAAGTCCTTCACGCTGTCGGGCATTTCCTCCACCACGTTGAACTCCGACGCGGGGCGCTCCTTGCCGTCATGCTCCTTGATGAACAGCCAGGTGGGTTTCTTGTCGCTGTCCCGTCCGCGCATACGCACCAGCGTCCAGCGCCCCCGCAACTTGTGTCCATGGATCTCGAATTTCAGGCGGCCCTTGCGGTAACCCTCCACCGGATCGCCCACCGGCACCCAGAAGCCCTTGTCCCAGAGGATCACGCGGCCCGAACCGTACTGGCCCGGCGGAATCTGCCCCTCGAAGCCGTTGTAGCTGATCGGATGGTCCTCCACCTGCACCGCCATACGTTTGTCGGCGGTGTCGTAGCTCGGGCCCTTGGGCACGGCCCAGCTTTTCATGCTGCCGTCCAGCTCCAGCCGCAGGTCGTAGTGCAGCCGGGTGGCCCAGTGTTTCTGGACGACGAACTGCAGCGCCTCGCCTCCCGGCAGGCCGCCGTCGGCCGGCTCGGGCGTGTTTTTGAAGTTGCGCTTTTGTTTGTAGGCGGCGAGGGAATCGGAAACGCTGGCCATGAACGGGCTCCCGGGCACCGCCCAAGGCGGCTCAGGCGCCCATCGTCGCCAACCCGGCCGCTCCACGGGTGTCCATGCCGCCGGGGAAAAGCGTAGGACGGGGCCCCATCAAGCGCCGACCCGGCGCGGGCGGCTCACTTGGTGGGAACGCTCGGCCCCAGCAATTCGTCGGCGTAGAGGATGCGCTGCACCACCCCGGCCGGGTCGATGTGGATGTAGATCAGCCGGAAGTTGTTCATGTCGTTGAAGCGGTAGGTCCACACCGGTCCGTTGAACGAGTACACCCGATCCACCCGCTGCGGTTTGCCCAGCATGTGCAGCACGTCGTCGGCCTTCCACTGGCCGAGCAGGATGCGGTCGAAATTGGCGTAGCGCAGGCCGTCGTCCACCGACAGCAGCTTGCCGCCGGCGTCGTAGTCCATGTTCCACACATGCGAGCCGCCGGGCATTTCCGAGTACTGCAGCCGGCGCCCGCCATTGGGCAGCGGGTACTCGCCGGTGGGTTTGCCCAGCCGGGCGATGGCGGCGTCGGGCGTGGAGTTGGCCGGTTCGCGCGCCGGGCTGGCACAGCCGGCCAGCAGGGCGACCGCGAGCGCGGCAGCCACCGCGCCGGCACTGGCGGTGGCATAGAGGGCGGCGGGGCGGAAAAAGGCGGGCATGGCGGCTCCTTTGGTATGCCTCTGCGCGAAGTTCATGGGAGGTTCGTGAGAGGTCTGTGAGATTCAGACCATTGTGCCGCCCGAATGTTCCCGAATCTTCTCCCCCAGGCCGCCGCCCGGACCTCACTGGCCCGGCTTGCCGATTTTCCAGCCGTTGTGGTTGGGTTTGGTGGCCGTCACCCAGCCCGTGGAGCTGGAACTGCTGGGCTGCGGCAAGGGCAACACATGGGTCGACCGCGTGCGCGTGCCGATGTGCAGGCCACCGCCCGTCTGGTGCTGGCCGGTGGAGCTTTGCCAGCCGGTGCCGTCCCAGCCCAGCAGCGCCATGCGCGACGACACGCCCGAAGGGACGCCCCGCGTTTTCTGGCGGTTGAGCAGCATGCGCCGCAGCTCCTCCGCGCCGCTGGCGAGGCCGCGTGCCAGGTTCTTCACCTCGACGCCCCCCATCAGCGCTTCGGCCGGCATGACGTGGGGGGCGATGGCCGCACCGAGCGCCGCATTCAGGCTCATGATGGCCTTGGACGCGAAGACATCGATCTTGCCATGGTCCACCAGGATGGTGCCGCCCCAGTCCTCGGGCCGGGCCAGCGGGGCATACATCTGGGCATTGCTGTTCTGCGCATCGAAGAAGTCCACGCCGACCGGGGTGTAGGTCTTGTCGAGATTCTTGCGGAACATGATGTTGCCGGCATTCACGACACGCCCGTCCTTGTCGAAACGGTCCTTGTTGTCCGAGAACAGGTCGACCGCGATCACCTTGCCCAGCTCGACCAGCAGCTGCGTATCGGTGCACATGCGCTTGGCGAGCTTGTAGGCGCCGAGCTTGGTCATGTCTTCCTCGCCGCCCTCGCGCTTCTTCTCGGTGGACTTGAGTTTGCCGTCCAGGTCCTTCAGCTTG
Organism: Pseudomonadota bacterium; assembly: GCA_040390235.1. Taxonomy (GTDB): domain Bacteria; phylum Pseudomonadota; class Gammaproteobacteria; order Burkholderiales; family Burkholderiaceae_C; genus Xylophilus. Next base: position 46,625 of record JAZJYT010000030.1, on the reverse strand, counting down.
AAGAGCACCATCGTGTAGAAGACGAACATCTTGGAGTCGACCAGGTCGGCCAGGTAGCCGCTGACCGTGGCCTTCTGGGTGTCGCGTTCGATCTGCTCGGGTGTGATCGTCTTGAGTTCGGCCTCGTCCTGCTTGCTGAAGGGCTGGATGTCCAGGTCGGTGGAAACACCCGAATGCAGGTCGCCGATGAATTTCGCGGTTTTCATGACCTTCGCCTCGTGGCCCGGATCGTTGACCAGCTCGGCCTTGAGCACACGCTGCGTGCCATCGTCGAATGTCAGCCGGAACACCGGGCGGGTGCCGAAAGTGCTGACCTGGCCCGAATTCGAGATATTCATCTGGAACGGGAAAACCGACTGGATCACCTTGCCCTGAATGGTTGCCATGCATCGCTCCTCGGTGGGGGGGAGCGGCGATGCCTGCCCACGCCGGCCTCTGCCACCCCCCGGAGATATAACGCCAGCGATGTTAGCAATCACACCGATGAGTTCAAGGGGTAGGAAGGGCCTGTATGCGATTTTTCGTGAAAAAGTAGGCGACCCGGCCGTTTCAGAGCGGCGCGTAAACCCACATGTCGGCCACCAGCGTGCAACCGGGCACGGCCTGCGGCGACGGCGTCTGCACCAGCACGAAGGGCAGCGGCCGCCCCGGGCACACGTCCTGCCAGGCGTGGTGGATGCCCTGGAAGTCCTGCGGATCGGTGACGAACAGGTGCACCCGGGCCAGGTTCTCCAGCGAGGTACCGGCCTGGGCGCAGAGGGCTGCGGCGTGGCGCAGGATAAAACCCATCTGCGCCCGGCCGGCGATGCCCAGGTAAGGCAGGCCGGCGGCGTCGCCGATAGCCGGAATCGGTCCGTTACCGTCGGCCGCCTGCAGGCCCGAGAACAGCAGCAGGTCGCCGGCACGCACGGCCGGCGCGCCGAAACACATGGGGGCAGGGACATCGGCGTCGATGACCTGCTTTTTTGCCTTCCCGCCGTCGGCCACCGCCACCACGTTGATCTCCAGGTCGCCATCGACCAGGCCGAAGTCGGCCGTCGGCACGATGGTCAGCGCCACCTGCCGGGCACCAAAACACGCGTCCCACACGTCGAGGAAATGCGGCAGGTCGTCCAGGTGGCGCAGGTAGACCTGGGCCTTGACCACATTGGCGGCCGACGAGCCGCCCACCTGCAGGCTGGGCAGGATCTTCTCGTGGATGATGTACTCGGCCTGCCGGCGGATCTCGTAGCCGCCCCACTTGGAATTGGCCGGCACGTGGGCATGGGCCGGCGAGGTATGGTCGGCCGCCCGCGCCATGATGCCGGCGATGAACACGAAGTCCCCGCTGCGCATGGCCGGCGCAAAGCCCGACCAGGTCGGCGCGGTCACGTCGGGCGGCGACAGGCGCTGCGGGTCGCGCCCGGTGCCCGGCAGCACCGCCAGCAACGAGCTGTCCACCTCCAGCCCGGGGCCGGCCAGGCCCGTCATCACCACCGAGGTGCTGGGCGGGATGTGGTTACCGAAGGCCGCGGTGCGCGACAGGTGGTAGGGGTCCACCGCCTTCCAGGTCGGGTAGTACTGGTCGAGCCGCACCGAATGGCGGAAGTCCGTGCCCGCGGCGGCCAGCAACTGCTGGATGCGCGCCACGATGAAGTCGCCCTCGCGCCGGTGCTTGGGCAGGCCGTGGTGCGGCAACGCGGGGTGGCCCTTCACCCCGGCGTCGGCGCCGCTGCGGTAGTCGGTGGCCTCGATGCCGTTCAGGAAAACCCAGTCGCCGGCCCGCACGCAGGCGGCATGCTCCACGTCGCTGCCCTCGAAACGGGTGGACGATACAACGTCGATTTTTTTCATGTCTCTTTCTGGTCAGTTATTCACGGTGGCGCCGGTGTCCTTCACCGCGCGCGCCCAGCGCTGCATGTCCTTGTCGAAGAAGGCCTGGTAGCCGGCCACGCTCAACGCACCCGGTTCGGCCCCCAGCGACAGGATCTTCTCGCGCACCTCGGGCAGCCTGAGGATGCGGTTGATCTCGGCGTTGTAGCGCTGCACGATGTCGGCCGGCATGCCGGCGGGCGCCACCGCGCCATACCAGCCGATGGAGATGAAGTCCGGCAGGCCGCCCTCGATCATGGTGGGCGCGTCGGGCAGCACCGGGCTGCGTTTGTCGTCGGCCACACCCAGCAGCACCACCTTGCCCGAGCGGATGTTGGGCAGCGCCGAGGGCAGGTTGACGAACATGAAGTCGGTGCGCCCGGCAATCAGGTCCAGCAGCGCCGGTCCGCTGCCGTTGTAGGGCACGTGCGTGGCCTGGATGCCAGCTGCCTTCTTCAGCATTTCCGACGACAGGTGCGGCGAACTGCCGATGCCCACCGAGGCATAGTCCAGCCCCCTGGGCCGCGACTTCGCCAGCGCCAGCAGGTCCTGGAGCGTCTTCACCTGGATCAGGCTGTTGGCGACCAGCACGTTGGGGGTGACCGCCATCAGCGCCAGCGGCGCGATGTCCTTGCGGGTGTCAAAGGGCAGGTCCTTGCGCAGCGCCGGGTTCAGCGCCAGCGGCGTGCTGGCCAGGCCGATGGTGTAGCCATCGGGCGGCGCCTTGGCGACGGCCTCGTAGGCAATGATGCCGTTGGCCCCGGGCTTGTTGTCGACCACCACCGGCACGCCCCAGGATTCACTGAGCTTCTGGCCGACCTGCCGCGCCAGGATGTCAGAGATGCCGCCCGCCGGGTAGTCGACGATCCAGCGGATCGGCCGCGAGGGGAATCCGCCGGGGGCCTGCGCCTGCACCCCCAGGGAGGCCAGAACGGCCACGAAAAAAGCCGCGACTCTTCCAAAGACAAGCATGGCACCTCCCTGGTGTCGGCGCCGGTAGGGGCCGATCGGTGCCGCCAGTCTAAGCAGCCCATTCGGATTCGATAAGCGATAAATTTTTGTCGAATCAATCGATTTGCGTGATGATTCGTCCATGCTCAAGGAGTTGCGCACCTTCCTGGCCGTCACCCGGCACGGCACCTTTTCCCGCACCGCCGAACAGGTGGGGCTGACCCAGTCCGCCGTCAGCGCGCAGATCCGCCGGCTCGAAGAGGGCTTGGGTTTTCCCCTGTTCGACCGCCAGGGCCGCCTGGCCGTGCTCAACGCCGCCGGCCGCCACACCCTGGCCAATGCCGAGCAGCTGCTGAAGATGTTCGAGACCCTGCACCACGCCCCCGGTGCCGACGAAGACCACGGTGCACGGCTCGACATCGGCGCCGTCGCCCCGGTGCAGGCCGCCTTCATGCCGGCTGCCCTGGCCGAGTTGCGCGAAGCCCTGCCCCACCTGCGGGTGCGGGTGCTGCCGGGTGTGTCGCTGGCGCTCATGGGCCAGGTGCACGCCGGCTCGCTCGACGCGGCGGTGATGTTCCGCCCGCCCTTCGCGCCGCCGGCCGAGCTGGTGTGGCACCCGCTGTGGAAGGAGCCCTTCGTGCTGGTGGTGCCGGCCGGCACGAAGGGCCGCGACTGGCGCATGCTGCTGCGCCAGCACCCCTTCGTGCGCTACGACCGCGCTTCCATGGGCGGCCGGCTGATCACCCAGTTCCTGCAGGCCGAGGGCATCGCGGTGCGCGACGTGGTCGAGATGGATGAACTCGCCGGCATCGTGCAGCTGGTGGCACGCGGCCTGGGCCTGGCCCTGGTGCCGCGCAGCGCGCCGGTTTTCCCGCTGCCGGCGGGGGTGCGGGCCATCGGCCTGGGCCGCGCCGGCTTCCACCGCGAGGTCGGCATGCTGGAGCGGGCGCGGCACGGGCGTATGCCCACCGTCAAGGCGCTGGCCCAGGCCCTGCGCCGGGCGGCGGCGGACAAGCGGGGCTGAAAGCCTCGGGCGGCTCCCAACGCCCCTGAACCGCCATCGGGCAACCCCCGATGCCCCGCGGCGCCCATTGGGGTAAAACCGTTATATCAGCTAGTCGCCACAGGGGCGGCTCGCCGCTTTTCCCATCCGCTGTCCCGACACCCCACCCCATGAACACCCCTCCCCCCTCCGGCGCCCTGCGCCGCCTGCTCGAACAAGGCCAGGTCGTGCGTATCCCCGGCGCCTACGACGGCATGTCGGCCCGCATCGCGCAGCAGATCGGTTTCCCGGCCGTCTCGTTCTCGGGCAACGCCGTCTCGGCCAGCCTGCTGGGCGGCCCCGACCTGGGGGTGCTCGGCATGTCCGAAAGCGTGGACCACGCCGGCCGTGTGGCCGCCAGCCTGAGCATTCCCCTGCTGTGCGACGCCGACACCGGCTATGGCGGCGTGATGAACGTCATCCGCACCGTACGCGCCTTCGAGGCCGCGGGGGTGCAGGGCATCCACATCGAGGACCAGGTCACCCCCAAACGCTGCGGCCTGCTGCCCCAGGGCATCCCGGTGATCTCGCAGGAGGAGCAGGTGGTGAAGATCCGCGCCGCGGTCGATGCCCGCAAGAGCCGCGACTTCCTCATCATCGCCCGCACCGACGCTGCCAGCATGCACGGCCTGGAAGACGCCTGCGCCCGCTCCCGCGCCTACATCGAAGCCGGCGCCGACGCCGCGCTGGTGATGGGCGCCAACACCCCCGAGCAGCTGCGCTATACCCAGAGTGTGGTGCGCGCCCCGCTGGTCTGCGTCATCCAGGAAAAGCCCCCCACCACCGACTTGACCGACGAACTGCTCAACGAGGTCGGCTGCGCCTTCGCCCTGCACGCCGGCACGGTGCGCTACGCCGTCATCAAGGCCATGCAGGACGCCATGGGCGCGCTGCACCGCGACCGCAACACCGCCTCGGTGCGCCACATGATGTCGAGCTTCGAGGAATACAACGCGGTGCTGGGCCTCAACGACTGGCTGGCGCTGGAAGAACATTACCTGGGCGCCGCCCCCGGCGCCCAGTGACCCCACACCAGAAAGAGGCGACCATGCCCCGCACCCTGTTCGACAAGATCTGGGACTACCACCGCGTCGACGTGCGCCCCGACGGGCGCGAGCTGCTCTACATCGACCGCCACGTGGTGCACGAACTGCACGCCCCGCATGCCTTCGGCGAGCTGGAGAGCACCGGCCGCGACGTGCGCCGCCGCGACCTGACCATGGTGGTGCAGGACCACACCGTGCCCACCCGCCCCGGCGTGGCCCGGGGCTCCACCCACATCGACGCCACCCGCCTCGGCGCGAAGAAGTACCAGGTGCGCCTGATCGACGTGGCCGAGGCCGCCCACGGCATCGTGCACGTGGTCTCGCCCGAACTCGGCGTGGCCCTGCCCGGCCTGACCCTGGCCTGCCCCGACAGCCATGCCTCCACCGTCGGCGCGCTGGGCTGCCTGGCTTTCGGCTGCGGCACCACCGAGCTGGGCCATGTGCTCACCACCCAGACCATGGCCCTGCTCAAACCGAAGCAGATGCGCATCAACTTCCACGGCACGCTGGGCCGCGGCGTCGGCGCCAAGGACGTGGCGCTGCACCTGATCCGCCGCGTGGGGGTGGATGCCGGCCGCGGCCATGCGGTCGAATACGCCGGCGAGGCCATCCGCGCCATGGACGTGGAAGCCCGCATGACCCTGTGCAACATGACCATCGAATGGGGCGGCCGCACCTGCCTCATCGCGCCCGACGAGAAGACCTTCGCCTTCTGCCAGGGCCGCCCGGCCGCGCCCAAGGGCGCGGAGTGGGAGGCGGCCGTGGCCTGGTGGCAGACCCTGCCCACCGACGCGGGTGCGGTGTTCGACCAGGAGATCGACATCGACTGCGCCGGCATCGCCCCGCAGATCACCTGGGGCACCGACCCGGCCCAGAGTATCGGGGTCAACGAGTCGATTCCCGCGCCTCTGGCCTCCGAGGCCGAAGGCCAGGCGCGCACGCAGGGCGCACTCGACTACATGGGGCTGGCCGCCGGCGGCCGCATCGCCGGCACGCCGGTGGACCGGGTCTTCATCGGCTCCTGCTCCAACAGCCGCCTGTCGGACCTGCTCGCCGCCGCCGAGGTGGTGCGCGGCCGGCATGTGGCTCCAGGGGTCACCGCCATCGTGGTGCCGGGCTCCAGCACCGTCAAGCGCGACGCCGAGCGGCAGGGGCTGGACCAGGTCTTCATCGCCGCCGGCTTCGAATGGCGCAATGCCGGCTGCTCCATGTGCGCCGGTGCCAACGGCGACGTGGGCCAGGCCGGCGAGCGCGTCGTCTCCACCACCAACCGCAACTTCGAAAACCGCCAGGGCCGCGGCGTGCGCACCCACCTGGCCGGCCCGGCCATGGCCGCCGCCGCAGCCGTCAGCGGCTGCATCGTCGACGTACGCGACCTGCCCGTGCTGGCCGCCAGCGTTACCCACCCCGCCTGAACACCATGCAAGCCTTCCACCGCGTCACCGGCGCCGCCGCCCCTCTGTTGATGGACGACATCAACACCGACCAGGTCATCCCCTCGGTGTACCTCAAGGACCTGCACGCCGACATGGCCCACGGCCTGCTGGCCTTCATGCGCCGGCACCCCGACGGCACGTCCAAACCCGACTTCGTGCTGGAAAAACCGCAGTACCGCCAGGCGCCCATCCTGGTCACCGGCGACAACTTCGGCTGCGGCAGTTCACGCGAGCATGCCGTGTGGGCGCTGACGGCCTTCGGTATCCGCTGTGTCATCGGCCGCAGCCCGGCCGAGTTCTTCCGCGACAACTGCCTGAAGAACGGTCTGCTGCCCGTCACCCTGGACGAGGCGCAGATGGCCACGCTGGTGCGCGCGGTGGCCGCCGCCGATGGCCACCAACCCTTCACCGTGGACCTCGACGCCTGCGAGATCCGCGGGCCCGATGGTTATGTCTGCCCCTTCGACATCGCTCCCTTCGAACGCACCGCCCTGCTCGAAGGCCTGGACGACATCGGCCTGACGCAGAAACACCGGGCCGCCATCGAGGCCTGGGAGGCGCGCACCGCGCAGGACAAGCCCTTCCTGCAGGCCTCCATCGCCGACGTCGCCGCGCCCGCGGCCTGAACACCCACCCACCAACATGCCGGAGACAACCATGGCAGCATCCCACGACACCCCCCTCGCCTCCCAACGCCTGAAGCTCAAGGCCACGCTGGCCCTGGCCGCCGCGCCCTTCGCCACGGCCCTGCCGGCCTTTGCGGAAACCGCCGCCGAGTTCCCCACCCGCCCGGTGCGCTGGATCTGCCCCACCTCCACCGGTGCCGGCACCGACGCCGCGGCCCGCGCCTTCGCCCAGATCGCCAGCGAAGCCTGGAAGCAGGGCTGCGTGGTCGACAACCGCTCGGGCGCCTCCGGCATGATCGGCCTCGAAATGCTGGCCGCTGCGCCGCCCGACGGCTACACCCTGTGCCTGATGAGTGTGTCGCAGTTCCTCGACGCCACACTGGCGCAGAAGTTCGTCTTCGACGCGAAGAAGGACTTCACCCCGCTGTCGCTGCTGGCCGCGGTGCCGCTCATCCTGGTGGCCAACCCCTCGACCAACATCAAGACGCTGAAGGACCTGGTGGCCTATGCCAAGGCCCACCCCAACGAGCTCAACTACTCCTCGGGCGGCGCCGGCGGCATCACCCACTTCGCCATGGAGTCCTTCCTCAAGAAGGCCGGCATCAAGGTCACCCACGTACCCTACAAAGGCAGCGGCCCGGCCATCGCCGACCTGCTGGCCGGCCACGTGCAGCTGTCGTTCTCCACCCCGGCGGGCATCAACGCCTACGTCAAGGCGGGCAAGCTCAACGCCATCGGCGTCTCGTCCGAGAAGCCGACCGAGCTCGCGCCCGGCGTACCCACCTTCACCGAGCTGGGCCTGCCCGGCATCCACATCAGCACCTGGTACGGCTTCTTCGGCCCGGCCAACATGGCACCCGACCTGGTGGCCCGGATCGCCGGCAGTGTCATCAAGGCATCCAGCCCCAAGGACGTGCGCGACAAACTCTTCGCCGCCGGCAACGAGCCAGTGCTGAGCAGCCCCGCCGAATTCACCAAATTCCTCGCCAACGAACGCGCGTTGTGGGCCGCCGTGGCCAAGGACATCGGCTTCAAGCGCGAAGGCTGAGCGGGCCGCTTGCCATGACGCAGTTCGATCCCAGCCTGATCACGCCGCAGCAGCAGTACAAGCTGATGAGCGGCACCATCATCCCCCGCCCCATCGCGCTGGTCACCACGCTGGGGCCCGACGGCAGCACCAATGCCGCGCCCTTCAGCCTGTTCAACATGGTCGGCGTGGACCCACCGATGCTGATGTTCTCGCTGACCCCACGCGAAGGCCAGGTGAAGGACACCGGCCGCAACATCGAACGGCTGCCCGAGTTCGTCGTGCACCTGGTCGACGAAGGCGTGAAGGAGAAGATGAACATCTGCTCGGCCGACTTCCCGCACGGCACCAGCGAGGTCGACTTCGCCGGCTTCCAGACCGCACCCTCGGTCAAGGTGCGGCCGCCGCGCCTGGTCGAATGCCCGGCGCAGTTCGAGTGCCGGCTGATCCAGTTCCTGCGCCTGGGCAACCGGCCCAACCTGATGGTCATCGGCGAGGTGGTCATGATGCACTACCGCGACGGCATCGTGGACGAGGACAAGATCCACGTCGACGCCGGCAAGCTGGCCCCCATCGGCCGGCTCGAAGGCGCGGGCATGTACACCCGCATCACCGACCGCTTCATGATGGGCCGCCCGGAGATACCGGGCGTCAAGGCCACCAGCGGCTGAACCCCGGCGCGGACGGAACATCGGAGGCGGTGCAGGCCTTCGTGACGGTCGAGCAGAAATCCCTTACCTCTACGATACAAATCTAGACAAAATTTACAAGTAGATTTATAAATTCGGACCCCGCAGAACCCGCCGATCCACACCATGCCCATCAATATCTTCAGTCCCATTGTCCGCGGCGACCACGGCATGGGCGTCAGCTGGACCCGCAGGGTCGGGCATTCGGCCTCCAACTATTTCACCAGCATCGACCGCTCCAGCTTTTCCCTGGGCGGGACACCGGCGCAGGTACTCAACGTGGCCGGCAACGTCGGCGGAACACTCGGAGGGGTCGCCGGGGTGGCCACCATCGCCGGGGCGGCGGTGGCCTCGGGAGCGTTCCTGGCGGCGTGCGCGGGCCCCCAGGTGGCGGTGACCGCAGCGGTCGTCGGCCTGGCACTGCTCGTCAAGGGCACCTACTCCAACCGCGAATCGGCCCACCACAAACTCAAGGACTACGTGTGGAACCTGGTGGACGACCAGGCGCCGACCAAATTGTTCGTCTCGGTGGAAGAGCTCGACAGCGCCGCCGACGCCGCGATGACCCTGCTCGACGACGGCAAGAGCCAGATCAAGCTGCTCGGCTCGAAGCTCGGTGCCGCGCAGCTGAAGTTCGCCGACTTCAATACGAAGATCGTGGCGGTGGTCAACGAATTCACCACCGCCAAGCAGAACTACGGCCTGGTCGCCCCCGGTCCGAACCGGAACATGTACCTGGGCGTGCACCAGACCACCATGGACCGCGCCAAGGCCAAGGCCGAAGCCATGTGGGCCAAGGAAAGTGTGCAGGGCGGCGCCATCTTCGAATACGTACGCCGCTGCTCCCACACCGGCAACTACCTCCAGGCGCCGCACGTCGTCGCGCTCGCCATGAAGGAAAAACACTCGCCGGGCTCGGTCGTCGGAAAGGTGCAGACCGACTACTTCGCCGGTTCGAGCATCGCCACGAACTCGCGTGACGCCTTCACCCTGCTGGATACCGAGTACAAGAAGCGTCTTCCCTGACATGCCCGCACGCCCCCCGCCCGGCACCGGCACGGGGTGCGCCGGTGTCCTCGCGGGCGGTAGAGGACGGGCGTCAGGCCGCCTTCAATTGCCCGAACGCTTCCATGGCCCGCAGCGAATACACATAGGCCGCGCCCGCATTCATCGCAATGGCCGTTCCCAGCGCATCCGCCAGTTCGGCCTCCGTCGCCCCGGCCTTCACGGCCGCCGCGGCATGCGAGGAAATGCACCCGTCGCAGCGCGTCGTCACCGCCACCGCCAGGGAAATCAGCTCACGCGTCTTGGCATCCAGCGCGCCGTTGGAGCCCTGCGCCGCCACCAGCCCGCGGTAGGCTTCCAGCATCTTGGGGTTGGGGCCACCCAGCAGGTTGAACGAACGCTTCAGCGTGCCCAGCAAATCGGTCCAGTTCATGAACATGGGGAATCTCTTTCTCTTGGTTGGTTGTGGAATGACGGGAATTACTCGGGCTTGATCTCGGCGGCGCGGATGATGGGGCGCCAGCGGGCGATGTCCTCGGCCAGGAATTTCGAGAAATAGGCCGGCGTCTCCTCGATGGTCTCGGCGCCGGAGCCTTCGATCTGCTTGCGGAAGGCCGGGTCGCGCACACTGGCGTTGATGGCGGCGTTGAGCCGGTCGATGATGGGCCGCGGGGTGCCCGCCGGGGCCAGCACGCCGTACCAGGCGGCGATGTTCATGTTCTTCACCCCGGCCTCGGCCATGGTCGGCACGTTGGGCAGCAGCGGCGAGCGTTTGTTGCTGGTGATGGCCAGCGCGCGCAGCTTGTCGCCCGACAGCAGCGATTGCACCGACGGGATGTTGATGAAGGTCACCTGCGTCTCGTTGCTCATGATGGCGGTGATGGACGGCGCCGAACCCCGGTAGGCGATGTGTTTGGCCTGGATGCCGGTCTGCTGCTTCAGCAGCTCGCCCGCCAGGTGCTGGGTGCTGCCGTTGCCCGAGGACGAGAAGTTGGTCGAATCCGGGTGCGCCTTGGCGTAGGCGATGAACTGCTGCACCGTCTCCACGCCCAGGGCGCGCGGCACCACCATCAGGTTGGGGCTTTGCGCGAACACCGCCGCCGGCGCGAAGCTCTTGACCGCGTCGTAGTCGAGGTTGTTGTACAGGCTGGCGTTGACCGCCAGCGCCGACGAACTCAGCAACAGCGTGTAGCCGTCCGGCGGCGCCTTGGCGACGTAGCTGGTGCCGATGTTCTGGCCGGCACCCGGCTTGTTCTCCACCACCACCGGCTGGCCCAATGCAACCGCCATGTGCTGGGCGACGAGCCGGCCCATGATGTCGGCGCCGCCACCCGGCGCGTAACCCACGATGAGCCGGATCGGCTTGGTGGGATAGGCCTCACCCGCCGCCCATGCGGTGCTGCCGCCGCCCGTGGCGAGGCCTGCCGCGCACAGCGCCGCGGCGGCGAGGGCCCGCAGGGTGTTGCGGCCATTCGGGTAGTCTTGGCTGGGGGTCTTTGTTGCCATGTCGTCTCCTGTCGTACGTGAAATTCAGGTGCTTTGCACCGGGGGGCGTTTGACTGTCTTGCGCGCCACGTAGGCCGCCACCCGGGCCTGCAGGCCCGGCCGTGCGGCCGAGCGCACCAGCATCTCCAGGTCGTGCGCGTCGTCGCCGACGTCGGGGCCCCGCAGGGCGCGGCTCAGTTGCTGGTACAGCTTGCTGTCGGCCACGCGGGTGCCGGCGGCGTCGATGGCTGCCTGCACGGCGGCCGGGTCGGCCAGTTGCGCGGAGGCCAGGCCGGACTGCACCGCCTCGCCGGCGCTGATGGTGCCGCCGCCGGTGACCCAGCGTGTCGCAGTGCCCTGCCCCACCAGCCCGGCCAGCCGCCGGCTGCCCAGCACCAGGCCAAAACCCGTGGCGCCCGGAAAGGCGAACACCGCATCGCCCTGCACCAGGCGCACCGCGCAGGCGGCGAACAGGTCGGCCCCCGCCCCCATCACCCGCCCGTGCGCCACGGCCACGGTGCAGAAGGGCGCACGCGCCAGGCGCTGCAGCATCAGTTCGATGCGGGTGAAACGCGCGAGCAGCGAATCGTCGGTTTCGGAAGCGATGTCCGACAGGTCGAAGCCGCTGCAGAAATGCGCCCCCATGCCCTCGATGACCAGCAGGCTGGCCTGCCGCTGTTCGCAGCGCTGCAGGGCATCGTCGAGCGCCTGCACCAGTTCGCGCGACAGGGCGTTGCCCTTCTCGGGCCGGTTCAGCACCAGCCGGTAGGCCGCGCCGTCCCAGCGTTCGATCAGGATGCTCTTGCTCTTGGGGATGCTCATGCAGATGTCTCTTTTGCGTTGGCGTAGCCGGAGACGAACTCCTTCGCCGCGCCGGTCGCCGGGTCGAACACGTGGCGGCGCTGCTGGCCGATGTCGGTGCCGTACACGTGGATGCTGATGGACACCCGGTCGTCGAACGCATTGCGCACCAGGTGGATGTCGCCCACCGCGGGCGACACCACGGCCGTATCGCCGGGCTGCAGCATTTCTTCCGGGCCGTCGGCCTCCAGCCCGAGGCCGCCCCGCCGGTAGGCCTGCGAGAGTTCGGCACCGCGCAGCATGCCGATGACACCCCACACCCCATGGTCGTGCACCGGCGTCTTCTGGCCCGGCCCCCAGACAAAACTCACCACGCTGTAGCGCCCCGCCGGGTCGGCATGCAGCAGGTACTGCTGGTAGAACTGCGGATGCGGCACGGTGAAGGCCTCGGCCAGCCAGTCGTCGTGGTGCACCAGTTCACCCAGCAGCGTGGACGTACCTACGAGCATCTCGGGCTCGGGCCGCGGCTGCGCCACCAGCCGGTCCATGCCCGCCAGGAAATGGACCAGCCGGGCCGGCTGTGCGGTAGACGTGTCGGCTGTGCCCATGGAAGACTCCTGTGTGGCGTTCATCAAAGCGTGGCGTTCACGGACTGGCGCAGCGCCTCGGTGTGCTCGCCCAGCGCCGGCGGGTTGCTGCGCACCGGCAGTTGCTGCCCATCGATGTGCAGCGGCGATGCGAAGGTGCGGGTATGCGTGCCGCCGGGCAGGTCGATCTCGCGCACCCAGCCCATGTGCTCCACCTGCGGGTCGGCCAGCGCCTGCGCATAGTCGTTGATGCGTGAATGCGGCACCCCCGCCTGGTTGAACACACCGATCCAGTGGTCCACCGGCTGCTGCGTGAACTTCAGCTCCAGGATGTCCTTCAGCGCCCCCTGGTTCCTGGCGCGCAGCGTGGGCGACAGGAAACGGTCGTCCTGCGCCAGTTCGGGCAGGCCCACCGCATCCGCCACCGCGCGCCACAGCCCGTCGTTGCCCGCCGCGATGGCAAAGTAGCCGTCGGCCGCCTGGAACGCCTGGTAGGGCGCGTTGCGCGGGTGCGCCGAGCCCAGCTTGCCGGGGCTGCGGCCGGTGCCGAAATACTCGCTGGTCTGCAATGCGCCGATGGCCAGGGTGCAGCCGAACATGGGTACGTCGATATGCGCGCCGCGCCCACGCGCCCGCGCCTGCACCAGCGCGCTGGCGATGGCGAAGGCACCGTACAGGCCTGAGGCGAAATCCGACACCGGCACACCGCACTTCACCGGTGCGTCGGAGTCGCCGGTGACACTCATCACCCCGCCCGCGGCCTGGATGGTCAGGTCGAAACCGCCCTCCTTGGCGCGCGGGCCGCTCTGGCCGTAGGCCGAGATCGAGCCGTACACCAGCCTGGGGTTGAGGGCGGCCAGCTGTGCGTAACCCAGGCCCAGCCGGTCCATCACGCCCGGGCGGTTGTTTTCCACCACCACGTCGGCCACCGCGCAGGCGGCCCGCGCCACCGCCAGGTCGGCCGGGTTCTTCAGGTCCAGCAGCGCCGAACGCTTGTTGCGGTTGAGGGAGGCGAAGTTCTCGCTGAAACCCGCGCTGATCGGCGGCCAGCTGCGCAGCGCATCGCCGCCCGGGGCCTCGATCTTCATCACCTCGGCGCCCATATCGGCCAGCAGCATGCCGCAGAACGGGCCGGCGGCGACGGAGCAGAACTCCACGACCCGCACGCCGGCGAGCGGCAGGTTTTCGGTGGCGATTTCATTCATGCGTGAGAAGTCCTCGGGGATGTGACGCAAAAGTCTAGGGCTGTTCCCGATTCCGCACTGCCCGTTCCATTATGTAGAACAATGCAGCCTGAATCGGATCAGGGCCCACAGTCCCCCACACATGAACAACACGCTGATCAAGGGCCTGCACCTGCTGGAGACGCTGGCGCGCCGCGGCCAGGCCATGGGCGTGAGCGAGCTCGCCGTGGCCGCTGGCCTGCCCAAAAGCGGCGCGCACCGCCTGCTGCAGGCGCTGGTGGGCGAAGGTTATGTGCTGCGCCAGGAGGCCGGCAGCTACTCGACCTCCATCAAGCTGTGGGAACTGGGCTCGGCCGCGCTCTCGGGCTTCGACCTGCGCCGCCATGCCGACGGCATCATGGAGGCGCTGGTGCAGGCCACCGGCGAGACGGTGCACCTGTCGGTGCTGGACCGCTACGAGGTGGTCTACGTCCACAAGATCGACAGCGCCAACCCGGTGCGCGCCTACACCCAGATCGGTGGGCGCGCCGCCGCCCACTGCGTGGCCACCGGCAAGGCCATGATGGCCTTCAAGACCGCCGGCTGGCTGGCCGGCGCCATGGAGCAGCTGCACACCGCCACCCCCAACACCATCACCGACCCGGACGCCTTCCTGGCCGAGATGCAGAAGATCCGCCGCAACGGCTACGCCATCAACCGCGGCGAATGGCGCCTGTCGGTCAACGGCCTGGCCGCGCCCATCCTCGACGGCACCGGCGCAGTCATCGCAGCCATCGGCATCTCGGGGCCGGAAAGCCGGCTGCGCCCGGCCCGCCTGCGCGTCCTCGCCGCGCAGGTGGCCGAGGCCGCACAAACCCTGTCGGCCAGCCTGGGCGAGGCGGCGCCACATGCCTCGCTGCTGAGCGTCACCAACCACTGGGGCGCACTGCAATAAGGGCCGGCAGCAGGCCATCAATTGATCCCCGTGTTCAACCAAGTGGAACAAGCGTGCCACACACGCTGCCGCTTGTAGACTGAAAAGCAGGCCATCCAGCGCCCCCTCACAACAACGGAGAGACACCATGTCCGCCTATTCATCCAAGATCGTCAAGAATTTCTACGGCACCGAAGAGATGCGCCAGCTCTTTTCCGACGACAGCCGCATCGCCCACTACGTGAAGATCGAGGTCGCCCTGGCCAAGGCCGAGGCCGGCCTGGGCATCATCCCGCAGGAGGCCTACGAGGCCATCGTGAAGAACGCGCCCAACTTCGAGGTGGACTGGGAGCGCCTGCGCGAAGAAGTCGAGGCCGTGGGCTACCCGGTCATGCCCTTCCTGAACCAGTTCACCAAGGTGTGCGGCCCGGCCGGCGAGTACCTGCACTGGGGCAGCACCACCCGCGACATCACCGACACCACCTCGGTGCTGATGATGCGCGCCGGTATGGAGATCATCGAGCGCGACGCCAAGCGCGCCCGCAAGGCCCTGATCGCCCTGACCGAAAAGCACCGCGACACGGTGATGATCGCCCGCACCCACGGCATGCACGCCCTGCCGAGCACCTTCGGTTACCGTTGCGCCGTGTGGCTGGCCGAGGTCGAGCGCCAGCTCGACCGCCTGGCCGCCGTGCGCAAGGGCATCAACTACGGCCAGTTCGGCGGCGCCGTGGGCAACCTGTCGGCCCTGGGCGACCGCGGGCTGGAGGTGCAGAAGGCCGTGATGGAGGAACTCGGCCTGCAGGTCCCCGCCATCGCCTGGTTCGCCTCGCGCGACAACGTGGCCGACGTGGTGCAGACCCTGTCCAGCCTGGCCAGCACCATGGCCAGTATCGGCAAGACCATCGTCATCATGACGCGCAACGAAATCGGCGAGGCGCGTGAACCGTCGCCCCCCGGCCGCGGCACCAGCAGCGCCATGCCGCACAAGCACAACACGGTGGGCTCGGAACTGGTCATCGTGACGGCCAAGATCGCCACCAACCATGCCACGCTGGTGATGGAGTCCATGGTGCAGGACTTCGAGCGCGACTACCAGGGCCACTACGAAAACGTGCTGCTGTCGCAGGTGTTCCTGCTGTCGCACGCCGCCGTGTCGCAGATGGCGACCATCCTCGAAGGCCTGCAGATCAACACCGAACGCATGCGCAAGAACATCGACCTGACGCAGGGCCTGGTGATGGCCGAAAGCGTGATGATGCAGCTGGCCAAGAAGGTCGGCCGCCACACCGGCCACCACATGGTGTCCGATGCCTGCGAAGTCGCCATCCACGAAGGCATCCACCTGCGCGAGGCGCTGCACAAGTCGGCCGAGGTCACCAAGCACCTGAGCGCCGCCGAGATCGACCAGGCCATGCAGCCCGAGAACTACATCGGCAGCACGCTGCAGAACATCGACAACGTGCTGGCCGCCAGCCGCAAGCGCGGCGACTGAACCCCCGCCGCGTGGACCTGCCAACACTCGAAGCCGAAGTCCGGCGTTCATTCCGCCACCTGGGCGACCACCCCGAGCCCTGGGTACCCGCCCGGCCCGGCACCGACCACGACGTGACCGTGGTCGGTGCCGGCCAGAGCGGCCTGGCCATCGCCTTCGCGCTGCGCCGCGCCGGCATCGGCCGCATCAACCTCATCGACGCCGCCCCCGAAGGCCGCACCGGCACCTGGTCCACCAAGGCGCGCATGCGCACCTTGCGCACCGCCAAGCGCATCACCGGGCCCGAACTCGGTGTGCCGGCGCTGAGCTTCGCCGCCTGGTACGAGGCCCAGCACGGCGAGGCCGCCTATGCGGCCATGGACCTGATTCCCCTGGCCGACTGGATCGCCTACCTCGACTGGTTCCGCTGTGTCACCGGAGTGGTGGTGCGCCACGGCATCCGCCTGCTGGCGGCAGAGCCCGGTGAAACAACCGGCGGGGGCCTGCGCCTGCGGCTCGACACCCCCGCGGGCCCGCGCACCGAGACCACCCGCAAGCTGGTGCTGGCCACCGGCGGCGCTGGCGCCGGCGCCCCGAACATTCCCGCACTGGTGGCCGACACCCTGCCCCGCGCCTGCTATGCCCACACCGACGAGGCCATCGACTTCGAGCGCCTGCGCGGCAAGGTAGTGGGGGTGGTCGGCGCCGCCGCCTCGGCCTTCGACGCAGCCGGCGTGGCGCTGGAAACCGGCGCCGCGGCGGCGCACCTGTTCTGCCGCGGCGAGGACCTGACACGGACCGCCCCCGCCAAGACCGCCAGCTACATCGGCGCGGCCAGCAACTACCTGTACCTGTCAGACGCCGAACGCTGGCGGCTGGGCGGCGTGCTGCGCGGGCGCGCTCCGGCGCCGCCGCGCGCCACGGTGCGGCGGGCGACACGCTTCGACAACTTCCACCTGCACCTGGGCGCGCCGCTGCAGGGGCTGCGCATGCAAGACGGCCGCATCGGCTTCTCGCTCGGCCAGGGCCAGGGCGAAGTCGCCCTGGATTTCCTCATCCTGGGCACCGGCTACCGCACCGACCCCGCCCTGCGGCCCGAACTGGCCGGCTTCGCCGGAACCATCGCCCGCTGGTGCGACCGCCATGCCCCCGCCGCGGAACCCGGCCAGGAAGGCCGGGCGCGCTTTCCCTACCTGGGCGAAGACTTCCAGTTCCTGGAAAGGCAGGCCGGGCAGGCCCCCTGCCTGCGCGACATCCACCTGTTCTCCTATGGTGCGCTGGAAACCTTCGGGCGCCACATCGGCGACGTGGCCAGCCTGGCGCTGGCCGTGCCCCGGCTGGTGGCGGCCCTCTCACGCGACCTGTTCGTGGCCGACCGCGGGCACCACATCGCGCGCATGCTCGCCGCCGGGTCCGAGGAACTGGATACCGTGGACTACCAGCATGCGGTCAGGCGCCGCCCGTAGCGGACGGTCGCAGAGCCCTTGGGCCCGGCGCTCGGCCCGCATGCCTTGGTACGGGCCGACTCAGGAATCCGCCAACTCCGCCAGCCGGAACAGCATCGCCTTCTCCGGGTTTTCCGGACGCGGGATGTTGGCCTTGGCCAGCACGGTGAGCTTGCGGTCGGCCTCCTTTTCTTCCAGCAGGGTTTCCGACAGCAGCGCCAGCGCCTGCCTGTGGCCCAACTGCGCCGCCAGGGCACACAAGGTTCCGTAGCTGGCGATTTCGTAGTGCGCCACCTTCTGCGCCATGCCCACCAGGGCTGCGTCGCGCACCACGCCGCGCTCCAGCGCCTCGGCCATCTCGCCGCCCTCTTCCACCCAGCCTTCCATGGCACGGCAGCGCGCGGGCAGCAGGGCCAGGCCCTCGGCCGCGGCGGCCGACGCCAGGCGCTCCACCTGCAGCAGCGTTTCGGCCATCTGCGCCTTGAAGGTCTGGGCCAGCACCGGGTTGGCCGCGGCCCGCTCCAGGCGCGGCAGCACCGTGGCCAGCTGCAGCTCGGCGTTGTAGATGTCGGACAGCTCCTGGACAAACAGCGCTTCGAGGGTGGTAACGGCCATGGAATTCTCCAAAAAAGATACGGCGGAATCGGATGTATCGACTTTCGCCGCGAAAGCCGCCGGCCGGTGTGCGCGCTTTGGCCCGCCGGCTGTGCGCGCCCGCCCGGGCCCCTTGTAGGCACCGGACCCGGCAGCACGACAGGGCAGCCCTCTCTTTCATCTTTCGTTATTGATAATGATTCTCATAAGCAATCTATAATCCACCCGTACTTTTCCACGGATACGCCGCCCGGCCCCCTTTCACCCATGCACAAGACCCTCCTGCTGCCGCTCTCGCTGGCCGCCACCTTCGTCCACGCACAAAGCGCACCGGTGGCCGACACCCCCGAAACCGGCAAGGCCCTGGGCACCGTCACCGTGCAGTCCGCCCGCAACAACGGCCTGGTCGCCAACACGGTGGAGGCCGGCACCTTCCGCGGCGCCAGCATCATGGACGTGCCGGCCACAGTCAACACCGTCACCCGCGAGGCCATCGAGCTGCAGGGTGCGGCCAGCATCTACGACGTGCTGCGCAACACCGCCGGCGTCACCCGCCAGCAGAACGGCGGCGACACCTTCGACCAGCTGGTCATCCGCGGCATCGGGGTGGAGAACCGCACCAACTTCCGCCTCAACGGCTCGCTGGCCATCCAGAACGTCTCGGAGATCCCGCTGGAGAACAAGGAGCGGGTCGAGGTGCTCAAGGGCGCCTCGGCGCTGTACTACGGCTTCACCTCGCCGGCCGGCGTGGTCAACTTCGTCACCAAACGCGCCGGCGCCACGCCCACCTCCACGCTGGGCACCAGCGTCGACAACCAGGGCGGCCTGCAGGCCACGGCCGACGTCGGCAAGCAGTTCGGCGACCAGAACCAGTACGGCCTGCGTATCAACGCCGCCGGCGGCCACCTGGGTTCACCCATCGACGGGGTGGACAACGGCCACCGCAGCTTTCTCTCCGGCGCCTTCGACTGGCGTGTCAACAGCCGGCTGACGCTGCGCGCCGACGTCGAGAACTACCGCAAACGCATTACCGAGCAGGCCGGCATCAGCCGCCCGTCCGCCGTGGGCGGCGTCATCACCCTGCCCGCCCTGCCCGACCCGCACAAGCTGCTCGGGCCCGCCTGGGCGGTGTTCGACGCAGCGGTCACCAACACCCAGGTGCGGGCCGACTACTCACTCAACGACAACTGGGCGCTGATGGCCGAGGCCGGCCGCTCGGTGGCCGACCGCGACCGCCGCCTGCCCATCTTCGGCAGCTACAACGTCGCCACCGGCGCCGGCCGCATCACCGGCAACGTGCAGAGCCTGCACCAGACCTCCGACCTGCTGCGCAGCGAACTCTTCGGCACCTTTTCCACCGGCGGCATCCAGCACGAGCTGACCCTGGGCGTGGCCCGCAACGACAAGGCGCAGGACCCGGTGTACCAGCGCAACTACGGCGGCGCCACCACCACCCAGAACCTGTACAACCCGGTGCCCATCGGCGCCCTGGCGCTCACCGCCACCCCCACCACACCCACCACCGGCTCGCAGGACAGCCGCGATCTGGGCCTGTACGCCCTCGACCGCATCACCTTCTCGCCGCAATGGCAGCTCACGGCCGGGCTGCGCAACACCCACTACGAAAGCACCCAGGGCGCCAGCGCCACGCTGCCCGGCATCGGCTACAAGGTCAGCAAGACCACGCCGCTGGCGGCGCTGAGCTACAAGTTCAACCCCGACCTGATGGCCTATGTGTCGTATGCCCAGGGCGTGGAGGAAGGCGACGTGGCCCCCACCGGCACCGCCAACCAGAACACCCGCATGGCGCCGGGCGTGAGCAAGCAGAAGGAAGCCGGCCTGCGCTGGATGACCGGCAGCGGCATCCTGCTGTCGACCGCCGTGTTCGACATCAAACGCCCCGGCACCTACACCAACGCCGCCAACGTCTTCGTGGCCGACGGGCAGACGCATTTCCGCGGGCTGGAGCTGTCGGCCCAGGGCCGCATCACCCGCAACCTGGCGCTGCAGGTATCGGCCCTGGCGCTCGACGCCGAGTTCCGCAACATCAACGCCCAGTACAACGGCAAGCTGCCCGAGAACACCGCCAGGAAGACCGCCAGCGCCTTCCTGTCCTACGACATCGCGGCGGTGCCCGGCCTGTCGGTCAACGGCGGCGCCTACTACACCGGCCGCCGCCCGGTCGACGACCTGGACCAGGCCTTCATCGGCGCCAACACCCTCTACGGCCTGGGCGCACGCTACACCGCCACCCTGTTCGGCAAACGCACCCTGTGGCAGATCAACGCCGACAACGTGGCCGACAAACGCTACTGGTCGGCGGCCGGCACCCGGCTGGCCGTGGGCACACCACGTGTCGTCAAGGCGACGGTGAAGATCGAGCTGTAGCACCCCCTTCCGGCCGCCGGCGCGCAGCAGTACAGTAGGCGACCCAGCAGGCAACCCTGCCGAAAGCTGCCACCATGCCCTCCGGATTTCGCCTTTTCTTCGCACGGCCGGCCGTACTGGCCGCCGCACTGCTGAGCGGGCTCCTCGTGTCCTGCAGCACGCTGGCACCGGGGAGCACACCGCACGCCGCCGTACCGGCGGAAGACACTCCTGCGCTCGACCCCGTGTCGCCGCTCAACCCCTCGGAGGCCGCGCGCCGCTACGCGGCCCAGGTCACCGCCCTGGTCCAGCGCCACATCGTGCTGACCGCCCCGGTCGACGGCGACCCCGCCACCGAGGTCGAAGTCCGCACCGGCGCCGACGGCAGCATCACCGGCACGCGCATCGTCAAGGGCAGCGGCGTGCAGCACTGGGACGACGCGGTACTGCTGGCCATCGGCAAGGCCGGCAAAATCCCGCCCGACGTGGACGGCAAGATCCCCACCGTGGTGCTCATCCGGTTCCGGCCGAAGATGATTTTCCAGAAATTTGCCTAGGATTTCTTCAGAAACACGGGCCTGCGTGTATTACACCGGCAACGGTAATAAGCACAGCGGCCCCCAAAAAAAGGCCTTACGCGGTCACGAATTGGATACCGGCCTTGTTCAGCCAGCCGACAAGCTCGCTTTCGTGGTTGATGCTCAGGTCGGAAGTCATGGTCATCAGGTCGCGTGAAACGAACGAAAACTCCTTCTTTCCGAACAGCTTGGGCACCTCCACCGTGACAATAAGAGGGTGCAGGACCGAATCCGTGTCGGGTGAAGTGGTAAACATGAGCGCCGGGTTTGGCACCTCGTTCTCATGGCGCCATTGCTGGTAATCGGCAATATTCACGGTCAGCGTTGTTGCCATGGGTTGTTCCTTTTGATGCTCCGCGGGGCGAGCGGTATTCCATAATAATCCACCGCGCGCCCTTCGGTAAACACCACAAGGCCCTGCTTGGCCCGCGGTTTTCCTTGCGCAGGAAGCCTCCGCGGCCGTGCCGGCACGCAGCGGCAATCCCTAGGCGGCGTCCTTCGCCACCTCCCGCAGCATTTTCATGAATTCGACCGCCACGGTCGACTGCACCACACCCGCCAGCGATACCGCCTCCACCGTCAGCGCCTCGGTCGGCACGATGGCACGCGCCACCATACCGGACGGCCGGATGGCGGCGAAGAAATACGGCTCCACCAGCGCGATGCCCGCGCCCGCCTTGGCCAGGCGGATGGCGGTGATGGTCTGGCTCACCTGGATGCCGTAGGCCGGCTTCTGCTCCAGGTCGCGGAACAGCGCGTCGATCTTGCCGCGCAGGCGGTCGCCAGCCACGTAGCTGATCAGGGTCTCGCTGGCCAGGTCGGCCACCGCCAGCCGGGCCTTGGCCGCCAGCGGGTGGTTTTCCGGCAGCACGCAGATGAGGTCGCGGCTGGCGATCACCTCCACCTCCAGCGCGCTGTTGGCCACCGGGCCGTAGCACACGCCGATGTCGAGCTCGCGGGCCAGCACCCGCTCCACGATGTCGGGCGTCTGCAGCGAATGCAGCATCACATCCACGCCCGGGTACTGCCGGCGGAAGCGCGCCACCGTGTCCACCAGGTAGCCGTTGGACAACGCCAGCGTGCCGGCGACCGAGATGCTGCCCAGCCGCCCCTGCGCCAGCGAAATCGCGTTCTCGCGCACCCGGTCCACCCGCCGGAATATCTCGCGGATATCGGGCAGCAGCGCCAGTGCCTCGGGTGTGGGCTTGAGCCGGCCGCCGCTGCGCTCGAACAGCTGGATGCCCACCTGCGCCTCGCAGTGCTGCAGTGCGGCGCTGATCGACGGCTGGGTCACCGCCAGCAGCTTGGCAGCCTGGGTGATGGACCCCGTCTGCAGGATGGCGTTGAGCACCTCCAGGTGGCGCAGTTTCATGGCGGTCTCCCCGGCCCCTTGCGCGGGCCATAGTTTTTCTTGGGTGGCCTCCAAAGAAGCCGTATTGGCCGAAAGGCACGCCGGCCGCTACCCTCGACCGCGGCCATACCCTTCCCACGGCCGGCACCTGCCTGGTGCCCCTGGGTCATTATGCGACCGGCACCCACCCGTTTTTTGATCCCCGGCCCCTGATAAAAAACTGCACGACAGGAGACTCCCCATGTTCAGCAATCCCCTTTCCCATGCGTCCCGCGCCGCCGCGCTGTGCACCGCCCTGGCCTGCGGCCTGGCCGGCCTCGCGGGCCTGCTTGCGGCCCCCGCGGCCCGGGCGCAGGCCGCCTTCCCGTCCAAGGCCATCCGCATCGTCGTGCCGGTGCCGCCGGGCGGCGGCTCGGACGCCATCGCCCGGGTGCTGGCCGAACGCATGACCGCCAGCCTCCAGCAGCCGGTGCTGGTCGACAACAAGCCCGGCGGCGGCACCCTCATCGGCAGCGACCTGGTCGCCAAGTCGGCGCCCGACGGCTATACCCTGCTGATGATCAACAACGCCTTTGTCATCAACCCCTGGTTCTACAAGCTGCCTTACGACACCATCAAGGACTTCGCCCCCATCACCATCCTGGCGACCTCGCCCAACGTGCTGGTGGCGCACCCCTCCTTCCCGCCGAACAACACCAAGGAGCTGATCGCCTACGCCAAGGCCCGGCCCGACCAGGTGCCGGTGGCGGTATCGGCCGGCCAGATGTCGCAGCTCGGCTCGGCCCTGCTGGAGCAGGCCGCCGGCATCGACCTGCAGCTGATCCCCTACAAGGGCTCCGGCGCCGGCAACATCGACCTGCTGGCCGGCACGGTGATGATGTCCTTCGGCACCGCACCCACCTACGTGCAGCAGATCAAGGCCGGCAAACTCAAGGCCCTGGGCGTGGGCGGCACCTTGCCGCTGGCCTCGCTGCCCGGTGTGCCGCCCATCGCCGAGACCCTGCCCGGCTTCGAGGCCAACACCTGGTTCGGCCTGTTCGCCCCGGCCGGCACGCCGCCGGCCGTGGTCGAGCGCCTGCGCAAGGAAGTCATCGCCGCCCTCGGCTCCCCGGCCGTCGGCAAACGCCTGGTGGACGACGGCTACATCCCCGGCGAAGGCCTGACCCCGGCGCAGTTCACCGCGCAGATCCAGCGCGAGATGGCGCAGTGGGAAGGGGTGATCAGGAAGGGCAACATCAAGGGCGAGTGAGAACGCCCAGGTTCCCGGCGCCGGCGCTCAATCGTTGAAGATCCGCCCGACCAGCGTCAAGCGCCGGCGTTTCGGATCAAGGCCGTAGCATTCGAAATCCAGTCCGGAATCGGGAACCACGCACAGCGCATCCAGATGTACCTTTGGCCAGAATTCGACATGAGGCTGTTTCATCGCGAACCCGTCTTTTAAAATTGTGCACCATCCGGCCTATATCGGTCCATGAAACGCATTGAATCTCGGGCACCCCTCCTTCGAACCCGTGCGGCCCGGCCTTCATTTCAAAATTGGCAAAGGGATTTATATTCCTATAGCCTTGGCTTTCCAGCACCGCGGCATATATGACCGTCGTGTTGCGAGGATCGAGAGGGGCCACACCGAGATCATTGTTCCCCCATCGATCAAAAGTACCCTTGCAGCCGCCTACTATTTTATAACCGGCATACTTGGCAGCCAGCACCGTGCGAAATTCCCGGCTTGCATCCTTACCCATGGCGAAATCTATCTCCCGAGATTACCTCCTATCAAACTCATCGACAGTATCAGGTTTTAAATCGAGTTCGCTGATTTTGAAATTTTCGGCGATGGCGGGGCCGCACACTCCGCCACCCGTCAGCAGAAAAAACAAGGGATAAACAAGAAATTTTTTCATGCGCAACAATCTTTGCTATTTATGAGTGGGTGACTGCTGCACTTCGATATGAAATGCACGGCCATGCGCAGTGAAAGGAGAAAAAATCCTTTATCGCACCGGTTGGCTACTTGCGAAGCACATCCGCCTGGCAGGCCGCCGGCATCGCCGGCGACGGCTGGTTTTTGGTGATGAACGAGCTGATCAGTTTGCGGATCTTTTCCTCGATCATCTGGTATTGGGTGAGATAGACGATCGAAAACTGGTACTCGTAGGCCACCAGTGCGTCATAGTCCGTATAGCCAGTACAGGTCCACTGGGGATTGCCGCTTTCGTTGCACCGGATGTAGGTCGGATATTTCAGCGGGCGCTTGGGCACGTACATGGACGCGCGGTCATTCGGCCCGCCGATATCGAACTTGTCGAAGAGGGAGGCCGGGTCATCCGGCTCTTTTGTGCCGAACTGGTTCATCCATTCCAGCTTTCCTTTCGAGATGCCGAAACAATGCCCATAACTGACCGTCATCATGAGTTCTTCCCGCAGAAGCGTATAAAAAAACGCGCGCCGGAATGCATCGGGATCATCTTCCAACAGACGCCGATCCGTCTCCTTCATGCGCGCGAACAATGCTTCGCCGTATACCGGCACAGGCACCATGTCCGGCAGGACCACCTGGATGCCGGCGCCCATCAATGGAAGCCTGCCACCCCAATGCACACTGTCCAGATAGGCCTTGGGCACCACCAGGGTAGTCTCGCCCAAAAAAGGCTCGACCCGTTCCCCAGCGTAACTCTGCAGGTTCAACGCCACAGGCGCCATGTCGCGCGTGGCAAGGCCGGCGGTATTGCCGTCATACGAAAGCGCAGCCCTGCTGGGGAAGTCCTCCTGCCCGCAGGCCGCGGCGCCAAACGCAACCGCGGTGCACAGGGCGCTGCGGCAAAGTCTTCTCGCCACCAAGACAAACATGGCGCTCATGGTGTACCGGGACGGGGCATGTTGGCTCCAAGATAACCGTAGAAGTTCTTGCGCTGGTACATGGCCAGGCTGTCGGGGTCCAGCGGCACATTGGGCGACTGTAGCAAGGGAACGGCGCCAAGGCGCGGGTGTTTGTCGTAAAAAGCCTCGACCGACCCATCGCGATTGTCGATGACCGTGATGAAACGATCGTTGTCGCTGCCGTGGATGGTGTAGTTGCTGTCGCCCGCATACTCGGCGGGGCGCTTGCCCACCTCGTTGGCAATATTACGCCCGTCCCTGTTCAAGCCCAGCAGGCCGGTGTCGGGCACAAGCGCACGTGCGGCCAACCCAATGGCATTGGCAGTGCCCTGAGAGAACGTGGCCTCCGCACCTTCCTTCAGCGCATGCTTGCCCAGAATGAAGTCGGCGAACTGGCTGTTGCCCGGAAAATACTTTCCCATATTCTTGCTCTCCCACACTCCCCGGTCTGCCTCCTGGAATTTGTCGTCGGGGATCCGTCCCGTCCCCTTGTTTTTGATATCGGCGCGGATGGCATTGATCGCGCCCTGCACGATATCCTTGGAGAACTCGTCGAGCGTCTGTTGGTATTCCGCCGAGCTTTGCTTCTTCGCCCAGGCATTGCCGGCCAGCGCTCCCGCCCCCAGCAGTCCCGTATAGGTGGTGATCTGCGCCTGGGTCGCCAACTGCTCATTGCCTAATTCGCGGTACAGCACCAGATACGCCCCGCCGCGGTCTCCCGCCCGGAGCCTGGCTTCTGCCTCCTGGAGTACCCGCTCCGGCACTACTCCGGTTTTGGGTACCGGAGCGTTGAGGACCGGGTCGTTCTGCCGGTCGTCCAGGAAGGACTGGTGCTGCGGCCTGCCGACGATCTCCGTGGCAGCACCGTTCGCTGCCAATACGTCACCGGCATTGCCACCATCCGCCAAAGGATCCCCAAAGTCATAGGCAGGCTTGCTCCCATCGGCATGGAAGTCCGGGGCAAACGCCGTCACCCGCCCTTCTGGAAGGCGCATGGCGTTTTCGGCGCTCTCACGCCCATCGCCACTTCCCTCCGCGGCCCTGTCCCGTTGCTGCTGGCCCACCACCATGTCATGCGCCCTCTGCGCCTGGCTGGTGCCGATCATCAGCCCGCCCTGGATAGGCAGGAACATGGTGATGCCGGCCTTGTCGAGCTGGTCGCGGATGGTCTTGCGGTCGCCGCGCAGCGAGTAGGTGCCATCGCGGTTGAAGCCTGACGGCGGGTTGGGCGGCAGCAGGGCGGCTTCGGAGACGGAGCCGACCGGCGGCCAGGGCATGCCGGGTGGCGGCGACCAGGGCGCCTCGGCTGCGGGCGCCGGGGCCATGCCGGCCCCGTTGCTGTCATTGCCCTCGTCGGTTCCGCCGGCAGCGCGCTGGGTGGCCCGGTGCTGGCGGAGCATCTCCAGCGTCTGCTGTTTCATCTCCTCGATGCTGGGCTCGCCCGCGGATGCCGTGTCGTCGTCGCGGGTGGTGCCGGGGATGCTGCTCATGGTTGCCTTTCTTCGCCCTTGCGGGCAGGGGGATACGCACCCCGAAGGGGGTGGCATGGTGGGGAACGGGATAAAAAAAAGCCGCCCGAAAGGGGCGGCTTGGTGGCCTGGTGGCTTGGTGTGGGGCCCGAAGGGCCTCGCAGATCGTGTGCTGCCGCGTACAGGGAGATGCCTCCGCAAGGATCTCCAGCCCTGTGCGTCTGCGCGTGCCTTATTTAATTATAAGGTCATACCTAATAAAAACAAGGCCAGCACCCACCTGCCGGCAGCGCGAGGCCTTCATTCCTACAATACGGCCTGTTCCGCCACGCGCCCCGCCACCGAAGACATGACCTCGACCGACAACATCCGCATCACCGCAGCCGTTGTCGCCAGCGCCCTCTTCATGCAGAACATCGACAGCACGGTGGTCGCCACCGCGCTGCCGGCCATGGCCCGCGACCTGGGCGTGCCGGCCATCCACCTGAGTGCCACCATCACCTCCTACCTGGTGGCGCTGACGGTGTTCATCCCCATCAGCGGCTGGGTGGCCGACCGTTTCGGTGCCAAGCGGGTGTTCATGTGGGCCATCGGCATCTTCACCCTGGCCTCGGTGCTGTGCGCCATCTCCACCGGGCTGGGCGAACTGATCGCCGCGCGCATCCTGCAGGGTGTGGGCGGCGCCATGATGATTCCCGTCGGCCGGCTGCTGCTGTTCCGCCGCGCCCGGCGCGACCAGCTGCTGCAGGCCACCACCTGGCTCACCATGCCGGCCCTGGTCGGGCCGCTGCTGGGCCCGCCGCTGGGCGGCTTCCTCACCGACACGCTGAACTGGCAGAGTGTGTTCTGGATCAACGTGCCCTTCGGCATCGCCGGGCTGCTGCTCACCTGGCGGCTGGTGCCCGCGTCCGAGCCGGTGACACCCGCCGCGCCGGACCTCAAGGGCATGGCCCTGGTCGGCATCTCGCTCAGCGCCCTCATGGTCGGCATGGAGACCGCCGGGCGCGGCCTGCTGCCGCCGTACCTGCCGGCGGCCTGCATCGTGGCCGGCCTGGCGCTGTTCTGGCTCACCGTGCGCCACTGCCGCGGCATGGAGCACCCGGCCATCGACTTCTCGCTGCTGCGCATCCCGACCTTCCACGCCTCCACCATCGCCGGTAGCCTGTTCCGCCTGGGCGCCGGGGCCCTGCCTTTCCTGGTGCCGCTGACACTGCAGCTGGGCTTCGGCCTGTCGGCCACGCACAGCGGCCTCATCTCGCTGGCCAGCGCACTCGGCTCCTTCTGCATGCGGCCCATGGCGCGGTATGGCCTGGCCTGGTTCAGCGTGCGTTCGGTGCTGGTCGCCGGCAGCGTCACCTTCGCGGCGGTGCTGGTGGTGTGCGCCGCCTTCACCCCCGCCTGGCCCACCACCGCCATCTTCGCGGTGCTGCTGTTCGGCGGGCTGAGCCGGTCCATGGCCTTCGCCACCATGGGCGCACTGGCCTTTGCCGACGTGCCGCAGGCGCGCCTGTCGGCCGCGACCTCGCTGCAGGGCACGGTGCAGCAGCTCACCAAGGCGGTCGGCGTGGCGGTGGCGGCCGGCGCCATGCAGGCCACCATGCTGCTGCAGGGCCACGAGCGCGCCAACCACTGGGACTTCGCCGGCGCCTTCCTGGTCATCGCCGCCATCGTGCTGGCCTCGGCCCCCATGTTCGCCTCGCTGGAGCCGGGCGTGGGCGAGGGCCTGGCCCTCAGCAAACGCAAAAAAGGCGCTTCTGCGCCTTCGGCCTAGGCGGCGGCGTCGTCGGCCACGGCCTGGGGGGCCGAGCGGCGCATCACCGCCTTGAAACGCACACCGGTCGCCGTCATGGCCACCTGGCCTTCCACTTCGAGGCGGATGAACACGTTGCTGCCGTCGTCCATGCGGCGGGTGGCGGGTGTCATGGGGGTGGCGGCCAGCACCTTGAGCGCGGCCAGCGGAAAGTCGCCGGAGCCGGACACGGTGACCGACACGTCGGCCAGGTTGCTGTGCACCACGGTGCCTTCGTAGCCCGGCAGTAGTTTCAGGGCCAGGGGCACGATATTGAGTTGGGTCACAGGGAGAGATTCCTTCTTTCCCGGCATGCTGCCGGGCATAATATGTTGTCGTACCGCACCCATGGTGCCACCGATTGGGTACGGGACGGAAAGTATTACCCCTCATCCCCGTGGACGTAAGCTGAACAAAACCTGAGCACGCCATTCAGGCACGCTTCAGTCTGCACCTTTACTGTCGGGTTCCCGCTTCGCTGTGCGCCCACGTTTTCCCCTGAACCCCGCATCTCACAACAACACCGCCGCACGCACCACCACCCTGCGCACCGGGCTGCTGCCCGTGCTGGTGGCCGTATTGGGCCTGCTGTGGTTCCTCCCCCTGGGTGGCCGTGTGCTGATCCATCCCGACGAGGGCCGCTACGCCGCGCTGTCGCTGCAGATGCTGCACAGCGGCGACTGGGTCACGCCGCGCCTGAACGGCCTGCTCTACTTCGAAAAACCCGCGCTGCAGTACTGGATCGGCGCCATCGCCTTCGGCCTGCTCGGCGCCACCGAATTCGCCGCGCGGCTCTGGCCGGCCCTGGCGGGGTTCCTCACCGTGCTCGCCGTCGGCTTCACCGCGGCCCGCCTGTGGGACCGCGACACCGGCCTGCGCGCCGGGGCCATCGCCGGCGGCTGCGCCTGGACCATCGCCAACAGCCACTTCCTGACGCTGGACGCGGGCCTCACCCTGTTCCTCACGCTGGTGCTGTGCGCCGTGCTGCTGGCCGAGCGGGTAGGCCTGCCGGCCGCCCTGCGGCGCCGCTGGATCTGGCTCGCCTGGGCCGCCATGGCCGGCGCGGTGCTCAGCAAGGGGCTGGTGGGCATCGTCATCCCGGCTGGCACACTGGTGCTGGTGTGCGGCTGGCAGCGTGACGTGCGCCTGTTGCGCGGCATGCACTGGCTGTCGGGTACCGCCCTGCTGCTGCTGCTGACCGCACCCTGGTTCCTGCTGGTGTCGGCACGCAACCCGGGTTTCGCCCAGTTCTTTTTCATCCACGAGCATTTCGCGCGCTACCTCACCGACGTGCACCGCCGCGAAGGCGCCTGGTGGTACTACCTGCCGCTGCTGGTGGCGGGTTTCATGCCCTGGACCGGCAGCCTGCCCTGGCTGGCCCGACGCGAACCGCCGTCCCTGCCGCCCGGCCCGGCCGGCGCCGCCACCACCCCCATCCTGCTGGCCTGGGCCGGCTTCGTGCTGGTGTTCTTCAGCATCTCCCACTCCAAGCTGCCCTCCTACATCCTGCCGATGTTCCCGGCGCTGGCGCTGCTGCTGGCGGCGCGGCTGCGCCAGGTGCCGGCGGCCACGCTGCGGTGGCACCTGCTGCTGCCGGCGGCCGTGTGGGCGGGCGCCGCCCTGCTGGCCACGCAGCTGCACCGCTTCACCGCCCCCTCCACCCCGCCGGCGGCGGTGGCGGCGCTGGCCGGCGGCCTCTACCTCGGTGCCCTGCTGGTGCTGGGCGGCATCGTGCTGGCCTGGTACGGCCTGGGCCGCCAGCGTGTCACCGCCGCCGTGCTGGCCCTGGCCTTCGCGCACCTGGCCGCGGTCACGGTGGTGCTGCAGTCGCACAACGGCTTCGGCCAGACCAAGAGCGCCGCGGCCCTGGCCGCCGTGCTGCGGCCCCTGGTGGGCCAGGACGTGCCCGTGTTCGCGGTGCGCAGCTACGACCAGACCCTGCCCTTCTACCTCGGCCGCAACGTGGTGCTGGTCGACTACGTGGACGAATTCGCCTTTGGCCAGCAGCACGAGCCCGGCGCCTCCCTGCCCACGCTGCAGGCCTTCGTGGCCCGCTGGTCGGCCCTGCCCCAGGCCGCGGCCTACATGCCGCGCGACGTGTGGGCGGTGCTCGCCGCGCACGGCGTGCCCATGCGGGTGGTGTTCGAAGATCCCAACCGTGTGGTGGTGGTACGCAAATGACCCGTTTCGATTTCGCCTGGGTGCTCGGTGGTGTGGTGCTCAACGCCCTCGCGCAGCTGCTGCTGAAGGCCGGCGCCACCGCCGTCGGGCCGATATCGCTGGCCGCGGGCGGCCCCGCGCTGTGGCGCACCGGCCTGGCCCTGGCCTTCCAGCCCTTCATCGCCGGCGGGCTGGCCTGCTACGTGGTGAGTGTGGTGCTGTGGATCGTGGCGCTGTCGCGGCTCGAAGTCAGCGTGGCCTACCCGCTGGTGTCCATCGGCTACGTCATCAACGCCCTGCTGGCCTGGTGGCTGCTGGGCGAAAACGTCAACATGCAGCGCTGGTGCGGCATCGCGGTGATCATCGTCGGTGTGGTGCTGGTGGCGCGCAGCGGAGCGACCCGGTGAACACCCCCCTGCCCTTTCTCCCCTTCACCCGCCCGTCCATCGACGAGCAGACCATCGCCGAGGTGGCCGATGTGCTGCGCTCGGGCTGGATCACCACCGGCCCGCAGTGCCTGGCACTGGAAGCCGCCCTGTCCGCCCGTTTCGGCGGCCGCCCGGTGCGCCTGGCCAACTCGGGCACGGCCACGCTGGAGCTGGCCCTGCGGGTCTGCGGCATCGGTCCGGGCGACGAGGTGATCACCACGCCCCTGAGCTGGGTCGCCACTGCCAACGTCATCCTGGCGGTGGGCGCCACGCCGGTCTTCGTGGACGTGGACCCGGCCACCCGCAACATCGACCTGGCCCTGGCCGAGGCGGCCGTCACCCCGCGCACCCGGGCCCTCATCCCGGTCGACCTGGCCGGCCTGCCGGTGGACCGCGACCGGCTGAACGCGCTGGCGGCCCGCCACCGGCTGCGGGTGGTCGAGGACGCAGCCCAGTCCTTCGGTGCCAGCTGGGGTGGCCGCGCCATCGGCAGTTTCGGCGACCTGGTGTCGTTCAGTTTCCATGCCAACAAGAACTTCACCTCGGCCGAAGGCGGCTGCCTGGTGCTGGCCGACGCGGCCGAGGCGCGCGCCTTCGAAAAGCTGCGGCTGCAGGGCGTGGAACGCCTGCACGACGGCACCATGGACGTCGCCGCCTGGGGCGGCAAGGCCAACCTCACCGACCTGGCCGCCACCATCGGCCTGGGCCAGCTGCGGCACATCGACGCCTTCACCGCGCGGCGGCGCGCGCTGGCGCAACGCTATTTCGAGCGCTGGAGCGCCATCGGTTTCGAGCTGCCGCCGGCCGACTTCACCCAGGCCAACTGGCACATGTTCCAGCCGCTGCTGCCGCACACGCTGGCGCCACGGCGCAGCGCCTTCATCGAGGCCATGAAGGCCCAGGGCATAGGCGTCGGGGTGCACTACCCGCCCATGCACCTGTTTTCCCTGTTCCGCGGCATGGGCTGGCGTGCCGGCCAGTTCCCGGCGGCCGAGGACGTCGGTGCGCGCACCGTTACCCTGCCGCTGTTCCCGGCCATGGCCGACACCGACGTGGACCGGGTCTGCGCGGCCGTGGCCGCCGCCGTCGCCTGCCTGCGCTGACACCTCCTTTTTCTCCGTGAACCCCATGCCGTCCCCCAGCCCCCTCGCGACCGACACCACCGATGCCGCCGCCCCGGGCGCTCCGCAACTCAGCGTCGTCATCCCCGTCTACAACGAGGAAGAAGGCCTGCCGGCCCTGTTCGCACGCCTGTACCCGGCGCTGGACGCCCTGGGCCTGTCCTACGAAGTCATCTTCATCAACGACGGCAGCCGCGACCGTTCCGCCGCCGTGCTGGCCGCCCAGTTCGAGGCCCGCCCGGACGTCACCCGCGTGATTCTCTTCAACGGCAACTTCGGCCAGCACCGCGCCATCATGGCGGGCTTCGAGTACTGCCGCGGCGACCGGGTGGTGACCCTCGACGCCGACCTGCAGAACCCGCCCGAAGACATCTCCCTGCTGCTCGCCGCCATGGACCAGGGCCACGACTACGTCGGCTCCATCCGCCGCCAGCGGCAGGACATCGCCTGGCGCCGCTGGGCCTCCCGCGCCATGAACCGCATGCGCCACCGCCTCACCGGCATCGTCATGACCGACCAGGGCTGCATGCTGCGCGCCTACGGCCGCAACGTGGTGCAGCTCATCAACCAGTGCAACGAGATGAACACCTACATCCCGGCGCTGGCCTACCAGTTCTCGCGCCACCCCACCGAGGTCATGGTGGGCCACGAGGAACGCCACGCGGGCGAATCCAAGTATTCGCTCTACAGCCTGGTGCGGCTCAACTTCGACCTGGTCACCGGCTTCTCGGTGGTGCCGCTGCAGGTGTTCTCGGTGCTGGGCATCGTGGTGTCGCTGGGCTCGGGTGCGCTGTTCCTGCTGCTGGCCGGCCGGCGCCTTGTCCTCGGCCCCGAAGAAGGCGGCACCTTCACCCTGTTCGCGCTGCTGTTCCTGCTGGTCGGCCTGGCGCTGCTGGGCATCGGCCTGCTGGGCGAATACATCGGGCGCATCTACCAGGAGGTGCGGGCCCGCCCGCGCTACGTCATCAGCTCGGTGCTGGAGCGGCGGCCATGAGCGTGCCGGCCCCCCATACACCGCCGTACACCCCGCCGAGCGCCATCGTCTTCGCCTACCACCAGGTGGGGGTACGCTGCCTGCGCGCCCTGCTCGACGCCGGTGTGCAGGTGCTGCTGGTGGTCACCCACGACGACACGCCGGGCGAGACCATCTGGTTCGACAGCGTGGCCGCCGTGGCGGCCGAGCACGGGCTGCGCTGCGTCAGCCCGGACGACCCGCACACCCCCGAGCTGCTGGCCGAGGCGCAGGCGGCTGCGCCGGACTTCCTCTTCTCCTTCTACTACCGCCGCATGCTCGGCCCCGCATGGCTGGCCGTGCCGCGCCGCGGCGCCTTCAACATGCACGGCTCGCTGCTGCCGCGCTACCGCGGCCGGGTGCCGGTGAACTGGGCCGTCATCCACGGCGAACATGAAACCGGCGCCACCCTGCACACCATGGAAGCCAAGCCCGACAGCGGCGCCATCGTCGACCAGTGCGCCGTGCCCATCCTGGGCGACGACACCGCCGCCGAGGTCTTCGCCAAGGTGGCCGTCGCCGCCGAGGTGGTGCTGGTGCGCAGCTTGCCGCCGCTCATCGGCGGCACCGCCACCTTCACGCCGCAGGACCTGTCGCGGGGCAGCTATTTCGGCGGACGCAGGCCCGAAGACGGGCGCATTCCCCACCACGCCACCGCCACGCAGATCCACAACCTGGTGCGCGCCCTGGCGCCGCCGTACCCCGGCGCATTCCTGCAGATCGCCGGGCACCGCCTGCTGATCGAACGCACCCGGCATGCACCGGCGCCCTTCGGTGTCGTCGGCGGCGGCATACGCCTGGCCAGCCGGGCATCGGGCCTGTGGCTGCTGGCCGCCGACGGCAGCGTACTGCGTGTGCTGCGGGCCCGCTACGAGGGCGAAACCGCGCTGCTCGACCCCACCCTTTTCAAACAACGCTTTCCCGGCGGCTGCATCGGTGCCGATGCCTGACGGCGGCACGCCCCCTTTCCTACGGATACAACCATGCTCAAAGTCCTCATCCTCGGCGTCAACGGCTTCATCGGCCACCACCTGACCCAGCACATCATCGAAAACACCGACTGGGAGGTCTACGGCATGGACATGCAGTCCGAGCGCGTGGCCCCCTGGCTCAAGCACCCTCGTTTCCATTTTTTCGAGGGTGACATCACCATCAACAAGGAATGGATCGAATACCACGTGCGCAAGTGCGACGTGGTGCTGCCCCTGGTCGCCATCGCCACGCCGGCCACCTACGTACGCGAGCCGCTGCGTGTGTTCGAGCTCGACTTCGAGGCCAACCTGCCCATCGTGCGGCACTGCGTGCGCTACGGCAAGCGTGTGGTGTTCCCCTCGACCAGCGAGGTCTACGGCATGTGCGACGACGCCGACTTCGACCCCGAGAACTCCAACCTGGTCTACGGCCCCATCAACAAACCGCGCTGGATCTACGCCTGCTCCAAGCAGCTGATGGACCGTGTCATCCACGCCTACGGCATGCAGGAAGGCCTGCGCTACACCCTGTTCCGCCCCTTCAACTGGATCGGTCCCGGCCTCGACAGCCTGCACACCCCCAAGGAAGGCTCCAGCCGCGTCATCACCCAGTTCCTGGGCCACATCGTGCGCGGCGAATCCATCCAGCTGGTCGACGGCGGCCGCCAGCAGCGCGCCTTCACCTACGTCGACGACGGCATCGCCGCGCTGGTGAAAATCATCGCCAACGAGGGCGGCGTGGCCGACCGCAAGATCTACAACATCGGCAACCCGCAGAACAACATCTCCATCCGCACCCTGGCCGAGATGATGCTGGCGCTGGCCGCCACCGTGCCGGAATACCGCGATGCCGCCGCGCGGGTGCAGCTGGTGGACACCACCTCCGGCGCCTACTACGGCCAGGGCTACCAGGACGTGCAGCACCGCGTGCCCGACATCCGCAACACCATGGCCGACCTGGGCTGGGCGCCGCAGGTCGACATGCGCCAGGCGCTGGCCGCCCTGTTCGACTACTACCGCGCGCCGGCCGAGGCCGCGCTCGACCTGGTGGCCTGAGGCGCGCCGACCGCATGGGCCGCATCGCACTGAAGATCGACGTCGACACCTGGCGCGGCACCCGCGAGGGCGTGCCGCGCCTGGTCGAGCTGCTGCGCGCCTGCCGCGCCGAAGCCACTTTCCTGTTCAGCCTGGGGCCCGACCACACCGGCCGCGCCGTGCTGCGTGCGCTGCGCCCGGGCTTCCTGAAAAAAGTCTCGCGCACCTCGGTGCTGGAACACTACGGCCTGCGCACCCTGCTCTACGGCAGCCTGCTGCCCGGCCCCGACATCGGCAAACGCGAGGCGGAGACCCTGCGCGCCGTGCGCGACGCCGGTTTCGAAACCGGCGTGCACTGCTGGGACCACGTGCGCTGGCAGGACAAGCTGCTGCAGCAAGACGCTGCCTGGGCCCACACCGAAATGCGCCGCGCCTGTGACCGCTACACCGCCATCTTCGGCGCGCCACCCACCGTGCACGGTGCCGCCGGCTGGCAGTTCCACGACGCGGCCGCCAACGCCGAGGCGGCGCTGGGCATCGCCTACGCCTCCGACACCCGCGGCACCCACCCCTTCATGCCGGTGGACGCGGGCGGCACGGCCATCGGCCCGGCGCAGCTGCCCACCACCCTGCCCACGCTGGACGAAATCATCGGCACCGACGGCCTGACCGAGTCCACCGTGCACCACCGCATCCTGGAGCAGACCCAGGCCCACGACCAGGACCACGTCTACACCCTGCACGCCGAACTCGAAGGCATGAAATTGCGCCCGGTGCTGCGCAGCCTCATCGCCGGCTGGCAGGCGCAGCGGCACTCCCTGGTGTCGCTCGGCACCCTGTACCGCAGCCTGGACACCGGCAGCCTGCCCCGCCACCGCATCGCGCAGGGCGAAGTGCCCGGTCGCTCGGGCCTGCTCGCGGTGCAGGGCGCGCGGATGGCCGACGAGCAGCCGGCCTGAAGCTCGCGCACGCGGACACGCGAACATGACGATGCAAGCCCGCCGCACCACCGCCGCGCGCCTGCGTATCGTCTTTTTCCTGCTGGTGCTGGCAGGGGCCGCCTTCCATGGCTGGCGTGCCTATGCCACCGGACCCGGGGTGGCGGGTGTGGAAGGCCTGGTGCCGGGCGCCATCGCCTACGCCCCGCTCGCGCTGGCCGCCGTGCTGGGCCTGCTGCGCAGGCAGGCCGCCATCGCGGCCTGGAACTGGTGGCTGGTGCTGGCCGTGTACATCGCCTCCGGGCTCAGCCTGGTGGTCGGTGCCACCATGGCCGGCACGCTGGTGGCCATGGCCAACACCGTGCTGCCGCTGGCGCTGCTGGCCAGCGTGGCGCTCACGCCGGCCGAGCAGCAGGGCCAGTGGAACTGAACCAGGCCGAAAAACCGGTGCGCGCGGCGCGGTAGCTGCCGCGCAGAAGTGCGGCGAATACGCTGTAGTTGGAGAAATCACCTACTGCATGTACCGGCATTGAAAAATGATGTCTTCATATGATTCATAAATCCGCATGCCCGGGTATTCCCGACGCCGCCCATACGCACAACCATCAACACCTGTATAAAAGCCTGATTTTTATATAGTATGAACGCCGGCTGAATTTTATCCTCCGAACACCCTTTAACTGAATAGAACCTGAATAATATTCCACGGAAAACTCCACCCTTCTTCGGGTTAGGGGTAAGCCAATGCAACATGCTCGCCTATTGGGCGACCGTCCAGAATTTTGCACCGCGCAACCGGCAGGAATACATTCCAGAGCCCTCGATTCCGAGGCCAACACAGGAGATGTTCATGCGTGCATTGATGATTCCCGGCATTCTGGCCGTGCTCGTGCTTTCAGCTTGCGGGGGTGGTGACGGCGGGGGCGGCTCCTATAATCTCAAGCCATTGGGCGAAACCCCGATTTCCGGGGTTGGCGCAGGCACCAATTTTGGATTCGATCTGGGCCTTGTCGTAAATGACAGGTATTACCTGACGGACCGGAACAACGCGGCAGTCGACGTTTTCAGCACGGCGAACAGTGGCTTGCTGGCCCAGGTACGGGGAACCGGGTCCAACGCGTTCGCAGGCGCCGTGTTGTCATCCAGCGGCGCAGCCAACAACGCGCTGTCGGGGCCGAATGGCGTCAACGCCGTCGGCGGCTCCATCTATGCCGGCGATGTCAATTCGGTCAAGGTCATCGATGCCACCACCCTGCAGGTAACGAAGACCATCGTGGTCGGCACCGGTGGCACCCGCGCCGACGAGGGCTGCGTGGACTCCGTGCACAGCCTCTACATGATCTCCACGCCGGAAGCCAATCCGCCCTTCTCGACCTTCATCAACACCACCACCCAGGCCGTGGTGGCGACGGTCACCTATACCGATGCCAGCGGCAAGCCATCCGCCGGCATCGAACAGTGCCGGTACGACCCGGGCACGGACGCGTTCTACGTGAACAACGATGGGACGACGGCCAACCCGCACGGTGAACTGGTCGTCCTGCCGGGCGCCTCCATCCGCGGTATCGCCGCCAAGGCCAGCGTCAACTACACCACCCTGGCCGGCGTGCAGCGCTATAGCGAGGGCAATTGCGATCCCACCGGCCTGGCGCTCGGCCCGAACAACGACATCGCCGTGGGCTGCCGCGAGTCGACCACCAATACGCCTCTGCTGGTGCAGATCATGGACCGCACCAACGGCAGCCTGCTGGCATCGGTCAATGCAGGAGGGGGTGACCAGATCGAGTACGACGCATCGACCAACCGCTACTACAACGCGGGCAGCCGCTGGACCGCCTCGGGCCTGGCTGCCACCAACGGTGCCTGCAGCACCGCGGCGCCGTGTTCGCCGGTACTCAGCGTGATCGACGCGGGTACACGGACGCTGGTGGCCCAGTTGCCGACCGGCAACAACGCCCATTCCGTGGCCGTGGATCCCATCACCGGCAAGGCCTTCCTGCCTGTCAGTTCGGCATCCAGCCCGGCCGGCGGCTGCGCTTTCTGCGACCCGGCCATGCCGGCCGGCCTGCTGACATTCGCAATCCGCTGATGCGCTGGCGGCGGGGTGGCCGCCGGCACGGCCCCTCCGCGCGCCTTCTGGATTTTTCCGTTCCGTTAAGTCCCCGGTAAGCCTTGGCGGGCGAGACTCGCGGCCGTCCTCCAACGACCGAGCGGAATCCATGACTGTGCTGCCTCCCCCGGCCCCGCCCTTGCGCGGGCTGAACAAGGTGCCGGTCGCAACCCCGGCCTTCTGGATCATCAAGGTCCTGTCGACCACCGCGGGCGGCACCGCGGCCGACGCCCTGGCCACCGGCCCGAACGGCACCCCTGCGGTGGCCCGGGCGGCGGCGGCGGCCCTGCTGGCCGCGACGCTCCTGTTCCAATTGCGCGCAAGACGGCCGCTTCCCTGGCTGTACTGGCTCACGGTGGTGCTGGCCAGTGTCGTGGGCACACAGGCAAGCGACGCGCTGGGCATCCGCCTTAGCCTGCGCACCGCCGTTTTCGCCGGGCTGCTCGCCGGCATATTCGTGTGCTGGCATCGCCGCGAACACACGCTGTCCATCCACACCATCGTCACGCGCCGCCGGGAGCTTTTTTACTGGGCGGCCATCCTCTGCACGTTCGTGCTCGGCACCGCCATGGGCGACCTGGCGAGCGAGACGCTGGGCCTGGGTTTCGGCGGGAGTGTGTTGCTGTTCGGCACCCTCGTCACGTGCACGGTCGGCATCTGGGTATGGGGAGGGCATCCGGTCCTCGTTTTCTGGTCGGCCTACATCCTGACCCACCCCTTGGGCGCGGCGCTGGGCGACCTGCTGTCGCAAGGGCACCACCGGGGTGGTCTGGACCTCGGATCCTGGTGGACCAGCGCGCTGTTCCTCTCGGTGATGGGAAGCCTGGTGCTGCTGGTGCATGTCACGCAGGACACACGGGACACGCTGTACATGGATACCGCGCCGCCGAAGCCTACCGATTGAGCCGCCGGCGCAGCATGGCTTCGAACGCGTCGAATGCCTTCTGCATGACCGCCGGTTTGCCGGGAAACAGGTCCGGCGGATCGGTGGCGTGGATCCAGCCCCGGGTGTCGGCCTCGAAAACCAGCAGCCGCCCGTCGGCAAGTTCCGCACAGTCCAGCACCACATGGTCCAGGCCCAGCCGCGCGGCGATGGCCACGAAAGCGGCCCCGTGGCGCAGGCCCAGCTCCGCATCGAAATGCGCCAGGGCCCAGGCCTCCTCCCGGCGTTTGGCCTCGCTCAGCTCCATCCTCGCCGGGATGTAGTGCACCATCCAGTGGTCCATGATGGCCAGATGGCAGGCATAGGGACGGCCGTCTATCAGCGCCACCCGGTATTTGCGGTACAGCCCATCGGGCGAGGCGTATTCCATGTACCGCGCCACGTAGTGGAAGGCCGCATCGTGCGCCTCCAGGT
Source organism: Pseudomonadota bacterium (assembly GCA_040390235.1). Lineage (GTDB taxonomy): Bacteria > Pseudomonadota > Gammaproteobacteria > Burkholderiales > Burkholderiaceae_C > Xylophilus. The sequence continues at coordinate 6,906 of JAZJYT010000030.1, read as the reverse complement.
AGGCGAGCAGGTCCGAGGGCATTTCCAGGCGCGTCAGGCCGTGGCCTGCCTGCGAGTCCAGCGGGCGGATGGTGGCGGGAAAATGGATGCGGCCCAGATGGCCCCTTGCCACCCGCCAGGTGGGCGCCACACACACGCCGGGCAGGCCGCGTAGGGCGCGGTACACCGCGTCGCGCGCACAGCCCAGTATCTTCGCGGGCTGGTTCAACACCGGCCGGGGCCAGTGCTTCAGCAGCAGGCGGGCCTGCTCCAGCAAAGGAGCGTTCTTGTGTGATTCGCCGATGGCGACGATCAGCACATCGTGATCGGGCACGGTCCCGGGCGGCTCCGCATCCGGCAACAGGTAGAGCAGATCGAGGCGCACCGAGAGGTGGTGCGTGACGAATTCGAAGGGTGTGCTGTCGCACATGTCGCCCGGGGCCATCAGCGCCAGCAGGCGCAGGCGGGGCAGTGCCGTGCCCGCTATCCGGAAAATGCACCGTTCACGCAGCGCGAGGGCCTGCATGTCCAGGGCAAAGGCGTGCTGCCCCAGCGCCTGCAGGAGGTAGAACATCCGCATGCAGAGCTGTGCCGGATCGGGGTCGGCATGGGCGTCCGCCACCAGACCGGCCATGGACGACACGCGCATGCCGACAATCTGCGCCAGGCCCAGGATGGGGGCGAGTTCCATTTCTTCCAGGCGAACCGGACCGCCCTGTGTAACAACTGCCATGCGACCACGACCCGATGCGATGTGTCCGCCGATGTTGTTCTTTCGGTACTTAAGGCAAGGTTAAGCAAGCATCCGCAGGATGCACCCGAACCTTCCCGGAACACCCTGTAGACGAAAGACGCTGCCATGCACACAGAACCCATCCGGACGCTCGGAAAGGTCCCCGAAGTCACTCTCTGGTTCTGGATCACCAAGGTCGCCGCAACCACGCTGGGGGAGACCGGCGGGGATGCCGTGACCATGTCCATGAACCTGGGCTACCTCGTGGGAACCGCCGTCTTCGCCGTGGTGTTCCTGCTGGCCGTGGCCGGCCAGATCAGGGCGAACCGTTTCCACCCCTACCTGTTCTGGTTCGTGGTCATCGCGACGACCACGGTGGGCACCACCCTGGCGGACTTGCTGGACCGTTCCCTGGGCATCGGCTACCTGGGCGGTTCCTCCATCCTGTTCGCGCTGCTGATGGGCACGCTGTTCCTGTGGCACCGTACGCTGGGCGCGGTGTCGGTCAACAGCATCACGTCGCGCAAGGCGGAAGTCTTCTACTGGGTCACCATCCTGTTCTCGCAGACGCTCGGCACGGCCCTGGGCGACTGGACGGCCGATGGCAAGACCGGGCTGGGCCTGGGTTATGAAGGGGGGGCCATCGTGTTCGCGGCCGGGCTGGCGCTTGTCGCCATCGCGTATTACAGGACCAGGCTGTCACGCACGGTGCTGTTCTGGGCCGCGTTCATCCTGTCGCGCCCGCTGGGGGCCACGGTAGGCGATTTGCTGGACAAACCCCATGCCAGCGGAGGGCTGGAACTGAGCCGCTACCTCGCCTCGGCCGTGTTGATGGTGTTCATCCTGGCCTGCATCGCCCTCCTGCCGCAGAGAGCAGAAGAAGTGGCGGCCTGAAAACATTCCAACCGCGCGGGTTCGGGAACGTGCGCATGAACTCTGCCCGGCATGGGCGGCGCGCTCCGAATCAGGCCAGTCCCGACGGGAAGGCCACTTCCACACGCAGCCCGCCAGACGGGTCTTCTTCCCCCAGCGAAACCGTGGCACCGTGCCGTTCGGCGATGGACCTGACGATCGCCAGGCCCAGACCACTGCCCGCGGGATCGCTATCGCGTATCTCGCGTTGCGGGCCGCGGTAAAAACGATCGAACACCCGGTCGCGCTCTGCCGGCGCGATGCCGGGCCCGTCGTCGGCCACCTCCAGCACCGCATGGCCACCGCGCCGGGCGGCCGTCACGTCCACCCGGCTGCCCCGCGGGCAGTAGTAAAGCGCGTTGCGCACCAGGTTGTTGAGCAGGCTGCGCAGCTGGTCCTCGTCGCCCACCACGTCCACGCATTCCCCGGCACAGGCGCCCAGGTCGATGCCACGGTGCTCCGCCAGCTTGCTGAAGTCGCCCACCACCGAACGCACCAGCGCATCCAGGGCCACTGCCTCGCGGCGCAGGCCCTCCACCTCGGGCTGCGACCGCGACAGCTGCAGCAACTGCTCCACCAGCCGCTCCATGCGCAACATGCCGGCGCGCAGTTCGCCCATCGCTTCCGTGCGCGCGGCCTCGTCCGGCGCCCGCTCCAGCAGCTGCATCTGCAGGTGCAGCGCGGTGACGGGCGTACGCAGCTCGTGCGCGGCATCGGCGACAAAACGGCGCTGCATGGCAAAGGCGCTGGCCAGGCGTTCCATCAGGCCATTGAAGGCATTGACCAGCGGCAGCAGCTCGCGCGGCACCTCGACATCCTGCATCGGCACCAGCGTGGCCGCGGTACGCCGCGCGATGTGGGCGGTAGCGCCTTCCAGCGGGCGCAAGCCCCGGCGCAGCGCCATGGCCAGCAGCACACCGATGAGCGCCGTCAGCAGCAGCAAAGGCAGCAGCAGCTTGGAGGCGGATTCGCCTGCCATCTGCCGGCGCGCCAGCGTGCGCTGCGCCGCCTGCACCACCACGTCGCCCTGCAGCAGGGTGAAGGTGCGCCACTCCATGCCCGCCACCGTCACCGCGCCGGCTCCGGTGGTCGGGCTGAACGGAATCGGCACCCGGGCATTGGAGGTGAAGAGCGGTGTGCCATCGGTGCGCCACACCCGCGTCACCAGGTCGCCGTAGTCGTGCGGCTGCTCGGCCCGCACCCCGGGCAGCGGCTGCACCCGGGCGCCGCTGTGGTACTCCGCCACCGACGTCGCCACCTCGCGCAGGTTCTCGTCGAGCACCTCGTTCATCTCCGCCAGGGTGAACATGTACGCCACCCCCACCAGCAGCAGCGACCCCAGGCACAGCGTGCCGAGGGTCCACTTCAACAGGTCGCGGTTCAGCGAATGCATGTCAGTCGGCCACCCGCCAGCCCACGCCCCGGACGTTGACGATGGCCGCCGCGCCCAGCTTGCGCCGCAGGTGCGACAGGTGCACCTCCACCGCATTGCTGCCGATCTCCTCGTCCCAGCCGTAGATGGATTCTTCGAGCTTTTCGCGCGAAATCACCGCACCCGGCCGGCGCATCAGGATTTCCAGCAGGGTGAACTCCCGCGGCGACACGGCCACCGGCTGCCCGTCCTGCAACAGCGTCCGGCGCACCGGGTCCAGCACCAGGCTGCCGGCTTCCAGCACCGCCGTGCCGCTGCCCGCGTGCCGGCGCAGCAGGGCCCGCACCCGCGCCACCAGCTCGTCGAGGTCGAAGGGTTTCACCAGGTAGTCGTCGGCGCCGGCATTGAGCCCCGCGATACGCATGGCCACCGCATCGCGTGCGGTGGCCACCAGCACCGGCACCTGGTTGCCGCCCCCGCGCAGCGTGGCCAGCACCGCCATGCCGTCTTTCGCGGGCAGGCCCAGGTCCAGCACCACCAGGTCGTACACGCCGTTGGCCAGCGCCAGGTCCGCGGTGCGCCCGTCGCGCGCCCAGTCCACGGTGAAGCCGGCCGCGGCCAGCCCCTGCTGGACGGCCTTGCCGATCATGGGATCGTCTTCGACGACAAGCAGGCGCATGGCAGGGTGGCTCCGGGGGCGGATGGGCGTTCGGTGTTCGGCGCGGCAGGTGCTGGCGCATGGTAGCGCGCAGCCCCCGCCACGCCGGCAATACCGCCATGCTGCGCGCCACCGGCTTAACAGCGGCTTAAAGAAGAATGGCGGCCAGGCTTTAAGGCTGGCATAAGTCCGTATCGGCGATGCTCGCGGCCATGGTATTTTTTCCAGTATGACAAGAACCGTCCTCCCCGCCCCCGTGGCCCTGCCGCGCCTGGTGCTGCGGCAGCTGGCGTCGGCGCATGCCGGGCCTTTCGACCTGGCCGTGGCAGGCGGCGAATGCGTCTGCATCGTCGGCAAGTCGGGCTCCGGCAAGAGCCTGCTGCTGCGGCTGATCGCCGACCTCGACCCGGGCAGCGGCAGCGTCGAGCTCAGCGGGCAGCCGCGCGACAGCTGGTCCGCACCCCAGTGGCGCCGCCAGGTGCTCTACCAGGCGGCCGAGCCGGCCTGGTGGGCTCCGATGGCGGGCCTGCATTTTCCTGCCGGCCAGGAGGCCGCGGTGCAGCCCCTGCTGGAGGCGCTGGGCCTGCCGGCGGCGACACTCGGGCGCCCCGTGGCGCTGCTGTCCACCGGCGAGCGGCAGCGGCTGGCGCTGGCCCGCTCGCTGGCGCGTTGCCCGGAAGTGCTGCTGCTCGACGAACCCACCGCCTCGCTCGACCCGGCCTCGACCCTGCAGGCCGAAGCGCTGCTGCGGGCTCGCCTGGACGAAGGCATGGCGATGCTGCTGGTCACCCACTCGCACGAACAGGCGGCCCGCATGGGCCACCGCCGCTTCGAAATGGCCGAGCGCCGGCTGCGGGCGCTGTGATGGCGGTGCACCTCAGCCCCCTCGACGTCGCGCTGGCGGCGCTGCTCATGCTGGTGAACGTGGCCGCCTCGGTGGTGCTGCGCCTGGGCCTGCACCGGCCGGTGCTCTGGGCCGCCACCCGCATGGTGGTGCAGCTGCTCCTGGTGGGCCTGCTGCTGCGGGTGGTGTTCGGCGCGGCCTCGCCGGCGGTCACCCTGGCCATCGTGGGCGTGATGGTGCTGGCCGCCGCCCGGGAAGTCGCGGCCCGCCCCCTGCAGCGCCTCCAGGGCGGGGGCAACTACCGCATCGGAGCGACCGTGGTGGCACTGTCGAGCACCGCCGCGGTCATGCTGGCGCTGCTCACCGCCATCCGCCCCGAACCGTGGTACGACCCGCGCTACGCCATCCCGCTGATGGGCATCGTGCTCGGCAGCGTGCTCAACGCGGCCAGCCTCGCGCTCGACGGCTTCCTGGCGGGCGTGACCACCCACCGCGCCGCCATCGAGGCGCAGCTGGCGCTGGGCGCCACCAGGAGCGAGGCCTTGTCGGAACTGGTGCGCGGCTCCATCCGGCGCGGCATGATCCCGGTCATCAACCAGATGTCGGCCGCCGGCATCATCACCCTGCCCGGCACCATGACCGGCCAGTTGCTGGCCGGCATGGACCCGGTGGAAGCGGTGAAGTACCAGATCCTGCTGCTGTTCCTGCTGACGGGAGCCGGCGGCATGGCCGCCGCGGGCGCGGTGTACCTCGCGGCCCGCGCCGTCACCGACGACCGGCACCGGTTGCGCACCGACAGGCTGCACTGACGGCCTTACCGACAGCCGCCGCCTGCACCATCGCCAATGGCGATGGCGCCCTCGCAAATAACAGTTTTGCGCGGGTTTGACTTCTATTGATCATCGGCCGACCTATTGCAGCGAGACCGTAATTCAAGAAGAAGCAAAAGCAATTGATTTGCCACATTAAATTATGAACGCATCCTGAACGAAGTCCATTACGCGCCTGCGTCCTGAGCCATTGCCTTGCGGCATTGCAATGGATCTTCCGCGAATCGACCGCGTCCGGAATTCCTGGCGGAGCCCCTCCCGGGCCCCGCGGGGAGTGCTGCGCCCGCTGCAGGCAGGTAGGGCCTTTGTACGGGCCCGTGAGCGAACGTACCCACAAACCGAAAGAGCAAGAGACATGAAGAAAACAATCGTTCAACTGGCCACGGCGGGCGCCCTGCTGGCCCTGGCGGGATGCGGCGGCGGCGGCGGGGATGCCGGCCCCGGTACGCCGCGTTTTATCTCGGACATGCCGCTGGCCATTGCCGGATTCGATGCGACGACCAATTTCAATTTCGACATTGGTGCGGTCAGCGGCAACCAGTATTTCATCACCAACCGTACCAATGCATCGCTGGACGTGTTCGACACCACCAAATCGTCGTACACGGAATCGATCAAGGGCAGTGGCCCGCTGGCCTTTGCCGGCCCCGGTCCGGGGGCGTCGAAGTTCTCGGGCCCCGATGGCCTCGCTTTTGTCGGCGGCCTGGCGTATGTGGGGGATGTCAACTCGATGAAGGTGGTCGACCCCGCCACCCATGCGGTCAAGGTGAATATCCCCATCGGCACTTTCGGCGTGCGCGCCGACGAGAATTGCTACGACGCCGTCCACGGCATCGTCATGGTCAGCACACCCGAGGCACCGAGCCCGTACGCGGCCTTCGTCAATGTGGCAACCAACACCGTGGTCGCCAAGGTCACGTTCAACGACGCCACCGGCGCCCCCTCGGCTGGCCTCGAAGCCTGCCGCTACGACGCGGCCACCGACAACTGGTACGTCAACAACGACGGCTCCACCGCCAATCCGCACGGTGAACTCGTCAAGCTGCCGGCGGCCCCCATCCGCGCGTTGCCAGCCGGCTCGACGGCCAACCACACGCAGATCGCGGGCGTGGGCATTTATCCCGAAGGCAACTGCGACCCGACCGGCCTGGCGCTGGGCCCGGGAACCGACATCGCCATCGGCTGCCGGCCGGCAGCTGTGGGCACGGCGCTGAACATGCTGTTCTTCAACCGCGTGACCGGCGCCCTGGTGAAAACCATCAATGCCGGTGGTGGCGACCAGCTGGAATACGACCCGGTGTCCAACCGCTACTTCAACTCCACCTACCACTGGACAGCGAGCGGCGCCGCAGCCGCCTGCACCGCGGCCGACCCGTGCACCCCGACGCTGACCGTGGTCGATGCCGCAACGATGAACATCGTCACGCGCCTGCCGACCGGCAATTTCTCGCATTCGGTCGCGGTCGATTCCGCCACCGGCCGCGTGTTTGTGCCCTACTCGTCGGCCAACGCGCCCGCCGGGTGCTCGACCTGCACGGCCAACGGCTTTGTCAAGCCGGGCGTGTCGGTATTCAGCAC
>JAZJYT010000029.1:0-72840 GCA_040390235.1 Pseudomonadota bacterium | reverse complement strand
CGATCGGGCCGGCGCCGATGATGAGGATGCTCTTGAGGTCGGTGCGCTTAGGCATTTTTGCTTTTCTCCATGAGCGCGGCGAAGCGGTCGAAAAGGTACGAGATGTCATGCGGGCCGGGCGAGGCTTCCGGGTGGCCCTGGAAACAGAAGGCCGGCTTGTCGGTGTGGGCCAGGCCCTGCAGCGTGCCGTCGAACAGGCTCACGTGCGTGGGGCGCAGCGTGGCGGGCAGCGAGTCGCCATCGACCGCAAAACCGTGGTTCTGGCTGGTGATGCTGACGCGGCCGTTGTCCAAGTCCTTCACCGGGTGGTTGGCACCGTGGTGGCCGAACTTCATCTTGTAGGTCTTGGCACCCATGGCCAGCGCCATGATCTGGTGGCCCAGGCAGATGCCGAAGACCGGGATGCCGCTCTCGATCAGTTCGCGCGCGGCGGCGATGGCGTAGTCGCAGGGCTCCGGGTCGCCCGGGCCGTTGGCCAGGAAGATACCGTCGGGTGCGAGTTTCAGCACCTCGGCTGCCGAGGTCTGCGCCGGCACCACGGTGATCTGCGCGCCGCGCTCGGCGATCATGCGCAGGATGTTCTTCTTGACCCCGAAGTCGAAGGCCACGACGTGGAACTTCGGCGCGATCTGCATGCCGTAGCCGTCACCGAGCACCCATTCCGTCTGCGTCCATTCGTAGGGCTCCCGGGTGGAGACCACCTTGGCCAGGTCGAGGCCGGCCATGTTGGGCGCGCCCTTGGCCTGGGCGATGGCACGGTCGATGATCGCCTGCGTGGCCTCTTCGCCGGCGGCCAGGCCGACGATGCAGCCGTTCTGCGCACCCTTGCTGCGCAGGTGGCGGGTGAGCTTGCGGGTGTCGATGTCGGCGATGGCGACGGTACCCTCGCGCACCAGGTACCCGTTCAGGGTGACGGTGCTGCGGAAGTTAGAAGCGACGAGCGGCAGATCCTTGATGATCAGACCGGCGGCATGGACCTTGTCGGATTCGACATCCTCTTCATTGACGCCGTAGTTGCCGATGTGCGGATACGTCAGGGTGACGATCTGCTGGCAGTAGCTCGGGTCGGTGAGGATTTCCTGGTAGCCGGACATGGCGGTGTTGAACACCACCTCGCCAACCGTGGAGCCGGTGGCTCCGATCGAAGTGCCGAGAAAGACCGTGCCGTCTGCAAGCGCCAGGATGGCGGGGGGGAATTTTCCCTTGAGAGACAAAAGCACTGGGTTCTCCGGATGGTTACGGTCGCCCGAAGTCCCAGAACGAAGGTCGTCCTCGGACTGCTTGTGTGGGTTTTTTGCTTTGGAGGCGGTCGGGCGACGCTATTTGCGGGAAAGCCACCGATTATAGCCGCCCACCGTGGCCACTTCGGCCTGCGGCAAGGACGGCCGTGCAGTAAATTCGGGATTTCCCGGTATAACGGCTCCTCCCCCGCCCTCCGCAGGGTCAGGCAAGGGCCGCCGCGCTGGCATGCAGGCAGATGGCGGCGGCGGCGGCGACGTTGAGCGACTCCTCCCCGCCGGGCTGCACGATACGGATACGCAGGCCGGCGCGCTCTTCGAGGCCGGCCGATACGCCCTGCCCTTCATGCCCCAGCACCCAGGCGCAGGGCGACGGCAGCACGGTGCGGTGCAGGTATTCACCGCCATGCGAACTGGTCACCACCAGGGGCAGCCCCAGCGTTTCCAGTTCCTCCGGCGCCGTGCCCTCCACCAGCCGCAGCGCGAAATGCGCCCCCATGCCGGCGCGCAGCACCTTGGGCGACCACAGGGCCGCCGTGCCCTTGAGGGCGATGACCTGGCCACAGCCGAAGGCGGCGGCGCTGCGCAGGATAGAGCCGACGTTGCCGGCGTCCTGCAGCCGGTCGAGCACCACCGCCGCCACACCCGGCAGCGGGGCCGGCACTTCGGGCAGATCGAGCACAAAACCCAGCGCGGCGGGCGACTCCAGGCCGCTCAGGCCCGAGAACACCGCATCCGGCAGGATGATGTTGCGCGGCGCATGGGCACCCCATTGCACCTGGCCCAGGGGCCAGAAGGATTCGGCGAACACCGCGATGGCCGGCCGCAGCCCGCGCGCCAGCGCCGCGCGGCACAGGTGGTCGCCTTCGAGCCAGACACGGCCCTGCTTGCGGTAGGCGGTGCTGTCCTGCGCCAGCCGGCGCAGGTCCTTGACCAACGGGTTGTCGCGGGACGTGACGTGGACGGCGCCGGCAACGCCGGGGGTATCGGGGGTATAGCTCAAGCAGCGCCACCCGCGGTCCGGCGCCGCCGTGCCGGTGCGCGGGCGGCCTGCTGCGCCAGCAGGGCCAGGTCGACCGGCGGCGTTTCCACCACGGGAATGGCGAACTGCAGCGCCACCCGCGACTGCGCCACCGGGCTGAAGGACTGGCGGTGGTGCACGCAGTGGCCGTGTTCCCGCAGGGCAGCCAGGTGTTCGGGGGTGCCATAACCCTTGTGCTGGGCAAAACCGTAGTGCGGAAACTGCGCATGCAGCTCCTGGCACAAGCGGTCGCGGTGCACCTTGGCCAGGATGGAGGCGGCGGAAATCGCCTTGACCAACGCGTCGCCCTTGACGATGGCCTCGGCCAGCACATCGAGCGTGGGCAGGCGGTTGCCGTCCACCAGCACCTTGGCCGGCTTCAGGCGCAGGCCCTCCACCGCGCGGCGCATGGCCAGCATGGTGGCCTGCAGGATGTTGAGGCGGTCGATCTCCTCGACGCTGGCCTCGGCCACCGAGCAGCACAGGGCCTTTTCGCGGATCTGGTCGTACAGGCGCTCGCGCTGCAGCGCCGTCAGCACCTTGGAGTCGTCCAGGCCGCGGATGCGGCGTGCATCGTCCAGGATCACGGCCGCGGCCACCACCGGGCCGGCCAGCGGGCCGCGGCCGGCCTCGTCGACACCCGCGACCAGGCCGGGCACGTCCCACACCAGGGAGGCCTGTTCAGCCAGCAAGAACTTTTTGGATCGCATCGGCAGCAAGGGTGGCGGTATCGCGCCGCAACTCGCGGTGCAGCGCGGAAAAACGGGAATGGACGGCCGCCATTTTCTCAGGTGCGGCGAACCATGCCAAGACCGCATCGGCCAGGGCACGGGGCGTGGCCGCCTCCTGCAGCAGTTCGGGCACCACGAAGTCGCGGCACAGGATATTGGGCAGGCCGACCCAGGGCTGCAGGCGTTTGCCGCGCATGATGCGCCACGACAGCCAGTGCATGTTGTAGGCGATGACCATGGGCCGCTTGAACAGCGCCGCCTCCAGCGTGGCGGTGCCGCTGGCGACCAGGGCCACGTCGCAGGCCGCCAGTACCGCATGCGACTGGCCGGCCACCACGGTGACCCGGCCGCCCAGGCCGGCGGCAGCCACCGCGGCCTCGATGGCCGGGCGCAGCGCGGGCACTGCGGGCACGACGAAACGCATAGCGGGCTGCGCAGACGCGACCAGGGCTGCGGCCTGCAGGAAACGCGCGGCCAGGTACTGCACCTCGGAGGCCCGGCTGCCCGGCAGGAGGGCCAGCACCGGCACGCCGTCCGGCAGGCCCAGGGCGGCGCGCGCGGCGGCACGGTCGGGCTCCAGCGGGATCACACCGGCCAGCGGATGGCCCACGTAGCTGGCCGCGATGCCATGCCGGGCCAGCAGTTCCGGCTCGAAGGGAAAGATGCACAGCACATGGTCGACGCTGCGGCGGATCTTCGCCACCCGCTCCGGGCGCCAGGCCCAGACCGAGGGTGCGATGAAATGCACGCAGCGCACGCCCGCGGCGCGGAGATCGGCTTCGAGGTCGAGGTTGAAGTCGGGCGCATCGACCCCCACGAACACATCCGGCTTGTCGGCCATAAGCCGCTTGCGCAGCGCCTTGCGGATGCCGACGATCTCGCGGTAGTGGCGCAGCACCTCGACATAACCGCGCACCGCGAGTTTTTCGCTGGGCCACCAGGCATCGAAGCCCCGGCGCGCCATCTGCGGCCCGCCGATGCCAGCGGACGACAGGTCCGGCCAGCGGGCCTGCATGCCGTCGAGCAGCAGCCCGGCCAGCAGGTCGCCCGAGGTCTCGCCCGCCACCATGGCCACCTGCGGCGCCCGGGGCGCCGCCAGGGCCTGGCTCACGGGCTCAACGCACGATGCCGCGTTCCGGCGGCACCGCGTTCAGGAAAGCCAGCATCATGTCCACGTCGGGCCGCGCCTCGGGGAAACGGACCGGCAGCTCGCCGATCTGCGCCCGGGCCTGCTCCAGCGTCAGGTTGTCGCGGTACAGCGCCTTGTGCATGGCCTTGACCGCCGCGATACGCTCGGGCGAAAAGCCGCGGCGGCGCAGGCCCTCGAAATTCATCGAGCGGGCCTGCGCCGGCTGGCCCTGGCTCATGACGAATGGAGGCTGGTCGGCGAACAGCAGCGCGCACATGGCGGTCATGCCGTGGGCGCCGATACGCACGAACTGGTGCACCACGGTGAAACCGCCCAGGATGACCCAGTCGCCGATCTGCACGTGGCCGGCCAGCTGCGTGTTGTTGGCGAAGATGGTGTTGCTGCCCACCTGCACGTCGTGCGCCAGGTGCACGTAGGCCATGATCCAGTTGTCGTCGCCGACCCGGGTCACGCCGCCGCCGCCGGGCGAGCCGATGTTGAAGGTGCAGAACTCACGCACCGTGTTGCGGTCGCCGATGACCAGTTCGCAGGGCTCGCCGCGGTACTTCTTGTCCTGCGGAATGGCGCCCAGCGAGTTGAACTGGAAGATGCGGTTGTCGCGGCCGATGGTGGTGTGGCCCTCGATGACGCAGTGCGCACCGACGGTGGTGCCGGCCGCGATCTTCACGTGCGGCCCGATGACGGTGTAGGGGCCGATCTCGACGGACGGATCGATGTCGGCGCCCGCCGCGACGATGGCGGTGGGGTGGATACCCGGCATAAACGCCTCCGTCCCCGTCAGGCGATGGTGCGCATGGTGCACATGAGTTCGGCCTCGCAGGCCACCTCCTCGCCCACCCGCGTCGTGCCCTTGAACTTGAAGACACCCGCCTTCATGCGCTCCAGCGTGACGTCCATGATGAGCTGGTCGCCCGGTTCGACCGGGCGCTTGAAGCGCGCGCCGTCGATGCCGGCGAAGTAGTACATGGTCTTGTCGTCGGGCGTCATGCCCAGCGTGTCGAAGGCCAGCAGCGCCGCGGCCTGGGCCATGGCCTCCAGCATCAGCACACCCGGCATGACCGGGCGGTGCGGGAAGTGGCCGACGAAGAACGGTTCGTTGATCGTGACGTTCTTGAGCGCACGGATGCGCTTGCCCTTCTCGAGCTCCAGCACCCTGTCTACCAGCAGGAAGGGGTAGCGGTGCGGCAGTTGCTTGAGTATCTGGTGAATGTCCAACATGGTCAGGAGGTCTTTTTCAAATCGTGCTCGAGCGCCTTGATGCGGTCACGCAGCCCGTGTAGCTGCTTGAGGGTGGCGGCGTTCTTTTCCCACTTCGCATTGTCGTCTATGGGGAAAACCCCGCTGTAGTGGCCCGGCTTGAGCAGCGAGCGCGTCACCACCGAGGCAGCGGATATGTGCACATTGTCGGCCAATACCAGGTGGCCCAGCACCACCGCCCCGCCGCCCACCGTGCAATGCGCGCCGATGGTGGCGCTGCCCGCCACGCCGGCGCAGCCGGCCAGCGCACTGTGCCGGCCGATACGCACGTTGTGGCCGATCTGCACCAGGTTGTCGAGCTTGACGCCGTCCTCGATCACGGTGTCGTCCAGGGCACCGCGGTCGATGCAGGTGTTGGCGCCGATTTCCACGTCGTCTCCGATGCGTACCGCCCCCAGCTGCTCGATCTTTTCCCAGCGGCCCTCGTGCGGGGCAAAACCGAAGCCGTCGGCACCGATCACCGCACCGGCATGCACGATGCCGCGGGCGCCGATGCGACAGCCCTCCCCCAGCGTGACACGCGAGGCCAGCACCGTGCCGGCACCGACCTGCGCGCCCCGCTCGACCACACACAGGGGGCCGATGGACGCGGTGGGATCGATCACCGCCTCGGGATGCACCACGGCGCTCGGATGCACACCCGCTGCCGGGCCGCGGCCGGTCTGCCGCTTCCACAGCTGGGTGAGGCGTGCGAAGTAGTGGTAGGGGGCATCGGCGACGATGCAGGCGCCGCGCTGCAGGGCGGCCTCGCGCAGGGCCGGGGCCACGATGACACAGGCCGCCCGGGAGGCGGCCAGCTGTCCCACGTAGCGGGGATGGTTCAGGAAGGCGATCTGGTCCGGCCCGGCGGACTCCAGCGGCGCGAGGCCGCTCACCAACCGGTCCGGATCGCCGTGGAGCTCGCCGCCCAGGGCGGCGACGATGGCCTGCAGGCGCAACGCCACGGACGAACCGGCTGCGCCCGGGGTTTACTTGCCGCCAGGGGCCGACGACGACGGCGAAGGCGTGGTGATCGGGGCGCTGCCGGCGGGCGAGTTCAGCGCCTTGATCACCTTGTCGGTGATGTCGAACTTGGGATTGATGTAGGCGGCCTGCTCCAGGACCACGTCGTACTTTTCCTGCTCCGCCACCTGCCGCACGGCACGGTTGGCACGCTCGACGAACTGCTGCAGTTCTTCGTTCTTGCGGGAGTTGAAGTCCTCCTGGAACTCACGGCGCTTGCGCTGGAAGTCGCGGTCCTGGTCGACCAGCTGGCGCTGGCGCGACGTACGCTGGCTTTCGGCCAGGGTGGGCGCTTCGCGTTCGAACTTGTCGGACGCCGTCTTGAGCGCGTTGCCCTGGTCGGTCAGGTCCTTCTCGCGCTTGGAGAACTCGGCTTCCAGCTTGGCTTGCGCGGCCTTGGCGGTATTGGCCTCCCGCAGCACACGGTCGGCATTGACGAGGCCCACGCGGAAATCGTCTGCCTGTGCGGCGCAGGCCGCAGCAGCCAGCAGGACGGCGATGGAGCTCTTGCGGAAAAAAGCGTTCATATTAGAAGGATGTTCCGATCTGGAATTGGATTTTCTGGATTCTATCGCCGGGGAACTTGCGCACCGGGTTGGCAAATGCAATGCGCAGTGGCCCGACAGGGGATATCCAGCTGAGGCCGATGCCTACGGATGAGCGGAGTTGGCCGAGATCGACCTTTTCATTCTCGCCGTAGACATTGCCCACGTCGAAGAAGCCGAACAGGCGCAGTGTACGGTCGTTGCCGGCCCCCGGGAACGGTGTGGCTACTTCGGCGTTGAAGGTGATCTTCTTGGAGCCGCCGATGGAAGAGCCCGTCACGTCGCGCGGGCCCAGGGTGCCCTGGTCGAAACCACGCACCGAACCCAGGCCGCCCGAATAGAAGTTCTTGAAGATCGGGAACGGCCGGCCGTTCATGCCCTTGCCCGCCCCGAGTTCGCCGTTGAAGGCCAGGGTGTACTTCTTGGTCAGCGGCACGTACTGCTGGATCTGGTAGTTGCCGCGCACGTAGCGGGCATCGCCGGCCACACCCGCTTCGGAGTTGAAGCGCTGGAAACGGCCGCTGCTGGGCGCCAGCGCGCTGTCGCGGCTGTCGCGCGACCAGCCGATCGTCACCGGGATGGAATAACTGACGTAACCCACCTTGTCGGCGTAGGCCAGGTAGGCGCCCGGGATGTTGGTGCCCGGCTTGATTTCGGTGCGCTCGGCCCCCGCACCGAAGAAAACCGTATCGGTTTCGCTGAACGGAACGCCGAAACGTGCGCTCGCCCCGGACGTCAGCAACTGGTAGTTGCCACCCTGGTCGGTGTAGGGGCGCGAGGCACGGTGGTAGAGGTCGAAGGTACGCGAGATGCCGTCCTTGGTGAAGTACGGGTTGGTGGTACTCAACACGATGGCGCGGTTGAATTTGCTGGTATTGACGTCGATGCCCAGGTAGTTGCCCGAACCGAAGACGTTTTCCTGCTTGATGCCGAAGCTGAGCGCCACCTTTTCCGCGCTGGAGAAACCGGCCCCCAGCGACAGGCTGCCGGTGGGTTTCTCGACCACGTTGACGACCAGGTCGACCTGGTCGGGCGAGCCCGGCACGTCCTGCGTTTCCACATCGACGTTGGTGAAGAAGCCCAGGCGGTCGACCCGGTCGCGCGAGAGCTTGATCTTGTCGCCGTCGTACCAGGACGACTCGAACTGGCGGAATTCGCGGCGGATGACCTCGTCGCGGCTGCGGTTGTTGCCGGCGACGGAAATACGGCGCACATAGGCGCGGCGCGAGGGTTCGGCCTGCAGCACGATGGCCACGCGGTTGTTGGCCCGGTCGATGTCGGGCACCGCCTCGACCCGCGCGAAGGCGAAACCGAAGTTGCTGAAATAGTCGGTGAAGGCCTTGGTGGTCTGCGTCACCTGGTCGGCGTTGTAGGCCTCGCCGGGCACGATCTTGATGAGCGACTTGAATTCGTCGTCGCGGCCCAGGTAGGCGCCTTCGAGCTTGACCGAGGACACGACGTAGCGTTCGCCTTCGGTCACGTTGACGGTGACGCTGATGTCCTGCTTGTCCGGGGAGATCGCGACCTGGGTCGAGTCGACCTTGAATTCGAGGTAGCCGCGCGACAGGTAGTACGAACGCAGCGTCTCCAGGTCGGCGTTGAGCTTGGCGCGGGAATAGCGGTCGGACTTGGTGTACCAGCTCAGCCAGCCACCGGTGTCGAGGTCGAACAGGCCCTTGAGCGTCGATTCGCTGAAGGCCTTGTTGCCCACCAGGCGGATGTCCTTGATGCGGGCGGGCTCGCCTTCGGTCACGGAGAAGGTGAGGTTGACCCGGTTGCGCTCGATCGGGGTGACGGTGGTCACCACGTCGGCGCCGTACAGGCTGCGGTTGACGTATTGGCGCTTGAGTTCCTGCTCGGCGCGGTCGGCCAGCGCCTTGTCGAAGGGGCGGCCCTCGGTCAGGCCGATGTCGCGCATCGCCTTCTTCAGCACGTCCTTGTCGAACTCCTTGTTACCGGAGAAGTCGATTTCCGCCACGGTCGGGCGTTCCTCGACGACGACGGTCAGCACGTCATCCTTGACTTCCAGGCGCACGTCCTTGAACAGGCCCAGCGCGAACAGGGTGCGGATCGCACCGGAGCCCTTTTCGTCGTTGTAGGCGTCGCCGACCCGGAACGGCAGCGAGGCGAACACGGTGCCGGGCTCCACCCGCTGCAGGCCTTCGACACGGATGTCGCGCAGCGTGAAGGGGTCGACGGCCCAGGCCGCCTGGGCCGCGAACAGCAGGGCGGCGACCGCCGGGACGGAACGCAGGCGGAAACGGGATAGGTGTTGCTTCATGAATGAAGAGTCAATAGGTGCCGGGAAAACGGCGGGCCCCGCCTGCGGAGCAGACGGACGCGGCCAACGCGCAATTATGACGGAGACGACTCAGCCAAAAAGCCGGGTGACGTCGTTGTAGAGTGCAATCGACATCGCCAGCAGGATCACCGCGATGCCGCCGCGCTGCATCCATTCGAGCGCGGCCTCCGAAACACCCTTGCCGGTAGCGGCTTCCCAGAGGTAGACCGCCAGGTGCCCGCCATCGAGCACCGGCAAGGGCAGCAGGTTCAATACCCCCAGGCTGACGCTGATCAGCGCCAGGAAAACCAGGTACTGCGTCAAGCCCAGGCTGGCCGACTTGCCGGCGTAGTCGGCGATGGTCAGCGGCCCGCTGAGGTTTTTCAGCGAGGCCTGGCCGATCACCATGCGGCCCATCATGCGCAGGGTCAAGGCCGACACGTCCCAGGTCTGGACCACACCGCGCCATACGCCGTCGAATAGGCCATAACGCACCTGGATCATGTCGGGCGGCCCGCCGATCAGCGCGCTGACCCGGCCCAGGGCCACGCCGTTCTCGCTGACGATGGCCGGGGTGACCGGCAGTTCCAGCAGCGCGCCCGCGCGCTCGACCTGCCAGGTCAGCGTCTCGGTGGTGGCGCCGCGCACCGACGAGCGGATGAGTTCGCGCAGCTGGGCGCCGTCGTCGATACGCACAGCGCCGATGCGGCGCACGATGTCGCCCTTCTTCAGGCCGGCCGACGATGCCGCCCCCCCCGGCTTGACCTCGCCGATGACCGGGACGGTACGCGGGCCGGTGATACCGATGGCACGGAACATCGGCATGTCGGCATCGCGGGACTCCAGCCGGTCGAAATTCAGCACGATGCTGCGCGCGCCGCCCTGGGAGCCCACCACGTCGAGTTCGAGGTCGCGGTTGTCGAGCGCCGCCCGCGTCAGCAGCCAGTGGAAATCCTCGAAGGAGCGCACCGCCCGTCCGCCCTCGCCTTCGATGCCGGCGCGCAGCACCTGGTCGCCCCCTTGCAGCCCGGCCTTGGCCGCGATCGAGCCGGCCAGCGGCGCGGCCAGCACGGCGCGCGCTTCCTGCACCCCGATCCAGTTGACGGCGGTGTAGAGCAGCACGGCCAGCAGCAGGTTGGCAATCGGGCCGGCAGCGACGATGGCCGCACGTTTGCCAAGCGGCTGGGTGTTGAAGGCCAGGTGACGCTCTTCGGACGCCACCGGGGCTTCGCGCTCGTCGAGCATCTTCACGTAGCCGCCCAGCGGCAGCAGCCCCAGCACGAACTCGGTGGGTGAACCCGGGCGCTGCCAGCGCCAGAGCGTCTTGCCAAAACCAATGGAAAAGCGCAGCACCTTGACCCCGCAGGCACGCGCCATGCGGTAGTGGCCGTATTCGTGGACCGCGATCAGCAGGCCCAGCGCGACAAGAAAGGCAAGAACCGTCGTCAGCATGCAGGTGTCTCCATGGCCGCCATTGTGACTGTTGCCGTGACTGTTGCCGTGGCCGCTGCCGTCACGCCTGCAGCCGCGCCGTTATCACGTCTGCTGCCAGACGGGTGCGCGCATCGAGGGCCAGCAGGTCGTCCAGAGACGCCGCGGCGCCGCTGTCGACCGCCGCCAGCGTGCCGACGTTGACGGCGTGGATCTGGTCGAAACGGATACGCCGGTCGAGAAAAGCCTGCACCGCCACCTCGTTGGCGGCATTCAGCACGGCGGTGCTTCCCGCCGGGCCGCGCAGCGCGTCCCAGGCCAACTGAAGGCCGGGGAAACGCCGGGCGTCGGGTTTTTCGAAGGTCATGGCGGCAAGCGCCGAAAAATCCAGTTTGGCGGCCCCGCTGTCGATGCGCTCGGGCCACGCCAGGCCATAGGCGATGGGCACCCGCATGTCGGGCACACCGAGCTGCGCCACCAGGGAACCGTCGTGGTACTGCACCAGCGAATGCACCGTGCTCTGGGGGTGGATGACCACCTCGATACGCTCCGGCGGCAGGCCGAACAGGTGGCGCGCCTCGATGACTTCCAGCGCCTTGTTCATCATGGTGGCCGAATCGACCGATATCTTGCGCCCCATCGACCAGTTCGGATGGGCGCAGGCCTCCTCCGGTGTCACGGCCGCCAGGGTGGCTGGGTCGCGCTGGCGGAAGGGCCCGCCGGAGGCGGTGAGGATCAGCCGGTCCACCCGGCGCTCCCAGGTGGACGGGTCGTCGGGCAGCGACTGGAAGATGGCCGAATGCTCGCTGTCGATCGGCAGCAGCGTGGCGCCACCGGTCCGCACCGCGGCCATGAACAACTCCCCGCCGACCACCAGGGCCTCCTTGTTGGCCAGCAGCAGGCGTTTGCCGGCGCGTGCGGCGGCCAGGCAGGGCGCCAGCCCCGCCGCACCGACGATGGCACCCATGACGGCATCGACCTCCTCGTGCGCGGCGATCTCCTCCAGGGCCGCAGGGCCGCCCAGCACCGCGACCGCCAGGCCGGCCTGGGTGATCTTTTCCTGCAGCTGGCGGGCGTGCGGCACGCTGGCCATGGCGGCGAAGCGCGGCCGGAAGCGGGCGCACTGGGCCAGCAGCAGGTCGACCTGGGTCGCCGCGCCGAGTGCAAAAACCTCGAACCGCTCCGGGTGGCGGGCCACCACGTCGAGCGTATTGGTCCCGACCGAGCCGGTGGAGCCGAGCACCGTCAGCCGCTGTTTGCCGGGCATGCCGCTCATCCGAAGGACACCGCGGTGACCAGCATCATCGCCAGGGGCAGCGTGGGCAGCAGGGCATCGACCCGGTCGAGCACACCGCCATGGCCGGGCAGCAGCTGGCTGCTGTCCTTGGCGCCGGCGCTGCGCTTGACCAGCGACTCGACCAGGTCGCCCACCACACTCATGGCGGCCAGGAAGACCACCCCCACCACCACCAGCCACCAGCCCCGGGCGGCCAGCCGGCTGTACAGGCTCAGGTCCAGCGGCGCGGCCGCGCGGTCGGCCAGCACCCAGGCGACGGCCAGCACCAACACGCCCAGCATGCCGCCCCAGACACCTTCCCAGCTCTTGCCCGGGCTGATGGAGGGGGCGAGCTTGCGCTTGCTGAAACGCAGGCCGAAAGCGCGGCCGGCGAAATAGGCCGACACGTCGGCCATCCACACCAGCAGCAGCACCGACAGCAGGAAGTTGATGCCCATGACCCGCGCCTGCGCCACCGCCAGCCAGGCCAGCCACAGGGCCAGCACCCCACCGGTCAGCCGCAGCGAGCGGGTGGCGCCCGGCCAGCCGGCCACTCCTCGGCGCAGCAGCAGCCCGCCCAGCAGCACCCACAGGGCCCCGCCGGCACTCCACACCAGCGGCAGGGGCCGCACCAGCAGGCCAGAGGCCCACGAGGCCGCACAGAGCAGCACGCAGGCCAGGGCCACGTAGCGCGCGTTGCGGTTGCTGCAGCCGTTGAGCCGGCCCCACTCCCAGCCGGCAGCGGCCATCAGCACCAAGGCCAATGCACAGAAGGGGACCGGCGACGGGTAGAACAGTGCCGGCAGCAGGATGGCCAGCAGGACCAGGGCGGTGATGATGCGTTGCTTGAGCATGGGGAAAACGATGCCGGCGGCAAGGCGGCTAAAGCGCCGAGTGTGCCAGCACCGCGGGCTGCGGCCCGGCGGCCGGCCCCAGCTGCTCGGAGGTCTTGCCGTAGCGCCGCTCGCGCCGGCGGAAGGCCTCGATCGCCTCGTCCAGCGCCGCGTCGTCGAACTCCGGCCACAGGCGGTCGCTGAAAAACAGCTCGGAGTAGGCGCACTGCCACAGCAGGAAGTTGCTGATGCGCTGCTCCCCACCGGTACGGATCAGCAGGTCCGGGTCGGGCACATGGGCCAGGGCCATGGAACGCTGCAGGTTGTCCTCGGTCAGGGCTTCGCCGCGCGCGGCCACCGCCTGGGCCGCCTGGGCGATGTCCCAGCGGCCGCCGTAGTTGAAGCAGACGTTGAGCACCAGGCGGTCGTTTGCCGCCGTCATGGCCTCGGCGGCCACCAGCCCGGCGCGCACCTTGTCGGACAGGCGCGAGCGGTCGCCCACGAAAAACACCTTCACACCGTCGGCATGCAGCTTCGGCACTTCCTTGGCAAGCGCCTTGCCGAGCAAATCCATCAGGCCCGCCACCTCGTCGGCCGGACGGTTCCAGTTCTCCGACGAAAAGGCGAAAACCGTCAGCACCGCGACGCCGCGCTCGGCGCAGGCCTTGACACAGCGGCGCAGCGATTCGACCCCCTGGCGGTGGCCGGCGAAACGCGGCAGGAAACGCCGCGTCGCCCAGCGGCCATTGCCATCCATGACGATGGCGATGTGGTGGGGGACGGCGGAGCGTGTCATGTCGCACGCGTCGGCGTGGGGGCGTGCAGGCACGGGCGCAATGCGGTCAGACCGCGAGTATTTCCGCTTCCTTGGCCGCCACCAGCTTGTCGATCTCGATCACATGGCGGTCGGTGACCTTCTGCACGTCGGACTCGGCGCGCTTCTGGTCGTCCTCGGAGGCTTCCTTGTCCTTGACCAGCTTCTTCACCGCGTCGTTGGCGTCGCGGCGCAGGTTGCGCACGGCGATCTTGGCGCTCTCGCCCTCGTTGCGCACCAGCTTGGTCATTTCCTTGCGGCGCTCCTCGCTCATCGGCGGCATCGGCACGCGGATCAGGTCGCCCATGGAGGCTGGGTTCAGGCCCAGGTCGCTTTCGCGGATGGCCTTCTCGATCTTGGCGCCCATGCCCTTTTCCCAGGGCTGGACGCTGATGGTGCGGTTGTCCAGCAGCGACACGTTGGCGACCTGCGTGATGGGCACCATCGAGCCGTAGTAGTCGACCTGCACCGAATCGAGCAGCGCCGGGTTGGCGCGGCCGGTGCGGATCTTGGTGAGGTTGTTCTTGAAGGCGGCGATGGACTGGTCCATCTTGGCCTCCGCATTCGTTCGGATGTCGGCAATGCTCATGTGGTTCTCTCCTGCGCCTGTCGCGCCTTATGCGTGTACCAGCGTACCCTCGTCCTCGCCCATCACCACACGCTTGAGCGCGCCGTGCTTGAGGATGGAAAACACCTTCACCGGCAGCTTCTGGTCGCGGCACAGCGCGAAGGCGGTGGCATCCATGATGCCGAGATTCTGCGCCATGGCCTCGTCGAAGGAAATCGTCGAATAACGCTTGGCGGTGGGATCGATCTTCGGGTCGGCGGTGTATACGCCGTCGACCTTGGTGGCCTTGAGCACCAGCTCGGCGCCGATTTCCGCGCCGCGCAGTGCGGCGGCCGTGTCGGTGGTGAAGAAGGGGTTGCCGGTGCCGGCCGCGAAGACCACCACCTTGCCCTCTTCCAGGTACTGCAGCGCCTTGGGCCGCACGTAGGGCTCGACCACCTGCTCGATGGCGATGGCCGACATGACACGGGCGATCAGGCCCTGCTTGTCCATCGCGTCGGCCAGTGCCAGCGCGTTCATCACCGTGGCCAACATGCCCATGTAGTCGGCGGTGGCGCGGTCCATGCCGACCGAACCGCCGGCCACGCCGCGGAAGATGTTGCCGCCGCCGATGACGATGGCCACCTGCACCCCCAGGCGCGTGACCTCGGCGATCTCCTCGACCATCCGCACGATGGTGGCGCGGTTGATGCCGAAGGCGTCGTCCCCCATGAGTGCTTCGCCGGACAGCTTGAGCAGGATGCGCTTGTGGGCTGGCTTGGCGTTGGACATCGGGGGAACTCCTAGGGGGTGGTTGCGGGCGTTATTCTGGTGGAAAAAAAGGCGGTGCAGTGCACCGCCCTTTTTTAGGCCGCGCTCTTGGCGGCGGCGACCTGGGCCGCCACTTCGGCGGCGAAGTCGTCGACCTTCTTCTCGATGCCTTCGCCCACGATGTACATCGTAAAGCCCTTGACCGTGGTGCCGGCAGCCTTGAGCACCTGCTCGACGGTCTGCTTGTCGTTCTTCACGAAGGGCTGGTTGAACAGCGAGACTTCCTTCAGGAACTTCTGCACCGCGCCTTCGACGCGCTTGGCGACGATTTCGGCCGGCTGCACCGGCTTGCCGGCGGCTTCGGCGACCTTGCGGTCTTCGTCGGCCTTGCCGGCGGCAACCGCACGTTCCTTCTCGATCAGGTCGGCGGACACGTCGGCAGTCGCCAGCGCGACCGGCTTCATGGCGGCGATGTGCATGGCGACATCCTTGGCGATCGCGGCGTCACCTTCGTACTCGACGAACACGCCGATGCGGGTGCCGTGCAGGTAAGAGGCCAGCTGCGCGCCGCCAGCGAAGCGCTTGAAGCGGCGGAAGGTCATGTTCTCGCCGATCTTGCCGATCAGGCCCCTGCGCACGTCTTCCAGGGTCGGGCCGAAGCCGTCCTGCGCGTAGGGCAACGCGCCCAGGGCGGCAACGTCGGCGGGGTTGTTCTTGGCAATCAGGCCGGCGGCGGCATTGGCCAGAGCCAGGAAGCTGTCGTTCTTGGTGACGAAGTCGGTTTCGCAGTTGATTTCGAGCAGCGCGCCGGTGGTGCCGTCGATGAAGCTCGTCACCACGCCTTCGGCGGTGATGCGGGCGGATGCCTTGCCGGCCTTGTTGCCCAGCTTGATGCGCAGCAGCTCTTCAGCCTTGTCCATGTTGCCGTCGGCCTCGGTCAGGGCCTTCTTGCATTCCATCATGGGCGCATCGGTCTTGGCGCGCAGTTCGCCCACCATGCTTGCGGTAATAGCAGCCATCAGTCTTTTCTCCGTATGCAGTTCAATTCTTCACAACCAGGACGCCGCCGGCTAAAAAAAAGGGGCATATGAGCCCCTTTCCGTGGCGGCAGGGACGCTTACCGCTCAGGCGGCAGCACCCTCTTCGACTTCCACGAACTCTTCGCCGCCGCCAGTACCGGCAGCCTTGACGATTTCGTTGCCAGAGCTGGCGCGGCCTTCGAGCACGGCGTCGGCAATGCCGCGGGCGTACAGCGCGACGGCCTTGGACGAGTCGTCATTGCCGGGAATCACGTAGTCGATGCCTTCGGGCGAGTGGTTGGAGTCGACCACGCCGATCAGCGGAATGCCGAGCTTCTTGGCTTCGGAAATCGCGATCTTGTGGTAGCCCACGTCGATGACGAAGATGGCGTCGGGCAGCGCAGCCATGTCCTGGATGCCGCCGATGTCCTTTTCGAGCTTGTCGATTTCGCGGGTGAAGGTGAGCTGTTCCTTCTTGCTCATCGCGCCCAGGCCGGCTTCCTGCTGGGCCTTCAGGTCCTTCAGGCGCTTGATGGAGGTCTTGACCGTCTTGAAGTTGGTCAGCATGCCGCCGAGCCAGCGCTGGTCGACGAAGGGGCTGCCGGCGCGCTGCGCTTCGGCCGACACCGTTTCACGGGCCTGGCGCTTGGTGCCGACGAACAGGATGGTGCCGCGGTTGGCAGCCAGCTGCTTGACGAACTTTTCGGCTTCCTGGAAGAGCGGGAGCGTCTTTTCCAGGTTGATGATGTGGATCTTGTTGCGATGACCGAAGATGTACGGGGCCATCTTGGGGTTCCAGAAGCGGGTTTGGTGACCGAAGTGGACACCGGCTTCCAGCATTTCGCGCATGGTTGCGGACATAGTTGATACTCCAAAGGTTGGGTCTTAAATCCGGCCCGTCATGCCGCCCGGCAGCGCAGAAAAACTGCCCGCCGAAGCCGCACACCTTGAGGGGACCGGTTTGCGATTTCTCCGCCCACAGACCCCACTGGGACCCTTGGACGAAGCCTCGCAGTATACCACCCCCGGAGATACCCGCATCCCCATGGAACGCACCACACCCGACCGCCCCTGGCCGCTTTTCGACACCGCCGCCACCCGGCGTATCGAAAAGGCCTCCCTGGCCGGCCTGCCGCCCCACACGCTGATGCGGCGCGCCGGTGCCGCCCTAGCCCAGCTGGCCGGCGCCCTGGCGCCGCACGCCCGCATGGTGTGGATTGCCTGCGGGCCCGGCAACAACGGCGGCGACGGGCTGGAAGCCGCGACCCTGCTGCACCGGGCCGGCCGGCCGGTCACCGTGACCCTGGCCGGCGACCCCGGCCGCCTGCCGGCGGACGCGGCCGCCGCGCTGGCCCGCGCGCGGGAAGCCGGCGTGGCCTTCGCCGATGGCTGTCCGCCGGGCCTGGCGGCGCAGGACCTGTGTATCGACGCCCTGCTGGGGCTCGGCGCCAGCGCCGCCACCGGCCGCGAGCCGCCTCCCTGGCTGGCCAAGGCCCTCCGGGCCCTGCGCGAGGTGCCATGCCCGGTCCTGGCGGTGGACCTTCCCTCCGGCCTGCGGGCCGATACCGGCCAGTGGTCCACCGGCACGGAACCCGGCCACCCGGCGGCAGACGCGCCCTCCCCGCACCGGCAACACCGGCACACGCTGGCGCTGCTGACCCTGAAACCCGGCCTGTTCACCGCCGAGGGGCGCGACGCCGCCGGCACCGTGTGGCGGGATACCCTGGATATCGACCCGGCCGGCACCGATGGCGGTGTACCCCCCACCGCCTGGCTGGCGGGCCCGCCGCCCACCGCACAGCGCCCCCACGCCACCCACAAGGGCCGCTACGGCGACGTGGCCGTGGTCGGCGGCGAAGGCCTGGGCCGGCGCGGCATGGGCATGACCGGTGCCGCCGTGCTGGCCGCCACCGCCGCCCTGCATGCCGGCGCCGGCCGGGTGCTGCTGGCCTTGCTGGACGGCAACGCGGGCGTGACCATCGACGTGGCACAGCCCGAACTGATGCTGCGCACCCTGGCCGCGCTGGACCTGCACCTCGGTGCCGTGGTCTGCGGCTGCGGCGGCGGCGAGGCCGTGCGCGAGGCCCTGCCCCGCGTGCTCGGCGAATCGTCCCGACTGGTGCTGGACGCCGATGCGCTGAACGCCATCGCGGCCGACGAGACCCTGCAGCACCTGCTGGAGCACCGCGCGGCACGCGGCGCGCCCACGGTGCTGACACCCCACCCCCTGGAAGCCGGCCGCCTGCTGGACCGTAAAGCCGCCGAGGTACAGGCCGACCGGCTGGACACCGCCCGCACCCTGGCCCGGCGATTCGGCTGCGTGGCGGTGCTCAAGGGTTCGGGCACGGTGGTCGCGGCGCCGGATGGCCGGGTATCACTCAATCCCACCGGCAACGGCCGGCTGGCGACGGCCGGCACCGGCGATGTGCTGGCCGGCATGGTGGGCGCCCGGCTGGCGGGCGGCATGGATGCCTTTGAAGCCGCCACGGCGGCCGTATACGAACACGGCGCGCTGGCCGACCGCTGGCCGGCGAGCCAGCCGCTCACGGCCGGCCTGCTGGCCCGCAATAGCGGGAGAGCAGCATGAACCTGCGCCAGATCGAGGTGTTCCGGGCTGTGATGCTGACTGGCTCGGTCAGCGGCGCGGCGCGCCTGCTGCATGTGTCCGTGCCGGCCGTCAGCCGCCTGCTGTCGCATACCGAGAGCCGGCTGGGCCTCGTGCTGTTCGAGCGCATCAAGGGCCGCCTGCACCCGACGGCGGAGGCGCGCCGACTGTACCTGGAGGTGGAACAGGTATACGGCGGCGTCCAGCGCATCGGCACGCTGTCGCACGACTTGGCGATGCGCCGCCGGGGCCTGGTGAGCATCCTGTCGAGTCCGAGCTTCGGGCAGATGCTGGTGCCGCTGGCCATCGCGCAGTTGCGCATCAACCTGCCGGAAGTACGCGTTCATTTCCACTGCCTCACCCATGAGCCGCTCAAGGAGCGGGTGCTGCAGCAGCGGGCGGACCTGGGCATCTCGACCTTTCCGGTCGACCATCCCAACCTGACCACACGGCCGCTGGCGCGCAGTCGGCTGGTCTGCATCTGCCCGCGCAACCACCCCCTGGCGGCCCTGGCCGACGTGGGCGTGGACGAGCTGGTCGGGCATGAGCTCATCGGCTATTCGCACGGCACCCCGCTGGGCATGCGCATCGACCAGATGTTCGCCGCCCAGGAGGCCGTGCCCAATATGGGCGTCGAGGTGGACTCGCCCCACTACGCCTGCTCGCTGGTGCACGCGGGCGGCGGGGTCGCACTGGTGGACGAGTTCTCGCTGCAGGGCTGGCTGGACTCGCACTTCCGGGTGATCCCGGTGCGGGATGCCCACCCCATCGTGGCCGATCTGGTGCACCTGAACACACAGCCACTCTCCCCCGCAGCGCAGGCCTTCCTGCGCGCCCTGCACAGCGTATTGCTGCAGCGCGGCATGGCCATGCCGTTCGTCGACGACGGCACTTTCGGCTGAGCGCACCGCATTGCTGCGGTGCATCACCGCACAGCCCGCACCAGTTGCGGGACAGACCTTAACTTGCAGTTAAGGGCGAGAGACAAAGCGGCATTCGACGAAAAAACGGCGGCTTCGAATAATCGACGGCGTCAAACCTTTTCGCGTTCGCAACGCCGCCAAACATGAGTTCACCCCCCTCCCCGCAGCCCCGAACCCTGGGCCTCGCCGTCGCCCAGCTGGGCCCCGTCCACCTCGCCGACAGCCGTGAGTCCGTCGTGGCCCGCCTGGTGGCTATGCTGCGCGAAGCGCACAGCCGCGGTGCGGAGTTCGTGACCTTTCCCGAACTCGCCCTCACCACCTTTTTCCCGCGGTACTGGATGTCCGAGCAGGAGGCGCAGGAACGCTTCTTCGAACGCAGCCTGCCCGGCCCGGCGACGCAGCCGCTGTTCGACGAGGCACGCCGCCTGGGCGTGGGCTTCTACCTCGGCTACGCCGAAATCAGCCCCGAAGGCCGGCCGTACAACAGTGCGGTGATCGTCGCCCGCGACGGCCGCATCGTCGGCCGCTACCGCAAGATCCACCTGCCGGGACATTCCGACCACAAGCCCGAAGCGCCGTTCCAGCACCTGGAGAAGAAGTTCTTCGACGTGGGTGACCTGGGTTTCCGTGTCTTCGATGCCGATGGCGTGAACATGGGCATGTGCCTGTGCAACGACCGCCGCTGGCCCGAGACCTACCGCGTGATGGCGCTGCAAAGCGCGGAGGTCGTGGTGCTGGGCTACAACACGCCTTCGCTCAACATCCACTGGAACGAACCGGTGCACCTGCGCACCACCACGCACCTGGTGTCGCTGCAGGCCAATGCCTACCAGAACGGCATCTGGGTCGCGGCAGCGGCCAAGTGCGGCTCGGAGGACGGGCACCACATGATCGGCAGCTCCGTGATCGTGGCCCCGACCGGCGAAATCGTGGCCCGCACGCTCACGGAAGAAGACGAGGTGATCTGCGTGCGTGCCG
Source organism: Pseudomonadota bacterium (assembly GCA_040390235.1). GTDB lineage: Bacteria > Pseudomonadota > Gammaproteobacteria > Burkholderiales > Burkholderiaceae_C > Xylophilus. The sequence continues at coordinate 52,418 of JAZJYT010000029.1, read as the reverse complement.
ACCTCTCGCTGGGCGAGCACTTCCGCCGGCACGTTTTCAATTTCGCCCAGCACCGCCGCCCCGAGCACTACCGGCTGATCGTCGAGCGCACCGGCGCCGGCGACCCGCTGCCCTGAGGCCGGCCGCGAAGCCCCCCACTGCCCCGACAAACCCTTGACCTGAAAGCACGCCCCATGTTCGGCAAACTCCCCTCCCGACTCCTGGCCACCGTGGCCGCTGCCGCCGGCCTGCTGGCCGGCACCGCCCCTGCCGGGGCCGCCACCTGGCCCGACAAGCCCATCACCTTCGTGGTGCCTTCTGCCGCCGGCGGCTCCCCCGACGTGCTGTCGCGCCTGCTGACCAACGAGCTGACGCATTCGCTGGGCGTGCCGCTGGTCATCGAGAACCGTCCCGGCGCGGCGGGCAACATCGGCATCCTGCAGATCAAGAACAAGCCCGCCGACGGCTACACCATCGGCTACGGCAACGTGAACACGCTGGCGGTCAACCGCAGCCTGTTCAAGAAGCTGCCCTACGACGCGGACGCCGACCTGGTGCCCATCGCCCACGCCTTCGACCTGTACAACGTGCTGATCGTGCGCAACGAGTCGCCGATCCGCGACGTCGCCGGCCTGCTGGCCACCGCGCGCAAGGAACCCGGCAAGCTCGCCTTCGGTGCACCCGGCGTCGGCACCACCGGCCACATGGGCGGCGAGCTGTTCCGCAGCATGGCGAAGATCGACGTGCTGTACGTGCCCTACAACGGCGGCCCGGCCGCACTGCAGGACCTGCTGGGTGGCCGCATCGACTACCTGTTCGCGAACTCCTCCGAAGTCGGCCCCCTGGTCACGTCCGGCAAGGTGCGCGCCCTGGGCGTGAGCAGCCTCAAGCGCCTGCCGATGCTGCCCGGCGTGCCGACCCTGGACGAAGCCGGCGTGAAGGGCTACGAGACCGTGTCCTGGGGCGGTGTGGTGGCACCGCGCGGCACGCCGCAGGAAATCGTGCAGAAGCTCAACACCGCCATCAACGCCGCCCTGGCCACGCCCGCCGTGCGCGACGGTCTGGCCAAGCTGGGTGCCGTGCCCGCAGGCGGCTCGCCGGCCGACTTCCAGCGCATGATCGACCGCGAAACCAGGCGCTGGGGCGAGCTGATCGAGCGCGCCCACATCGAGAAGCTCGACTGATGGCGGCCAGCCTCTTGCGAACGCGCCTGGTACTGCGTGGCGGCAGCCTGATCGACGGCAGCGGCGCCGCGCCGCGGCTGGCCGACCTGCTGATCGACGGCGAGACCATCGCGGCCGTGCTGGAACCGGGCGCGGCGGCGCCTGGCGCGGACGTGGTGGATGTCACCGGCCTTGCGGTGGCGCCGGGCTTCATCGACTCCCATACACACGACGATGGCTACCTGCTGACGCACCCGGACATGGTGCCCAAGGTGTCGCAGGGGGTGACCACGGTGGTCACCGGCAACTGCGGCGTGAGCCTGGCCCCCATGCTGCCGGGCCGCGAGCTGCCCCAGCCGCTGGACCTGCTGGGGCCCTCCGAACTGTTCCGCTATGCCAGCTTCGATGCCTGGATGCAGGCACTGCGGCAGGCGCCGCCGGCGGTCAACGTGATTCCCCTGGTCGGCCACGCCAGCCTGCGGGTGAGTGTGATGGACGACCTGCAGCGTGTCGCCACCGCCGAGGAATGCCGGCGCATGCAGCGCCTGCTGGCGGCAGCACTGGATGCGGGGGCCTTCGGTATGTCCACCGGCCTGTTCTACCCACCCGCCCAGCATGCGACGGCCGAGGAAGTGATGGCGGTGGGCGAGCCCATGCGCGGCCGCCCCGGCATGGTCTATGCCACCCACCTGCGCGACGAGGCCGACCGCATCGACGAGGCGATCGACGAAGCACTCGCCATCGGCCGGGCCATGCAGGCACGCGTGGTGTTCTCCCACCACAAGCTGGCGGGTGAACGCAACCACGGCCGCTCGGTGGAAACACTGGCCCGCATCGACCGGGCGGGCACGCTGCAGCCCGTCTGCCTCGACTGCCACCCCTATCCGGCCACCTCCACCATGTTGCGGCTGGACCGGGTGCGGCTGGCGCGCCGCACCATGATCGCCTGGTCGAAAGGCGAACCCTCGGCCCAGGGCCGGGACTATGCCGACCTCCAGGCCGAATGGGGCCTGGATGACGACGGCATGCTGCAGCGCCTGGCGCCCGCGGGCGCCATCTACTTCCTGATGGACGAAGGCGACGTGGAACGCATCATGGCCCACCCGGGCACCATGGTCGGCTCCGACGGCCTGCCCTTCGACCCGCATCCGCACCCGCGCCAGTGGGGCACCTTCACCCGGGTACTGTCGCGGCTGGTGCGCGACAAGGCCTTGCTGACGCTGGAGGCCGCCATCCACAAGATGACGGGGCTTGCCGCAGCCAACTACGGGCTGGCCGACCGCGGGCTGCTGCGCGCGGGCCTGCGCGCGGACGTGGTGGTGTTCGACCCGTTGCGCGTGGCAGATACCGCCACCTTCGACCAGCCGATCCAGACCAGCGAGGGCATCGCCGGGGTCTGGGTCAACGGCCAGCGTGTATGGGACGGCAGGCAGTCCACCGGCCTGCGCCCGGGTCAGGTGTTATCGCGCATCTAGGCAATGCTTGTGCGGGCTGGCGGGACGCCAGCCCGCACGGCTTCAGCCGCGGCCGACGAAGGGCATCTTCGTGGCCATTACCGTGTGGAACAGCACGTTGGCGTCCAGCGGCAGGCCGGCCATGTAGAGCACCGAATGGGCGACCACCTTGACGTCGAGCATCGGCTCGGCGGCGATGTCGCCGTTGGCCTGCGGTACCCCCTTGGCCATACGCGAGGCCAGCGGTGTCCAGGCGTTGCCGATGTCGATCTGGCCGACCGCGATGTCGTACTTGCGGCCGTCGAGCGCCGCCGTCTTGGTCAGCCCCATCACCGCGTGTTTGGTCGCGGTGTAGGCCACGGCGTTGGGCCGCGGCGTGTGCGCCGAGATCGAGCCGTTGTTGATGATGCGCCCGCCCATGGGCGTCTGCGTGCTCATGGTGCGGAAGGCCTGCTGCAGGCAGAAGAACATGCCGTTGAGGTTGATATCCACCACACCGCGCCACTGCTCCGGCGTCCATTCCATGAAATTGCCTGGCGGGTTGGTCACGCCGGCGTTGTTGAACAGCAGGTCGAGGCGGCCGAAGCGCTCGACCGTCTTGGCGAACAGCGCCGCGACGGAGGCCGCGTCGGCCACGTCGGTAGGCACGGCCAGCACACGGTCGCCGGCGCCGCTCATGTCGGCGGTTTCGGCCAGCGGCTCGGCGCGGCGGCCGGCCAGCGCCACGCGCCAGCCGTCCTTCAGCAGGGCCAGGGCGGACTCGCGGCCGATGCCGGAGCCCGCGCCGGTGACGATGGCAACACCGCGAACGGGCGGGGAAGATTCGGCTTGCATGGAAAGTCTCTTTTTAAGGGGGATGGAAAAACCCGGATCCTACCGCCGCGGCCTAGCGCCGTGATTTACGCGACTTGCTCTTGGCAACCGCCTTTTTCACCGAAGCCTTCAGCGACTGCAGCGGCGACAGGCTGCCACCACCACCGGCACTGCCGCTGCCGCCCTCGCCCGCATCGGCATTGCGGCTGCGCGCACGCGGCGGCCGCTTTTCGGCCGCGCCCGCGGACGGACCGCCGCCCTCGCGGCCACCCCCGCCCTTTTCGCGCGGGGCCCGTGCCGCCAGCAGTTCCTCGCCCTCGCGCACCAGGCGGAAGTCGATCTTGCGGCCATCCAGGTCGACCCGGCTGACCTGCACCCGCAGCCGGCTGCCCACCGCGTAGCGGATGCCGGTGCGCTCGCCGCGCAGTTCCTGCCGCGCCTCGTCGAAACGGAAGTACTCGCCGCCCAGTTCGGTGATGTGTACCAGGCCCTCGACGTACATCGCGTCGAGCGTGACGAAGATGCCGAAGGTGGTGACCGCAGTGACCACGCCGCCGTATTCCTCGCCCAGGTGCTCGCGCATGTACTTGCACTTGAGCCAGGCTTCCACGTCGCGGCTGGCCTCGTCGGCGCGGCGTTCGTTGGCGCTGCAGTGCAGGCCGGCGGCCTCCCAGGCCTGCATCTCGACCGGCGACGCCATGACCTTCATGGGCGCCTGCGTCGGCGCCTTGACCCGCTGCGCCAGGCGCTTGGCCAGCTTGGCATGCGCCTCGCCCGGCGTCGGCAGCGAGGGCAGCGTGTAGCGCTTGCCGCCCAGGATGGCCTTGATGACCCGGTGCACCAGCAGGTCGGGGTAGCGCCGGATCGGGCTGGTGAAGTGGGTGTAGGCCTCGTAGGCCAGGCCGAAGTGGCCGCTGTTGAAGGGGGTGTAGATGGCCTGCTGCATCGAGCGCAGCAGCATGGTGTGGATCTGCTGCGCGTCGGGCCGGTCCTTGGTGGCCTGGGCGATGGCCTGGAACTCGCCGGGCTTGGGGTCGTCGCCGATGGTCAGGCCCACGCCCATGGCCTTCAGGTAGCCGCGCAGGATTTCCTTCTTCTCGGGCGTGGGGCCCTCGTGCACCCGGTACAGGCCGGGCTGGCCGCTCTGCAGGATGAAGTCGGCGCTGCACACGTTGGCGGCGAGCATCGCCTCCTCGATGATGCGGTGGGCCTCGTTGCGGGTGCGCGGCACGATCTTCTCGATGCGGCCGTTCTCGTCGCAGACGATCTGCGTCTCGGTGGTCTCGAAGTCCACCGCGCCGCGCACGGCGCGCGCCGCCAGCAGCGCGCGGTACACGTCCGACAGGTTCAGCAGGTCGGTCACGCGCTCCTTGCGTTTGGCTGCTTCCGGCCCGCGGGTGTTCGACAGGATGGCCGCCACCTCGGTGTAGGTGAAGCGTGCATGGCTGAACATCACCGCCGGGTAGAACTGGTAGGCATGCACCTCACCCTTGGCGGTGACGAGCATGTCGCACACCATGCACAGGCGCTCCACGTCGGGGTTGAGCGAACACAGGCCGTTGGACAGTTTCTCGGGCAGCATGGGGATCACACGCCGCGGAAAGTACACGCTGGTGGCACGGTCGTAGGCGTCGATGTCGATCGCATTGCCGGTGTGCACGTAGTTGCTCACGTCGGCAATGGCGACCAGCAGCCGCCAGCCCTTGCCGCGGCCCACCTTGGCGGGCTCGCAGTACACCGCATCGTCGAAGTCGCGCGCGTCTTCGCCGTCGATGGTCACCAGCGGCACGTCGCGCAGGTCGACCCGGTCCTTGCGGTCCTGCGGGCGCACCTTGTCGGGCAGGCCCTTGGCCATGGCCAGGCATTCTTCGGAAAATTCATGCGGCACGCCGTACTTGCGTACCGCGATCTCGATTTCCATGCCCGGGTCATCGACCTCGCCCAGCACCTCGGTCACGCGGCCGACCGGCTGGCCGTACAGCGCGGGCGGCTCGATCAGTTCGACCACCACCACCTGCCCCGGCTTGGCCGTGCCGGTGGCGCCCTTCGGGATCAGCACATCCTGGCCGTAGCGCTTGTCTTCGGGCGCCACCAGCCAGATGCCGCTTTCCTGCAACAGCCGGCCGATGATGGGCTGCGGCGGCCGCTCGACGATTTCGACTACTTTTCCCTCGGGCCGGCCCTTGCGATCCTGGCGCACGATACGCGCCTTGACGCGGTCCTTGTGCAGCACCGCGCGCATCTCGTTGGGGGGCAGGTAGACGTCGCTTTCGCCGTCGTCGCGCAGCAGAAAACCATGGCCATCACGGTGGCCTTGGACGGTGCCGATGAACTCATCTGGCAGGTTGTTCTTGGAAGTCATGTTTTTCGGTATATACTCGTGTTTTTCCTGAAATGCCCAGGTGGCGGAATTGGTAGACGCACTAGTTTCAGGTACTAGCGAGTAACATCGTGGAGGTTCGAGTCCTCTCCTGGGCACCAAGAATTCTTGGATGCAAACCCCCTGCAGATCATTGGTCTGCAGGGGGTTTTTGTTTGTGCGGACGAAGACAAAGGCACGGACGCCGCCGTGGCGTCGAATACCGACTCTGAAAAGAGGAACAGCTTGCGTCTCCGAGAAAAGTGGCACAGGAAACGGCGCGCCAGGACGGCGCCCCGGCCCCATTGTGACCTATGCGGTGACCTATGCGGCAACGCGTGCCGCGGCCAGCGCCCCGACCAGGGCTGGCAGGCCCTCGGCTCAGCGCAACGGACCGCCGGTTGGGCCGGTTTCCCGCAGGCCCAGCCGGTTGAGTGAAAAGATCGCCCTGGACGCTTTGCTGCGGCAGCACAGCGCGTCGCTTTCGCGGAACTCCATCGCCGGAAACTCCAGCCGCCCCGGTGTGTACCGGAGCTGCGCCACATCCACCTCCCGCCAGTGCATGCCGCCAATGGCCAGTGTATTGACCAGCCGGTAGCGCGCCGGGGCGCCTTCGGGCTGGGCAGCGGGCGTGAAGACGGCCAGGTACTGGTTGTAGTCGTTGCCCTGGTCCAGGAACTCCAGCGTGAACGACACCAGCGTGTAGCGGTCGGCCTCCAGGTAATCCTGGCCGCCCAGTTGCACAGTCTGCAGCAGGCGCGGCCGCCCGGCTTTTGCATAACCGTCCGACATCACGCCGATGAGTGCATCGACCGCCCGGGTGAGTGCCGGCGGCATGGCCGGCGGAGGCGCCGCGGCGGCGGCCGGCAGCTGATGTGCGCCCAGCAGCAGCGCCACCGGCAGCAGGCAGCGACCGGCCAGTGCACGCCGCGCCCACCCCGCCACCGGCAAGCCGGCCGGGCGCGGGGCCATGGCCATGGTCACATCGGCACGGCGACCAGGTCGTGGCCGTCGGTCGCGACGATACGCGCGCGGGTGAATTCGCCCACCTTCAGCGTCTTGCTGATCTTCTCGGGCGGCAGCAGCTTCACGGTACCGTCGATCTCCGGCGCGTCGGCATAGGTGCGCCCTACCCCGCCCTTGCGGCCCAGGGCGGGGGCGGAGTCGACCAGCACCTGCATGCTCTTGCCCACACGGCGCTGCAGCTTGGCGGCCGACACCTCTTCTGCCACCGCCATGAAACGTGCACGGCGTTCTTCGCGCAGTTCCAGCGGCAGCATGCCGGGAATGTCGTTGGCCACCGCGCCGGACACCGCGCTGTAGGCAAAACAGCCGGCGCGGTCGATCTCGGCTTCGCGCACGAAGTCCAGCAGGTGCTGGAATTCTTCTTCCGTCTCGCCCGGGAAACCGGCGATGAAGGTGCTGCGGATGACGATCTCGGGGCAGGCCGCGCGCCAGCGCTCGATGCGCTCCAGGTTCTTCTCGCCGCTGGCCGGGCGTTTCATGCGGCGCAGCACGTCGGGGTGGCTGTGCTGGAAGGGCACGTCCAGGTAGGGCAGCGCCAGGCCCTGGGCCATCAGCGGCACCACGTCGTCCACGCTCGGGTAGGGGTACACGTAGTGCAGCCGCACCCAGGCGCCGAAGGGCTGTGCCATCTCGCCCAGCGCCTGCACCAGGTCGAGCATGCGGGTCTTGACCGGCCGGCCGTCGTAGAAGCCCGTGCGGTACTTCACGTCCACGCCGTAGGCCGAGGTGTCCTGGCTGATCACCAGCAGTTCCTTCACCCCGCCCTCGAACAGCGCGCGCGCCTCCTTCAGCACGTCGCCGATGGGCCGCGACACCAGGTCGCCACGCATGGAGGGGATGATGCAGAAGGTGCAGCGGTGGTTGCAGCCCTCGCTGATCTTCAGGTAGGCGTAGTGCCGGGGCGTGAGCTTGATGCCGGCCGAGCCGAAGGCATTGGGCACCAGGTCGATGAAGGGGTCGTGCGGCTTGGGCAGGTTCAGGTGCACTGCATCCATGACCTCCTGCGTGGCGTGCGGGCCGGTCACCGCCAGCACGCTGGGGTGCATCTCGCGCACCATGTTGCCGCCGCCCTCGCCGGCCCGCGCGCCCAGGCAGCCGGTGACGATGACCCGGCCGTTCTCGGCCAGGGCCTCGCCGATGGTGTCCAGGCTTTCGCGGACCGCGTCGTCGATGAAACCGCAGGTGTTGACGATGACCAGGTCGGCGCCGTGAAAAGTCTTGGACGTCTGGTAGCCCTCGGCGCTCAGCTGCGTCAGGATCAACTCGGAATCCGTCAGCGCCTTGGGGCAGCCCAGGCTGACGAAACCGACACGCGGTGCGGCCGAAACCGGCGCCGCGGCTGCCGGCGGGGGGGATAGAACTTCACTCATATCCCCGTATTGTCCCCTTTCCCGGCCGCGGCGCGGGACTTACCGGGTATTCGGCCGCCGCCCGGAGCCTGGAACCTCAGGGTCTTTTGATGCCGAAAGCCCCGAGCATCTGCTCGGTCTGCTTCTGCATCTGCTCCTGCATCTGCTGGAAGGCGCTCTTGGACTGCTCGGCGTAGGTGCCCATGATGCCGGCCATCATCGGCGACTGGGTGCCCATGAACTGGGTCCACATCTCGGGTGTGAGTGTCTTGGACTGCTCGGTCAGCTTGCCCTGGATGTCGGTGAAGGCCTGCACGTTCTTCTCCAGGTAGGTGCCGACAAAACCCTGCATGGCATGGCCGTAGAAACGGATGATGTTGGCCAGCACCGCCTCGCTGAACATGGGCGCGCCACCGGCCTCTTCTTCCAGGATGATCTGCAGCAGGATGCTGCGCGTCAGGTCCTCGTTGCTCTTGGCGTCACGCACCACAAAAGGCTGGCCGCCCATCACCAGCTGCTTCACCTCGGTGAGGGTGATGTAGGTCGAGGTGGTGGTGTCGTAGAGGCGCCGGTTGGGGTACTTCTTGATGACACGCTGGGCGGTGTTGGCGGCGGTGGCGCCAGCGGCAGTCTTGCCGTTTTGCAATGGAGGCTCCTCGGTCGGTACGTACAGCGGAACTGTTGCACTGCAACACATTTTAGGCAAGCGGCGGATGCCGCGTGTCCGAGAAAACCCCTGCCGCCGCAGGAGATGGCCCGAAAACAGCACGGCCCGCCGCGGCGGGGAGCCGTGCGGGCCGTTACGGTCCAGCCAAAGGCCGGGCCTGCCGCCCTGGCGGGCGGCCGCGGCTCAACCCTGGTGCGGGCGCTTGCCGGGGTTCTTCTTGCTGCGGGTGGCCGAACCACGCTCGAGGCTGCGGCGCTGGCCGATGCCCGACTTCAGCGGCGAAAAGCCCGGCAGCACCTGCAGCGGGGGGGTGGCCTTGCGGTCGGCTTCGGTCGTGATCTTGTTGCCCATGGAGTGCTCCTGGAAAAATGCGGTTGGTTGGAAAAGGGAAACCCAGTATTAGGCCACAGGTCTACGCCGCGCCCGACTCCAGCAACCGCACCACCGTATGCAGCACCCGGTTCGCCGGGGTCGCAACACCCAGTTCCGAGCCCTTGCGTGCCACAAACCCGTTGAGGAAATCGATCTCGCTGCGCTTGCCGCGCATCAAATCCTGCGCGGTGGACGACAACTGGGTGGGCATGCTGCGGGCGATGTTGCGCACCGCCTCGCCGATGTCGCCCGGCACGGTGACGCCGGCCGCAGCGGCCACGGTCAGGCATTCGGCCACCACGTCGTGCATCACCTCCGCCACGCCCTCCCCCTGCACCAGTTGGCCATACGGCTGGCGGGTGATGGCCGACAGGGCGTTGTAGGCGCAGTTGAGGATGAGTTTGGCCCACAGGGCGCCGATGGCGTTGCCGGAAATCTCCACCGGCACGCCGGCCGCGGCGAAAGCCTGCTGGATGGCGGCGCTGGCCGGCGAGATGCCGATGACCAATTCACCCCGGCCATGGTGCTTCACATGGCCCGGCCCGGCCATCTCGGTGGCCACGTAGACCACCGCAGGCACCACGGCCACAGGGGCGGGCAGCACGGCCTGCAGGCGCTCGGCGTTGTCCACCCCGTTCTGCAGGCACAGCACGGTGGCGCCGGCCCGCAGGTACGGGGCGATGCCGCGGCCTGCAGCCTCGGTGTCGGCCGACTTGACGCAGAACAGCACCACGTCCGCGCCCTCCACCGCCGCGGGCTCGGTGCTGGCCTGCACCGGCACGTATTCGGTGAACGCCTTGGCCTCCAGCAGCAGGCCGTCGCGCCGCAGGGCCTCGACGTGCTGCGGCCGGCCGATGAGGGTGACCGCATGGCCGGCGCGGGCCAGCATGCCGCCGTAGAAACAACCGACGGCGCCCGCGCCCAGTACCGCTATCTGCATGGTGTCGTGCCCTCTGGCAAAAGCCTTGAAAAGCCTTGGCGAAAAAAAATGGTCCGGCCCCTACCGGGGACGGACCATTGATTTTGAACTGACGTTTGTCTTGGTGGGCGGTGGGTGTGTCGAACACCCGACCCTCTCCACGTCAAAGAGATGCTCTACCGCTGAGCTAACCGCCCAAGCCCGCTAGTCTACCACTATTTTTGGGCAGGCCTGCCCGGCAGCGCCTTGGCGAGCTGCGCCCGGAGTTCGGCGACCGACAGCGAATTGAATTTGACGTGCGGGCCATCCGCCGGCGTGGCCTCCCAGCGCGAGGCGCCGTAGTCGTCGGTGACCAGGGCGAAGGCGCTCAGGAAGCCGGGCGTCCCCATCCCGTCGCGGAAGGCCTGGCGTTCGCCGGCCTTGAAGGGCTGGTAGCCGCCCACGCCGTCGGCCCGCAGGAAACGCGTGCCGTGGCGGAAGGCGAGCCGCAGCAGTTCGAGTGTGGGGATGGTGGTTTCGTCGGCCATGGTCATGGTGGCAGCACCCTCAGCGCCGCCGCGCCCAGCGCACGCCGGCCACACCCGCCACGATGCCCAGCACCTTGCCGAGCCGGCCCGAATCGCCCACTTCCACGGTGAAGGTCATCCAGGCCGTGCCCTTGACGCTCTGGGTTTGCACACCGATGACGTTGGTCTTCTCGCGGGTGAAGATGTCGGAGATGTCGCGCAGCAGGCCCTGGCGGTCGGCCGCCTCGATGGTCACGTCCACCGGGTAGACCGCATCGGCGCCGACCTTGGGCTGGCCCCACTCCACCTCGATGACCCGCTCCGACGAACGTGCCGCCATCTCGCGGAAGTTGCTGCAGTCGGCGCGGTGCACGCTAACGCCTTTCCCGCGGGTGACAAAACCGCGGATGGCATCGGGTGGCGCGGGTTTGCAGCATTTGGCCAGCTGCGTCATCAACGAATCGAGCCCCACCACCAGCACACCGCCCTTGGGGGTCTGGTCGTTGTTGCGTGACTTTTTCAGCACCAGGTCGTCGGCCGTGGGCAGGGGTTCCGGCGGCTTGAGCAGGGTCTCGATGTTGCGCAGCGAGTACTCGTCCTTGCCCACCGCCTCGAACAGGTCGTCCGACCCCTTGAAGCCCAGCTGCGACGCCAGGTCGTCGAGCTTCATGGCGGTGCGGCCTTCGCGCTGCAGCAGCTTTTCGACCGACTCGCGGCCACGCGCAATGTTCTCGTGGTTGGCCTGGGCGTTGAACCAGGCGCGCACCTTGGCCTTGGCGCGGTTGCTGGTGAGGTAGCCCAGCTCGGCGTTGAGCCAGTCGCGCGACGGGCCACCCTCCTTGGCCACGGTGATCTCCACCGTCTGGCCGTTCTGCAGCGGGGTGTTAAGCGAGACCATGGCGCCATCGACCCGGGCGCCGCGGCAGCGGTGGCCCACGCTGGTGTGCACGGTGTAGGCGAAGTCGACCGCGGTGGCGCCCTGCGGCAGCTCCACCACGGCGGCGTCGGGCGTCAGCACGTAGATGCGGTCTTCGAACAGGCCCTTGCCCTGCTGCTCGCCCGAGAGGTCGCGCTCCCAGGCCAGCAGCTGGCGCAGCACGGCGATCTTGGCGTCGTAGTCGCTGCTGGCGGTAACCCCCGCATAACCCTTCTGCCCCGCTTCCTTGTAGGCCCAGTGGGCCGCCACGCCGTGCTCGGCGTGGTCGTGCATGGCCTGGGTGCGGATCTGGATCTCGATGGGCTTGCCGGCCTCGTTGCGCACGATGGTGTGCAGCGACTGGTAGCCGTTGGCCTTGGGTTTGGCGATGTAGTCGTCGAACTCCTCCACCATGGGCTGGAAGTGCTCGTGCACCCAGCTCAGGGCCTCGTAACAGTCCTTGACCGTGGGCACGACGACCCGCAGCGCGCGGATATCGAACACCTGGTCGAAGCCCAGGCCCTTGCCGCGCATCTTGCGCACGATGCTGTAGATGTGTTTGGGCCGGCCCTGCACCGTGGCAGCTATGCCCAGGCCGCGCAGTTCGCCCTCCAGCCCGGCGCGCAGCTGCTCCATGGACAGCTCGCGCTCGGTGCGCTTTTCGTCCAGCAGGCGGGCCACCTCGCGGTAGGTGTCGGGCTCCAGGAAACGGAAGGCCAGGTCTTCCATCTCCCACTTGATCTGCCAGATGCCCAGCCGGTTGGCCAGCGGTGCGAACACGTGCAGCGACTCGTGCGCCAGGCTGGGCGGCACCGGCTTTTTCGCCGCCGCGCTGTAGCGCAGCGTCTCCAGCCGCGAGGCCAGGCGCAGCAGCACCACCCGCAGGTCACGCGAGAAGGCCAGCAGCATCTTGCGCACCTTCTCGGTCTGCGCAGCCGCGTCGTCCACCAGGTGGGCGCCGCTGTCGGCGCCACGGGCCTGGAGCTGCACCCGGATCAGGCGGCTGGTTTCCACCGCCAGGCCGGCGTACTCGGCACCGAAGGCCTTGGCGATGGACTCCTGCGGGCGCGCCAGGTGGCTGCAGGCATGCACCAGGTAGTTGGCCGCACGCATGGCGTCGGAGCCGCCGATGGTGCGCAGCATGGCCGACACCGCATCGGCATGGGCCAGGGTGTTCTGGCCGGAGTCCAGCGTTTCGCCGGCGATCAGCGGTTCGGCAAAGGCACGGGCGCGCAGCAGCGCATCGGCCTGCTCGGGCAGCGCGTTGGCGGTGGCGAGGACCACGTCCGCGACAGCATCGGCCGGCGCGGCCACCCCGGGGGCGGCGGCATTCGTCTTCATGCCAGGAAGTCGGCAACGACCCCGCTCTGCGCCGGCGCCACCAGGGTGGGCGCATGGCCCACGCCCGCGAACTCGACCAGCCGTGCCTGTGGCCCCCGCTGCCCCATGGCCAGGGCGGAGGCCCGCGACAGCAGGTCCGACTCGGCCCCGCGCAGCAGCAGGGTCTCGGCGCGGATGGCGTCGTACAGCGCCCACAGCACGGCCTCGGACCGGGCCGTGCCCTCGGGTGTCATCTCGCGGAACGGGATGCCGATGGCCGGGTCGTAGTGCAGTTGCCAGCCTGCGCCGTCGGGCCGCAGCATGGGCTCGGTCAGCGCACGCCATTCCGCGGGGCTGTGCGGCCCGAAACTTTGCGACACCAGCCACAGGGCCTGCGCCGCCTCGTCCACCGAATTGAAATGCAGGGCACGCCCGACATAGGTGCCGATACGTTCCAGCGCCGACCATTCGAGGGCCGGACCCACGTCGTTGAGCACCAGCTTGCGCAGGGGCACCGGCAGCGGCAGCCCCGGCTGGCCGGCGACCGCCAGGCCGATCAGCCCGCCCATGCTGGTGCCGACCCAGTCGAGTGTGGTGATGGGCGCCTCGGCCTGCACCTGCGCCAGCAGCGCCAGCATGTCGGCCGCATAGGTAGGCACACCATAGGCCTGCGCGTCCTGCAGCCAGTCGCTGCGGCCACGGCCGGCCACGTCGGGGCAGATGACCCGCGCCCGGGTGCACAGCCGGCGCGCCAGCACGTCGAAGTCGCGGCCCTGCCGCGTCAGGCCGTGCACACAGAGGATGACGTGCGGGTGCGCCGCATCGCCGGTGCCGTTCCACTCCCAGTACGCCATGCGGTGGCCGGGGCCGGCAGCTTCCTGCCCCGGGAGCGCACCGGCGGCGCCGGGACAGGAAACGGTTTTGAGCTGGGGTTCGAGAATCTGCATGCGCCTTGTCTTGCGGGCATCCGATAATGCCCTTGGTGCATCCTAATTCATCCGGAGAAACATCCATGCTCAAGGGAAAAACGGCGCTGGTCACGGGCTCGACGAGCGGTATCGGTCTGGGCATCGCCGAGGCGCTGGCGCGCCAGGGCGCCAACCTGGTGCTCAACGGCTTCGGCGACACGGCCGAACCGCTGCGGCTGGTGGCCGAGGCCGGCAAGGCCCACGGCATCCGTGTGGTGCACCACGGCGCCGACATGTCCAAGCCGGCCGAGATCGCCGACATGATGGCCTTCGCCGCCCAGGGCACCGGCCGGGTGGACGTGCTGGTGAACAACGCCGGCATCCAGTTCGTGGCCAACGTGGAGGACTTCCCGCCGGAAAAGTGGGACGCCATCATCGCCATCAACCTCAGCAGCGCCTTCCACACCACCCGCCTGGCCATCCCGGCGATGCGGGCGGCCAACTGGGGCCGGGTCATCAACATCGCCAGCAGCCACGGGCTGGTGGCCTCGGCGCAGAAGTCGGCCTACGTCACCGCCAAGCACGGCATCGTGGGTTTCACCAAGTCGGTGGCGCTGGAAACCGCCACCACTGGCGTCACCGTCAACGCCATCTGCCCCGGCTGGGTGCTGACGCCGCTGGTGCAGAAACAGATCGACGACCGCGCCAAGCGCGAAGGCATCACCGTCGAACAGGCCAACCACGGCCTGCTGGGTGAAAAACAGCCGTCGCTGCAGTTCACCACGCCGGAGCAGCTGGGTGAGCTGGCCGTGTTCCTGTGCAGCCCGGCTGGCGACAACGTCAAGGGCGTCGCCTGGGCCGTAGACGGCGGCTGGACGGCGCAGTAGATAGGCTCGCCCCCCAGGCTACGCACTTCGTGTCTTCGCCAACCCCCCTGCCGGGGGGCGCCACTGGCGGCCCGGCGGAGCCGGTTCCGCGGTGGCCTTGGTGAAGACGCCACTGGCGAACGCTACGGCCACCCCGCCTCAGTCTTCGGGCTCCGGCCTCCCGGGCCCGCGCTGTTAGGGGACGCCGAGCAGCGCAGTGGCAGGCGGATCAGGGCTCGCAGCTGTTTGACCGGAGCGTAGCGCAGGGAGTTCTGCGAGACCCCGCCTGCCACGAGCAGCGCAGGGAAGCCCGAAGGGCCGTCCACGTCTGCGCGGGCCCGGGAGGCCGGAGCCCGAAGACGGCCCACAGGGCAGCCCCCCCGCAGCACGACCAGCGCCGCTACTGCATTTGAACGGAGCCCGACACGTTCACCGTGACGGTGCTCTTGCCCGCCTCCACCGGCACCGGGCTGCTGTCGGACACCGAGGACTTGGCCTCCATCGCCATCATGCGCGGGCGCGGCATGGCCGAGGCGTCACTGATGTTCACCGCCACCTCGCGCAGCGTGTAGCGCGAAAAACCGAAGCTCTTCGCCAGTTCCGCCGACTTGGCCTTGAAGCGGTCTATGGCCTGCGCCTGGGCCTCGCCCTCCACTTTCGCACGCTGCTCGCGGCTCAGGCCGAAGCCCACGCGGGCCACAGTCAGCGTGCTGATGCGGCCGGCCACACCGGTGATGCGCGGGAAGTCACGCCCGTCGAGCACCAGTTCCACCGTGCCGGACCAGTTGCCTATTCTGCCGTCCTTGTTGTAGCGCGGGTACAGGCTGAAGTTGCCGGTGCGCACATCCAGCTGCCCCGGCTGGGCCGCCTTGCGCGCCTCGGCCAGCGCGGCGTCGAGCGCGGTCTTGAGCTGCGCCTGTACCGCGGCGGCATCACCGCCCTCCTTGGTGGTGGACAGGGCGATGCTCAGCAGGTCCTGCGGCACCTCCACCTGCCCTTCGGCCGACAGCTGCACCACGTTCATCGGCGCGGGCAGGGTCTGGGACAAGGCGGGGGTGGCCGCAGCCGCCGCCAGGGCGGAAAAAAGTGCCAGCCTCGAAAAAATCTTCATACGGATCCTGTACGTTGGAATAATCCCGTCTGCTCAACGGCAGCCGGACCCCCGATGTTGACGAAGAGTTGGCAACTTGCGGACTAATGCCGCAATACTTGTAACATTTGGTCAAAAAACAGGCCTATCGGACCGTAACGCACTACAAAATTGGGCTGTTACAAATAACGAGGACCTCCATGACCCAAGCCGCAGCCCGTACCGACAAGATCCTCGTGGTGGACGACGATGCACGCATCCGCGACCTGCTCCGCCGCTACCTGACGCAGGAAGGCTTCGAGGTCATGGTCGCGGAAGACGGCAAGGCGCTCAACCGCATCCTGCTGCGCGACACGGTCGACCTCATCGTGCTCGACCTGATGATGCCCGGCGAGGATGGCCTGTCGATCTGCCGCCGCCTGCGCGCCGCCAACGACCGCACCCCCATCATCATGCTCACCGCCAAGGGCGAGGACGTGGACCGCATCGTCGGCCTCGAAGTCGGCTCCGACGACTACCTGGGCAAACCCTTCAACCCGCGCGAACTGCTGGCCCGCATCCATGCCGTGCTGCGCCGCCGGCCGCCGCAGGAAGCGCCCGGCGCGCCCTCGGGCGAGAACGAAACCGTCAACTTCGGCCCCTTCGCCTTCGACCTGGGCACCCGCGCCCTGCAGAAGAATGGCGAGGAACTGCCCCTGACCACCGGCGAGTTCGCCATGCTCAAGGCCCTGGTGCGCCACCCGCGCCAGCCGCTGTCGCGCGAAAAACTGGCGCTGCTGGCGCGCGGGCGCGAGTTCGAGCCCTTCGACCGCAGCCTGGACGTGCAGATCTCCCGCCTGCGCAAGCTGGTGGAAGTGGACGCCGCCGCACCGCGCTACATCCAGACCGTGTGGGGTGTGGGCTACGTGTTCGTGCCGGACGGCACGAGCTGATGCCCGGCCCAGGCGCGCAGACCCCACGTCCTTCGGCCGAAGGCGTGGAGATGTCGCGCTTTTCGGCGGACGCGGCCGACCCGGCCCACCCGCCAGCGGAGCGCGACGGCGCCGAGGAGCCGCGCACCCGCGTCGGCTTCAACCTGTTCTGGCGCACCTTCTTCCTGCTGGCCATCCTGCTGGTGGGCAGCATCATGGCCTGGCTGCACACCATGCTGTCGCTGGAGTACGAGCCGCGTGCACTGCACACGGCGCAGCAGATCGCCTCGCTGGTCAACCTGAGCCGGGCGGCGCTGATCCATGCCGACGCCATCGCACGGGTGTCGCTCATCAAGACCATGGCCGACCAGGAGGGCGTGCGGATCCTGCCGCGCGAGCCGGGCGATACCTTCGAGCCGCTGGACAACGACCGCTTCAGCAACAAGATGACCGAGGAGCTGACCCAGCGCCTGGGCGAAGGCACCGTGGTGGCGCGCAGCGTCAACAACGAAAAGGGCCTGTGGATCGGCTTCGCCATCAACGGCGACAGCAACTGGCTGCTGCTCGACCAGGCGCGTTTCAGCCCCGCCAGCGGCACCACCTGGATGGTCTGGCTGGTGACGGCGGCCGTGCTGTCGCTGGCCGGTTCGGCGGCCATCGCGCGGCTCATCAACCGCCCGCTCAAACAACTGTCGCGGGCTGCCAACGCGGTGCGCGAAGGCGACTTCGAAACCAGCGAGCTCGACGAACAGGCGCTCACCACCGAGATCCGCGAGGTCAACGTCGGTTTCAACCGCATGGCACGCCGGCTGGCCCAGCTGGAACAGGACCGGGTGGTGATGCTGGCCGGCATCTCGCACGACCTGCGTACGCCCCTGGCGCGGCTGCGGCTGGAAACCGAGATGAGTGTGGCCGACACCGACGCGCGCGACCACATGGTGTCCGACATGGCGCAGCTCGACGCCATCATCGACAAGTTCCTCGACTACGCGCGGCCCGACCATATCGACCTCAAGGCGGTGCCGCTGGGCGACGTGGTGGCCTCCTGTGTGTACGCGGTCGAAGAGCAGGACGAGCTGCGTATCCGCGTCGACATCCCCGAAGGCCTGCGGGTGATGGCCGACGACACCGAACTGGCCCGGGTCATCTCCAACCTGGTCGAGAACGCACGCCGCTACGGCAAGTCGCCCGGCATGGGCGTGGCCGAGGTCGACATCGAGGCCTACCCCTACCACCGCGACGGCGACGCGGTGGTGGTGATGGTGCGCGACCACGGCCACGGCGTGCCGCCGGAAAGCCTGAAGGACCTCACCAAGCCCTTTTTCCGCGGCGACACCGCCCGCACCTCGGCCACCGGCGCCGGCCTGGGCCTGTCCATCGTCGACAAGACGGTGCGGCGCATGGGCGGCAAACTCACGGTCGGCAATTCGCGCACCGGCGGGCTATCGGTGCGTATCCAGCTCATCCGGGCACCGGCGGCCGAGGGCACGCCGCCCCACGTGGCGCACATCGGCCGCTCCTGGCGCCCGAATATCGGCCGGCGACAGAAGGCTTGAGCCCCCGGCGGTCGGCCGCCCGCACGGCTAGCGGAACAGCAGTACGACGGCGCGGGCCTCCATGCTGCGGCCCTCGCCCACCGGCCCCAGCTTTTCCGCCGTCTTGGCCTTGACGTTGACCTGGCCCCCGTCGATGCCCAGCACCGCCGCGATACGCGCCCGGATGGCCGGCATGTGCGGCATCAGCTTGGGCGCCTGGGCCACCACCGTGCAGTCGAGGTTGCCGATCTCCAGGCCGGTGGCGCGCACCCGCCGCGCCGCCTCGGCCAGCAGCACGGCAGAATCGGCGCCGCGGAACTGCGCGTCGGTGTCCGGGAAATGCGTGCCGATGTCGCCCAGCGCCGCGGCACCCAGCAGCGCGTCGGTGATGGCGTGCAGCAGCACGTCGGCATCGGAATGGCCGAGCAGGCCCTTTTCGTAGGGGATTTCGACCCCGCCCAGGATGAGTTTTCGGCCCTCCACCAGGGCGTGTACGTCCCAGCCCTCGCCGATGCGGATATTCGTCATGCCGGTCCTTGGTCTTGTTGCTTGGCCCTGGCGGCCAGTACCGCTTCGGCCAAAGCGAAGTCCTCGGGCCAGGTCACCTTGAAATTCTGCGCGCTGCCCGGCACCAGCAGGGGCTGCCGGCCCAGCGCCTCCATGGCGCCAGCCTCGTCGGTCACCGCCGCGCCGGCATGGCGCAGGGCCTGCGCCAGCGGCCCCAGGCGGAACATCTGCGGCGTCTGCGCCAGCCAGCGGCCACGCCGGTCGAGCGTGTCGGCCACGCGGCCATCGGCGGCAGCGGTCTTCAGCGTATCGGCCACCGGCTGCGCCAGCAGGCCGCCCACCGGGTCATGCACACAGGCATCGATCAGCGTATCGATCAGTGCCGGCGTGACCAGGCAGCGTGCCGCGTCGTGCACCAGCACCCAGTCCTGGGGCTGCGCCCCACGCGCCTCCAGGGCCTCCAGCCCGCTGGCCACACTCCCGGCCCGCGTGGCACCACCACAGGCGGCCAGGGTGAACAAGGGGCCGGGCAGGCCGCCACCGGCCTCGAACCCATCGCCCGGCGCCACCACCACCAGCGTGCCAGCCAGCCGCGCCACCCCGGCGAAGGCGGCCAGGGTGTGCTGCACCAGGGGCCGGCCGGCCAGCCGCCGGTACTGCTTGGGGCCTTCGCCGCCGGCGCGTGTACCGGTGCCGGCACAGGGCACCAGGGCCCAGAAACGCGCAGGTGCGGGCACGGGCGCAGGTACGAACGCGGGCGCAGCTGCGGAGCCAGGCGGGGCGCCGGCGGCCGGCGGGGTCGGAAAAGCGGGCATGGGAGCGCGGCAGGGCCGCGGTCGCGGGTGGCGGCTGCGGTAACCCTTCGCGTGTGGAAGAGCGGGCCGCCATTCTAGAATCACCCTGGCCTCTCCTTTCACACCCCCCGTCTTCGCGCCGGGGGGTGTTTGCCATTTTTTGTCCGCCTGCATGGAACTGCCCCGCCTCGTCCCCGGAAAACGCTATACGCTGCCGCGCCCGCCCGGCTCGGCCGATGCGCTGCTGCTCGGCCGCCTGGGCCTGCGCGAAACCGCGGCCGGCCGGCGCACCGCCATCGTCACCTCGGACGCCACCGACGCCCAGCGGCTGATCGACGAGATCGCCTTCTTCGCGCCCGGCCTGCGCTGCGCCCTGTTCCCCGACTGGGAGACCCTGCCCTACGACACCTTCTCGCCGCACCAGGACCTGATCAGCGAGCGCCTGGCCGCCCTGTGGCGCATTTCGCAGGGCGATGCCGACGTGGTCATCGTGCCGGCCACCACCGCGCTCTACCGGGTGGCGCCGCCGGCCTTCCTGGCCGGCTACACCTTCCACTTCAAGGTCAAGCAGAAGCTCGACGAGGCGAAGTTCCGCGCCCAGCTCACCCTGGCCGGCTACAGCCACGTCACCCAGGTGGTGAGCCCGGGTGAATACGCGGTGCGCGGCGGGCTGATCGACCTGTTCCCCATGGGTTCGCTGGTGCCCTACCGGGTGGACCTGTTCGACGACGAGATCGACTCCATCCGCACCTTCGACCCCGACAGCCAGCGCAGCCTGTACCCGGTGCCCGAAGTGCGCCTGCTGCCGGGCCGTGAGTTCCCGATGGACGACGACGCGCGCGCCAAGTTCCGCAACCGCTGGCGTGAACTGCTCGAAGGCGACCCGACCAAGAGCCGCATCTACAAGGACATGGGCAACGGTGTCGCCACCGCCGGCATCGAGTACTACCTGCCGCTGTTCTTCGACGACACCGCCACCGTTTTCGACTACCTGGGCAGCAACGCCACGGTGGTGCTGCACGGCGACCTGGAACCCGCCTTCCAGCGTTTCTGGCAGGACACCCGCGAGCGTTTCCGCCTGGTGCAGGGCGACCCCGAGCGGCCGGTGCTGCCGCCGGATACGCTGTTCCTCTCGTCCGAGCAGTTCTACGCCCGCGCCAACGAACATGCACAGCTGGCCCTGCGCTCCGGCACGGAAGACGTGGCCGACAGCGCGCATTTCCAGAAGTTGGGCGAGATGTCGGTGGTGCGCGGCGCCGAAGACCCGCTGGCCCGCCTCAAGGCCCACATCCGCAACACCCAGCACCGGGTGCTGCTGCTGGCCGAAAGCGATGGCCGGCGCGAAAGCCTGCTGGACTTCCTGCGCGCCAGCGGCGTGCAGCCGCCGGCCTTCGATTCGCTGGAGGAATTCCAGGCAGGCAGCGAAGAAAAACTCGGCATCGCCACCGGCCCGGTCGTCACCGGTTTTGCCTGGATGGACGAGGCGATCGACTTCGTCACCGAGACCGAACTCTTCGCTGCCGGCCCCACCACGCGCCGCCGCCGCAAGCAGGAGCAAGTCAGCGACGTCGAGGCGCTGATCAAAGACCTGTCCGAGCTCAACGTCGGCGACCCGGTGGTGCATGCCCAGCACGGCATCGGCCGCTACCGCGGGCTGATCAACATGGACCTGGGCCAGGGCGACAGCGAATTTTTGCACCTGGAATATGCAGACAAGGCCACGCTCTACGTGCCGGTGTCGCAACTGCACCAGATCAGCCGCTACACCGGCGTCAGCGCCGACGAAGCCCCCCTGCACCGCCTGGGCAGCGGCCAGTGGGAGAAGGCCAAACGCAAGGCCGCCGAGCAGGTGCGCGATTCGGCCGCCGAGCTGCTCAACATCTACGCCCGCCGCGCCGCACGCGAGGGCCATGCCTTCCGCTACGCGGCGGCCGACTACGAGATCTTCGCCAACGACTTCGGCTTCGATGAGACCGCCGACCAGCGCGCCGCCATCCACGCGGTGATCCAGGACATGATCTCGCCCCAGCCGATGGACCGGCTGGTCTGCGGCGACGTGGGTTTCGGCAAGACCGAGGTGGCCCTGCGCGCCGCCTTCATCGCCATGACCGGCGGCAAGCAGGTGGCCTTCCTGGCGCCCACCACCCTGCTGGCCGAACAGCACTACCAGACCCTGGTGGACCGCTTCGGCAAGTGGCCGGTGAAGGTGGCCGAAATGAGCCGCTTCCGCTCCACCAAGGAGATCAACGCCGCCATCAAGGGCCTGGCCGACGGCAGCGTGGACATCGTGGTGGGCACCCACAAGCTGCTGAGCGAGTCGGTCAAGTTCAAGAACCTGGGCCTGCTCATCATCGACGAGGAACACCGCTTCGGTGTGCGCCACAAGGAGCAGATGAAGGCCTTCCGCGCCGAGGTCGATGTGCTCACGCTGACGGCCACCCCCATCCCGCGCACGCTGGGCATGGCGCTGGAGGGGCTGCGCGACCTGTCGGTCATCGCCACCGCGCCGCAGCGGCGCCTGGCCATCAAGACCTTCGTGCGCAACGAGGGCACCGGCGTCATCCGCGAGGCGGTGCTGCGTGAACTGAAGCGCGGCGGGCAGGTGTACTTCCTGCACAACGAAGTGGAGACCATCCAGAACCGCCGGCAGAAGCTCGAAGAGATGCTGCCCGAAGCCCGCATCGCCGTGGCCCATGGCCAGATGCCCGAGCGCGAGCTGGAGCGCGTCATGCGCGATTTCGTGGCCCAGCGCTACAACCTGCTGCTGTGCTCGACCATCATCGAGACCGGCATCGACGTGCCCTCGGCCAACACCATCGTCATCAGCCGCGCCGACAAGTTCGGCCTGGCCCAGCTGCACCAGCTGCGCGGCCGGGTCGGCCGCAGCCACCACCAGGCCTATGCCTACCTGATGGTGCCCGACGTGGACGGCCTGACCAAGCAGGCCGCCCAGCGGCTGGAGGCCATCCAGCAGATGGAGGAACTCGGCTCGGGTTTCTACCTCGCCATGCACGACCTGGAAATCCGCGGCACCGGCGAGGTGCTGGGCGAAAACCAGAGCGGCAACATGATGGAAATCGGCTTCCAGCTCTACAACGAGATGCTGTCCGAAGCCGTGCGCGCCCTGAAGGCCGGCCAGGAGCCCGACCTGCTGGCCCCGCTGGCCGCCACCACCGAAATCAACCTGCACGCCCCCGCCCTGCTGCCCAACGACTACTGCGGCGACGTGCACCTGCGCCTGTCCTTCTACAAGAAGCTGGCCACCGCCAAGACCACCGAGCAGATCGACACCCTGCTGGAAGAACTGGTGGACCGCTTCGGCAAGCTGCCGCCGCAGGCGCAGACCCTTATCGACGTACACCGCCTGCGGGTGCTGGCCAAGCCCTACGGCGTGGTGAAGGTCGATGCCGCGCCGGGCGTCACCAACATCACCTTCCGGCCCAACCCGCCGATCGACTCGATGCGCATCATCGAGCTGATCCAGAAGAACAAACACATCAAGCTGGCCGGCAACGAAAAACTACGCATCGAGCGTGAGCTGCCCGAGCCGAAAGACCGGGCCCAGATGGTGCGCGACATCCTGCGCAGCCTGGGCCAGCCGACCACGCCGGCGACCCCCTCCGCCAAAACTCCCGCTTGATTCCCCCATGACGACGAACGCTTCGCCCTCTACCGAACACGCCCCCGGCCTGGTGCTGCGCGGCATCAAGCCACCGCTGCCCCTGGCCGACTTCAAATTGATCGCCTTCGACATGGACTCGACGCTGATCAACATCGAATGCATCGACGAGATCGCCGACGCCGTCGGCAAGAAGGCCGAGGTGGCCGCCATCACCGAGGCCACCATGCGCGGCGAGATCGCCGACTTCAAGGAAAGCCTGCGCCGCCGGGTGGCCCTGCTCGCGGGCGTGCCGGTGGCCGCCCTGCAGCAGGTCTACGACCAGCGCCTGCGCCTCAACCCCGGCGCCGGCACGCTGGTGGCGGCCTGCAAGGCCGCGGGACTGAAGGTGCTACTGGTATCGGGTGGCTTCACCTTCTTCGCCAACCGGGTGAAGGACCGCCTGGGCATCGACTTCGCCCGCTCCAACCTGCTGGACGAGGCCGGGGGTGTACTCACCGGCCGGGTGGTGCAGCAGAGCTGGGGCGACATCTGCGACGGCGCGGAAAAACGCCGCACCCTGCTGGAGGTGGCCTCGCTGCTGGGTATTTCGCCGCGGCAGACGATCGCCGTGGGCGACGGCGCCAACGACCTGCCGATGATGGGCGAGGCGGGCCTGTCGGTGGCCTACCACGCCAAACCGAAGGTGCGCGAACAGGCCATGGTGGCGATCAACGAGGGGGGCCTCGACCGGCTGCTGGAGATCGTGCGGACCTGAAAAAACGGGAGGCACCTGCCGCTTGCAAGCGGTATTTGGTAAGGGTGTTTGCGAATCTGGTATGTTTCTAGCTTGTAAAGAAGCGAAACACCATCAACTTCGCAGAGGATTCCCCGTCAGTGGACAAAACCGTGATCGCATTCGCACTGGGTGGCGTGGTGACCCTGCTCGCCGTTGCCCTGGTAGAGATCGCCTGGCACGTCGGCCGCATGCCGGTCGCATCGACCGCCTCCAGGTCCCTGCCCCTGACCTCCTTCGACCCCGCTGCGGCCGCCACGGTGCGGTCCGGCCAGCCGAACTTCCGAGCCCTCACCTTCGCCACCTCGCCGGACAACAAGACCACCTCGGGTGTATGGAGCGCCGAAGGCCCTTCGAGCTTCGAATGGTCCTATGGGTCGGACGAAGCCGTCTACATCCATGAGGGCCTGGTGCATGTCGACTACCAGGGCAAGCAGTTCTCCCTGGGCCCGGGAGAAACCGCGTTTTTCCATGCCGGCACCCGCGCCACCTGGACGGTGCCGCAGCATGTACGCAAGTCGTGGTCCATCCACGAAACCAGCCGCCTCACCCGCTGGTACCGCCAGTTGACGGGCTCCCACGGCCCACGCTGACAACCCGGGCCGGTGAAACCCGGGCCGGTCAGGCCCCGTGCGTGCGGGCCCAGCGCACGATGTCCGCGGCCCCCATGGCGCCGGCTTGCCGGGCGATCTCGCGGCCCCCCTGGAACAGCGC
Organism: Pseudomonadota bacterium; assembly: GCA_040390235.1. Taxonomy (GTDB): domain Bacteria; phylum Pseudomonadota; class Gammaproteobacteria; order Burkholderiales; family Burkholderiaceae_C; genus Xylophilus. Next base: position 27,856 of record JAZJYT010000029.1, on the reverse strand, counting down.
CAGCGTGGGAATGCTGCGGATGTTGAAACGCGCCCCGAGCTGCTGCGCCTCCTCCGTATTCACCTTGGCAACCCGCACCGCGGGCTCGAGCTGCCCGGCGGCCTGCTCATAGGCCGGCGCCATCTGCCGGCACGGGCCGCACCAGGGCGCCCAGAAGTCGACCAGCACCGGAATGTCGCTGCGGCCCACGTGGCGGTCGAAGCTGGCCTCGTCCAGCGCGGCCGGATGCCCGGTGAACAGTGCCTGGTGGCACTTGCCGCAGTCCGCCTGAGCGCGGTCTTCCGCCGCCACCCGGTTGGTGGTGTGGCAGTGCGGGCAGACGATGTGTTGGAGTTCAGTCATGGTGCCGCCTCCAGGGTTCGCGGGCGGCCTCAGGCCGCGCCGGGTGTGGTGCCCTGGGCGGCGGGCCGCATGGCCCGGGCGATGGCGTCGCGCGCCAGCAGTTCGGCACCCAGCGCCGCATCCAGCGGTGTGCGGCACAGTCCGGCGTGCTGGTAGTTGAGGTTTTCGTAGATCGCCGCGGCGGCCGGCGAGGTATCGAGCAGCGCATCCAGCGCGGCGTCGTGCGCCACGTCGGTCAGCTCCACGGCCAGGCGCGCGGCCAGGTCGCGGTACTGACCCGCATCGGCACCGCCGCGCTGGTCCAGGCGCTCCAGCAGGGCGGCGAGCAGCGCCGTTTCACGGGAAAGGGCATGGGTGGTTTTCATGCCTCGAAGCTGGGGATGGGAACATCGGCTTGCAAGGGGTACGGGCCGGCGCCCGGCTTTCTATCCCCTTTCGATCCCACTCAACGTTACCGAAAACCACCCACAAAGTAACGAAACGTTACCACTCCGGTAACGTCTCCGGTTCTCAAGCCGCCCTCAGGGCGGCTCGGGCCCCACCGCCGGAGGCACCGCACTGCGGTTGCCCCAGGCCATGCCGGCCGATGCCACGATCACACACGCAATGGCCAGCCACTGCACCGCCTGCAGGCGCTCGTGCAGGAATACCAGGCCGGCCAATGCGCCCATCACCGGCTCCAGGCTCAGTAGCACACCGAAGGTGGGTGCAGGCAGGCGGCGCAGGGCATACATCTCCAGCGAATAGGGCAGCGCGCTCGACAGCGCCGCAAGCGCCAGGCCCGACAGCAGCATGGCCGGCTGCAGCAGGCTGGTGCCGGCCGCGGCGGTGCCGAAGGGCAGCGCCAGCAGCATGGCAACCGACATGGCCCAGGCCAGCGCCGGGCCCGGATGTTCCCGGGCGGCGCGCTGGCCGACCAGGATGTAGGCGGCCCAGAAGGCGGCAGCCCCCAGCGCCAGGGCCACACCGGCCGGGTCGAGCGGCGCGGCAAAGGGCGACAGCGGCAGCAACAGCGCGATGCCCGCCACGGCGCAGCCGATCCACACCAGGTCGCGCCGCCGGCGCGAGGTGGCGACCGCCACGGCCAGCGGCCCCGACAGTTCCAGCGCCACCGCCACGCCCAGCGGGATGGTGCGCAGCGACAGGTAGAAACACAGGTTCATGCCGCCCAGCACCAGGCCGAACAGCACGATGGCGCGGACCTGCGCCGCCCGCCAGCGCACCCGCCAGGGCCGCCAGAAGGCCAGCAGCAGCAGCGCGGCAAAACCGACCCGCAGCAGCGTGGTGCCGGCGGCCCCCACCTGCACGAACAACTGCTTGGCAAAGGAGGCCCCGGTGCACAGCGAGGCCATGGAGCCGACGAGCGCCGCCACCGCGCGCCAGTCGGTGCCGTGGGTGGGGGAAGGGGTGGAGGCGTCGCGGGAAACGGTCAAGAAAGGCCCGGGCAGGTCGTCACAAGGGGCTCAAGGATAAAGGCCACGCTCCTGCCGGGCCATGAGGATGCGCTCGCAGGCCACCGCGAAGGTGGCGGTGCGCAGGCTGATCTTGTGCTGGTCGGCGGTGTCCCAGATGTGGTTCAGGGCGTTGACCATGATCTTGTCCAGGCGTTCGTTGATCTCGTCCTCGGTCCAGAAGAAGGACGAGAAGTCCTGCACCCACTCGAAGTAGCTCACCGTCACGCCGCCGGCATTGCAGATCACGTCGGGCACCACCAGGACGCCGCGCTCGGCCAGCACATCGTCGGCCGCGGTGGTGGTGGGGCCATTGGCGCCTTCCAGCACCAGCTTGGCGCTGGTCAGGCGCGCGCGCTCGGCGGTGACCTGGCCTTCCAGTGCGGCCGGGATCAGGATGTCGGTCTTCACGTTCCAGAAGTCGTCGTTGGATATCTTGTCGCCTCCTGGAAAACCCGCCACCCCTTCACGCCCCGCCAGCGGCATCAGCCGGGCCATGTCCAGGCCGTTGTCGTTGAAGATGGTGCCGGTGTGGTCCTGCACCGCGACGATCTTCGCGCCGGCTTCGGCGAACAGTTCCGCCGCCACCGAGCCCACATTGCCGAAACCCTGCACCACCACCCGCGCACCGCGCAGGTCCAGCCCGATACGCCGCGCCGCCTCGCGGCCGGTGACGAACACACCCCGGCCGGTGGCCTTGACCCGGCCCAGCGAACCGCCCAGGTGCAGCGGCTTGCCGGTGACCACACCGGTCTGGGTGGAACCGCTGTTGATGGAGTAGGTGTCCATCATCCAGGCCATGATTTCGCTATTGGTGTTCACGTCGGGCGCCGGGATGTCGCGCTGCGGGCCGATGATGATGCCGATCTCGCTGGTGTAGCGGCGCGTCAGGCGCTCCAGCTCCTTGTGCGAGAGCTGCTTGGGGTCGACCCGGATACCGCCCTTGGCGCCGCCGAAGGGCAGGCTCACCGCGGCGCACTTGATCGTCATCCAGGCCGACAGCGCCATCACCTCCTCCAGGTTCACGTCGGGGTGGAAACGCACGCCGCCCTTGCCCGGGCCGCGCGACAGGTTGTGCTGCACCCGGTAGCCCTCGTAGTGGGCGACCGAACCGTCGTCCAGCTCGATCGGCACGTCGACGATCAGCGCCCGCTTCGGGCGCTTGAGCGTTTCCGACCAGCGCGCCAGCGGGCCCAGGTAAGGCACCACACGGTCGATCTGCGACAGGTAGGTGCCCCAGGGGCTGGTGGCGGTCGGCTGGACGTAGGAAAGTTCGGAACCCATGGTGAAACCCTTGTGGTGGAGAGGATGGGTGCACGATAGTCCTGCCCTCCCCGCTGCGCCAGCGGTCATGCACGGCATGGCGGCAGGTTATGCGCGGCAGGCCATGCCCGACGGCTGGAATGTTATGCGCCAATCGCATAACCATGGACTCTTCCTCTTACGCGCAGGGCAAAGGCATGGCACCATCCGCCCGCGCATCCTGCCCAGGCGCCGATCCAAGCCCTGCAACAACTCCCGGAGACACCCATGCAACGACACCTTTGCGCTATCACCCTGTGCCTGGCCGCCGGCCTGGCCCACGCGCAGACGGCAGCACCGCCTACCGTGCGTTTGCGTGGCACGGTGCAGGCCGCCACGCCGACGACGGTCACCGTCAAGGACCGCACCAGCGGCGAGACGGTGGAACTGGCGCTGGGCGACAAGCTGGCCATCTCCGAGGTCTACCCCATCGCCCTTGCCGACATCAGGCCCAACAGCTTCATCGGCACCGCCGCCATGCCGCAGCCCGACGGCAGCCAGCGCGCCATCGCGGTGACGGTGTTCCCCGAATCGGCCCGCGGCAACGGCGAAGGCCACCGGCCCTTCGACCTGCAGCCGCAAAGCACCATGACCAATGCCACCGTGGCCGACGTGGTGGCCGCGCCCGATGGCCGCAGGCTACAGCTCCGGTACAAGGACGGCGAGAAGACCCTCGTCATCCCGCCCGGCGCCCCCATCGTCACCTTCCGGCCGGGCGACCGCAGCCTGCTGGTGCCGGGCGCCAGTGTGTCGCTGACTGCCCAGGAAATCGCCGGCAAACCGACCGCCCTGCGCATCAACGCCGGGCGCAATGGCTTCGTGCTGCCGTACTGACCGGGGCACCGCGAACACGCAGGCGGCAGGTGGCTGAACTTTCCGGCCGCCCGCGGGCTCATACGGCCCAGGCATCGCCCTTGACGACTACCGGAGCTCTCCCATGACCGATCCGCGCCCCACCCGACCTGCCCGCCCTGCCGGCATCCCGCCCCGCCTCACCGGCAACAAGTCCCTGCTGGTCGCCGGTGTGCTGGCGGTATCGGCCTGGGCCTTCTTCGGCGGCACCAGCATGGCGGCCGAAGAGGCGGTGAAACTCCCCGCGCCCGCGGTGGACACACCGGTGGACGTGGTGAGCGGCCAGGAAACCGCCGTCTTCGCCGGCGGCTGCTTCTGGGGGGTGCAGGGCGTGTTCCAGCACACCAAGGGGGTGCTGGGCGCCGTCTCGGGCTACGCCGGCGGCGACAAGAACACCGCGCAGTACGACACCGTGAGCGGCGGCCGCACCGGCCATGCCGAGTCGGTGCAGGTCACCTTCGACCCCAAGCAGATCAGCTTCGGCAAGCTGCTGCAGATCTATTTCTCGGTGGCGCACGATCCCACGCAGCTCAACCGCCAGGGCCCCGACACCGGCACCCAGTACCGCTCGGCCGTGTTCTACGCCAACCCCAGCCAGAAGACGGTGGCCGAGAAATACATCGCCCAGCTCGACGCCGCCCACGCCTTCCACGGCCCGATAGTGACCCAGCTCACGCCGCTCAAGGCCTTCTACCCGGCCGAGGCCTACCACCAGGACTACGCCACGCTGCACCCCGAATCGGGCTACATCGCCACCTTCGACCTGCCGAAGATCGCCAACCTCAAGGCCATGCTGCCCGAGTGGTACCGCGACAAGCCGGTGCTGGTGACACCCCGCGCCGGCGCCTGAAGACCGGGCGGCCGGCGGCCTTTCGGCTTTTCGATCACCCCCATCGCCATCCATGCCAAGATCGGTGATGTCTTTCACCGCCCTTGGCCTTTCCCCCGCACTCGTCCGCGCCGCCGGCGAACTCGGTTTTTCGACCCCCACCCCGGTCCAGGCCGAAGCGATTCCCGCCGCGCTACGCGGCGCCGACGTGCTGGGCTCGGCCCAAACCGGCTCCGGCAAGACGGCCGCCTTCGCCCTGCCCCTGCTGCAGCGGCTGGTTTCCAGCCCGCCCGGCAGCAAGCGCCTGACCCGCGCCCTGGTGCTGGTGCCCACCCGCGAACTGGCCGCCCAGGTCGGCGAGGTGCTGCGCAGCCTGGCGCAGCACCTGCCCGAGCGGCCCAAGGTGGCCGTGGTGTTCGGCGGCGTTTCCATCAACCCGCAGATGATGGCCTTGCGCGGCGGTGCCGACGTCGTGGTCGCCACACCGGGCCGCCTGCTCGACCTGGTGGACCACAACGCGTTGAAGCTGTCGGCCGTGGCCACCCTGGTGCTGGACGAGGCCGACCGCCTGCTGGACCTGGGTTTTGCCGAAGAGCTGAACCGCGTGCTGGCCCTGCTGCCCGAACGCCGGCAGAACCTGTTTTTCTCCGCCACCTTCCCGCCGGCAGTCGTGGCCCTGGCCGCCGCCCTGCTGCGCGAGCCAGTGCGGGTGGAGGTGGCCTCCACCCCCGCCAACGACCCGGTGATCCTGCAGCGTGCCATCCAGGTCGATCCCCTGCGCCGCACCGAACTGCTGCGCCACCTGATCAAGACCCACGGCTGGAAACGGGTGCTGGTGTTCGTGGCGACCAAGTACGCCTCCGAACACGTGGCCGCCAAGCTCTACAAGGCCGGCGTCTTCGCCTCGTCCTTCCACGGCGACCTGGGCCAGGGCACACGCCAGCAAGTGCTCGACGAGTTCAAGGACGAACGCTGGGAGGTGGTGGTGACCACCGACCTGGCCTCGCGCGGCATCGACATCGCCCAGTTGCCGGTGGTGGTCAACTACGACCTGCCCCGCTCCGCCACCGACTACGTGCACCGCATCGGCCGCACCGGCCGGGCGGGCGAAAGCGGCGAGGCGGTGAGTTTTGTCAGCGCTGATACCGAGGCGCACTTCCGCCTGATCGAGAAGCGCCAGGGGCTGAGCCTGCCGCGTGAACAGATCGAGGGGTTCGAGCCGGTGGAACTGGAAACCCAAGGGGATACGAAGCCGGCTGCCGCAGCCGCGGGTTTCAAGCCAGACCCGAACGGCGGCATAAAGGGCAAGCGGCCCAGCAAGAAAGACAAGTTGCGGGCGGCTGCATCCGCAGCGGACAAGGCTGGGTCTTAGGGTCATATGGCCGCCGAGCCGGGTGGCGCTTCGGTGGAGGCCAGCGGGGTACTCGGGGCAAGGGAATGTCCTTCCGTCGCCTGCGGCGCCTCCCTCCTTTATTTCCCAAGCCCCGAGTACCCCGCTGACCTCTGGTGGCGGGATCGAGCTTCATGCCCTCTGCGTCGTGGGCATTGGCTGGAGATTGTCGCTAGACGCGCCGACTTATGCTCGGTCCAGCAATGGCGCGGCTCCGCAATTTGAAGCGTATAACTTTAATGCTTGGGCGAGGCAATGCGTGTTTTGGGGCCGAGGCTGTGTGAAAACGTCGAAGCGCAATGTTTTCAGAGGTGCCTGCCCCTTGGCGACCTCGCGATAGCGCGTTGTGGGGCGATCTGAGAGGTCGCATTTTTTCCCAACGTCCAAAACAGGCGACCAGAATGCGTTTTCACACAGCCTCGGCCGAAACCAGTCGGCCGCAGCCTCATAGCTCAGTTGTTAGAAAGCGTAGCATAAGTGGGAAAGAAAGGAGCGACTGCCACCAGAATTAGCAGTAGATTCTGCAATAGGTTGCTCTTGAACCCCAAAAATCTGCCGTAATAGATCCAGCAGCAAAACAACGCGGCAATCGTGCCTATGTGCATAAACGCAAGTCCGCCCAAGGTCTCCGAAGAATTTTCTGGAAACGCGGCATAAGCCTTTACGCCCATGAATAAAGCTATAGGAACCTGAAGAAGCGCGCCCACAATAAGTATCTTACCCGCCACTGAGCTAGAAAGATGTTGGCGAACCAGTTGACCTACTGAAGAATTTTGTGAATTCATAGAACACCCATGATTACAAATCTGTCAGCTCTTGATTAATAGTTGAAATGTCTTATAAGGGGCTGGATGCCGCTGTTGCGACATTCAACGATATTTTGCAAGCAATCCCGATTTTCCAATGCAGGAAGCGTGAAGTTCAATTACCCGCCAGAGGTCGGCGGGGTACTCGGGCTTGGGAAATAAAGGAGGGAGGCGCCGCAGGCGACGGAAGGACATTCCCTTGCCCGAGTACCCCGTCGGCCTCCCTCGAAGCGCTACAACTGCCTCGGCTTCTCAAGCGTCGTCGCTATCCCCATCCAACTCGCCTTCGAGGACATCGGAACCGGCAGCACCCGCAGGTCGCGCCTTGCGCACGCCCGGCCGTGCCAGGATTTCGACATAGAAACTGTCGGCCCCCTCCGCCACCGCCGCACTGATCAGTGCCATCAGGTTGGCGAGGTGGGTGGATTCGGCCTGGGCCTCGGTCAATCCGAAGCGGCAGTCGAAGTCCCAGAAGTCGGCGCCTTCGGGCACATCGCGCCGGCGCTCCCGCTTGAGGTACTTGCGGATGTCGTGCTTGACCGCTTCCACGACGCGGTCGCGGATTTTGCCTTCGATGTTGAGCTGGAAAGTTTTCTTCATGGGTGATGGTAAGGCCTGCGGCGCCGGTGGCTCAGAGCGCCTTGCCCAGCCGCGCCATGCCTTCCCTGATTTTCGCCACGTCGGCCGTGGCAAAACTCAGGCGCAGCGTGGCCACGTCCGGGTTCTTCGCGAAGAAGGGCGCCCCCGGCACAAAGGCCACCAACTGCTGAATCGCCTGCTTGGCGAAGGCCCCCGCATCGGTGGTCTTGCCCCCTGCCCCGGTCAGCCGGGCCCAGAAGAACAGGCCGCCGCCGGGCTGGGTGAAGGTGATGGCATCGCCCAGTTCGCGCTGCAGGCTCTCGCCCATGGTCTTCGCCCGTTCGGCGTAGACCTTGCGTACGTGGGCCAGGGTGGCCGGCATGCGCCCGCTTTGCAGGTACTGCGAGGCGGTGGCCTGGGCGAAGGTGCTGGTGTGGGCGTCGCTGAACTGCTTGCACATGACGGCGTTGGACAGCAGCGCGGGCGGGGCGATCATCCAGCCCACCCGCAGGCCGGGACTCAGCACCTTGCTCATGCTGCCGCAATGCACCAGCAATTCGCGGCTGCCGGGCACCCCGGCGGTGAGCGACATGATGCTGGGCGGCGGCGGGGTTTCGCCGAAGTACAGGTCGCCATAGGGGTCGTCCTCGACGATCACCGTCTGGTACTTCACCGCCAGTTCCAGCACTTTTTTGCGGCGCTCCAGGTTCAGCAGCGCGCCGCTGGGGTTGCCGAAGGTGGGAATGAGGTAGACGAACTTGGGTTTGTGCTCGGCGATGAGTTTTTCCAGTTCGTCGGTGCGCACGCCTTCACCGTCGATCGGTGCGCTGACCAGGTCGGCGCCGTACAGGCGGAAACACTGGATGGTGGCCAGGAAGGTCGGGCCTTCGACGATGACCTTGTCGCCGGGGTTGATCAGGGTCTTGCCGATCAGGTCCAGCGCCTGCTGGCTGCCGGTAGTGACGATGAGGCCCTGCGGCGCCACGTCCACACCCTTGGTCTTCATGAACTGGGAGAGCTGCTCGCGCAACGGCTCGTAGCCCTCGGTGGCGCCGTACTGCAGGGCGCCGCCGGCCTCCTGGGACAGGGCGCGGGCGCTGGCCTCGCGGATGCCTTCCACGTCGAACATGGCGCTGTCCGGAAAACCGCCGGCAAAGCTGATGATGCCGGGCGTGCCCAGCAGCTTGAAGAGTTCGCGGATGGCGGAGGTTTCGACGTTCTGGAGGCGGTCGGCGAATTGCATGGCAGGCATGGGAGGAAGGGGAAGAGGTCTTCTTTTTCGGGCCTCCATTGTCGCGCGGCGCGCGCGCCTGCGCTCAGATGGCGTAGCGGCGCATCTTTTCCCAGAGCGACTTGCGGCTGATGCCCAGTTCGTCGGCGGCGGGCTGGCGGCGCCAGTTGTGCGCCTGGAGGGCGTCGAGCACCCGCTGGCGTTCGCGGGCGTCGTGGGTGTGCTGGCGTGCGGTCGCGGCCTCGGCGGCGGTGTCCGCATGGTCCTCGGCCAGCGCCATGACATGGCCGATGAGCATGCGGTCCCACTGGCCGAGCTGGCGCGCCACCACACCCACCCGTTCGGCGAGGTTGCGCAACTGCCGCACGTTGCCGGGCAGGCGCGCATCACCCACCCGGTCGAGCAGCCACTGCGGCGGCGGCCCGACCGCATCGGCGCGGTCGCCGAGCGCCTGCGAGAGCATGGCGTCGAACAGCGCCAGGCGCTCCTCGCGGCCGCGTTCGGCCAGGTTGGGTACCCGCAGCTCGACCACGGCGATACGGTAGAACAGGTCGGCGCGGAAGCTGTTGTGCCGCACCATGTCGCGCAGCAGCCGGTTGGTGGCGGCCACCAGCCGCACGTTGGTCGGGATGGGCGCCTCGGCGCCCACGCGGGTAACCACACTGTCTTCCAGCGAGCGCAGCAGCTTGACCTGCTGGTGCAGCGGCAGTTCGCCGATTTCGTCGAGGAACAGCGTGCCGTCCTTGGCCTGCTCGAAATAACCCGCATGGGGCTGCATGGCGCCGGTGAAGGCACCGCGCGCGTGGCCGAAGAAGAGGGACTCGAACAGCCCTTCGGGAATGGCGCCGCAGTTCACCGGCACGAAGGGGCCGTTGCAGCGTGTGGAATGGCCCTCGTGCAGCAGCCGGGCCACGTATTCCTTGCCCACGCCGGTCTCGCCTTCGACGACCACCGGCTGCTCACAGTCGGCGAAGGCCGCCACTTCGCGCATCAGCACCCGCATGCGGTCCGATGCATACGCAGGCAAATGAATTCCCGGCCATTCCATAGGCGTTACTCCGATGTGGATCCACCCGCGAGCCTGTTGTTGTTGTTCTGGTGCAAGACGTTACCGGCTCGTTACCGCGGGACCCCTAACAGTAACGCATATGTGCGTGTTGTTACAGGACACGAGGCCTTATTTTGCCAAACAAGGGTTTGTCCGCGGCCCTCTTTCCAACTCATCCATTCCGAGCGGAATCATGTCGCCCGCCCTACACTGGCGCCCATGAAGTCTGCCGATATAGCGCCGTTTTTCGCCACCCTGCAGGCCGCCAACCCCGAGCCCAGGACCGAGCTCGAATACACCACTCCCTTCGAACTGCTGGCCGCCGTGCTGCTGTCGGCCCAGGCCACCGACGTGGGTGTCAACAAGGCCACCCGCAAGCTGTACCCGGTGGCCCGCACACCGCAGGCCATCCTCGACCTGGGACTGGAGGAACTGGAGGGGTACATCAAGACCATCGGCCTGTACCGCACCAAGGCGAAGAACCTGATGGCCACCTGCCGGATCCTGGTGGACCAGTACGCCAGCCAGGTGCCGGCTACCCGCGAAGCGCTGGAATCCCTGCCCGGCGTCGGCCGCAAGACCGCCAACGTGGTGCTCAACGTCGCCTTCGGCGAATCGACCATGGCGGTGGACACCCACATCTTCCGCATCTCCAACCGCACCGGCCTGGCACCGGGCAAGACGCCCCTGGCGGTCGAACACAAGCTGCTCAAGCGGGTGCCGCCGCAGTACCTGCTGCATGCGCACCACTGGCTGATCCTGCACGGGCGCTACATCTGCGTGGCGCGCAAGCCACGCTGCTGGGAATGCGCCGTGGCGGCATGGTGCGACTACAAGCCGAAGACCCCGGCACCCGACTCCACCTGAGATGCACCCGCTCGACCCGCGCTCGATCACGTTCATCGGCGGTCTGCTGAGCCTGGTGCTGGCCTTCGTGCTGGTCTTTTTGCGGCGCAGCTACCCCCCCTCGATCGGGGGTTTGCGGGAATGGGCGGCCGGCCCGGTGATGTGCGCTGGCGCCGCCATGCTGTTCAGCGTCCGCGGCCCGGCCCCGCCCGGCTGGACCCTCCTGGCGACCAACCTGCTGCTGAGCACGGGGGTGTTGTTCCTCTACATCGGCAGCATGCGTTTCCATGGCCGCCGCGACAGCATGTGGCCCTGGGCCGTGCCCATGCTGGCCCTGGCCGCAGTGGTGGCGTGTTTCGTCTGGATCTGGCCGAACTTCCGCGCCCGGGTGCTGGCCGGCAACACGCTGATGGCGGTGATCGTGGTCACGCACGCCGTCTTCCTGCTGCGCCATGGCCTGAAGTGCTTCTCGCGCTACTTCGCGGTAACCGCCCTGCTGGTGCTGGCGGTATTGCTGGTCCTGCGCTGCGTCTCGGCCCTGGCGCACGGGGCGAGCGCCCAGAGCGCGGCCGACCTCAATGTCGTGCAGGTCTGGTACACGGCCGGGTTTTCACTCTGCATGGTGATGTTCTGCATCGGCGCCATCCTGATGGCCACCGACGGGCTGCGCGCCGAGCTGGAACGGCTGGCCACCCGCGACTCGCTCACCGCCGCGCTCAACCGCGGGGCCATCCTGCAGGCCTGCAAGGACGAGCTGCACCGCTTCGCGCGCGGCGGCCGCAGCTTCTCGCTGATGATGCTCGACCTCGACCACTTCAAGCAGATCAACGACCACCATGGCCACCTGGTGGGCGACCAGGTGCTGGCCGACTTTGCCCAGCGCACCCGCCAACTGCTGCGCCCGCACGACCGGCTGGGCCGCTACGGCGGCGAGGAATTCCTGATCCTGCTGCCCGAAACCGCGCTCGACAGCGCCAACCTGGTGGCCGAACGTATCCGCGCCGACGTCTCGTGTGTGCCCGGGCTGCCGCAGTGCACAGTGAGCATCGGCCTGACTACCAGCCGCAACGCCGCCGACACACTCGATGCCATGCTGGCGCGGGCCGACGCCGCGCTCTACCGCGCCAAGGACAAGGGCCGGCACCAGGCCGAATCAGCAGAGTAGCGCCCGCTCCGGCTAACCCGCGCTTTTCTGCGACACGCCGGCGCCGGAGAAGGTCGCCATCTCCTTGAGCACCGCGCAGGCCGACACCAGCAGCGGCCAGGCCAGCGCGGCACCCGAGCCTTCGCCCAGGCGCAGGCCCAGGTCCAGCAGCGGCTGGGCGCCCAATGCGACCAACAGGGCGCGGTGCCCGGCTTCGGCCGAGCGGTGGGCGAACACACAGCGCTGCAGCACGGCGGGCGCCAGCCGGGCGGCCACCAGCACTGCCGCGCCGGTGATGAAACCATCGACCAGCACCACCCGCCGTTCGGCCGCTGCCTGCAGCACCATGCCGGCCAGGGTGGCGATCTCGAAACCGCCGAAGGCGGCCAGCGCGCCCAAGGCATCGTCGGCCGCATGGCGGGCCAGCACCGTTTCCAGCACGGCCTGCTTGCGGGCGATGCCGGCCGCGTCCAGCCCGGTGCCGGCCCCCACGCAGTCGGCCAGCGGCACCCCGCCCAGGCGTGCCAGCAGCAGGGCCGCCGCCGAGGTGTTGGCTATGCCCATCTCGCCCAGCAGCAGCACATTGCCCGGCAGGCCGCGCACCACCTCAATGCCGTTGGTGAGCGCCTGCGCGCACTGCACGGCCGTCATGGCCGGTCCCAACGAGGCATCGGCGGTGCCGGCGGCGATACGTTTGTTCAGCAGGCCCGGCTGCGGCGGGAAGGCGGTGCGTACACCGCAGTCCACCACCGTCAGCGCCAGGCCGTGCTGGCGTGCCAGCACACTGACGCAGGCGCCGCCGGCCAGGAAGTTGAGCACCATCTGCGCGGTGACGTCCGCCGGAAAGGCCGACACCCCCTGCGCCGCCAGCCCATGGTCGGCCGCACACACCACCATCTGCGGCGCCTGCAGCACCGGCGCGGTCGTGCCGAGGATCAGGCCGATGCGCAGCGCCAGCGCCTCCAGCCGGCCGAGCGAGCCCAAAGGCTTGGTCTTGTCGTCGAGCGCGTGGCGCAGCGCCTGCTCCAGGGCGGGGTCGTCGAGCGCCGCGATGGCGGGTACGGTGAAAGTTACAGGGGTGGTCATGGCAGCAGCAGCGATTCCAGGAATCCGGGGTTGAAATGGGCATCGGCATGGTCGGCCAGCCCGTCGAAAACGGTGTCGAGCGTGGGCGCGTCCGCGCCGAACAGCGCCTGCAGCACCGCCGGGCTTTCGAACAGCCCGTGCAGGTAGAGCCCCAGCACCTGCCCGTGCGTCCCGCCTTGCCAGCCCAGGCCGTCGGGCAGCACCGCGCGGCCCACGTCGCCGGCGGCGGCCATCGCCGGGTGCAGGGCGGTCTGCCCGTGGTGGATCTCGTAGCCCTGCCAGGCGGCCTGCGACAGCGCCTGCCAGGGTGCGGCCAGGTTGCGGAACCGCGTGGCCGTGGCCCGCACCGTCTTGTCCGGCGCGAAGGTGGTCACCAGCGGCAGCAGGCCCAGGCCGGGGCCGTTGCCGTCGATGCCATGCGGGTCGATCAATGCCTCGCCCAGCATCTGCAGGCCGCCGCAGATGCCCAGGACCCGGCCCCCGCGCGCCGCATGGGCGGTGATGGCCCGGTCCAGCCCCTGGGTGCGCAGCCAGGCCAGGTCGCTGCTGGTGTGCTTGGAGCCGGGCAGCACCACCCAGTCGGCCGCCGCCAACCCCGCCAGTTCGGCCGGGCTGCGCACCCACAGCAGGCGCACGCCGGGCACATTCTTCAGCGGCTGGAATTCGTCGAGGTTGCTGATGCGCGGGTAGGCGACCACCGCCACCGTGGTGTGCACCACACCAGTGGCGCCGCCGCGGTCGTCGAACACACCGTCCTCCTCCGGTAGGCCATGGCGCCAGAACATCGGCAGCGTCGCCACCGTGGGCACACCCGTCAGCTCCTGCAGCATCTGCGGCCCGGGCGCCAGCAGGGAGGCATCGCCGCGAAAGCGGTTGAGCACGAAGCCGCGCAGCAGCGCACGGTCTTCCGGCGGCAGCAGGGCCCAGGTACCGTACAGGTGGGCAAAGGCGCCGCCGCGGTCGATGTCGGTGGCCAGCAGGCAGGCCGCGCCGGCGTGGTGGGCGGTGCGCATGTTGACGATGTCGTCGGCACGCAGGTTGATCTCGGCGGGCGAACCCGCCCCCTCGATCAGCACCAGGTCGTTCTCGGCGCGCAGGGCGTCGAGCGCCGCGGCCACCTGCGGCCACACCTTCAGGCTGCGGCCGCGCCAGGGCAGGCGCGAGAGTTCGGCATCGACCTGGCCCATCAGCACCACCTGGCTGCGCATGTCGGCCTCGGGTTTGAGCAGCAGCGGGTTCATACGCACATCGGGTGTGGCGTGCGCCGCCAGCGCCTGGAAGTACTGCGCGCTGCCGATCTCGCCGCCGGCCACCACCCGCGCGTTGTTGCTCATGTTCTGCGCCTTGAAGGGCGCCACCTTGAGGCCCCGGCGGGCATACCAGCGGCACAGCGCGGTGGCGATCCAGCTTTTGCCGGCGCCGCTGGTGGTGCCCAGCACCATGATGCAGCGGGCCATGCTCACCGGGCGCGCCTCGCGGCCTGGGCCGGCGCCGTGGCCGCGGCCCAGGCGCGGCGCAGGGCGTCCTGCGCCGCTGGCGGCTGCACCGACAGCCGCACGGTGTGCGCCAGGCCGAAGGATGCCGCATCGCGCAGCGCCACGCCTTGCGCACGCAGGGCGGCCAGCAGTTCGGCCAGGCGCATGCCGGCGGGCAGCGGCGGGCGGGCGCAGTAGAAATTCGCATGGCCGGCGGCGCAGTCCCAGCCCATGGTGTCGCACAGCACCCGCTGCCGGGTCTTCCAGCCGCGCAACTGCTCCAGGCTCTCGGCCAGCCAGTCGGCGGTAGCGGCGCCGCACCAGGCCTCCAGCAGGGCCACCCCGTGCGCACCGATGGGCCAGGAGGGGGCCAGGCGCTCCAGCGCGCGGGCCTCGTCTTCCGCACCCTGCGGTGCGATGGCATAGGCGGCGCGTATGCCGGTCAGGCCCAGCGCCTTGTTGGGCGACCAGAGCTGCCAGGCCCGGTCGCGCGGCGCGCCGTACCAGACGCTGCGGCCCGACAGGCGCAGCGGCGCATAGGCGCAGTCCAGCGCGGTCATCGCGGGAGCGGGAAACGGCGGCGGATCGTCCTCGCCGGTCGGGCTGGCCGGGTCGCAGGCCCAGGCCAGCGCGGCCATGCGGGTGAAGACCGGCGTGTCTTCGTCGCGCACCGCCACCGCCAGTTCCCAGGCCTGGGCCGCATGGGTGTAGTCGCCGTAGCCGTGGGCCGGCACCGACACCCGCCGCAGCCCGCGCTGGGCGGCGTACGCGGTGAGGCGGAAGATGCAGTCGCTGGCGCTTGCGGCCATCACGATGCGGCCTGGCGCTACCGCGTGGCGCGCCGCCAGTTTTTCGCGCAGCGCGGTGTAGTGCGGATCGGGGTAGCGGCCGGCGTCGGCGCGCTGTACCGCGGCCAGCGCCGGCGGACACGGGCCGCAGGCGTTGGCGTTGGTGGAAAAGTCGAACGCCGCCGCGCCGCGGGCATCGGGCCCACCGTGTTCGCGGCGCGTGAAGGTGTCAGGGCTCATGGAGGCAAGGTGGCGGCCAGCGCCTCGACGGCATGGACCGCTACGTACAGTGCACCCAGCAGCGGCCCCGTCAGCACCGGCAGAAACGCCGATCTTGCCGCAATTGCCAGCGCCCGTGCCGTATCGGCCGCCAGCGGCACCCGCCCGGCCGGGTGCAGCAGGTAGGCGCCGGGCTTGCCGAGCCGCACGCCCAGCCGCAGCGCCATGGCGCCCATGGGCCAGCCGCCGTTGGGCGACGGGGTGCGCCGCGCCTGCGCCGGCAAGGCCCGCCAGGCCGTTGCGGGAGCCCCCGCCAGCAGCAGCGCGGCGGTGAGCCGCGCCGGCAGCCACGACAACAGGTCGTCGGCCCATGCTGCGCACTTGCCGGCCCATTCCCAGCGGCCACGGTAGCCCCACATGGCATCGGCCGTGTTGGCGAAGCGGTACAGGGCCGCACCGGGCAGGCCCAGCAGCACGAACCAGAACAGCGGCGCCACCACCGAGTCGTTGAGGTTCTCGGCCAGCGTCTCGATGGCGCTTTCGCGCACCTCGGCCGCCGACAGCGCCGCCACGTCGCGGCTGACCAGGCGGGCGAGCTGCGCCCGGCCCGCCTCCAGCGATTCGGCCAGGGCCGTCTCCACCGCCGCCACCTCCTCACGCAGCATGCGCCAGGCGAGCAGGGGTTTCAGCAGCAAGGCCAGCAGCGGCAGCGCGGCCCAGGTGGGCAACTGCAGCACCAGTGCCTGCACCCCCAGCGCGGCACCTGCCACGACAGTGGCCCCCAGGCACCACCAGGCAGCACCGGCACGGAACACCCGCGGGTCACGCGGCCCGGCCTCGGCCGGCGCAAACCGCCGCCCGGCCCAACCCAGAAAGTGCCCCATCCAAACCACCGGATGCCAACGCGCTGGCGGCTCGCCCAGCCGGTCGACGGCCAAGGCCAGCGCTGGCGCCAGCGCCACAGCGGCTAACGGAGGAAACCAGTGCATGAACAGGACGCGAGAATGCGTGCGCTCTTAATCTTCGATGCCACGCTGGGCCGGGATGCCGGCCTTGAAGGCGTGCTTGACCATCTGCATCTCGGTCACCGTATCGGCCAGCTCCACGATCTCCGGCGGGCAGCGCCGGCCGGTCAGCACCACATGCACCTCCTTGGGCCGGTTGCGCAGCGTCTCCAGCACACCTTCCAGCGGCAGCCAGCCGTAGATCAGCGGGTAGGTGATCTCGTCGAGCACCACCAGGAAGAACTCGCCCGACAGAATGGCCGCACGGGCCTTCTCCCAGCCGTCGCGCGCCAGCTGCGCGCTGTGCTCCAGGTCCTGGCTTTTCCAGCTGAAGCCGTCGCCCAGGCCCTCGATGGGGATACCGATCTGCTCGAACATGCGGTGTTCGCCGAAACGCGCGCTGGGCACCTTCATGAACTGGTAGATCTTCACCGCCTTGCCACGGCCATGGGCGCGCAGGGCCAGGCCGAAGGCTGCCGTGCTCTTGCCCTTGCCGTCGCCGGTGTTGACGATGACGAGGCCGCGGCGTTCGCCCTCGGGTTTTTCGTAGGGTTTGACGGCGGGTGGGGTTTCGATCTGCATGGCGTGTGCCTCTTCTCGGGTGTCTAGGGTCGGGGCAGCGCCACCCACTGCCCGTGCAGTGCTTCGATGGCGATGCGTTGGTCGAAAACCTGCTCCAGCGCACGGTGGGTGGCCGCATCCGCCGCGGGTCCCGCATGGACCACACGCCCGGCGCGCAGCACCAGCACGTCGTCGGCCTGCAGGGCAAAACCGATCTCGTGCAGCACACTCACCACCGTGCGGCCGGCGGCCACCAGGGCCCGCACCGCGGCCAGCCAGTCGGCCTGGTGCGGCGGGTCGAGGTTGGCCAGGGGTTCGTCCATCAGCAGCACCGCGGCCTCCACCGCCAGGGCACGGGCCAGCAGCACCCGCTGGCGCTCGCCGCCGGAGAGTTCACCCAGCGGGCGGTCGCGCCAGTCCCAGGCCTGGGTGGCGCGCAAGGCACGTTCCACCGCGGCATGGTCGGCCGGCGTGGCCTGCGCCAGCCAGGGCCGGTGCGGCAGGCGGCCCAGCAGGGCCACGTCGTAGGCCGTCAGGTCGTCGGCGCCGCCCTCGCCCTGGCCCAGCCAGGACACCCGCTGCGCCCGTGCGCGGCCGGGCCAGGCGGCCAGCGGCCGGCCTTCCAGCAGCACCTCGCCGTCGCAGGGCAGCAGGCCCGCCAGGACCTTGAGCAGGGTCGATTTGCCGGCGCCGTTGGGCCCGACGATGCTGGTCCAGCGGCCCGCCGGCAGCACCAGGTCGATACCGTGCAACACCCGCGTGTGGCCCAGCCGGGCGTCGATGGCGCGGCCGACCAGGGCGGGGGTGGGTGCCAGCGCCGTCACCGCCCGCTCCCCGCCATATTGCGCCGGTGCATCAGCCACAGCAGGTAGGCGCCGCCGATCAGCGCGGTGAGCACCCCCACCGGCAGCTCCTGCGGTGCCAGCACCCAGCGTGCCAGCAGGTCGGCCACCATCAGCAGTGCACCGCCCATGCAGGCCGACAGCAGCAGCAGGGAGGCGTGCGTGGAGCGCAGCAGCGGCCGCACCAGGTGCGGCGCGGCCAGGCCGATGAAGGCGACCAGCCCGGCATGCGCCACCGCCGTGCCGGTGGCCAGCGCCAGCACCGCCACCAGGGCGGCACGCAGGCCGGGCAGCGACAGGCCCAGGCTGGTGGCCGTGGCCTCGCCCAGGGTGAGGCCGTCGAGCACCGGTGCCAGCAGCCAGGCAGCAAGCAGGCACAGCACCAGCACCCCACCCATCAGCACCACCGCCTGCCAGCCCAGGAAACTGGTGCTGCCCAGGGTGAAGGCCTGCATGGACTGCAGGATGTCGGGCGCCGCCAGCGTGACCAGGTCCTTGGCCGCACCCAGCACCACGCCCACTATCACACCGCCCAGCAGCAGGCGCAACGTGTGCAATGCGCCGCGTGCCAGCGTGAGGGTGAGCACCACGGCCAGCACCGCGCCGGCAAAGGCCGCGCCGGTAATGCCCAGCTGCAGCCACCAGCCGCCCGACAGGGCCGCTGCCGGCGTGCGCCCCACCGCCAGCAGGGCCAGCGCGGCGCCCAGCGATGCACCCGCGCCACTGCCCAGCAGGTAGGGTTCGGCCAGCGGGTTGCGGAACAGGCCCTGCGCCACCGCACCGGCCAGCCCCAGCAGGGCGCCGGTGATCCAGGCACCCGCGGTGCGCGGCAGGCGGATGTCCCACACGATCTGCCAGGCCACCGGATCGCTGCGCATGGCCGCCAGGCTGTCGACGCCGGTGCTGCCCACGGCGGCGCCGAGCGCCAGCAGCAGCGCGGCCAGCACCAGCAGCGCCGCGCCCAGGCGCAGCGCACGGCGGTGCGGGTGGCGCCGGTCGGCAGGAAGGGACGGTGCCGTCAGCGGCATGTCACGGGGCCTTGTCCGTTATGCATTTCGCCATGATGCGCGCGGCCTCCGCCATACGCGGGCCGGGGCGCACCACCACGTCGGAGTCGCCCGGACCGAAGACGCAGATGCGCTGCTCGCGCACCGCCTTGATGTGGTTCCAGCCGGGGTACGGCACCATGGCCTGCATGCTGCGGTTGCCGATCATGATGATGTCGGGGTTGGCCCGCACCACGTACTCGGGGTTGAGCTGCGGGAACGGCCCGAGCGCCGCCGGCACCACGTTGTGTACCCCCAGCCGCGCCAGCGTCTCGCCGATGAAGGACGACTCGCCTGCCGCATAGGGCCCGCGGCTCACCTCGAAGTACACCCGCGCGTGTCGGGCCCGCGGCGGCAGCGACTGGGCGGCGGCTTCCACACCCGCGTCGATGACACGCCAGAGCCGTGCCGCCTCCGCGTCCGGCACGCCCAGCAGCGACGCCACCTGTTGCAGCACCTTGCGTACGCTGGCATAGGTCTTGGGCTCCAGTGCCACCACCTTGATGCCCAGCGCCTCCAGCCGGTCGCTGGCGCGCGACGAGGTGGCCAGCAGCACTACGTCGGGCCGCAGCGCGACGATGGCCTCGATGCTCGGGTCCACCCCGCCGCCGACCTGCGGCAGGCGGCGCACACTCTCGGGGAAGTTGGAGTACCGGTCCACCCCCACCAGGCGCTGGCACTGGTCCAGCCCGCAGACACTTTCGGTGAGCGAGGGCAGCAGGCTGACGATGCGCTGGGGCGGCCGCTCGAAATGCACCGTGCGGCCGCGGCCGTCGGTGATATCCAGCGCCTGCGCACAGCCCGACACCACGGCCAGCAAGGCCACGGCGGTCCGCAGCGCGGACGGGAAAAACCTCATGCCGAATCCTTCAAGGTGAGGGGGAGTCCCGCCGCCATCAGTGTCACCCGCGCGCAGGCCGCCGCGGTGTGCTGGTTGAGCTGGCCCAGCGCATCGACGAAGGCCCGCACCTCGCGGCCCAGGGGCACCACACCGAGCCCGATTTCGTTGGACACCAGCACCAGCGGGCCCGGGGCCTGCGTTATGGCGCCCGCCACGTCCGCCAGCAAGGCGGGCAGATCAGGCGCCGGCGAAGTACCAGGCTCCTGGTAGATGCAGTTGGTGAGCCACAGCGTCAGGCAGTCCACCACCACCAGCGTGTCGGCATGGCTGTGGTGCACGATGGCCTCGGCCAGCCGCAGCGGCTCCTCCACCGTGGCCATGCCGGGCAGGCGCCGCGCCCGGTCGGCCCGGTGGCGCGCGATACGTTCGTGCATCTCGCCGTCCCCGGCGTGGGCGGTGGCGATGAAGACGGCCCGGTGGGCCGGCGATGCGGCCAGCCAATGGGCGGCCAGCGACTCGGCGCGGCGCGACTTGCCGCTTTTCTGGCCGCCCAGCACCAGTTCGCTGCGGGCCACGGCCAGCGCTGCCGCCGCGTTCATACCGCCCCCCCGAACAAGGAGGCCGCCGCAGCCGGCGACGAGGGAAACCAGGCATGGAAATAGCTGGCCTGCACCGGCCCCTGCCGGTACAGGGCCTCGCCGGCATCCGCCGCGGGCGCCACGCCCGGCCGCGCGGTACGGGCCGGGGTCTGCAGCCCCGTGGTGGCGGTCGAATAGTGGAAGGTATGGCCGCGCAGCGTGCCCGCGGGCAGGGCCAGTTGCTGCGGCCCGAGGGCGGCCAGGCGTTTCTGCATGGTGGTGCTGCCCGGGAGCAGGCCCCAGGCCGGGTGGCGGCAGCCCGCGGTGTCGACGATGCTTTCCATCAGCGCCATCATGCCCCCGCACTCGGCCCATACCGGGCGGCCGGCGCTGATGTGGGCGGCCAGGCCGCGCCGCGTCTGCGTGGCCTGGGCCAGGGCCGGCAGGTGCAGTTCGGGGTAGCCGCCGGGCAGCCAGACCGCGTCGCAAGGCGGCAGGGGCTGGTTGGCCAGCGGCGAGAAGAAGTCCAGCGTGGCACCCAGCGCCAGCAGGCAGTCCAGGTTGGCGCCGTAGATGAAACAGAAACCCGCATCGCGTGCGATGGCGATGTGTGTGCCGCGCAGCGGCTGCCGGGCCAGTGCCGCGTCATGCACCGCCGCCACCGGACTGAAATCCACCGCCCACGGTGCCAGCGCCGCCGGCCCCATGCGGCCCAGCGGGGTGTCGGCCAGTGCATCGGCCGCCGCGTCCAGCCGTGCCAGCGCATCGGCGGCGGGTAGGTCCGAGGCCAGGCCCAGGTGCCGCTCGGGCAGCGCCCAGGCGCTGCCGCGCGGCAGGGCACCGAGCCAGTCGCCCGGGTCGCGCAGTCCGTCGCGCAGCATCAGGGCGTGGCGTTCGCTGGCCACCCGGTTGGCCAGCACACCCGCCCAGGGCAGGCCCTCGCGATAGTGCCGCAGGCCGAAGGCCATGGCACCGAAGGTGCCGGCCATGGCATGGGCGTCGACCACGGCCAGTACCGGCAGGCCGAAACGCGAGGCGATGTCGGCCGCGCTCGGTGTGCCGTCGAACAGGCCCATGGCACCTTCGACGATGACCAGGTCGGCATGCCGCGCGGCCGCATGCAACCTTGCCGCGCAGTCGGCCTCGCCCGTCATCCACAGATCGAGCGCATCGACCGGCGCGCCGGTGGCGGTGGCCAGCCAGAACGGGTCAAGGAAGTCCGGCCCGCACTTGAAGGCGCGTACCCGCCGGCCGGCACGGGTGTGCAGCCGCGCCAGGGCCGCGGCCACGGTGGTCTTGCCCTGCCCGGAGGCGGGCGCGGCGACGAGCAGCGCCGGGCAGGTGGCGGCGCCGGTCAAGGCGAGCCCCTTACAGCGGCGCCCATTTCAGACCGACGTACAACACACGCCCCGGCGTGGCGTAGGTACGGGCCAGTTCGTAGGGCTTGTTGGCCAGGTTGTCGATGCGCGCCAGCACCGTGTAGTCGCGGGCGACGCGGGTGCTGGCGTAGAGGTTGACCAGGGTGTAGCCGCCCAGCCGCTGGGTGTTGGCCGCGTCGTCGAAACGGCTGCCCGAGGCCTGCACCTCGGCTCCCAGCGTCCAACCCGCCAGCTGCGTATCGGCACCGAAGCTGGCATGCTGGCGCGAACGGCGGGCCAGCAGCTTACCGGTGACGGTGTCGCGCGGGTCCTGCACGTCGAGTGATCCGCGCAGCGACACCTCGCCCACCCGCTGCGCCGCCGAGAAGGTCATGCCCTTGTATTCGGCATGCGCGGTATTGCGGTAGCAGCCCAGCGTGGAAGCGCAGCCGCCGGCGGCGGCGAAGGTGATGAGGTTGTCCACCTTGTTGCGGTAGACCACCACACCGGCGCTGCTGGCGCCCTGCGCCCACTTCAGGCCGGCCTCGATGTTGTGCGAGGTTTCGGGCTGCAGCGAACCCAGGCCGTACTGGCTGAAACGCTGGAACAGCGTGGGCGCACGGAAGGCCGTGCCGGCCGACGCGGTGACACGCCACTGCGGCGTGATGGAAAAACCGTAGGCGGCGCTGCCGGTGTTGTGGCCGCCGAACTCGCTGTCGTCGTCGTGGCGCGCGTTGAGCTGCAGGGAGTGCGGGCCGGACACCAGGCCGTAGCCCAGCGCCAGCGCGTTCTGCGAACGGCTGCGGTCGATCGGGTCATTGCGCAGGTGGTCCTCGCGGCGCTCCAGCGCGGCGGTGAACAGGTGCGGGCCGCTGCGGTACTCGTTCTGGAACAGGTAGTTGCGCAGTTCGGTGATGGTGAGGTAGGGCGAAGGCAGGGTCTCGTAGCTGCTGCGCGATTCCGTCACCTGCAGGCGGGTGCTGTAGGCATCGGTCCACTGCGACAACCAGGTCAGCCCGCCGGTACGCAGTTCGTGTTTGTTGACGTCGTTGGCCTTCAGCGAGCTGTCGTACTGCGAATTCATGTTGTTGCCCAGCAGCGTGCCTTCGATGCGGTTGCGCGCATCGATACGAAAGCCGATCTTGGCATTGGCCGAGGTGCTGCGGTAGCCGTCGAGGTCGGGATTCTGGGTCGGCAGGGGGCGGCTGTTGAAACCCGTGCTGATCTCGCGTGCCAGGCCCAGCGAATAGTCGAAAGCGCCATCGACACCGGCCGTGCCGCTGGCGCCGGCTTCGATCTTGCGCGTGCCGTGGTTGCCCGCGCCTATGCCCACGAACGGGTGGAAACCAGGCTCGCCCTTCTTGGTGAACAACTGGATCACACCGCCGATGGCGTCGGAGCCGTACACCGCCGCGGCCGGGCCGCGCAGCACCTCGATGCGGTCGATCTGCGACAGCGGGATCTGCTCCCAGATGGCGCCGCCGGTGGACTGCGAGTCGATACGCACACCGTCGATATAGACCGCGGTGAAACGCGACTCGGCACCACGCAGGTACACGCTGGTGGCGTTGCCGGCACCGCCGTTGCGCACGATTTCCACGCCCGGCAGGCGCGCCAGCACGTCGGCCACGCCGGTGGCGCCGCTGCGCTCGATGGTGTCCCGGTCGACGATGGACACGTCGGCCACCAGGTCCGACAGGGCCTCGGGCACCCGCGTGGCGGTGACCACGGTTTCGGCCAGCTGCGGTGCGGCGGTCTGGGCATGGAGGGGAAAGGCGGCGGCCAACGGAAAGATTGCCAGCGGCAGCAGGGCCACCGGCAGGCGGGACGAACGGTTTTTCATGGGAACGGTCTTGTGCAAAACGCGCCCTGACCGGCATCCCCGCCGGTACTGGGCTTCACGGCCGACCATGCGTACGCTCCTCACAAAAGGAAGCAGGCATGGCGACCACCTCGTTGGCCGGTATCCGGGCTGGGCGGAAAAAGCATCCCTCGCCTTCCCAGGCGCCTGTGGCACCCAGTGGCTGATGAGGAAAACCGAACCCTGCGGTTCTTCCGCCGACCGTTGCGGGGGCAGCGCAGGTCGGGTGTCCGTATGGACATCCCTCCTGCTTCCCGTTGAACTGCTTCCCGTGAACCGGTCGGCGAGCACCAACCGGGCGATTCTAACGGGACCGTTTGTGCATTATTCCGCCAACCGGTGCCTGGCCGGCGCCCTGCGGTCCCGGAAAACCGGCACATAACCCTACAATCTGCGCGTCCATGGCCAACGTTCCCGTCCCCATCGAACAGATCGCAGAGCGTGTGGAGCGCCTGCTGCTGCGCCACAACGAACTGCGCCGTACCAACACCTTGCTGGTGGAGCAGGTGGCCGCGCTCACCAAGGAGCGCGATGCGCTCAAATCGCGCCTGAACGCGGCGCGGGTGCGTATCGACGCCGTGCTCGACCGCCTGCCGGCCGGAGGCGACGAGGCATGAAACAACTCGAAGTGCAGATCATGGGCCAGGGCTACCTGCTGGGCTGCCCCGAGGGCGGCGAGGCACGCCTGCGCGATGCGGTCGACAAGGTCAACACGGCCATGACCCGCATCCGCGACGCCGGCAAGATCCGCGCACGCGACCGCATTGCCGTGCTGGCCGCCCTCAACCTGGCCTTCGACGCGACCGACCGCGCCGCCGCCGTGCCTTCGGTGGTGCCCTACAACGCGGCCGCGCCCTCGGGCGACGAAAACGATCCCGCCCGCTGGACCCACCTGCTGTACCGGCTCGACGAAGCACTGAACGAAGACGGACGCCTGCTGTAGGCCTTTTTTGTTCGGGTTCTCGCAGACAGGGGCCTACAATAGGGACGTCTGCGGTGCTCGCTGGGCTTTATATTTCCTTGTACCAATGCTCTTAGAGCACGGGCTTGGTAAATTGCCTGGCAGGCGTGATCATCTCGCGTCAGATGAACCCAATGCCTGGCTGCCCTCGCCCACCTGAACCCTGGTTCAGGATGCCGGTCCGGTGCGCATCCGCAGGCACCTTTTTCCGTCGATAGCGGCCGCAGGCCGTTATACCGGTACATGGGAGAATCCCCGGCCGGCTGCCCGACCCCTGGCAGCGTTCTCACCGGAAGCCCATGGCCCTCCTCCCACTCGTTCCGCTGTATTCGGAACTCATCGCACTCGGCATCGTGGCCGGCTTCCTGGCCGGCCTGCTCGGCATCGGCGGGGGCATGGTGCTGGTGCCCTTCCTCACCGCACTGCTGACCTCGGACGCGGTCGGTGTGCCGGCCGACCTGGGCGTGAAGATGGCCATCGCCACCTCGATGGCGACCATCGTGTTCACCTCCGCCTCCAGCGTCTACGCCCACCAGAAACGCGGCGCGCTGCGCTGGGACCTCGTCAAGCTGCTGGCGCCGGGCATCGTGCTGGGCAGCCTGGTTGCAAGCGCCGGGGTATTCGCGCTGCTCAAGGGCCGCTGGCTGGCGGCGGGTTTCGGCATCTTCGTCGCCTATTCCGCCGTGCGTATGCTGGCCAGCACCAAGGGCGTGGCCGACAAGCCCATGCCCGGGGCCGCCGGCATCACCCTGGCCGGTGGCGCCATCGGCTTTTTGTCCGGCATGGTGGGGGCCGGCGGTGGATTCATCAGCGTGCCCTACATGGCGCGGCGCGGTGTGGCCATCCACGCCGCGGTGGCCACCAGCGCGGCCCTCGGCTTCCCGATCGCCCTGAGCAACGTGGCCGGCTACGTCTACAGCGGCATGGGGGTACAGAACCTGCCCGCGCATTCCATCGGCTATGTGTGGATACCCGCGCTGGTCGCCGTCTCCCTCTGCAGCATGCTCACCGCGCCCTTTGGTGCCCGGGCAGCGCATGCGCTGCCGGTGGACAAACTCAAGCGTATCTTCGCCAGCCTGCTGTTCATGCTGTCGGCCTACATGCTGTTCAAGGCCGTGCGGGGCTGATGGCCGGAGGGGCGCGTGCGGCGACCTTTCCAACCCTGAAACATAATGGCGAGGCCTCTTATCCCATTTAAGACATGAACCTCCACCAGTTCCGCTTCGTCCAGGAGGCCGTCCGCCGCAACCTGAACCTGACCGAGGCGGCCAAGGCCCTGCATACCTCGCAACCGGGCGTCTCCAAGGCCATCATCGAACTGGAAGAGGAATTGGGCGTGGAAATCTTCGCGCGCCACGGCAAACGGCTCAAGCGTGTCACCGAGCCGGGCCGGCATGTGCTGAAAAGCATCGAACTCATCATGCGTGAGGTCGGCAACCTGCGCCGCATCGGCGAGCAGTTCAGTGCCCAGGACAGCGGCACCCTGTCCATCGCCACCACCCACAGCCAGGCGCGCTACGTGCTGCCGGTGCCGGTGGCGCGCCTGCGCGAGGCCTATCCCAAGGTCAACATCAGCCTGCACCAGGGCTCGCCCGACCAGGTCGCACGCATGCTGATCGACGACGTGGCCGAGATCGGCATCGCGACCGAGGCGCTGACCGACTACGCCGACCTCGTCACCCTGCCCTGCTACGAGTGGCAGCACGTACTGGTGGCACCGCTCGACCACCCGCTGGCCCTGCTGGACAGCATCACGCTGGCCGACCTCGCCGCCGAACCGCTGGTCACCTACCACCCGTCGTTCACCGGCCGCACCCGCATCGACCAGGCCTTCGCCGCCCAGCAGCTGCAGCCGCGCATCGCGCTGGAAGCCATCGACGCGGACGTGATCAAGACCTACGTGCGCCTGGGCCTGGGAGTGGGCATCGTGG
This sequence comes from Pseudomonadota bacterium, assembly GCA_040390235.1. Classification (GTDB taxonomy): domain Bacteria; phylum Pseudomonadota; class Gammaproteobacteria; order Burkholderiales; family Burkholderiaceae_C; genus Xylophilus. The sequence continues at coordinate 1,485 of JAZJYT010000029.1, read as the reverse complement.
CCGAGATGGCGGTGCGCCCGAGCGGCAGCGGCGAGAACCCCGACGCCGACCTGATGGTGCGGCCGCTCGGCCACCTGTTCGGCCAGAACATCACCCGTATCGCCTTCAAGCGCAGCGCCTACCTGCGCAACTTCGTCTACAAGTTCGCCGAACTGCTCAACCCGCGGCTCGACCGCGAGCTGATCGCCAAGGCCATGACCGGACTTTTCGAGGAACATGAACTCTGACACCGCCCCCCTGCCCGCCGCGGCAGCAGCAGCCAGCGCAGCGCCCACACCCGCGCTGGCCACCAAGTTCCCGGCCATGGGCACGACCATCTTCACCGTGATGTCGGCCCTGGCCAGCGAGACCGGCGCGGTCAACCTGGGCCAGGGTTTTCCGGACTTCGACTGCGATCCCCGGCTGGTGGATGCGGTGACCGCCGCCATGCGCGCCGGCGCCAACCAGTACCCACCGATGACTGGCGTGCCCGCGCTGCGCGAGGCCGTGGCCCACAAGATCGCCACGCTGCACGGCCGCGCCTACGATGCGGCCGGCGAGATCACCATCACCGCCGGCGCCACCCAGGCCATCCTGACTGCCATCCTGGCGGTGGTGCGGCCGGGCGACGAGGTGGTGGTGCTCGAACCCTGCTACGACAGCTACGTGCCCAATATCGAACTGGCGGGCGGCGTGGTGGTGCGGGTGCCGCTGACGCCCGGAACCTTCCGGCCCGATTTCGAACGCATTGCCGCGGCGCTGTCGCCGCGCACCCGCGCCATCATCGTCAATTCGCCGCACAACCCCAGCGCCACCGTCTGGACCGCCGACGACATGCGCCGGCTGGACAAACTGCTGGCGCCCACCGAGGTGCTGCTGATCAGCGACGAGGTCTACGAACACATGGTGTTCGAGGGCGAGCACGAAAGCGCCTCGCGTTTCCCCGGACTGGCGGCGCGCGCCTTCGTGGTGTCGAGCTTCGGCAAGACCTTCCACGTCACCGGCTGGAAGGTCGGCTACGTCGCCGCGCCCGCTACGCTCACGGCGGAGTTCCGCAAGGTGCACCAGTTCAACGTGTTCACCGTGAACACACCCATGCAGCTGGGCCTGGCCGAGTACCTGCGCGACCCCGAGCCCTACCGGGGCCTGCCGGCCTTCTACCGCGCCAAACGCGACCTCTTCCGCGCGGGGCTGGCCGGCACCCGTTTCAGGCTGCTGCCGAGCGAAGGAAGTTATTTCCAGTGCGTCGACATCTCGGCCGTCAGCAACAAGAGCGAAGCCGAATTCTGCACCTGGCTGACCCGCGAACACGGCGTGGCCGCCATACCGCTGTCGGCCTTCTACGGCGGCGGTTTCGACCAGCACGTGGTGCGTTTCTGCTTCGCCAAGAAGGAAAGCACGCTGCAGACGGCGCTCGACCGGCTGAGGCTTCTGTAGATCACTCCATCCACAGGTGGTCGAGGGACGGGAAGCCCCATTTGGCGGCGTCCTCCACGGCAGTGATCT
>JAZJYT010000028.1:0-45075 GCA_040390235.1 Pseudomonadota bacterium | reverse complement strand
GGGAGCCGGTAGTTATTTTTCTTGGATATTTCGGCGGATTATTGTGTTGAACAGCCGCTGTGGGGCCCGAAGCGGACCTGGTATTTATCTATCCAGCGCAGAAACGGCATTTCGATTTCGATTTTTTATTCTCGAAAGATGAAATTTATGAGCAGTAATTTCAAGAAAACCATCACTAAAGTACAACCGAAGTGTATCGTTTTTTAAATAACCGTTTGAAATATTCCCCGCCGATTTATTTACCCTCAATTCGTCAAGATCGAGGGTGCAATTAATTCGCGAAGCACTCCCGCATGTCACAGTGAATTTCTCTCTAAACGACGAGTCTTCATCGGCATAAAGCCAAGCACTAATTCTAACCGAGGCGTTCGATGTATCCGATATGCCGAGTGAGACGGATACTAATGCTCCGTCGTGCCAAAAAATTCTTTCGACTGATTTACTCATGTTTGCTAGATTTTATGTATTAATTGCTAAAGCTGTCACATTCGCACGAATAGTTTAATGGCACCGGCGAGCCCGATTGCTGTTCCTGAGTGGGTTTTCGTGGCAATGTCCGCTCCGGGGCCCGAAGCGGACCTTGTAGCACTATATGCTTTCTGCCGCTTGACTCCACGCAACACATGAAGTCGAAGCAATCGATCAAAGAATGAATCGCAGAATGGACTGATCAGGGGACCATCTAGGGCGAGGAGAGCCGCAGTTTGAAATCGGGTAGGAAATTTCATGCATCGCAGCCTGGGGCAGACCGGCTTCGTCGACGTAACGCACCAAGTATCTCCCAAAGACGTAATCTCTAACTGTACCAGTTATTAAGTCGATAAATCCCGGCGTTCCCTCTTCTCCGTTGCGCATTTTTAATATTTGGCAGCATGCATTGTTAAGCAAAAGGAATTCCTCAACATTATTATAGAAGATGGGCTTTGAAGGCGGGGTGAATGATGCGCCGCCGGGAACAGATCGCTTAATAACCGCCGGGGGATAGTTTTCCAGGACATATTTGACGACGTTTTGTATACGTTCGTCGGGGGTAGGCTGCGTGAAGGTAGCGAGGCAGTAGCCCTCATAATTTGCACGCCCTGCTATTGAAAGGCCTAGCGCAAGGAGTAAAATAAAGGTTACACAAAGGCCCAATATGCGTACTTGCCACAGAGTCATCCATGCGAGAAATTTCATAGCTTGAGTCTGCTCGGCGCAAGTGAAGACGGCATGAACTCTGTGAGATTTAACCGTTCTACGTCTGCAATGGGGCCGAAAGCGGCGGCCAACAAGCCATATTTAAATAGCAGGAGTCGGTGGTGTACCTACTGACAAGTATTGCTCATCATCGTCGCCTAGTACGCGCGCGTCAAGGCGAGCGGCGATGGCCAGTGCTTTTGCGAGCATTGCATCGTCTGCAGAACCCACAAGCAATTCACCACGAGACCAAAGGATGGGCCAAGGAGAAGTGGGATGGCCGGAATAGATGTAGTCCTCTTCGTTGTTCTGAGGATCTGGCACGACGTCTGGGTCCATCGCCACATACTGAGCCCACTCTGCCAAGCCGATGGATGGACCATCCTCACTCGCCCAATATTGACGTCGTGTGATGTGCAAGTCGTAGGCCATAGCGCTTTATCTTCTTGAAGGTCTGTTTTGGGGCCGTGTGCTGACTGTGGCATCGACGACGGAAAGCCTACATGCCCGCGGCATCTTGGCTTTGAGTTGGCTAGGCAAGATCGTGGTCTAGATACTTCTGCAGTTGCGTTCGCAATGACGTTGCCGCAGGAGGTACACGGTTCAGTGCCTCGTGCGCGAGAATCCTGGCACGCTCCGTATCTTCAAAATGACGGGCAATCTTGGCCAGTACAAAGATTGCCTTGGATGGAGCCCCTTCGGGAACCGGGCGATGCACCATCGACTTGAACCCATCGGGATAGCTGTGCCGGGAGAACCACTCGGTAGCTACTGTGCGCCATGCCACGGTGATTGCACCAATCTGCTGCGTGGCTTCATCGACCGATGAGCCGTAACGCCACCTGCCGAATGAGTTAGTTGAAGGCTCAAGCCTCTCACGAAAGACACATTGGTATTCGTCGACATCGCGCAGATTGCTACTGTCAATGCCTTCCATCTTCAAAAAGTCGAGGGTCACTCCAAGGTTGATGTACACCCCATCGGCAGATGTGCTGCCTTGGAAATTGACAACGTGAGCGACGGGTTCTTTTACCTGGCGCAATGTTGCACCGCTCCCCTTGAATCCTGCACGTCGGATCTCAGGATACAAGTTTTGTGCAAGAAGTTTTAGAAAAATCGTGCGATCCATTTTTCGATCTTCAACGTCCGTTACGGGGCCGAATGCAGCTGTCATCCAAGCGAGACTGCGATCTCGCTGACTAGGTAGCCAGCAGCCTCAAGCCTGCGGCAAAGAGCCGGCCGCTTGTGATCGGCGATTAAACCCAAATCGAACTCGCGACCGGAATTCAATGAAAATGCGAGCTCAGATAAGCTCATGGATTTCGCCAAGATTGAAACGCTCCGTAGTGTGCTCAGAGCATTAGCTGAGGGGGCCTGCCCCCCCCATTGCACGACGATGCGATGTGGCTTAGCCGCCGGCAAACCTGTCGGCAATCTGCCTCCGCTGTAAGTGCCAGTTTGCTCCCATCCACAAGAACTGCATCTATTCCAAAACATCCCTCCATGCATTCTGCTCTCGGCGGAATTCGAACCGCAGGCTGTACAAACAATATTGGTTGGCGGTACTTTTGCCAGCCACTCTGGAATTCGGGACTGTTCGGACATGTCCATATCGCCTAGTAAAAGGATGCCAAGGTCAGAGGCAGTCCGCTCTGGGGCCGAAAGCCGACTGTTGAACCTTACAAAAGAACAGTTCGAGGCTCATTTTACTCATCTAACTCATTGGCTCCGTGCTCCGTGCTACCCAGCTCTTGTCTTGAAACCTTACTACCCCCGAGCCGACGGAGCATGATGAATAGTTCACTAGCCTCCTGCGTAGTACGTGTGCCATTCCCTACGTCTCCCTTCTTGTAAAACTCAAGGGCTTCTCCGAGTTTTTGGTGTGAAGCTTGCCATTGCGCAACACGCTCGACGTCTTTTAGCTGGTAACGCACCGATTGGAATCCATGCTCAAGTCCGCAGAATATTTCTTCTAACGTCAGACCATATTTAAAATTCGGTGCACTCAGCATTACCCAGGCGAGCGCATCCCGGGTTTCAGCATAGCCTTCCACTTTGTAGCGCTGGGTCATAGTCAATGTCCGTTATGGGGCCGGGAGCGGCTTAAGCCTCATCGAAGTTTGTCTCAGGGTAGAAGCGTAGAAGAATTTCCTTCAACTCGGGTCTGCCTGAAAACTTATCACGATCTCTAGCCTCCCGAATCAAGCTACGGCCTCGCCAGTCTTTCTTGGTGATGTCCGGCTTGTAAACGCAGAGAACTTTCAACGCCTCTAGGCTAGCTGAGTCTCCTTTGGCGGTTAGCATAACAGCAGTCGTCCCGTTTCCAGCAACTGCATCGACGTCAGCCCCAGCGGCGAGCAGCCGCGTAATAACCTCCAAATGCTTGCGATTTGTGGCCCACATCAGCGGGGTATAGCCAGGCGCTTGTTCATCCGACGGCAGTGCTTCATCGGGACTTTTTCCTGCCTCCAACAGCGCTTCCACAACGTCTAGATTGCCGTTCATTGCCGCGAGCGCCAAGGATCCGTCTCCAGGAAGCATGCCTCCGCATTGAATCAGTTCGCGCACTAGTGCCGTGCGACCCGTTGAGATCGAGGCGCACAGCGGAGACTGACCGAACTCGTTGGTGGAGCGATGGACGCCATGCTTCTTGGCCAGCCGCATGACTGCGGCGTCGTCACCACTCTCGATTGCCGAAAAGATTGGATTTCGTAACTTGCGCCAAAAACTAGCGCACAGGTGATTCCAGCGTTTAGACCACCGATAGGGATCAACGAATACAACTCGCGTCATGCAATTATTTCGTGAACGTCTGCTGTGGGGCCGGAGGCGGATGGGGAAACGCGGGACATACGCTTGCTTAAAAACCCATCAAGTGCGTTAGGTTAAAACCAAAGGCTAAGGCCACTACCGAGCCGTAGAGCAACAACGGCACCGCCATAGCATATTTCACCCATTGACTGTTTGCGTGACGCAGAACCCAGAAACTAGATACGGCGCCCAACATAAAAAAGAGTGAGGTCCAAATAAGTTCAATGAGTTGCGGTGGATAGTAGCTGGGAACCAGCATCGATAGCGGCACCGGAAGAACTACCCAGGCACCGTACCAGACACGTGCCGTCTTAGACGGGTTGGAAGACGCGACCACGCTGCTCAAGCGATTCTCCTGCTAGTTCCGCTACGGGGCCGAAATCAGCCTAGCGCCGAACATAACGGCTTTCGAATGTAGCTGGAAGATAGCCGAGTTCAGCTTCCAAATAGGGGAATTTCGAGAATGAGGCCAGCCAGTCGAGGTAGACCTCTTCAGTGAAATGGTTAGCAAGCGCCGCGAGGGCTTGGCTACGGTTGCCGGCCGGCACGAGGCATCCGAGCGGTGGTGCGCCGCTCTCATCCGACGCGGCGAGTTCTGGTCTCAAGCAGTGCGACCAGTCCCAACCGATGTGAGGATAGTCTTTCACATCCCACTCAGAAGGCCAACGCTGATTTCCTAATAGAAGCGCATGTGCCCCCACAGCCCACACGAGGATCTGTGCCCGCCAATGTGGCGAGGGGATGGCTAGGACCGACCTCATCCAGGCTTGTACTTGCTGCTCGGGCAGGTATTTGAGGCAGAAGAACATGGACGCGGAGAGGTCCCCACTCGCGTCCCACCGGCACCAAACCTTGTTCGGGTTGTTGTTTGAGCGGTGCAATACGCGCCCGATGGCAATGTCGTCCCCGCTCCAGCAGACTGAGTCCATCATGCATCGGCCCAGGGTCGACAGCACGTCTTGCTCGAACTCCTGATAGGGTCTGCGATAGATCCCGTTCGGGTACTGTGCGATGAACGCTGTTATGAGGGGCTCTAGCAGGTAGTCCACGAAGCACTCATGGCTACGGGGCAAAAGCGATGCGAGCAGGTAGTGGTACCAGGAATGCCATTCCGGCATCGGACCGAAGCTGCCGGTGCCGCTCGCTATCTCGACCAGGGGCTCCATCAACTCCCGAACCGATATTGACGCTAGATCGCGATGTAGTTCGTCGAACATCCGCCGGCTGTCGGTATTGAACCAGGCTTCCCCCATGGATTCCTTGGGCCGGCTGAAGTGCTTGCGCATCCGTTCGAGCGCGTTGGCGTCTACACCGTGCCCTGGTGTCCAGTTGAAATCGTTCATGGGCGCGAAATCATTCCTACTCCATTTGAACTCGCGAAGGACCGCAATGGGGCCGGAAGCGGCTGCATTTTTTTACCTTGCATTCTATGCAGTTAGCTTCCAAAAGCGGAAACCAACATCGAGCCAATGAGTCCAGAAAAAAGTACACTCATAAGGGCCGCTAAGCCACCCGAGATGAGCCATTTCCGTCTTGGAGGTAGCTCGGAAAGCGACAAGCCCAGCATCGCGATGTTGAACGCGAAAAACGCAAGAACACCGAGGATTAGCGGCGTGTAAGTTCCTTCATAGTGCCTGGCATGGGCAGTCGAAAAGACCAAAAAAGTTGCTGCCAGAATGATCAGGTCGCCCATGGCCGTGACAACAATAAACCAATCCTTGCGTTGCATTTTCTGTATCCTGCAGTCACGCTATGCGGCCATCACTGGGGCATGCCCTCAATCCAAACGAGTTCACCTGGATGATGTTGGCCTATCGTATCAAGCGCGCCCGCAAGTTCATCAACATCTCCACCAGAAAAGTTGTAGGCGAAACGAGTCACTCCCTTCATGGCACCTTGACCAAGTTCGTCTTCTGAAATTGCGGAAGCTCCGCACCAGACGTTGAGTGGTACGGATTCCCTTAGCCGAAGTGCCTGCGCCAAGCCACCAGAAGTAAATGCGAGGAAAACCATGGCGTGTAGTTTACTTAATATCTATTGAAGGTCTGCTTTGGGGCCGGAAGCGGTCGATCTTACAACAGGCCCAAAGAATGGGCGACGAAATATGCGCCTATGCCGGCAAATACTATGCCGAGAATTACGGCATCGGCGCCAGTTACCGTGTACTTAACTTTTAGTTCATTGTCAGGATCACCGACATTGTATTTTCTGGTGATCATCATATAGACGCCGCATGCGAAAAATGCGCCACCGGCAACTACCTCAGGATAGTCTATTTTCATGTTGGACAAAGGTCTGCTTCGGGGCCGACAGCGGTCTATGCCTGCGACATTCTCCGGCCCTCTTCTTCATAAGAGCGTACCGAGATAGCGGAAGGAAGTCCAGCTGGAACATCAGAATGCCCGACAATTTCCAGTTCGGTGAAGCGGCCATGCCGCGCCCAGAGGATGAGGCCAACCGATTCGCCAGTCGGATCGGTAGCAAGTCCGTCGGCTACCATGTCCGAAATGCCTTCACCCTGGGGCGAAAAAGTGACGCTCGCGCAGCCGCATTCACATCGCCCTATGACCATAAGTTCTGGAATCGTTTCTCCTAAATTTCCAGCTACGAACGTTGCTACCGGTGCGCGCTCAAGCGCTGCGATTAGCAGATCACGTTCTTCGGCTGTGATTCTTCTTGGACTAATGGGAATCATCGTTTGATCGAGGAAGGTCTGCAACGGGGCCGAAAGCGCCCCTCCGCACTGATCCTACCGAAAATCCGTGCATGCCCCACTTTTTTGAGCCGAAGCATGCAGAACTGCCTGTTGGCGAGGCACGCACCCAGGCAAGTAGATGCGCATGCCGGTTGGCTTGCAGTGGCCGCCCACTGAGGTGTAGGTCCCGTCGTGGCTGATGAACACAAGACCCCACGCCGAATCTTCAAGGTCGCTCGCTGAGGGATAGGTGCGACCGTACTTCTCCACGATGAAATCGCCCGAGTAGCCGTGTGCATCACAGGCCATCTCCCATTCACCGGGCATGAGATCACCGAGATCCATGGGGGCGCCCGCATACAGGCTTTGCGAGTCCAGACGGTGAAGAAACCGAAACTCATCCACGGACCTCGGGCTGCCAGCGCGTATCCATCCATAAAGTAGCAGGATGGCCGTGACCGCAACGAAGAGTTGAGAGTATCTACGCCTCGTCATTTTTGGAAAGGCCGCTTCGGGGCCGAAACCTGACTGTAGCACTGGACCCAGTGGCCGGTTTCAAAGTACTGCTGACCTCGGCCAATTCGGTGCGAATTTGCCTGCGGCTTAATGAACCCGCAGCACCTCAAACTGCTGTCGGATGGGCGCGACCTGTATCGACACCTCATCACCCTCGCATTTACCCAGCATGGCCCTGCCCAAAGGGGCTTCGCTGCTGATGACCTGAACGAGCTGAGCGCCGCTGACCAACTTCATGCTGCCCCCGTCCGGGCCGAGAAAGAGCTGTTGCTGCTTGTCGTCGGAATCGACCAGGCAGACCAGCGCGCCGAGCTGTATGCCTTTGCTGGCGTCGTAGGGATGCGGACGGAACTGGCGCCAATGGGCCATCGCCTGGCGGATGGCTTCGGCGCGCCGAGCCTGGCCGGTGGCCAGGTAGGCGGCTTCGAGTCCCAATGTGTCGTATTTGTTTTCGGCGATGTTTTCTTCGTGGGTCGCCGTTTCATGGGCCGCCCGCATGGCCTGTTCGGCCTGCAGCAGGTCTTCGGCAAGCCGTTCCAGCACCTGCTGCTGCAGCAAGAATTTATCCATGGTGAAAGGTAGGCATCTCGAACAAGCGGGGGGCAGGTCTTGCAGGGGCTCGGGTCGTGGTGCGGATTACGCAAAGAAGGGGCCCGCTGGTCTGAAAAGAGCTGCGCACCAGGCGGTCAGAATTTTCACGCGGGAGCCGCTCCGGGGCCGATAACCGCTGTTCCGGCACCCGGCGGATGTTCCTGCGTTGCCCGATGACCCCCTGCAAAGGCATGAAGTCGATGATATCCCCGCCGGCCATCCCTCGAAACGCCAACACATTTCTTCTCGAAGCGCTACCCAGGCGAAGTGTCCCGGCTGGTCCGCAGGGCGGAACGGGCTTCGGCGGCGCGCAAGCGGGTGGCACACTCACCCGGCACAAGACCCACAAGCCCAGGAGACTCCCTTGAACCAGACATTCACGCGGCGGCAGGCGGTGGCGCTGGCCGGCGCCACGCTTGCCGGACCGGCCGGGTTGGCCGGTATGGCCGGTGTGGCCCATGCGGCGGACAGCCGGCCCCTGCGCCTGATCGTGCCCTTCACCCCGGGCGGCAGCAGCGACATCCTCGCGCGGGCCATTGCCCCCGGGCTGTCGGCCGGCATTGGCCAGACCATCCTCGTGGACAACCGCGGCGGCGCCGGCGGCTCCATCGGCGCGGCCGAGGCGGCGCGTGCCGAGCACGACGGCAACACCCTGCTGATGGGCCACCTGGGCACGCTGGCGGTCAACCCCTGGCTCTATCCCAAGCTCGGCTACGACCCGCTGAAGAGTTTTGCCTCGGTCGGCGGTGTGGGCCGGGTGCCCAACGTGCTGGTGGTGTCTGCCAGTTCGCCCGTGCGTTCGCTGCAGGACCTGGTCGCGCTGGCGAAGCAGCGGCAGCTCACCTATGCGTCGGGTGGCAATGGCAGTGCGGCGCACATCGTCTTCGAGGCCCTCAAGCTGCGGGCGAAGTTTCCGGCGGTGCACGTGCCCTACCGGGGGGCCGCACCCGCCGTCACCGACCTGCTGGGCGGGCAGGTGGATACCTCTTTCACCGGGGTCACGGTGCTGCTGCCCCATATCCGCGGCGGGCGCCTGCGTGCCCTGGCGGTGTCGAGTGCGAGCCGCATCCCCAGCCTGCCGGACGTGCCCACGGTGGCCGAAAGCGGCTTTCCCGGCTTCGACGCCGACCAGTGGTACGGGCTGGTGGCCCCGGCTGGAACGCCGGCGCAGCGTATCCGGCAACTGAACGCCGAACTCAACCGGGTGCTGGCCGACCCCACGGTAGCCGAGCGCCTGTCCGGCGAAGGCGCGCTGCCCCTGCCGACCACTCCGCAGGGCTTCCACGATCTCATCGCACGCGAACTGCCGCGCTGGGGCGCGGTGGTCAAGGCGGCCGGTGTACGTGCGGAATAGACCATGGCCACTTTGACGTGCATTTCATCCATGGCGACTCGCCGGATACTGGCGGAGCTGGAGCAGGCCTATGAGGCAGCGTCGGGCGTGCCGGTCGCGCTCACTGTCACCGGCGGGGTGGAGGCGGCGCAGCGCATCGCGCAGGGCGAGGCTTTCGACGTGGCCGTGCTGGCCTCCGATGCGCTGTCTGGCCTGGTGGCCTCGGGCCACGTCGTGGCGGGTAGCACCCAGCCGGTCGCCGATTCCGAAACGGCGCTGGCGGTGGCCGCCGGTGCGCCGCTGCCGGCCATCGGCACGCGGGAGCAACTGGTCGAGGCGCTGCTGCGGGCGCGCAGCATTGGTTATTCCACCGGGCCCAGCGGCAGGACGCTGCTGTCGCTGCTGGCGCAGTGGAAGGTGCTGCCGGAACTGGAAGCGCGCCTGGTGCAGGCGCGTGTCGGCAGCCCGGTCGGCGACCTGATCGCGCAGGGCGCGGTGGAGATGGGTTTCCAGCAGCACAGCGAGTTGCTGCACTGCCAGGGCATCACCATCGTCGGCTCCCTGCCGCCGGGTGCGGAGATCACCACGGTCTTCACCGCGGGGGTATGCGCTTCGGCGCGTGGTGTGGCCGAGGCCGCGCGCTTCATCGCTTTCCTGTGCTCCGCGCAGGCAGAGCCGGTGCTGCGCCGCGAGGGCATGGCGCCCGCGTGAAGCGGCCGTACCCTACCGGCCTTTTCAGCGTGTCATGTCCCGCGCCAGGCTCTCCTGCGGCAGGTAGGCGCCGGCTTCGCGCAGGCGGGTGACCAGGGCGGCGGTATCCAGGTCGCAGGCCGGCTCGCCGGTGGCGACCGACCGGGCCGCCGCGGTGGCCGCGGCCTGGCCCATCATGTAGGCGGCCGACTGGGCGCGGATGGAGCCGTGCACCTTGGTGTCGCTGGAATGGCAGCGGCCGGCCACCCAGAGGTTTTCCGATCCGCGCGGCACCAGGATGCTGTACGGGATGCCCACGCACTGGCCGCGGCCCAGGTTGTCCTTGCCGTGGAAGTCCTTCATGAAACGCTCGTACTCCGCCTGCGAGGTGTTGGTGGGGTGCACGTCGGTGGGCCGGTTGTACACGGCCACTTGGTCGTGGAACTGGCGCTGGGCCCGGAAGTCCTCGATGGTGAGTTCGAATTCGCCGACGATGCGCCGTGAGTCGCGCACGCCCATGACCGGGGCGGTGGCCATCAGTTCCAGGTCTTCGCAGCCCGGCACGTATTTGCGGTAGAACTCCACGTATTCCACGGCGAGCTTGCGGCCCAGCACCATGCCGTCCGACAGGCTGCGCTGTGACAGGGGATTGAGGTTGAACACATGGCCCGCGTTCAGCGTGGCCGTGGCTTGGCCTATCTTGTTCATGCCGGGGAAGAAGCGGTCTTCCTGCGTGAAGAAACCGTCTTCGATGGCCTTGGGAATGAGTTCGGCCTTGGTGCGGTTCTTGACCGCGTCGATGCCGCGCCAGTCGCTCGCGCCGTAGGCCGGGTCGTCCCAGTGCATGCCGGCGACCAGCGAGCACAGGGTGCTGGGCGACACCGTCTCCGTGTCGCGCAGCACCACCTTGCACTCCACGCCGGCCAGGGCGCACAGGGCAGCGTCGCCGGTGGCGTCGATGAAGCTGCGGGCCTTGACGTAGCGCAGCCCTTCGACGTTGCTCAGCACCACGCCGTTGACGCGGCGTCCGCTCACGTCGGCCTCGACCACGCGGGTGAAAAAGCGCAGCTCCACGCCGGCCTGCACGCAGAAGTCGTCGAGGATGCGTTTGAGGGGCTCGGGCTTGAAGGGCACCCAGCGGTTCAGCTGGCTGTGCAGGAACTCGGGCACCACCTGGGGGGCGAAGGCGTGCTGCGCCCACATGGTCTCCAGCAGCTCCTGCATGAAGCCGCCGACCAGCATACGTTCGCCGTTGGAGACCGGCCCGAAGGAGGCGACCAGGCCCGAGGTGCCCATGCCGCCCAGGCAGCCGGTGGCCTCCACCAGCAGGGTCTTCAGGCCCAGGCGGGCGCCGCAGACGGCGGCGGCGGTGCCGGCCGGGCCGCCGCCGGCGACGACCAGGTCGTAGGTCTCGTCGTCCGAGGGGATTTCGCGGGTGAGGGTGTAGCCCATGTGCTTCCTTGCTTGCTTGTCTATTTGCCGGTGGCCAGCGGCTTGGTGATGGCGCTGAAGCGGGTGATCTCGTCCTGCAGGTAGGTCCTGAATTCGTCCGGCCCCAGTGGCCCCACGTCCACGCCGATGTCGGCCATGCTCCGGGCGACCTCGGGCTGGGCCAGCACCGCCAGGATGTCGGCACCCAGCTGCTGCACGAGGGGCCGCGGCACACCGGCCGGCGCGGTGAAACCGGCCCAGTTGATGGCCTCGTAGCCGGGCAGCGTCTCGGCGATGGCGGGCCACTGGGGGTAGAGCTGGCTGCGCTTCCTGCTGGTCACCGCCAGCACCTTGAGCTGGCCGGACTTGACGAAGGATTCGGCCGAACTCGCCACCGCGAAGCCGACCGGGACCTGGCCACCGATGATGTCGGTGTACATCTTGGCCGCGCCGTTGTAGGGCACGTGCGTGAGGGATATGCCGGCCATGTGGTTGAGCATTTCGCCGGCGAGCTGGGCCGAGGTGCCGATGCCATTGGAGCCGAAGGCGAGCCGGCCCGGCTGCGCCTTGGCCAGTGCGATCAGCTCGGGCACGCTGTTAGCGGGAAAACCCGGCGTGGCCACCAGCGCCACCGTGTAGTAACCCAGGAAGGCCAGCGGCAGGATGTCCTTCAGGCTGTCGTAGGGCAGGTCGCGGCGCTGCGCCGCATTGATGCTGAGCGAGCTGCCCAGCAGGCCCAGGGTGTAGCCGTCGGGCGCCGAATGCACCAGGGCCTGGGTGCCGACCACCACGCCGCCGCCGGGCCGGTTCTCGATGACGATGGGCTGGCCCCACCTGGCCTGCAGCTTCTCGCCGAAGAGGCGTGCCACCCGGTCGGCCGCGCCGCCGGGCGGCTGCGGCAGCAGGATCTTGACCGGGCGTGCGGGCCAGGCCTGCGCATGCAGCGCGCCGGCCAGCGGCAGCGTGGTCCAGGCCGCGGCCGATTGCAGCAGCGTGCGGCGGCGCAGCGCGGCCGGGGAGGGGGTGGGGGCCATGGGGGTGGTGTCTCCTGTGCCTGCCATTGCGGCGGTTGGTGCGGCGGCTTGTGGGCTGATTGTTGTCCCGCAGGGCCCACGCCACAATTGAAAAGAATTGGCCAGGACTTAACCACAGGTTATATAGTCCGCCGCATGAACCTGCGGCACATGGAAGTCTTCCGGGCGGTGATGCTCACCGGCGGCGTCAGCGGCGCGGCCGAGTTGCTGCATGTGTCGCAGCCTGCCGTCAGCAAGCTGCTGGCGCATGCGGCGCGCCAAGCCGGGCTGACGCTGTTCGAGCGCATCAAGGGCCGGCTGGTGCCTACCCCCGAGGCCCAGGCGCTGTATGCCGAGATCGAGCCGCTGTGGCGCGGCGTGGAGCGGGTGCGCGAGGTCTCGCGCGGCCTGGCGCTGGCCGAGACCGGCACGCTGCGCCTGGCCATCTCGGCCAGCATGGCGCCGTGGCTGGCGCCGCGTGCGGTAGCGCTGCTGTATGCCCAGTTCCCGCGCCTGAAGGCGCGCATGGAAATCCTGGTGGCGCCGATCATGGTCGATGCCCTGCTCGACCACTCGGCCGACCTGGCGGTGGGCCTGCTGCCCAACTCCCATCCCGACCTGGTGGCGGTGCAGAGCTACCGCTGCGCGCTGGCCTGCGTGATGCGTGAGGACCATGTCCTGGCGCGTAAGACGACGGTGCGGCCGGCGGACCTGAAAGGCCACCGTGTCATCGGCTCGTCGCCCAGCACACCCTATGGGCAGGCGCTGCGGCGGGCCTACGGCAAGGCCACCCCGGCCCTGGACCTGGACGACCTGGGCGTGCGCTCGTCCACCGCCGCCTGCTGGCTGGCGCAGGCGGGTGCCGGGGTGGCGGTGGTGGACCGGGCGGCGGTGGCCGGGCCTTCCTTCGCCGGGCTGGCGGTGCGGCCATTCGCCAGTGCCGAGCGCCTGGAGGTGGCCGTCATCCGCAACCGCTACCGGCCGTTGTCGGTGGTACAGCGGGCATTCTGTGATGCGTTCGACGGGGTATGGAAGGAGGCGCTGGGCAGCGCCTCCTGAGGGGTTTCAGGCGGCCGGCGCCGTCGCCGCGAACGCTGGCACCCGCGCCGCGAAATCGTCCAGCCAGGCCACCAGCCGTGGGTACTCCTGGCGCCAGGTGCCGCCGAAGCGCAGGTCCAGGTAACCCAGCGCGCAGGCCAGGGTGATCTCGCCGACGTGCGGCGTACCGGGGCGGATATGGGCGTAGTGGCGTTCGGCAAACACCAGCGCGCGGCTCACCTTGTCGGCCTGGTAGTCCAGCCAGGACTGCACATGGTGTTCCTTGGGGCGGAAACGCGCCTCGTACATCTGCAGGATGCAGGCGTCCATCATGCCGTCGCCCAGCGCCTGCTGGCGCAGTGCGGCGATACGCGCCGGGCCCTGCGGCACCAGACCCTTGTGCTGGGCGATGTCGTCGAGGTATTCGATGATGACGGGCGAGTCGAACAGCGCCTCGCCGTCCTCGGTGACCAGCGTGGGCACCTTGCCCAGCGGGTTCTGCTGGCGCAGGCTGTCGTCGGGGTTGCCAGTGTCGGCCGGCACCAGGGTGACGCGGTCGGCCAGGCCGGCGACCTCGATGGCGATGCGGACCTTGCGGCCGAAGGGGGAGGGCAGGGAGGTGCGGAGTGTGAGCATGGCCTGCACTGTATTACAGCCAGACGGGCCCGTCCCCGCCCAGGGCCGGCGTAGGCTTGTCCCAGTAGGGCGGGGTCTCCGACATACGCAGGGCCGGGCCCAGGGTGCGCAGCGGGCCGTAGGCGGCGTTCTCGTCCACGTACAGCGGTGCCAGTTCGGCTTCGGTGAGCTGGCCCGGGGCACCGGCGAAGTGGTCGGCCAGGCCCAGGCGCTGCACGAACATGGCGGCGCCGCACAGCGACACGTTGACCTTCCAGCTGCCGCCTTCGCGGGCGCGGCGCGCCAGGGCCAGCATGGCACCGTAGGCGGCCAGGTAGCCGGTGCTGTAGTCGCACACCGGGGCGAACACCAGCCTGGGCTGGCCGGCGCCGGTGAGGCGGCCCTGCGCCTCGCACACACCGGTGACGGCCTGGGCCACCTGTTCCCAGCCGGCGCGGTCGGCAAACGGGCCGCCGGTGCCGAAGCAGTTGACCGACACATGCACCAGCCCCGGCCGCTGGCGCAGCAGGTCGTCGGCACCGAAACCCAGGCGGCCCAGCGCATGCGGGCGGTAGCCGTCGATGAACACATCGGCTTCGCCGACCAGGGCGCGCATGCGCTCCGCATCGGGGACCGTCGCCAGGTCCAGGAAGCTGCTGCGTTTGCCGTGGCTGGTGTCGCGTACGTGCTCAGGTGTCTGCGGCAGTTTGGGCGCAGTCACCATCAGCACGTCGGCGCCGTGCTCGGCCAGGGTGCGGCCGGCCACCGGGCCGGCCAGTACGCGGGTCAGGTCCAGCACCCGCAGGCCCGACAGCGGACGCTCCGCGGCCGGAAGGGGCTGGGCCGGCGTGCCGTCGTCGATGCGGGTGATCTCGACCACCGGGCGCCCCGCCAGGTAGCGGCCCTGCGGATGGAGCAGCCATTCGGCCTGGGTGCGGATGGTGCCGCCGCAGGCGCGGGCGGCGGCGATGGCTTCTTCCAGTTCGTCGGCGTTCCAGGTGGCGATCGCCGCGGCCACGGCGGCCGGGGTGTTGTCGCAGCGCAGCACCGACAGCACCCGTGCGCACAGCTCGGGCAGGTTCAGGTGGGGCAGGAACCAGCGGCCGTCGCGTGTCTTCCATGGCTGGGTCACCGTCAGCATGTGGGCCATGGCGGTGGGGATGGGGATGTGCTGGTAGTGCCCCTGGGCGTCGGGCGCGCGGCTGTAGTCCACCGTGCGCAGGGTGGCCGCCGCATGGCGCAGGTCCACCGACACCTGCTGGCGGCGGCCGGTGCGCTGCTGCCACAGGTCGTTGGCGGCCACGCCGACGGCGGCCAGGGCGGTGGCCGCCGCCTCGCCCACCCGCAGCGGCGTAGGGTGGAAGGGGTCGCGGCCGCGCAGGGTGACTTCGCCCGCGGATACCGCGCCCTGGCCGCGGATGGCCATCAGTTCATCGAAGCCGGAGAGGGCCGGGGTATCCGGAATATCGGGCATGGAATGTTTCTGGAAAAAGGGTGGCAGGACGGAGCCGGCAGGCCGTGGCCTCAGCCGTGCGAGAACAGCGGTGCGCCCGCAAACGGCAGCTCGGTCGTCAGCACCGTGCCGGTGGACGATTCGGTCAGCACCAGCGTGCGGGTGCCGGGGCGGAAGGCGGCATTGGTCACCGTGCTGCCCAGGTGACCCTCTGGGCTTTTGGTGCCGTGGATGAAGTGGGTGTTCCAGCCGCGTGCGTCGAACACGAAAGCGCCCAGGCTGGCGTGCGCCACCACGAGGCTGTCGTCGGCACCCAGGGCCAGGCCGTCCGGCCCGCTGGTGCCGAAGAAGGTCTGGAAGGCGCCGGCCTTGGACACCGAGCCGTCGGGCAGCAGCGGCATGCGCCACACCGCGTTGGCACGCGTGGCCGACACGAACAGAAAGCGCTGCTGCACATCGAGCACGATGCCGTTGGGGCTGGGCACCTTGTCCAGCAGCAGGTCGAGCTGGCCCGCGGGCCGCAGGCGGTAGACCCGGCCCGTGGGGTCGTGCAGGCCGGTCTGCCCCTGGTCGGTGAAATACAGGTTGCCTTCGCGGTCGAAGGTCAGGTCGTTGAGGCCCTTGAAGCTTTCCGAATTGCGGTGGCCAAGAATGGTCTCGACCGCGCCGGTGGCCGGGTCGATGCGCAGCAGGCCGCAGCGGTAGTCGGTGACCCACAGCAGGCCGGCGCGGTCGATGGCGATGCCGTTGGGCCAGCCACCGGTGTCGGCGACGTGCTGCCATTCCAGGGCCGGCGTGACCCGGAAGATGCGGCCGTGCGCGATGTCGGTCAGGTACAGGTTGCCCTCACGGTCGAACGACGGGCCTTCGAGAAAGCTGTCGACGATGTGCCCGGGCTTGTTGGCGTCGGCCCAACTGCTGCGTTGCGGCAGGCGCAGGGCATCGGGCATACGCGTCAGCACCCCGGCCTGCACCACCTGGGGCGCGGTGAATCCGGCGTTCCACATCACGCGGGCCGCCCTTGCGCCGGCACGGCGCGCAGTGCCTCGCCGCTGTAGGTGGGGATGAAGCTGCGCGGGATGGGGCCCTTGTTGCGGCCGCCCTGCAAGGACTGCTCCCAGGCGTGCGCCAGGATACCAACCGAGCGCGACAGGCAGAATAGCCCGCGCGCCAGCGGCGCGGGAAAACCCAGCTCGGCATAGATCACCGCGGTGGCACCGTCGATGTTCATGGGAATGCGCCGGCCGCCCTTGCGTGCCGCCAGCACGTCTTCCACCGCCCGCGCGATGCCGGCAAAACGGCCCGACACCTCGCCGCGCGCGGCGGCCTCGTCCACCAGCGCCAGCAGCGGCGCGGTGCGTGGGTCTATGGGGTGGAAGCGGTGGCCGAAGCCGGGGATGAACTTGCCGTGCGCGGCCACGAAGGCGTCCAACGCCGCGCCCGCCGCATCGGCCAGCGCGGCGCCGGCATCGACCCGCCCGGCGATGTCGGTGTACAGCTCCACTGCCTGCTCGCCCGCACCGCCGTGCACGTCACCCAGCACGTTGACCGCGCTGGCCATGGCGTTGTTCAGGCCCACGCCGCAGGTGATGGCCATACGTGCGATGCCGATGCTGGGTGCCTGCGGGCCATGGTCCACCGCCGACATCAGCACCGCGTCGAGCAGCCGGCCCTGCGCGGCGCTGGGCAGTTCGCCCCGGGTCATGAGCCAGATCATCTGCGCCAGGCCCACGCCGTTGGAGATCAGTTCCTGGACCGGGTAGCCGCGGTAGCGGATCACGCCGGGTTGCATGTCGATGATGTCGGTGCGCCACCAGTCTTCGGTGGTGCGCTGGGCGTCGGGTTTTTGCGTGGTGTCCATCAGACGGCCTTGCCTGTTTTCAGTTGAACGATCTCGTCGGGGCCATAGCCGATCTCGGCCAGGATGGCGTCGGTGTGCTGGCCCAGGGTGGGCGGTGGTGTGTCCACCGTGGGGGCCTCGCCGTCGAGCTTGATGCCGGTGCGCAGCAGGCGGATGTCGCGGCCCACGCCGGGCGCGTCGGGGAAGGTGGCGACCATGCCGCGGTCGGCTATCTGCGGGTGGTCCAGCGCCTGCGGCACGCTGTAGACCGGGCCGGCGGGCACACCCGCCTGGTTGAGCAGCGTCCACCATTCCTCGGCGCCGCGTGCGGCCAGGGCTTCTTCCAGCGCGGCCTTGAGCTCGAAGCGGTGCTGCAGCCGGCCCTGCCGTTCCTTGAAGCGCGGGTCCTCGGCCAGCTGCGGCCGCTCCACCACGCGGCATACCGCCTCGAACTGTTCCTGCTTGTTGGCCGCGATGTTGAGCAGCCCGTCGCCGGTGCGGAAGGTGCCCGAGGGGCTGGCGGTGATGTTCTCGTTGCCCATGGGCGTCGGTTCACGCCCGGCCACCAGGTAGTTGGACACGGCCCAGCCCATGGTGGCCATGGCGGCTTCGAGCATCGACACGTCGATGAAACTGCCGCCGGTGCGGTGTTTGTCGGCCAGCGCGGCGGCCACCGCGAAGGCGGCGGTGATGCCGCCGATGGTGTCGGCCACCGGGTAGCCCACGCGGTAGGGCGCATTCTCCGGCGCACCGGTGATACTCATCATGCCGGACATGCCCTGGATGATCTGGTCGTAGGCCGGCAGGTCGCGCAGCGGCCCCTGCTGGCCGAAGCCCGAGATGGCGCAGTAGATGAGCTTCGGCTGCTCCTTCAGCAGTTCTTCGTAGCCCAGGCCGAGGCGCTGCATCACACCGGGGCGGAAGTTCTCCACCAGCACGTCGGCCGTCGCCACCAGGCGGCGGAACACCGCCTTGCCCTCGGGGTGCTTGAAGTCGATGGTGATGGAGCGTTTGCCCGGGTTCTGCGCCAGGAAGGACACGCCCATGAAACGCTGGTTGAGGTCGGCATCGGCGCCCAGCTGGCGCGCCAGGTCGCCGCCGTTGCGTGTCTCGACCTTCACCACATCGGCACCCATGTGGGCCAGCTGGTGGCAGGCGAAGGGGCCCGCCAGCACGTTGGTCAGGTCGAGGACGCGGATGCCCTTGAGGGGTTTAGTAGCCATGGATTGCCAAAGTAAGCGGCCAGCCGCCGCCGGGCCGCCCCAAGGCGGCGACGGCCCCCTCGGGGGGCAGCGACGACACGAAGTGCGGGAGCGTGGGGGCCATATGTTCAATCCGCTTTGATGCCGGCCTGCTTGATGATGGCGGTCCAGCGGTCGATCTCGCGGCTGACCAGGGCGGTCGCCTCGGCCGGGCTGCTGCCGACCACCGTGAGGCCCATCTCGTCGATACGCTTCTTCGCATCGGGCAGGGCCAGCGATTCGTTGATGGACTTGTTCAGGTGGTTGATCACCGACGGCGGTGTGCCGGCCGGCGCGCCGAAGCCGATCCAGAAGTCCATGTCCATCTTCGGCAGGCCGGCTTCGGTGGCCGAGGGCACGTCGGGCAGGGTCGGGTTGCGGGTGGGGCCGGTCACCATCAGCGCGCGCAGCCGGCCCGAGCGGATGGCCTGCAGCGCGGTCGGGATGGAGGTGACCAGCACCTGCACCTGGCCGGCCATCAGGTCGGCCAGCACGGCGCCCGCACCCTTGTACGGGATGTGGACCATGGAGGTGCCGGTCAGGTTCTTGAACAGTTCACCCCCCAGGTGGGTGTTGGTTCCGTTGCCGCCCGAGCCGTAGTTGAGCTTGCCGGGCGAGGCCTTGGCCAGGGCGATGAGTTCCTTCACCGTCTTGGCCGGCACGGCCGGGTTGACCACCAGCACGTGCTGCACCTTGACCGCGGTGGTGACCTGGGTGAAGGCCTTGTGCGGGTCGAACGGCAGATTGGGCAGCAGCCCGGCGGCGATGGCATACGACAGTTCGATGGTGCACAGCGTGTTGCCGTCCGGCGCCGAGCGTGCGGCCGAGCTCCAGCCGACCACGCCGCCGCCGCCGACGCGGTTGTCCACGATCATCGGGTTGCCGACGACCGGCGCGGCGAACTGCGCCACCACCCGCGACACCAGGTCGGTGCTGCCGCCCGCGGTGAAGGGCACGACGATGGTGATGGGCCGCCCCGCCACCTGGGCGTGGGCGGTGTTGCCGAGCATCAGCGCGGCGGGGGCCAGCGCGAGGGCGCGGCGGGTCAGGTTGGGTTGTTGCATGGGGAGTCTCCTGCTTGTTCGTCGACGGTTATTCAGCCTTGGCGCCGGAGGCCTTCACCGCGGCGCCCCAGCGGGTGTATTCGGTCTTCATGAAGGCGCCCAGCTGCTCGGGGGTGCCGGGGCGCGGGGTGCTGCCTTCGTCCTGCATCCGGGTGACGGCCTCGGGCCGGGTCAGCGCGGCGTTGAAGGCCTTGTTGAGTTGGGCGATCACGTCCTTGGGGGTGCCGGCGGGCGCGACCACGGCCTTCCAGTCCTCGGCGACGAACTTCGGGTAGCCGGACTCGGCGATGGTCGGCGTCCCGGGCAGCAGCGGCATGCGCTGGGCCGAGGTGACGGCCACCGCACGCAGCTTGCCGGCACGCACCATGGGCAGCACGCTGGCCGGTGTGCCGTAGTAGATGTCGGTCTGGCCGCCGAGCAGGTCGGTCAGGGCCGGGCCGGCGCCCTTGTAGGGCACATGGGTGAGTTTGAAGCCGGCCTCGTTGGCGAACATCACACCCGTCAGGTGGCCCACCGTGCCGTTGCCGGCCGATGCCATGGTCAGCGGCTGCTTCAGCGCGCGTGCCTTCACGTCGGCGATGGTCTTGATGGGCGAGTCGGCCTTCACCACCAGGATCAGCGGCTGCGTGGCCAGCAGGGCCACCGGCGCGAAGTCCTTCAGCGCGTCGAAGGGCACTTTCTCGTACAGCGCGGGGTTGATCGCCAGGTTGGAGGTCTGGCCGGTGCCCAGGGTGTAGCCGTCGTTCTTCGCCTTGGCGACGATGTCCAGCCCGATGTTGCCGCCCGCGCCGGGGCGGTTGTCGAGCACGAAGGCCCAGTGGGTGGCCTGCGTCACCTCGTTGGCAACGACACGGCTCACCACGTCGGTACCGCCGGCGGGCGGGAAGGGCACGACCAGCCGCACCGGCTGCGAAGGGTAGGTGCCGCCCTGCGCCAGGGCGGCGGCGGAGGCGAGCAGCGTGGCCGCGAGGACGACACTGCGGCGGGTCATGGCGGGAAGCTTGGAAGACATGCGAGGGCTCCTGGTTGTAGGAATGGAGAAGGACAGAAGAGGTACGGGGAAAGCGGGGGAGAAAAGGGGGCGGGAAAAGGGGGCTGATCAGGCCGCGGCGCGCTTGCGCGCACGGATGGCTTCGTTCACCGTCTGGCCGTATTCCAGCGCGGCGCGCCAGGCGCCGGTGCCGGTGGCCGCGGGCAGGCGGTTCAGCGCCTGCTTGGTTTCGTCGAGCGTGGCCGCGTCGTAGCCGGCGATGCGCTGGGCCAGTTCGGCGGCGCGCGCCGCCAGGCTGTCGGGCGCCACCACTTCGTTGACCAGGCCCCAGCGTTCGGCAGTGGCCGCGTCGAGCCGCTCGTTGGCCAACAGCAGCCAGGCCGCGCGCTTGCGGGTCAGCAGCAGGGAACTGGTGGGGCCGGCCATGCTGGCGTAGCTGGCAAAGCTGATCTCGGGGCAGGCCAGCGTGGCGCTGCTGGCGGCCAGCGCCAGGTCGCAGGAATTCACCAGCGTGACCCCGCCGCCATAGGCCAGGCCGTTGACGGCGGCAATCACCACCGCCGGGTGTTCACGCAGCGCCATGTTGAGGGCGATGGCCTCCTCGCCCGCCGTGTCCGTCTGGCCGGCGGCGCGCTCGGCGGCGCGTTCCTTCAGGTCCAGGCCGGCGCAGAAGCTGCCGCCGGTGCCGGTGAGCACCACGGCACGCGCGCCGCGCGCGGCCTCCAGCGCCTCGCGCAACAGCAGGCGGGTACGGCGGTCCAGCGCGTTGCGTTGGGCCTCGCGGTCGATACGGATTTCCGTCCAGCCGTCGAAGGGCCGCACGGTCACCGTGACTTGTCTCGTTTTTTCTGACATTCGATAGATAGAACGTTGTTCCATCTATGGTAAAACAGAGGGTCTGCTGGTGTCAAATGCAAAAATGAGGAACCCCGCCATGCCCCGCCGCGCCGCCGTACCCGCCCTGGCCGACCAGAACGCCGCCGCCGGTGGCATCGCCACCCTCGACCGGGCGCTGTCGCTGCTGGGTGCTTTCACCAATGCCGACCCGGTGTTGACGCTGGCCCAGCTGGCCGACCGCACCCGCCTCTATAAAAGCACGGTGCTGCGTATGCTGGCCTCGCTGGAGCACGCGCACCTGGTGCAGCGCCTGCCCGACGGGCGCTACGCGCTGGGCTCCGAGGTGGCGCGGCTGCACCACGTGTTTGCCGCCTCGTTCTCGCTGGAGGCGGTGGTCATGCCGGTGCTGCGCGACCTGGTGGCGCAGACGCAGGAGAGCGCGGCCTTCTACCTGCCGCGCGGCGAGCAGCGCCTGTGCCTGTGCCGGGTCGATTCGCCGCGCCCGGTGCGCGACCATATGCAGGCCGGCGACCTGCTGCCCCTGGCCCATGGCGCGGGTGGCCGCATCCTGCAGGCCTTTTCGGGCGCCAAAGGGGCGTGGGCCGACCAGGCCCGGCGCGAACAGCTGGTGGTGCTGTCGGGTGATCGCGTCCACGAGATCGCGGGCATTGGGGCGCCGGTGTTCGATGCCGCCGGAAAACTCTATGCCTCGCTGACCCTGACCATGCCGGCCGAGCGCCTGCTGCCGGAGCAGGCGCCGCTGGTGCGGGAGGCGGCGGCGCGGATCACGGGGCTGCTGGGGGGGCGGTATCCGGGGGGGTGATTTACGGCCTTGTCTCGTGGGCCGTCTTCGGGCGCCGGCTCCCGGCTCCCGCTTAACGAGGAAGGCCCTTCGGGCTGCCTTGCGCTGCTCCCGCCAGGCGGGGTCTCGCAGAAACTCCCTTCGCTGCGCTGCGGTCAAACATCTGCGAGCCCTTATCCGCCTGACGGTCCGCTGCTCAGCTTCCCCGATGCGCGGGCGCCGGGAGCCGGAGCCCGAAGACTGCAAGAGGCAGATGGCACTCGCCGCGGCGCTGTCAAAGCCGGATTTGCGCTCTCAATATTCTTGCGACCGATATGTCGAGAACTGGCCCGCTACCCTGGGTGGGTCCGGCCAGTGGCGCAATACGCTGCGGCACGCTCCATCAGGCGGCGCAGCCGCCTTGTCTGCGCGCAGTCTGGAGGCCGGAGCCCGAAGACGCCCCCGGCTGGCCATGCAGCTACCGGTTGGTGAGCAAGCGGCCCCAGCCTTCGACCGGCGGCGCCTTGCCGGCGGCGATCAGACGCCACACCGCCGCGATGGGATTGGTGACGACCGGCTTGCCGAAGTCCTGCTCCAGGATGGGCACGGCGGCGAGGCTGCGCCAGGCGCCGCCCGGCAGCAGCAGGCCGTCGGCATCGGGGGCCTTTTTCATGGCCTCGCGCGACAGCTGGAACGCGAGCTTCACGCCTTCCTCGATGCTCATCGAGAAGGCCTGCTGGGCCCATTGCCCGACGCTGGTCACGGCCAGGACCTCCAAGCCCGCTTCCTCGAGGTAGGCGACCAGTTTGTTGTTCAGCGCGTCCGACCAGCGGCTGGCGATGGCAATACGGCGCATGCCGAGATGGCGCATGGCAGCGACCACGGCCTCCGCATGCGCGTCGGCCACGACGCCGGTTCTCCTGGTCGTTTCCGCCAGGAGTTCCAGAAGGCGCTTGCGCCCGAGCTGGGAGGCGACGGGGATGCCGTTCAGCATGATGATGTCCGCACCATCCTTCACCAGGTCGTCAACGCATTTCCAGTACCGCTCTCGAATCGCCTCTTCGACACCCTCGGGGGTGTAGTCGGAAATATCGAGGGGTACGGAGATGCGGCGAACATCCGGCGGCAGCAGCGGCTCCGGCTGCGAGTTGGGAAGCTTGTCGGAGTCGACGGGCGCGATGTTCCCCATCGTGTACGAATACTTCTTCGCGTTATCTGGCTGGTTCATGGTTTCTTCTTCCTGGTGTTGCCGTTCCGGCCAGATGCCCGCCTAGATCTCCAGCGCCGCGACGAAACGCGTCACCATGCTGTAGGCCGAGATGGTCACCCCCGCGTCGACGATCTGCCGCTCTTCCCAGTGGCTGCGCACCCGGGCGTACAGCTCGGCCGGCACCTCGATGTTGCGGGTCATGGTGTCGGCCAGCTCCAGCAGCACCTGCTCGGCCGGGGTGAAGCCGGTGCCGGGCGTGGCCGGCGCGTGCAGCGCATCGACCTGCTGCTGGCTGGCGCCGAGCTTCAGGGCCGCTGGCTGGTGGGCGGCGACCTCGCTCGGGCAGCGGTTGAGGACGGCCACCCGCACGATCAGCAGCTCGCGCAGCGCCTCGGGCAGGCTGTTGTGGTTGCGCACGGCGGTGAGCATTTTTTCCCAGCCGTCGGCCATGGGCGGGCTGACCAGCAGGGCCTGGTACAGCGGGCCGATCCTGCCGCGGGTGGCGGTGATGGTGGCCTCGATCTCGGCGAGTTCGGGCTGGGTGCCGGGGGTGACGGGGGTGATGCGCATGAAAGGAATTTCCTGGTGGTCTGGTTGGTCTCAACTGGCGGTGATGTTGCCCGCGACAATGACCTTGCGCCAGCGTTCGATGTCTTCGTGGATGTAGCGGCGCATCTCCTGCGGCGTGCTGACGGAGACCAGCAGGCCCTCGGCCTTCATCCTGCTGCTGTAGGCGGGGGCTTCGGCAGCGGTCTTCACCGCGGCATTGAGGCGGGCCACGACGTCGGGCGGCGTGCCGGCGGGGGCGAACATGCCGTACCAGATATCGGCAGCGTAGCCCGGCACGGTTTCGCCGAAGGTGGCGACGCCGGGGAAGACGGGCGAGCGATTCGCGGTGGTGATGGCGATGGCGCGCATCTTGCCGGACTCGATGAACCGGCTGACGCCGCCGGAGGTGCCGATGACGAAGTCCACCTGCCCGCCGAGCAGGTCGGTGAACGAGGGCGCGGCGCCCTTGTAGGGCACATGGGTGAGGTCTATGCCGGCCATCATCTTCAGCAACTCGCCCGCCAGGTGCACCGTGGTGCCGTTGCCGGCGGAGCCGTAGGTGAGTTTGCCGGGGTTGGCCTTGGCTGCCGCGATCACATCGGCCAGCGTCTTCCAGGGCCGGTCCGGCAGGCACACCAGCACGTTGGGGCCGCTGCACAGCAGGGAGACGGGTGCCAGGTCCTTCTCGCTGTCGTAGGGCAGCTTCCTGGTCAGCGTGGCGTTGATCGTGAGCGACGACGAGTTGACCAGGAGGGTGTAGCCGTCGGCGGGTGCCTTGGCGACGAAGTCGGTGCCTATCACCGTGCCGGCACCGGGCTTGTTGTCGATGATCATCGGCTGGCCGAGTTCACGCGACAGGCCGCCGTCGACCAGCACACGCGTTACCAGGTCGGCGCCGCCGCCGGGCGGATAGCCCACGACCACCCGGATCGGGCGGTTGGGGTAGGCATCGGCGGCCCGGGCGCTGCCGGGCAGCAGCGACAGCAGGCCGGGGCCGGCGGCCGAAGCGGCGCCCAGGGCGAGCACGCCGCGGCGCCGCGGGAGGAAGGGCGGGAAAGTGGCAGGCACGGGCTTTGTCTCCGGTGGGGAAGTCACCGCCGTGCGCTGGTTTTGTAATGGTGTCGGGCGCCGGCGTGATAACAAGTCTAAGGCTTCTGGGCCAACGCCGCGGGTGGACTGCGGGAATATTCCGAGGTCAGCGCACTACGCTCAGACCACCATCGGCACCGCGGCGCCGTCCATCGACACGATGGCGCCCGAGATATAGCCCGCCTGCGGCGAGCTCAGGAACAGCACCGCGTTGGCCACGTCTTCCGGCGTGGCAGGGCGGCCCAGCGGCATCTTGGCCTGGAGCTTCTCCAGCATGGCACCGGTATTGGTCTGGTTGGCGCGGGCGTCGGCCTCCAGGCCCTCGGCCATGCGGTCGGTCATGGTCATGCCGGGGTTGACCGCGTTCACGCGCACGCCCATGGGGC
The DNA here is from genome assembly GCA_040390235.1 of Pseudomonadota bacterium. Classification (GTDB taxonomy): domain Bacteria; phylum Pseudomonadota; class Gammaproteobacteria; order Burkholderiales; family Burkholderiaceae_C; genus Xylophilus. The sequence continues at coordinate 19,725 of JAZJYT010000028.1, read as the reverse complement.
CGTAGGCGTTGGCCAGGCCGGCGCTGGCCAGCATCAGTGCCGCGTTGGCCGCACCACCCGAGATATGGGTGGTGGTGGCGACCTTGCCGCCCATGCCGATGACATTGACGATGGCGCCGCTGCGGCGAGCGCCCATGCGTTTGATCAGCGGGTCCATCACGTTGATGTAGGTGAAGAACTTGGCCTGCATCGAGGCCTGCCAGGCCTGCGGCGTGAGTTCGGCGAAGACGGTGCGTTTGGCCGCGCCGGCGGAATTGACCAGGATGTCCACCGGGCCGCCGGCGGCCTCGGCGGCGTCGAGCATGGCCGCGGCGGCGGCCGCATCGGTCAGGTCGGCGCTGTAGACGGCGGCGGCGAAACCCTCGGCGCGCAGGGTGGCCACGGCGGCGTTCAGCCGTTCCTGGCTGCGGCCGACCAGGCTGACCTGGGCGCCCTCCTGTAGAAAGCCGCGTGCGCAGGCCAGGCCGATGCCCCGGCTGCCGCCGGTGATGAGTACGTGTTTGCCCTTCAGTTGCAGATCCACGGTGTTTCCTTTGTTTACGTTCTGAGGGAGAAGGCGAGACGCTGCGACGCAGCGCTGTCACCCGGCTTCTGGCAACATGCCTGCGGCGGCAGCCTACGCGAAACCACGCGGACCTGCAGGTGCCGGGGCATCTCAACCAGGGGACACACCATGACGACCATTCGACGCGGTTTTCTGCGGGGCACGCTGTGCGCGGCCTTGCTGGGGGCCCTGGCGGCCTGCGCGGTAGGCCCGCCGCCGGCCCAGCCGTTGCTGACACCGCAGCAGATCGACGGCATCGTCGCCGGCCGCAGCGCGGCCGACCGTGCCGCCGACGAACGCCGCAAGCCGGCGGCGATGCTGGCGTTCATCGGCATGCGGCCCGGCATGGTGGTGCTGGACATCAGCGCGGCCGGCGGCTACACCACCGAACTGCTGGCGCGTGCCGCCGGTCCCACCGGCAAGGTCTATGGCCAGAGTCCGCCGCGCAAGCCCGCGGGCGGCCCGGCGCCGGCCGTTCCCGAAGGCGGCATGGCCATGCCCGCGGCCGCGCCCCCCATGGCCGCGCGCCCGGCCCCGCGCCCCTCGCCGGTGGCGCTGGCCGACCGCGACGCGCTGCTGCGGAGCAGCAACGCCGGGGCCGCGCCCATCGTGCCGGTGGTCCAGCCCTTCGACAACCCGGTGCCGCCCGCACTGGCCGACGGAAGCCTCGACCTGGCGACGCTGATGCTCAACTACCACGACTTCGGCTTCATGGGGGTGGACCGCGCGGGTATGAACCAGGCGGTGTTCCGCGCGCTCAAGCCGGGCGGCATGTACGTGATCGCCGACCATGCGGGCCGGCCGGGCACCGGCATTTCGGAGTCGGGCACGCTGCACCGGGTGGAAGATGCCTTGGTTATCCGGGAGGTCGAGGCCGCCGGTTTCAGGCTGCAGGCGCGCGGCGAGTTCCTGCGCAACCCCCGGGATCCGCGCGACCGCAATGTGCCGGTGCCGCCGCAGCCCAAAGACGACTTCGTGCTGAAGTTCGTCAAGCCATGAGGGCGGTGGCCGCCCGGGAAAGGGCGGTGCCGCATGGGTGACGGCCTGGCCGCTGCGCAGTCGCTGGGCCTGACCCTGCCGGGACCCGGCTACCTGCTGGGCATGGTGGTGTTCAGCCTGCTCGGTTTCGCCGCCTGGCGCTACGGCAAGAGGACGGAGCGGCCGCGCACCAAGTGGCTGGGGGTGGCGCTGATGTTCTATACCTACGTGGTGTGGACGACCTGGCTGGTGTTCGCCGTCGGTTTGGCGCTCTGCGCCGCGATCTGGTGGGATCTCCGCGGCGGGTGACGGACCGCCCGGCGGCGGGCACACCCGTGTCCTGCGGGCTAAGATGCGTTTTGCCCTCCTGATCGCACCCTTTGCCCATCACCGCCCTGCGCTGCGACCTGGAATACCAGGTTTTCTCGCGTTCGCACTTCTTCCTGCACATCCAGTGCGCGCACGGCGGCGAGCAGAACATCCTCGAAGAAAGCCTCGACACCGAGGCCGGGGTGGCCATGCACAGCTACACCGACCCCTACAGCGGCAACCGCTTTTTGCGCTGCGACGTGGACCCGGGTCTGTTCCGCCTGCGCTACGACGCGCGGGTGGAGCTGCTTTGCCCGCCTGCCGATGTGCACGCCGCCGAGGTGGCGGTGGGTGACCTGCCCGACGCGGTGGTGCGCTACCTGATGCCCAGCCGCTACTGCCAGTCCGACACCATGAGCCGGGCCGCGCAGGGACATTTCGGCCAGGTGCCGCAGGGCTACCGGCGGGTACAGGCCATCTGCGACTGGCTGTACGACAACGTGTCCTACGAGGTCGGCATCACCAACGCGCTGACCAGCGCCATCGACGTGTACCAGCAGCGGGTGGGTGTGTGCCGCGACTTCGCGCACCTGGCCATCACCTTCTGCCGCGCGCTCAACATACCGGCGCGGCTGGTGAGCGGGTATGTGAATTTCGAGTTTCCGCCGCAGGACTTCCACGCCAACTTCGAGGCCTGGCTGGGCGGGCGCTGGGTCATGTTCGATCCGACCCGGCTCACCCGGCCCGAAAACATGGTGCGTGTCGGCACCGGCCCCGACGCCAAGGATACCGCCTTCGGCACCCTGTATGGGGCGGTGGAAATGAGCCACATGCACGTGCAGGTGAGCCATGTCGACGTGGCGCCGGTGGAGCAGCCGGACCCGGCGCAGGCCACCGTGCGGCGCCCCTAAGCCGGCCAGGGGCTGAATGCAGCCGTTCAGGGCTTCCTAGGGTCGGCCCTATCCCGGCTGCGCCTGAAAACGTCTACCGTCTGGTCGATCGACCAAGGGTGCGGGCGCCTGCCGGACCATCCGTGGTGGCCTGTCGCTTTCACGGAGGTGTGTTCGATGAGACCCTGGTTCCGCACAGCGGTGTCCCTGTTGGCCGCGGTGGGTGGCCTGTCGGTGGCGCCACAGGCGGGCGCCCAGCCGGCGCCCGACGCCTACCCCTCACGCCAGATCACCCTGGTGGTGCCGTTTCCGCCGGGCGGCGCCACCGACCTCATGGCCCGCACCATCGGCCAGCGTTTCACCAAGAAATGGGGGCAGGGCGTGGTCATCGACAACAAGCCCGGCGCCGGCGGCATGCTGGCGGCCGCGCAGGTGGCCAAGGCGCCGGCCGACGGCTACACACTCTTCTTCGGCGCCACCGCGCAGCTGTCGGTCAACGAGAGTATCTACAAGACCATGCCCTACGAGGTGGCGCGCGACTTCGCGCCTATCGGGCTGGTGGGCAGCGTGCCCAACATCCTGGTGGCGCACCCGGCGCAGCCCTACAAGACGCTGGCCGAACTCATCGCCTACGCCAAGGCCTACCCGGGCAAGCTCAGTTATGCCTCGCCCGGCAGCGGCTCGACCGCGCACCTGTCGGCCGAACTTTTCAAGTCGCAGGCCGGTGTGGACATCCTGCATGTGCCCTACAAGGGCGCTGCCGGCGGGGTGACCGACGTGCTGGGCGGGCAGGTGCCGCTGATGATCGTCAGCATGCCCTCGGTGGTCGAGCATGTGAAGGCCGGCAAGCTGGTGGCGCTGGGCGTGACCAGTGCGCACCGCTCGCCCACGCTGCCCGAGGTGCCGGTATTCGCCGACACGCTGCCCGGCTTCGAGGCCACCGGCTGGTACGGCCTGCTGGCCCCGGCGAAGACACCGTCGCACATTGTCGCCATGCTCAACGCCGAGATCGACGCCGCGCTGAAGGATGCGGAGGTGCACAAGCTGTTCGAGGACCAGGGCATCCAGCTGCTGGGCGGCAGCCCTGGGCAGTTCGCCAGCCTCATCGCCTCGGAAACCAGGAAATGGGCGGCGGTGATCCAGAAGGCCGGCATCAAGGCCGACTGATCTTTTTTTGTTTCCACCCAGCAGGATTTTCCCCATGACCGTGAACCTGACCCGCATCGTGCGCCTCTATACCGGCGAGGACCAGAAGTCGCATTTCGAGGACCTCGAACTCACCATGAATCCCTTCGCCTTCGGCGCGCTGCGTTCCATGAAGACGCCGCCGCTGGGCTGCGATGGTTTCCTGTTCCGCGAGGCCGGGCTGGACAGCGACCAGGAATTCCACAACCCGCCGCGCCGGCAGATGGTGGTCACGCTGTTCGGTGCGGCCGAGATCATCGCCAGCGGCGGCGGCTCGCGGGTGTTCGGCCCCGGCGACGCGCTGTTCGCAGAGGACCTGACCGGCGCCGGCCACAGCACCCGTGAGTTGCTCGGGCCGCGCCGCAGCATGATGCTGTTCATGCCCGACAGTTTCCAGATCCACGACTTCGTGACGAAGAAGTAGGCCGCATGGACCAGCGCACCGGCTCCGGCCCCCCGACTTCCGCCAATCCCGCATCCGCCCACCCCGCATCCGCCATACCGCCGGCTTTGCAGACGCCGGGCCTGAAGTTCTCCGACACGGTGGCGCACCTCATCGCGCGCTGCCTCCAGCGCCACGGCATCGAGATATTGTTCGGCCAGAGCCTGCCGTCCATGCTGCACCTGGCCTGCGAGGAACTGGGTTTGCGCCAGGTGGCCTACCGCACCGAGAACGCGGGTGGCTACATGGCCGATGCACATGCGCGCCTGACGCGCCGGCCCAGCGTGGTCACCGCGCAGAACGGGCCGGCCGCCACGCTGCTGGTGCCGCCGCTGGCCGAGGCGCTGAAGGTGTCCATCCCCCTCATCGCGCTGGTGCAGGACGTGGGCCGCACCGAGACCGACCGCAACGCCTTCCAGGACTTCGACCACCTGGGCCTGTTCGCCGCCTGTACCAAGTGGGTGCGGCGGGTGACCGAGGCATCGCGGGTGGAGGACTACATCGACCAGGCCTTCGTCGCCGCCTGCTCGGGCCGCCCCGGCCCGGTGGTGCTGATGCTGCCGGCCGACCTGCTGACCGAGCCGGCACCGCCGGCGCGCCGCAGCATCGGCCTGGGCCGCTTCCCGCTGGACCGCACGGTGGCAGCGCCGGATGCGGTGCATGCCGCCGCGCTGCTGCTGGCCAACGCTCGGCGCCCGCTCGTCATCGCCGGGGGCGGGGTGCACATCTCCGGCGCGCACGAGGCCCTGGCCGCGGTGCAGCAGGCCGCGCACCTGCCGGTGGCGACCACCGTCATGGGCAAGGGTTCGGTGGACGAGACACACCCGCTCTCGCTCGGTGTGGTCGGCTACTTCATGGGGCCCAACGGCGCCACCCGCCACCTGCGCCCGCTGGTGGCCGAGGCCGACGTGGTGCTGCTGGTGGGCAACCGTACCAACCAGAACGGCACCGACTCCTGGAAGCTGTACCCGCGCCATGCTTCGTACATCCACATCGACACCGACGGCCAGGAGGTGGGCCGCAACTACGAGGCGCTGCGCCTGGTCGGCGACGCGCGCGAAACCCTGCTGGCCCTGGCCCGCGAACTGGCGGCGCTGGACCTGTCGGCACGCCAGCAGGCGCGGCCCGCGCTGGAGGCCCGCATCGCCGAAGGCAAGCAGGCGCACCGAGACGAGTCGGCCGCCCTTCGCCAGTCGGCCGCCGTGCCGATCCGCCCTGAACGGGTGATGGCCGAGCTGGACCGGCTGCTCACGCCGGCCAGCATCGTCGTCTCGGACGCCAGCTACTCCAGCATCTGGACCAGCAACTACCTGAGCTGCCGGCGCGCGGGCTCGCGTTTCCTCACCCCGCGCGGGCTGGCCGGGCTGGGCTGGGGTTTCCCGATGGCGCTGGGCGCGCGCCTGGCCCGGCCCGAGGCCGACATCTGGTGCGTGGCCGGCGACGGCGGTTTCGGCCATGTGTGGTCCGAGCTGGAAACCGCCACCCGCATGGGCCTGAAGGTGGTGCTGATCGTGCTCAACAACGGCATCCTGGGTTTCCAGAAACATGCCGAGAACCTCAAGTACGGCGCACACACCTCGGCGGTAGATTTCGCGCCGGTGGACCACGCCGCCATCGCCCGGGCCTGCGGCTGCGCCGGGGTGCGCATCACCGAACCGGCCGCGCTGGCCGGCGCTTTTGCCGACGCGCTGGCCGAGCCGCGCACCACCCTGATCGAGGTGATGTGCGACGAGAACGCGTACCCGCCGCTGACCTTCTACGATCCGGCATGAACGACGCACTGAAGGGGCAGGTCGCCTGGATCACCGGCGCCAGCAGCGGCATCGGCCGCGCCTGTGCCGCCGCGCTGGTTGCGGCCGGTGCGCGGGTGGCGCTGTCGGCGCGCGATGCGGGGCCGCTGGAGGCTGTGGCGGCGGCGTTGCGCGCGGGCGGGGAGGGGGTCGAGGTGGGCGCCTTCGCCATGGACGTGACCGACCCGGCCACGGTGCGGGCGGCGGCCGAGGCCATCGCGGTCCGCTGGGGCCGCATCGACCTGCTGGTGAACTCGGCGGGCCTCAACATCGCCCGGCGCCGCTGGGACGAGGTCGATGCCGCAGGCTGGCAGCGCCTGTTCGACGTCAACGTGCACGGCACCTACCACTGCATCCAGGCGGTGCTGCCGGGCATGCGGGCGCGGGGTGGCGGGCTTGTCGTCAACATCGCATCCTGGGCCGGGCGTTTCACCTCGGGCAAGGCCGGGCCAGGCTACAACGCGGCCAAGAGCGCGGTCATCACCCTGACCCAGTCGCTGAACATGGAAGAGCACCGCAACGGCATCCGCGCCTGCGCCGTGAGCCCGGGCGAGACCGCCACGCCCATCATGCAGAAACGCGCGGTGCCGCCCGGCGCGGAAGCCCTGGCGCGCATGCTGCAGCCCGAGGACGTGGCCGCCGCGGTGCTGATGGTGGCGTGCATGCCGGCGCGGGCGTGCGTGAACGAGGTGGTGATTTCGCCTACGCTCAACCATGCGTATGGTTAGGGAGCGGGGGCAGTTCTTGGGCATTTGCGGAGAGAGGCCGGTGGGGCACACCGGGCACTGGACTGTCATTCCAAAACCGCTTTGCGGTTTTTCCCTTCTTGATGTCCTGTGCCCGGTGTGCCCCACCGGCCTCTCCTCGAAGCGCCAACCATGGAAGTCCGCACCCCTGACGCTCCGCCCCGAACCCGGCATTCATTACACCCGTATTGTGGTTTGTAGACAAAGAGCGACACCCTCACGCGACATACGCTGACACGCGGGATATAGTGGGGTCGGTTCAATCGATCCATCTCCCCAGGAGCGGTGAAACGAATGTCCAAGACGCAGCGCAACGAGTCGGAAGCCAAACCCAAACCGAGGCAGCTCAAGCGCATGCGACAGCGCAACGCCATGCAGCACCACCAGAGCCAGGACTACCCCCAGTCCGACACGGTGCCACCCTGGAAACCGTTGGGCTGACCGGGATTTTTTCCGCGCTGCAACCGGGGTAGCCCGGCGAAAAGGGTATGGTGCGTTCCTGTATTGCAGGAGTGTTCCCCCCATGATTTCCGACAACGGCGAGAGCGATGGCTTTCCCATGGTCCAGCAGGACCGCACCTGGGCGCGCGACGGCTGGACCGCGCAAGTCCTCAAGAACGAAGACGACGACGGCTGGGCCGTCTCCATGACCCAGGCCGGGCAGGCCGAACCCGCGCTGGTGGGGCCCTGGACCATGGGCCGCGACAAGAAGAACCCCAAGCCGCTGGATGCCGCCGCCTTCTCCACCCTGGTCAAGACCGCGTCGGAGGTGCTGCGCCGGCACGAACAGCAACTGCACGCCACCTTGCACCGCGAGGTGACGGTGGAGGTCGGCGCCGGCATCGGCACCACACGTATCCGCGTGACGCTGGACATCGAACCCGACGACGACAACCCGAGTGCGGTGCTGGCCGCCTTCGATGGCGGTGGGGACGAACTGGCGCGGGTCCCGGTGCGGGCGGATTTCCGGCTGACACGGGCCAGTGCGCTGGCGTGGATCGAGGCGGAGTACCGCAAGCCGCGCTGACTCCGCTCAGTCCGCCCCGCCGACCCCCGTCCTAGAATGCGGGTCCCCTCACTCCCCGCCACGCATTTGTCCGCTTCCCCTTTTTCCGGCTCTTCCGGCCCTTCGGGCGCCACCGGCAACGCTGGCTGGATGGCCCGCAGTCTCGCGCACGTCTGGCACCCGTGCACCCAGATGAAACAGCACGAAAGCTTTCCACTGGTGCCCATCGTGCGCGGCAGCGGCATCTGGCTGCACGATGCCGACGGCAAACGGTATCTCGACGCCATCAGTTCCTGGTGGGTCAACCTGTTTGGCCACGCGCACCCGGCCATCAACGCCGCGGTGAAGGACCAGCTCGACACGCTGGAGCATGTGATGCTCGCGGGTTTCACCCACCCGCCGGTGGTGGAACTGTCGGAGCGCCTGGCGGCGCGCACCGGCGGTGCGCTGGGTCACTGCTTCTTCGCCTCCGACGGCGCTTCGGCGGTCGAGATCGCGCTGAAGATGAGTTTCCATTTCTGGCGCAACAGCGGCCAGCCTGCCAGGCAGGAGTTTGTCTGCCTGCGCCACGGCTACCACGGCGAAACCGTGGGTGCGCTGGCGGTCACCGACGTGGAAATATTCCGCGACGCCTACGACCCGCTGCTGCGCCCGGCGCACGTGGTGATGAGCCCCGACGCACGCCAGGCCGAGGCCGGTGAATCGCCCGCCGATGTGGCCACGCGCGCCGCCGCCGACCTGGAGCGGGTGCTGTCGGAGCGGCAGGGCCACATTGCCGCCGTGATCGTCGAGCCGCTGATCCAGTGCGCCGCCGGCATGGCGATGTACGACCCCTCGTACCTGCGGCGGGTGCGTGGCCTGTGCGACCGCTACGGCGTACACCTGATCTGTGACGAGATCGCGGTGGGCTGCGGGCGCACCGGCACCTTCTTCGCCACCGAGCAGGCCGCAGCGGAAGAGGGCAAAGAGGGCGCAGGGGGCGGCGCCGTGCCCTGGCCCGATTTCCTGTGCCTGTCCAAGGGCATCAGCGGCGGTTACCTGCCGCTGTCGCTGGTGATGTGCACCGATACCGTGTACCAGGCCTTCTACGACGAGCGCACCACCCGCGGTTTCCTGCATTCGCATTCCTACACCGGCAACCCGCTGGCCTGCCGCGCGGCGCTGGCCACGCTGGACCTGTTCGACAGCCTGGACGTGCTGGCCCGCAACCGCCGCACCGCGCAGCGCATGGGAGATGCGCTGGCGCCTTTGCAGCACCATACACACGCCATCCACGTGCGCCAGCGCGGCATGGTGTGGGCCTGCGATGCGGTCACCGACGACCCGCAGTTCTCCCGCCGCTTCTTCGCCCGCGCGCTGGAGCGCGAGCTGCTGGTGCGGCCCATCGGCAACACGGTGTACCTGATGCCGCCCTATATCCTGGAAGACGGCGACATCGACCTGCTGGCCGGCCGCCTGCTCCAGACTTTCGACGAGGTGGTGCATGGCACTGTTTGACGATATCGAATCCGGCCTGGCCGCGCTGCACGGCCGCGACCAGCTGCGTACGCGCCGCAGCGTGCTGGGCGCCTGCGCACCCAACGTGGCGGTGCAGGGCACCGACGGCAGCGCGCGCGGCATGCTGGCCTTCAACAGCAACGACTACCTGGGTCTGGCCGCGCACCCGGCCATCAGCGCCGCGCTGGTCGAGGGGGTGGCGCGCTACGGCGCGGGCAGCGGTGGCTCCCACCTGATCGGCGGCCACGGCGCACCGCATGCGGCACTGGAAGAACGCCTGGCCGCCTTCGTGGCGCCGCACCTGTCGGGCGACGACACCCGCGTGCTGACCCTGTGCACCGGCTACATGGCCAACCTGGCGGTGCTGGGGGCGCTGGCGGGCAGCGGACCCAAGGGCGAGGGCGTGGCCTTTTTCTCCGAGGAGCTGAACCATGCCTCGCTGATCGACGGCATCCGCCTGGCCAAGGCGCAGACCGGCGCCAGCCTGAACGTGTACCCGCACAACAGCGTAGAGGCGCTGGCCGCGCAGCTGGCCGCCTCCACCGCGCGCACCAAGATCGTCGTCACCGACAGCGTGTTCAGCATGGACGGCGATGTCGCGCCGCTGCCCGCGCTGCTGGCTCTGGCCGAGGCGCATGGCGCCTGGCTGGTGGTGGACGACGCCCATGGCTTCGGTGTGCTGGGCGCGGGCGGGCGCGGCGCGCTGGAGCAGTTCGGCCTGTCTTCGCCCCACCTGCTGCTGATGGGCACGCTGGGCAAGGCCGCGGGCGTGGCCGGCGCCTTCATCGCCGGGCACAAGACACCCATCGAGTGGATGCTGCAGCGCGCGCGTCCCTACATCTTCACCACGGCCGCGCCGCCGGCCCTGTCGTGCGCGCTGCTGGCCAGCCTGGACATCATCGCCGGGCCCGAGGGCGCGCAGCGGCGTGCGCACCTCCGTGCGCTCATCGACCGTTTCGCCGACACGCTGGTGCTCAAGCACTTCCGCCGGCTGCCATCCACCACCGCGGTGCAGCCGGTGATCCTGGGCGGCAACACGGCCGCGATGGCGGCGGCGGCGGCGCTGGATACGCAGGGCTTCTGGATCACCGCCATCCGCCCGCCCACCGTGGCGGTGGGTACGGCGCGCTTGCGTATCACCCTGTCGGCCGCACACACGCTGGCCGAGGTGGACCGGCTGGTGGCGGCGGTGCAGGTCCTGGATACGGCGGCGCTAAGGATGACGGCATGACAGGTGGCACGACCCGCGGTGTATTCGTCACCGGCACCGACACCGAGATCGGCAAGACCTTCATCGCCTCGGCCCTGCTGGCCGGGCTGGTGGCCGCCGGCCATACCGCCCTGGGCATGAAACCCGTGGCGGCCGGCGCCGTGTGGCAAGACGGCGCCTGGCGCAACGAGGACGTGGAGCAACTGCGCGCCGCCGGCAGCCCCCTGGGCCGCGCGCTGCCGCTGGCCGCCACCTGCCCCTACCTGATGCGCGAGCCCGCATCGCCGCACTTGGCCGCGGCGCTGGAAGGCACGACCATCGCGCTGCAACCCATCCTCGACGCGCATGCCGCCCTGGTGCGGCAGGCCGACTGGGTGGTGGTGGAAGGCGTGGGCGGCTTCCGGGTGCCGTTTGCCGACGGTTTCGACTCCGCCGACCTGGCCGTGGCGCTGCAACTGCCGGTGGTGCTGGTGGTCGGCCTGCGCCTGGGCTGCATCAACCACGCGCTGCTGACGGCCGAAGCCATTGCGGCACGCGGCCTCAGGCTGGCCGGCTGGGTGGTCAATACCGTGGACCCGGCCATGGGCCATCCGCAGGCCAGCATCGACGCGCTGCGCGACCGGCTGGCCGCGCCGCTGCTGGGGGTGGTGCCGCGCATGGCGGTGCCGGATGCGGGCGCGGCGGCGCAGCTGCTGCGGCTGGACCTGCTGCCGCCGGGCTGATCAGCCCTTGGCCCCTGCGGGCGGCCGCCGCGCCACCGCCGAGCCCGCATCGTGGTCCAGCCGCAAGGTACTCAGCGTCACCAGTGCCATCACCGTGCCGATGGCGAACCACACGTAGTGGAAGTCGGCCAGGGTCAGCGCCTCGGCGCCGCGTGCCGCCTGCGACATGGCCAGGGCGAAGGCGGCGAAGGCCACGGCCAGGGTCATCGACACCTGCTGCAGCATGGTGGCCAGCGCGCTGGCCCCTGCGCGCTGTTCGGCCGACACGTCGGCAAAGGCCAGGGTGGTGATGGTGGTGAAGTTCATCGAGCGGGTCATGCCGGCCAGCAGCAGCACTGCGTAGACCAGCGGCAGCGACATGCCCGGCGTGAGCAGCCCGCAGGCGAACAGCGTGGCGGTGCACAGCACGCCGTTGCCCAGCATCACCTGCCGGAAACCGAAGCGGTGCAGGATGCGGGTGGTGGCGCTTTTCATCACCAGGTTGCCGGCCATGTAGACCAGCACCATGCCACCGGCCTCCACCGGTGTCATGCCGAAGCCGATCTGGAACATCAGCGGCAGCAGGAAGGGTGATGCGTTGATGGCGATACGCGAGGCAAAACCCGACGTCACCGAGGCGAACTTGAAGGTGCGGATGCGCAACGGGCGCAGGTCCAGCAGCGGCGCACTGGCGCGCCGGGCATGCCACACTGCGGCCCAGCCGAACAGCAGGCCCACCACCACCACGGCCACTGCCGTACCCAGGCCGTCGTGGCGCTCGCCCAGGCGTGTCAGGCCCACCACCAGCGCGGCCAGCGTGCAGCCGGTGAGCACGAAGCCGGTGAGGTCGAAACGTGTCTTCTGCCGCAGCGCGCGGTGCGGAATGAAACGCAGCACCAGCCAGATGCCCAGCAGCCCCAGCGGCACGTTCAGGAAGAAGATCCAGCGCCACGATACGTAGGTGACGATCAGCCCGCCCAGCGGCGGCCCGATGACCGGCGCGATCAGCCCCGGCCAGACGATGGTGCCGATGGCCTCGATGATGCGGTGCGAAGGTGTCTCGCGCAGCACCACGATGCGCCCCACCGGCGACATGAAGGCCGCGGCCGAGCCCTGCAGGATGCGCGCGGCAAAAAACGTCCATTCGTTCGGCGCCAGCCCGCACAGCAGCGAGGCGAGGGTGAACACCCCCACTGCGGTGGAGAACACGGTGCGTGGCCCGAAACGTTCGGCGCACCAGCCGGAGGCCGGCACGAACACCGCCATCGACACCAGGTAGGCGGTGATGCCCAGGCTCATCGCCAGCACGGTGCTGTCGAAGCCATGGGCGATGGCCGGCAGGGCAGTGACGATGACGCTGGCGTCCAGCGCTTCCATGAAAAAGGCGGCGGCGACGATCAGGGCGATGGTCTTCGACCGCGCCTCGCTGATGGGCGCGTCGGTGGGGGCGGTGACGGACATAACCCTATTTTGCGTGATAACGATGACCCGCTTCGGGGCCGTCGCCAGCAGCCGCGGACGTTAACCCGTATATTGGCGGCCCGTCCGGCATGCCGGGGTGCACCAGGCGCCCGGGCCGGCGGAGCACAAGGACTGACATGCGGATTCTGGTTGTGGGCGCCGGTGCGCTGGGTGGGTATTTCGGCGGACGGCTGCTCGAAGCGGGCAAGGACGTGACTTTCCTGCTGCGCGAGCGGCGTTTGGCGCAACTGCAGCAGACCGGGCTGGTCATCAGGAGCAGCCATGGCGACGTGGTGCTGCCCGCGCCGCCTGCGGTGCTGGCAGCGGAGCTGGACACGCCGTTCGACGTGGTCATCGTCGGCTGCAAGGCCTACGACCTGGAGGCCACCATGGACTCGTTCGCGCCCGCCGTCGGGCCGCAGACCATGGTCATCCCCCTGCTCAACGGCCTGCGCCAGCTCGACATCCTGGCCGCGCGTTTCGGTGCCGGCAAGGTACTGGGCGGCTTCTGCATGATCTCCGGCGCGCTCGGCGCCGACGGCAGCGTGCAACATCTGAACGACAGCCACACCCTGAGCTTCGGCGAGCGCGACGGCAGCCTGTCGCCGCGGGTGCTCGCCTTCCAGGCCGTGTGTGCCGGCGCGCGTTTCGACGCCGTGGCTTCGGCCACCATCCTGCAGGAGATGTGGGAGAAGTGGACCTTCATCGCCGCCGCCGCCGGTATCACCTGCCTGCTGCGCGGCACGGTGGGCGACATCGTCGCCAGTGGCAACGCCGGGCTGGCCACCGGCCTGTTCGAGGAATGCGCGGCCATCGCCGCCCGCAACGGCTTCGCCAACCGCGAAGCCGCGCTGGCCCGCTCCCGCAAGATCCTCACCACTGCCGGCTCGCCCATGACGGCCAGCATGCTCAAGGACATCGAGCGCGGCGGTCCGGTCGAGGCCGACCACGTGGTAGGCGACCTGCTGGGGCGGGCGGGCCCGGGCGGCGAGCAGCGGGCGCCACTGCTGCGGGTGGCCTACGGCCACCTGAAGGCCTATGAGGCGCGCCGGACGCGCGAAGCGGCCGCCGTACCGGCGACCTGAAGAACAACAAGCACCAGCAGCACTAACAGCATCATCCCGCCAGGAGACTTTGCCCCATGGAATCCATCGACGTTTTTTGCACCCTGGCCCTGCAGGTCGCCGTACCCGGCCTGCAGGAACTCTCGGCCGACACCGGTGGTGCGGCTTTCAACATCGAGTTCGCGCCGACCAAACTGCTGATGGAGCGCATCCGTGGCGGTGCGGCGGCCGATCTGGCCATCCTCACTGCCGAGGCGGCGGATGAATTGCAGGCGGGCGGCCCGGGCACGGTGGTCCAGCGCACGGACCTGGTGGTCTCGCTCATCGGCGTCGCGGTGCGTGCCGGCGCGCCGCGGCCGGACATCACCACGGCGGAGTCTTTCCGCCAGGCGCTGCTCGACGCGAAATCGATCGCCTATTCCCGCGCCGGGGCCAGCGGCATCTTTTTTGCCGACCTCATCCGCCGCCTGGGCATCGAGGCCGAGGTGAATGCCAAGGCGACCGTCATCCCCAGCGGTTTCACCGGCGAGCAGGTGGTCAACGGCCGCTGCGAGATCGCCATCCAGCAGGTCAGCGAGCTGCTGGCGGTGCCGGGCCTGGATATCGTGGGGCCGCTGCCGCCGGGGCTGGAGAGCCGGGCGGTGTTCACCGGCGTGGTGCTGGCCGGCGGCCGCAACCGGGCGGCGGCGCTGCGGGCGCTGGAGCTGGTGGCGTCGCCCGCCGCAGTGGAGGTGCTGCGCTTCGCGGGGCTGGAGCCGCTGTGCGCGCAGCAGGGGGCGGCAGGCACCTGAGAGCCGGCCCCGGCCCCCGCCTACTCGATGGCTCCGGGCGCCCGCGGGCTTTCGAGGTTCATCCAGGTCAGGAAGGCCTTGCCGACGATATCTTCCTCGGGCACAAAACCCCAGTAGCGCGAATCGCGTGAGTTGTCGCGGTTGTCGCCCATCACGAAGTACTGGCCCGGCGGCACCTGGCACACCACGCCTTCGGTGCTGTAGCGGCAGTGGTCGTAGGGTGCGAAGTCGGATGCGCCGCGGATGGTGGCGGGGCGCCGGTCGTCCTCCAGCACGCGGTGGGTGTGGGTGCCGAGCTGTTCCTCGCTCTGCCGCAGCGGGCGCGCGGTGCGGCGGTCGAGGAAGACCCCCACGTCGTGCACCGGCACCCTCTCGCCGTTGATGGTGAGCCGCTTGCCGAGGTAGGCCACCTCGTCGCCGGGCAGGCCGACGATGCGCTTGACGTAGTCCTCGCTGGGCCGCGGCGGATAACGGAACACCACCACGTCGCCGCGCTGGGGCGGGGTGCCCTCGAAGAGCCGGGCGTCGCCCACCGGCAGGCGGACGCCGTAGGCGAACTTGTTCACCAGGATCAGGTCGCCGGCGACCAGCGTGGGATTCATGGAGCCGGAGGGAATCTTGAAGGGTTCGAGCACGAAGGAGCGCAGCACGAACAGGAGGGCGATGGCCGGGAACAGCCCGGCCCAGTCGAGCCACCAGGGCCGCTGCAGCAGGGCGGCGCGGTTGTGCGCCATGCCGGGGCCGGCGGCGGCCAGCGCATCGGCGGCGCGTTGCCGGCGCGGCAGGAAGACCACCGTCTCGGCCATCCAGTAGGTGCCGGTCACCAGGGTGGCGAGGAACAGCAGTTGCCCCAGGTCACCTTCGATGGCGCCGAGGTACCAGGCCCCCATGTAGGCGGCGAAGGCCGCCAGGATGGTACTGGTCACGATCTGCATGGGGACATCTGCATGGGAAAAGGCACACGCGGGTGTTCTGCGCTCCGGCCCCGGCGTGTGTCCCGCCGGGCGGCCGGAGGTGTCTTACATGTAGTCGAAAAAGGTCGCCCGCCAGTCCAGGTACTCGCGGGCATCGGCGCCCTGCGCCGCCGGTGCCAGGGGATCGGCGAACGGGTCCGCTGTGCCGGCGAGCGCGGTAGCCGATGCCGGGCCCGGTGCTGTGCCGGCAGCCGATGCCGAGCCTGCCTCCGCGGGAGGGAAGAGGAGGCCGATGACGGTGGAAAGAATGCCCATGCGATGAACCTCCGTGAGCCACGAAAAAAACGCTGACCCGCAGCAATCCGCCGCGGCAGACGAAGGTTAAGCCGCCATACGGACAGCGCGCCCGGGGGTTTTCCTGAGGTTTTGAAAAAATATCATGATGTGACTGAATTGCCTGGTGACATCCGGTGCGGCACCCGATACAAACCTCCTTTAAACCAAAAGGTCTGGCATGGATAGGGCCGGGGACGCTGCCGCCTCAGCGCCCGCCCGACACGTCGATCACCGCGCCGTGCACATAGGTCGACGTTTCCGACGCCAGCCACAGCACCGCATCGGCGACTTCGGCAACGGTGCCGGCGCGCCCCAGCGGCACGCTGGCGCCCATGCGTTTGACGGCTTCGGCGCCGCCATGGGCTTCGTGGATGGTGGTATCGATCACGCCGGGCCGCAGGGCGTTGACGCGGATGCCATGGGCACCGACCTCCTTGGCCAGGGCGATGGTGAAGGCGTCGATGGCGCCCTTGGTGGCGCAATACTGCGTGCCGTTGGGCAGGGCGCCATGGCGGGCCGCGGCCGACGACATGTTGACGATGGTGCCGCCCCGGCCGCCGTGTGCGGTGGACATGCGTTTGACCGCCTCGCGGGCGCAGTAGAAGGCGCTGAACACGTTGGAGCGGAACAGGTCGAGCAGGCCGGCCTCGCTGGCGTTTTCGATGGGCGTGCTGACCAGGGTGCCGGCGTTGTTGACCAGCACGCCCACGGGGCCCAGCAGGCGGTCCACCTCGGTGAACAGGGCGCGCACCTGCGCCTCGTCCGACACGTCGGCCTGCAGCGCCACCGCACGGCCGCCGGCCGCGGTGATCCCATCCACCACCTGCTGCGCGCCGGCGGCGCTGCGGTGGTAGTTGACCGCCACCGCGAAGCCGGCCTGCGCGGCCTGCCGCGCGATCTGCGCACCGATGCCCCGGCTGGCGCCGGTCACGATCATGGTCTGGGGGATGGGCATGGCGGTGGCTCCGTCTGGATGTTGGTCGATCGACCAGTTTATTCCAGGCCGGAGCCGGCCATCAGGCCATCACGCGGCTTTTTCCTCGGCCTCGGGGAAGAACCAGTTGGCCGTGAGGATGGCATTGGCCGCGTCCGACAGGTCGCTGGCGATGGCATGGCCCACGCTGCGGCCGTCGCCCTTGCGCAGCGCCTCGATCACCGCGGCATGGTGGCCGCCGGCCTGGCGTGTGCCGCGGTTGTCGCCCTCGCGGAACACCTGGTTGATGTAGGGGCCCACCTGCATCCACATGGCCTCGATGACGGACTGCATGACCTGCATGTCGGCCATGGCATACAGGCGGAAGTGGAAGCGCCGGTTGGACGACAGGTAGCGTGCGGCATTGCCCGCGTCCACCGCGTCCTGCATGGCGGTGTCGTCCTGCACCATGGCGGCGATCAGTTCGGGCGTGGCATGGACGGTGGCGCGCTCGGCGATCTGCGGCTCCAGCGCCAGCCGGATCTGCAGCACCTCCTCGAAGCGTGCACGCGACATGCGCGGTACGATCACCGTGCGGTTGGGCAGCAGGTCGAGCGCGCGTTCGGCCACCAGGCGCTTGAGTGCATCGCGCACCGGCATGACGCTGGTGCCGAACACGCTGGCCAGCGCGCGGATGGTGAAACTCTGCCCGGGCACGAAGTGCCCGTCGATCAAGGCCGCGCGCAACTGCGCATACGCGGCATCTTCGAGGTTGCCCTTGCGGTCGATGGCCAGGCCATCTTCGGCGGCTGCGGCCGATATCTGCGCGAGAACGGTCACGGAGTACTCCAAATTGTTATAACGTCAGTGTAGGCTTTTTTGGGCACCCAGCGAGATTGGGTATAACCCTATAAGCAGAAGTTCTAGATGGAGACCGTATTTTGTTCGATTCCCTGCCTGGCCTGGGTGCCTGCCTGGCCTTCGTGGCCTGCGTGGCCGTGGCCACCTATGCGCAGAACCTGACTGGCTTTGCCCTGAGCCTGATCCTGCTGGGCCTGGTGGCGGTGCTGCACATCGTCCCCATCGGCGACGCCGTCAACGCAGCGACCGTCATCACCCTGTTCAACGCCTGGAGCTACGTGCGGCTGCACCGCGTGTCGCCGCCCTGGCAGCTGATACGCCCGGCCCTGCTGAGCAGTCTGGTCGGTGTAGTCGTGGGCGTGGCCTTGCTGGCGTGGCTCAGCGGCGGCGGCGGCCTGCAGTGGCTGCGCGGTTTGCTCGGCCTGAGCATCCTGGGCTGTGCCGTGCTGCTGGTGCTGCAGTCCCGGCCGCTGGAGCGGGTGTCGCCGCCCGGGGGGTTTGTCGTGGCGGGAGCGCTGGCGGGCATCCTGGGGGGCATGTTTTCCAGCTCGGGACCGCCGCTGGTCTACCACATGTACCGCCAACCGCTGGCGGCGTCGGTGATCCGCGTCGGGCTGCTGGCGGTGTTCGCCGTCAATGCGGCCCTGCGCCTGGTGCTGGTGGTGGCCAGCGGGCAGTTCCGGCTGGGCTCGCTGGTGCTGGCGGCCTGTGCGATCCCGGTGGTGTACGGCGTGGGCCACCTCAACCACCGCTACCCGCTGCGCATGTCGCCGGCCAACCTGCGGCGGCTGGTGGCGGCGCTGCTGCTGCTGGCGGGGGGATCGCTGCTGGTGTCTTCGGTGCGCGCCCTCATAGCCGGGTAAACCCCATCGATAACACGCAGGCATGCCGCGATAGAAAATCGTTTCTTTCCGCAGCCTGGCGGCACCCGTAGCATGCGCGGCGAAGGCGGCAGCCCGGATGTGCCGCCATGCCCTCCGAGGAGACCCCGCCCATGCCGTCCGCCCCTGTGTCCGCCTGTGCGTCCGTTTCGAGCCTTTGCTTCCGCCGGCGCCTGCTGGTCCTGGCGGGCGGCATCCCGCTGCCGGCGCTGCCCTTGCCAGCCGCGGCGCAGGACTACCCGGGCCGGCCCACGCGCATCATCGCTGGCGGCGGCCCCGACGTGCTGGCCCGCCTGGTGGCCGACAAGCTGGGCGGAGCCTGGGGCCAGGCGGTGTACGTGGAGCCACGCACCGGCGGTGCCGGCACGGTGGCCGCCGACGCGGTCGCCAAGGCCGCGCCGGACGGCTACACGCTGCTGCTGTCCACCGGCTCCTATTCCGTCACGGCGGTGCTGCAGCCCAGGCTGCCCTACGACTTCCTGAAGGACCTGACGCCGGTGGCCCTGCTGGCCACTTCGACCTCGGTGCTGGTGGTCAACAACGATCTGCCGGCGCATTCGCTGCAGCAACTGGTGGCGCTGGCCCAGGCGCAGCCCGGCAAGCTCAACTACGCATCGTCGGGCAACGGCACCCGGCCGCATCTGTCGGGCGAGATGCTCAAGCAGTACACCGGCATGGACGTGGTGCACGTGCCCTACAAATTCCTGGCGCCGGCCGTCAGCGACCTGATGGCCGGGCAGGTGCAGATGGCCTTCGTGCCGGCACCTTCGGTGCTGCCGCTGGTCAAGGCGGGCAGGCTGCGCGCCCTGGCGGTCAGCGGCACCCGGCGTTATGCCCCGCTGCCCGACGTGCCCACCGTGGCCGAGCAGGGCTATCCCGGTTTCGCCATCATCGGCTGGAACGGCATCCACGCACCGGCGAAAACGCCGCCGGCGGTGCTGGCCCGGCTGTCGGCCGATATCGCAAGCATCCTGCGTTTGCCCGACGTCCAGGCGAAGATCGAGGCCGCGGGTTTCGAGCCCACGGTGATGGAGCGCGCGGAGTTCGTGGACTTCGTTCAGGCCGACGCGGCGCTGTCGGTCCGGGTGATCAGGGCGGGGAACATCAAGGCCGATTGAGGGACGAATTCGGGGGCGGGGGCGGAATGCCATTGGTGGCATTTGCGGGGAGAGGCCGGTGGGGCACACCGGGCACTGGACTGTCATT
>JAZJYT010000027.1:0-62770 GCA_040390235.1 Pseudomonadota bacterium | reverse complement strand
GGGTGTCAGCTCCCGCGGGTTCGAGATGGGCGTGAACCACGAGTTCTGAGCGGCCGGGGTGGGGGCATCGGCCGATAATCGGCCGATGCCCCCATCCCCCGACGTGAAGGCGACGCCTCCTTCCTTCGCCGCGCTGCGTGTGCGCGGCTACCAGGCGCACTTCGCCACCTACATCCTGGCGATGATGGCGGACAACATCGAGCACGTCATCAGCTACTGGATGATGTTCCAGAAGTTCCATTCGCCGGCTCTCGGGGGTTTTGCGGTGGTCTCGCACTGGCTGCCCTTCCTGCTGTTCGCCGTGCCGGCCGGCGCGCTGGCCGACAGGTTCGATCCGCGCCGCATCATCCAGGTCGGCATGGTGCTGTTCATCACGGCGTCGCTCGGCTGGGGCTACTTCTTCCTGACCGACTCGCTGCAGATGTGGCAGGCCATGCTGCTGCTGGTGCTGCACGGCTGTGCGGGGGTGCTGTGGCAGACGTCCAGCCAGCTGCTGCTGCACGACATCGTCGGGCAGCAGGTACTACCGAGTGCGGTGCGGCTGAACGCCACGGCGCGCTACCTCGGCATCCTGGTGGGGCCGGCGGTCGGCGGCGCCATGCTGCTGCTGCTCGGCCCTACGCACGGTATCTTCCTCAACGCCGTCTTCTACCTGCCGCTGCTGCTGTGGCTCTGGAAGGCACCCTACGGCCCGAAGTTCCGGCCCGGCCACCAGCCGATTCCGCGCGCCGTCCGGGGCCTGGCCGACATCGTGCAGACGATTCGCGACATCCGGCCGAATCCGCTGCTGGTGAGCATGGTCGTGCTGGCCGGCGCTGCGTCCTTCTTCATCGGCAGCGGCTACCAGGCCCAGATGCCGGGTTTTGCGCAGGACCTGGGCCATGGCGACCCGGGCATTTCCTACAGCATGCTGCTGGCGGCCGATGCGGCGGGCGCGCTGCTCGCCGGCTTCCTGCTGGAAAGCCGCGGTTTCCTGCAGCCCAACCCGCGCACGGCCATGGGCCTGGCGATGGTCTGGGCCATCGCACTCGCGGCATTCTCGATGGTGGGTTTCTACCCGCTGGCGCTGGTACTGCTGTTCACCGCCGGCTTCTTCGAGCTGTCGTTCAACAGCATGGCGCAGACGCTGGTGCAGCTGAACGCCCCGCCAGCGATCCGCGGGCGGGTGATCGGCCTCTACAGCATGTCGGCGCTCGGCATGCGCACCTTCAGCGGCATCACCGTCGGCCTGGTCGGCAGCCTGACGGGGGTGCACTGGTCGCTGTTCGGTTCGGCGGTGGCCATGTTCATGGCGCTGGTGTACCTGCGCAGCAGGACAGGTGCCGCGGCGGTTTGACCTTGCCAGCCATCTGGGTTGAAATGCGGCGGCCCTGTTTTCGCCAGTGGCTCCCCCGTACATACCAGAGACAAACATGAAAATTCTGTACTACGACGACTTCCAGCTCGGCATCCTCAAAGACGACGGCCAGGTCGTCAACATCATGGCGGTGGTCGCCGACATCCCGCACACCGGGCCGCACAACCTGATCAATGGCCTGATCGAGCGCTGGGACAGCTACAAACCCCGCATCGAAAAGGTCGTGGCCGCCGAGAAGGGTGTTCCCTTCGCGGGCCTGCGTATCCGCCCGCCGCTGCCCAGGCCCGGCAACATCGACTGTATGGCGGTCAACTACATGGAAGACGGCACACGCAGCGAACCGGCACCCATCAATGCCTTCCACAAGGCGTCGAGCGCCATCATCGGCCCCGGCGACACCATGGTGCTGACCGACATTCCCGCCACCATCTTCGAGGGCGAGGCCGAGATCGCATTGGTGATCGGCAAACGCGCCTCGCACGTCAAGGCGGCCGACGCCATGGGCCATGTCTTCGGTTACGTGAACTTCATCGACGGGTCGGCCCGCGGCCTCAAACCCGACAACCAGAGTTTCTACCAGGTCAAGTCGCGTGACACCTTCGCGCCCATCGGCCCCTACATCGTCACCGCCGACGAGATCCAGGACCCGCAGAAACTCGCGGTGCGCCTGTGGGTCAACGGCCAGGTGATGCAGAGCTTCAACACCGACGACATGGCGCACAAGATCCCGCGCTGCGTCGAGTTCGTCAGCGCCATCCACGCGCTGGAGCCGGGCGACATCCTGGCCACCGGCACCAACCACCGCGGGCTCAATCCCTTCATGGGCGGCGACGTGGTGGAGCTGGAGTGCGAGGGCCTGGGCCGGCTGAAGATCACGGTGCAGGACACGCTGGAGCGCAAGTGGAAACGCGAAACCCGCCTGCAGCGGCAGGACCAGGGCCATCCCACGCCGACACCGCAGGTCTCGGGCAAATACGCCCCGGCCTGAGCTCAACTGCGCGGCGGGCTGCGCCCGTGGCTGCCGTGGTGCAGGCGCAGCCGCTGCTCCACCTCCTGGCACATGCCGTGCAGCAGGTTGGTGCTTTTCTGCACCCGCGCCTGTGTCATGCGCTGGGTCAGCGCCGCCACGCTGAGCGCGCCGATGGCTTGCCCCATGGGGTTGCGGAAATGCACCCCCACCGCGGTGATGCCCAGGCTGACCCGGTTCTGTATCAGCGAGCGGCCGAAATCCCGTGTTTTTTCGCAGGCCTCGGCCAGACCGTGGGCATCCAGGTCGCCGAAGGCGGCCAGGCTGGGCGCCACACGCGCAATGATGTCCTGCCGCTCGGCCTGCTCGATGGCGGCCAGCACCGCCAGGCCGCCCGCACCCACCCCCAGCGGGCGGCGGCTGCCGACCTCCAGCACCAGCGCGCGGATGGGGAAGGCGCCCTCGCGCCGGTGCATACACACCGCGTCGAAGCCGCTGCGCACCACCAGGTAGACCGTGTCCTCCGTCTGCCTTGCCAATGACTCCATGGCCGGGTCGCACAGGTCGCGGATGTCGTACAGGGTGGAACTGGCAATGCCCAGCTCGAAGGCCAGCGGCCCGAGCCGGTAACGCCGGGTTTCGGGGTCGTGGTCGACCAGGCGCTCGTCTATCAGCTGCCACAGCACACGGTGCGCCGACGGATGCGGAATGCCGGCGCGCTCGGCCAGTTCGGTCAGTGCCAGGCCGCGCGCGCCGGCGGTGGCCAGCAGCTTGAGCAGGCCCACGCCGCGTTTCAGGGAACCTGCGTCGGACGCCATGGTGTTGGGGTAGGTCGTGTCCGATTATTGGACAAGTTGATGCAAAACATCAGTCTAGTGGAAAACAATCGCTGCCATTGCGGTGCAGTATTTCCGTCTATCGGACACACCATCGCGGCCAACCACAGGGATACGGCGTGCAAGCGGAAAAACGGACAGATTCGACACTCGGCGGCAAGGTGGTGCTGGTCACCGGGGGCAGCAGTGGTATCGGCGCGGCCACGGTACGGGCCTTCGCGGAGCAGGGCGCCACCCTGGTCATCGGTTACCACCAGGGGCGGGACCGGGCCGAGGCACTGCGCGCCGCGCTGCCGGCCGTCGGCGGCCCGGGCCACCGGGTGCTGCACATGCCGCTGGAAGACAGTGCGGTGCATGCCGACATCGCCCACACGGTACAGCAGGCCTTCGGCCGGCTCGACGTGCTGGTCAATTCCGCCGGCTACACCAAACGTATCGCCCATGCCGACCTGGAGACGATGGACAGTGCCCTGTTCAACCAGGTGCTGCTGAGCAATGTCGGGGGGGTGTTTTCCATCACCCGCGCGCTGCTGCCGCTGCTGCAGAAGTCGACCGACGCGCTGGTGGTGAGTATGTCCTCGGTGTCCGGTTTCACCGGTTCGGGCAGCAGCATCGCCTACTGCGCCGCCAAGTCCGCGCTCGACACCCTGATGGTCTCGCTGGCGCGGGCCTTCGGCCCGGTACGTTTCCTCAGCGTATCCCCGGCCTCGGTCGACACGCAGTTCATCCCCGGCCGCGACCATGCCGAGCTGGAAGCCAAGGCCGCCAAGACGCCGCTGGGCCGTATCGTCAGCCCCGAAGACGTGGCACAGGCCATCCTGGCCTGCGCCACCCACCTGCGCACCGCCACCGGCAGCCGCATCGTCATCGACGGAGGGTTCCACCTGTGAGTACCTCTGCACCCCGCCTCGACCGCACCCACGATGCGGCACTGCACAGCTGGCTGCCGTCGGCCAATGTGCCCGGTACCGACTTCCCGATCCAGAACCTGCCCTTCTGCGTGTTCCGCCGCGCCGGCACGCAGGAGGCGCCGCGCTGCGGTGTCGGTATCGGCGACGCGGTGCTGGACGTGGGCCAGGTCGCCGGGCTGTTCGACGGCCCGGCCGCCACCGCCGCCAACGCCTGCCATGCGCTGCAGCTCAACCCGCTGATGGAACTGGGCGCGGAGGCCGCCACGGCCCTGCGTGCCGCCCTGTCGGCCTTGCTGGCCGCCGACCACACGGCGCACCGTGAGGCGCTGTCGGCCGCGCTGCTGCCCCTGGCCGGGGCCGAGCTGCTGCGCCCGGTGCGCATCGGCGCCTTCACCGACTTCTTCGCCTCGGTCCACCACGCCACCAACGCCGGCCGGCTGTTCCGCCCCGATGCGCCGCTGCTGCCCAACTACAAGTACGTGCCGGTGGCCTACAACGGCCGGGCCAACACGGTGCGGGCCAGCGGCCTGCCGGTGCGCCGCCCGCGCGGCCAGCTCAAGGCGCTGGACCAGGTGGCACCGGTCTATGCTCCCGCGCGCCGGCTCGACTACGAGGTGGAGCTGGGCCTGTACATTGGCCGCGCCTCCAGCGCCGGCCAGCCGGTGCCGGTGGGTCAGGCGGGCGGCCACATCTTCGGTTATTCGCTGCTCAACGACTGGTCGGCGCGCGACATCCAAGCCTGGGAGTACCAGCCGCTGGGCCCCTTCCTGGCCAAGAGTTTCGCCACCAGCGTGTCGCCCTGGGTGGTCACCGCCGCTGCCCTGCGGCCCTTCCACACGGCCGCCTTCGCCCGGCCGGCCGGCGACCCCGCGCCGCTGCCGCACCTGCTCGACGCGGCCGACCAGGCCGGGGGCGGCATCCATATCCACATCGAGGCGGCGCTGCGCAGCGCATCGATGGCGCGGCAGGGCCTGGCCGCGCACCGGCTGTCGCGCTCCGACACCGCCACCCTGTACTGGACCTTCGCCCAGATGGTGGCGCACTACACCAGCAACGGCAGCCCGCTGGAGGTGGGCGACCTGCTGGGCTCGGGGACCGTGTCCGGCCCAGGCGATGACGCCCTGGGCAGCCTGCTCGAGATCACCGCCGGCGGCAGCCGGCCGCTGCTGCTGCCTTCGGGCGAGCAGCGCACCTTCCTGGAAGACGGCGACGAACTGGTGCTGAGCGGTTTCTGCGAGGCCCCCGGTCAACGGCGCATCGGTTTTGGCGAGTGCAGGGCAATCGTGGATGGCGCCGACGCGCCCGGCGCATGAAGATGAAGCCGCACGAAGGAGATCCCATGGCACACGAAACCACCCCGGCAAACCCCTCTGCTGCTGCTGCACCCGCGGCAGACACCCTGCGCTACCAGAGCGGCTTCGGCAACCAGTTCGAGACCGAGGCCCGCGCCGGCGCCCTGCCGCAGGGCCGCAACTCGCCGCAGCGTGCGCCGCACGGCCTGTATGCCGAACTGCTGTCGGGCAACGCCTTCACCGCGCCACGCGCCCACAACCGCCGTACCTGGATGTACCGCGCCCGGCCGGCAGCCATGCACCAGCCCTTTGTCCGCATCGACGACGGCCTGTGGCGCGCCGCACCCTTCACCGAGGCCGAGACGCCGGCCAACCGCCTGCGCTGGAACCCGTGGCCCATGCCGACGCAGCCTGCCGACTTCGTCGATGGCATGGTCACCGTGGCGGGCAACGGCGACGTCGCCACGCAGAGCGGCGTGGCGACCCATGTGTACCGCGCCAACCGCTCCATGGGCCAGCGCTTCTTCGTCGATTCCGATGGTGAACTGCTCATCGTGCCGCAGAGCGGCCGGCTGCTGGTGCGCAGCGAACTCGGCCGCCTGCTGGTGGCGCCGGGCGAAATCTGCCTGCTGCCGCGCGGCATCCGTTTTGCCATCGACCTGCCCGACGGCGAGGTGCGCGGCTACGTCTGCGAGAACTACGGGCATGCCTTCCAGCTGCCCGAGCTGGGGCCGATCGGCTCCAACGGCCTGGCCAACATGCGCGACTTCCTCACACCGGTGGCGGCCTACGAGCATACGCAAGGCCCGGTGCGGCTGGTCAACAAGTTCCTGGGCCACCTGTGGGAGGCCGAGCAGTCGCACTCGCCGCTGGACGTGGTGGCCTGGCACGGCAACCTGGCACCCTGCAAGTACGACCTCGCGCGTTTCATGGCGGTCGGCAGCATCAGCTTCGACCACCCGGACCCGTCGATCTACACGGTGCTGACCTCGCCCGGCGACACCCCTGGCACCGCCAACTGCGACTTCGTCATCTTCCCGCCGCGCTGGTTGGTGGCGGAAGACACCTTCCGCCCGCCCTGGTTCCACCGCAATGTGATGAGTGAACTGATGGGCCTGGTCAAGGGCGTATACGACGCCAAGGCCGAGGGTTTTGTGCCCGGCGGCATCAGCCTGCACAACTGCATGCTGCCGCACGGTCCTGATGCGGCCACCTTCGAGAAGGCCAGCGCCGCCACGCTGGCGCCGCACCACGTCGAGGACACGTTGGCCTTCATGTTCGAAAGCCGCCATGTGTTCCGCCCTACCGCGCATGCGCTGGCCGCGGCCCATCTGCAACCCGACTACGACGGGGTATGGCAGGGCTTCCAGGACCATTTCGCTGCGACCTGAGCGCAGTACCCACAAGAAAGAGAAAGAGAGACGAACCGCATGGCATCCATCACCCGCCGTACACTCGCCGCCTGCGCCATCGCGCCGCTGCTGCCCACCGGGGCCCACGCGCAGGACGCCTACCCCGCGCGTGCCATCCAGCTCATCCATGGCTTCGGTGCCGGCGGCAATGCCGACGTGGTGGCCCGCCTGGTCGGACAGCGGCTGGAGGCCCAGCTCAAGCAGCCGGTGGTGATCGACATCAAGAGCGGGGCGGGTGGTGCCATTGCCACCAACTTCGTCGCCAAGGCCAAACCCGATGGCTACAACCTGGTCATGCTGACCGGGGCGCACACCGTGTCAGCGGCCCTGAGCAAGTCGCAGCCCTACGACCCGGTGAAGGACTTCGCCTTCATCTCCACCGTATCGTCCTTTCCCTTCGTGGTGGCGGTGCGGGCCGAGCATCCGGCGAAAACGCTGGCCGAGCTGATCGCCATGGCAAAGCAGGAACCCGGCAAGGTCACCTTCACCTCGGTCGGGGTGGGCTCCACCCAGCACATGGTGGGCGAGCTGCTGGGCGCCAGCGCGGGTGTCAAGCTGCTGCACGTGCCTTACCGCGGCGGCGGTGCGCCGGTGCAGGCGGTGATCGCGGGCGACGTGGACATCCTGGCCGACACCATCACCGTGGCCTCGCCGCACCTCAAGTCGGGCCGTATCCGTGCGCTGGGTGTCACCAGCGCCCAGCCCTGGCCGGGACTGCCGGGCGTGCCGCCGGTGGCCCTTGCGGTGCCGGGTTTCGAGGTGCGTTCCTGGCTGGGACTGGCGGCGCCCGCCGGCACCCCCGAGGCCACCGTGCAACTGCTCAACACCGACACCCGCAAGGCCCTGGCCGAACCCGAGCTGCAGAAGACCCTGGCCGGACTCGGCAGCGAGGCCGCACCCTGCAGCCCGGCCGAGATGCGGGCCATGGTGGAGCAGGACATCGTGCGCTGGCGCGCGGTGGTGGACAAGGCCGGCATCGCGCGGCTGTGAACCCGGCCCGGCACCCGATGGAGACACACATGGCACCGATGCTGCGCACCACAAGACGTACCCTGGCAGTCCTGCTGCTGTGCGCCGCGGCGGGCAGCAGCTGGGCGCAGGCCGCCTACCCGGCAAAACCGATCCGCCTCATCGTGCCTTTCGCCGGAGGCAACCACGACGGCGTGGCGCGCGCCGTGGCCGACAAGCTGGCGGAAAAGCTGGGCCAGCCGGTGGTGGTGGACAACCGCGGCGGCGCGGCCGGCAACATCGGTGCCGATCTGATCGCCAAGGCGACACCCGACGGCTACACCATCGGTGTGCTCAGCTCCATCCACACCGTCAACAGCGGTTATTTCCGCAAGCTGCCTTTCGACATCGGGCACGACTTCACGCCGCTGGCCGTGCTGGGTGAATCGCCGGTGCTGCTGGTGGCCAGCCTGCAGGCGCCGTTCAACTCTTTTCCGGAGATGCTGGCCTATGCCAAGGCGCACCCGGGCAAGCTGAATTTCGGCAGCACCACGTCTTTCACCATCGAGCTGCTGAAGTCGATGACGGACCTCGACATCACCACGGTGCTCTACAAGGGTATTGGCGAGGCGCAGACCGACCTGGCGGCCGGGCGCATCGACCTGTCGGCCGGTGCGGCGCAGCAGGTGGCGCCGCTGGTCAAGGCCGGGCGCTTCCGTGCGCTTGCGGTCGCTGGCAAGGCACCGCTGGCCGAGTTTCCCGGCATTGCCCCGGTGGCGCAGACGGTGCCGGGTTACGACGCCAGCATCTGGTTCGGCCTGTTCGCGCCGGCCGGGCTGCCGCCGGCCATCGCCACCCGGCTGCGCGGCGCGCTGGCTGCGGTGCTGGCCCTGCCCGAGGTGCAGCAGCGGCTCGCCACCCTGGGGGTGGACGAGGCCGGCAAGCAACTGGCGCCGGAAGCCATCACCGAACGCCTGCGCAGCGAGAGTGCACTGTGGAAACGTGTCGCGGCGAAGTCGGGCTCGTATTTCGACTGAGTTTTTCCTTTATCCCTTCCATCCGGCAAGACCCATGTTTTCCTATTTCCCCGACAACTACCGCTGGTCGCTGGCCTTCCTCCGTTCCATCGCGGCCGGTGGCCTGTTCGGCGAGGTCGACTGGGCCTGCTCGCGGCTGCGCGAGGCTTCGCAGATCAAGCCTTCGGGCGACCTGGAGGCCTGGCACCGCACCTGGCTGGCGCTGGCGCAGCAGCTCGACACCTCGTCGCAGGAGGCCCTGGCCGTCGGCCACAAGGTCAGCGCCAGCGACTTCGCGCTGCGGGCTTCGGTGTACTACCAATGGGCCGAGGGCCTGCTGGACCCGGACGACCCGCGGGCCCACGCCATGTACGGCAAACACCTGGACACCTTCGCCACCTTCGCGGCGCAGCGTAACCCGGTGATCGAGCTGGTCGACATTCCGTTCGGTGACCAGGTGATCCCGGCCTACATCGTGCCCGCCATGGGTGTCACGGGCCCGGCGCCGGCTGCGCTGCTGTGCGACGGGCTGGACGCCAACAAGGAAGAGATGTTCTACGTCGCCCTGTCGCTGGCACGGCGCGGCATCACCACCCTGGCCTTCGACGGCCCGGGCCAGGGCTCCGCCCTGCGCCTGCACGGCATGGTGGCGCGGCACGACTTCGAAAAACCCGTCAGCGCCTGCGTGGACTGGCTGGTGCGGCAGCCGGGCGTCGATGCGGACCGCATCGGCATGGTGGCCGCCAGCTGGGGCGGTTACTACGCGCCGCGCGCGGTGGCGTTCGAGAAGCGCATCAAGGCCTGCGGCGTCATGGGCGCGGTGTTCGATACCCATGCCTGCATGGCGCGCCGTGTGGGTTACGTGCCGGGCCAGGGCGCCACGCAGCTGGGCGGCAATGCACCGCTGGGCACCACGGGCAAGACCATCCTGCGTATCCTGGGCGAACCCGACTGGGAGAGCGCCTTCCACAAGCTGGAGGACTTCCGGCTGGAGAAGGTGGCCGCACAGATCACCTGCGACCTGTTCATCGTGCACGGCGCCAACGACCGGCATGCACCGCCGTCGGAAGCTGAACGGCTGCTGGCCGCCGTCAGCTCGCAGCACAAGCAGCTGCGTATCTTCACCGAGGAGGAGGGCGGTGCCGCCCACGTCAACCTCGACCGTCCCGAACCGGCGCTGAGCCTGGTCTGCGACTGGATGGCCGACCGGCTTTGAACCCCATGACTACTACCCGCTTCATCCACAGCACGCGGCAGGACCGCGTGACCACCATCACCATCGACCGCGCGGCCGAGGGCAACCGCCTGAGCAACGCCATGGCGCTGGACCTGATCGCTGCGCTGGACGCAGCGCACGACTGCCCGGTGGTGGTGCTGCGCGCCGCCGGCCCCGACTTCTGCCTGGGCCGCGACATGCAGCCGCCGCCGCCCGGCTCCAACGTGAGTGCGCTCGACGTGCTGCGCGACGACGCGGGCCCGATGATGGCCCTGTACGACGCCTTCCGCCGCCGCAAGGACCCGGTCATCGCTGTCGTCTCCGGCAAGGCCTGGGGCATCGGCCTGGTGCTGGCGGCCGTGTGCGACATGACCATCGCCGCCCGCGATGTCACCTTTCGCCTGCGCGAACTGGAGCGCGGTATTCCGCCCTGCATTGCCATGGCCCCGCTGATCGACCGCATCCCGGCCAAGGCGCTGGGCTACCTGGTGCTGTCGGCCGAGGAGATGGATGCGCAGGCCGCCCTGGTGTTCGGTGTGGTCAGCACCGTGGTGCCGGCCGCGGAGCTCGACGGCAAGCTGGCCGCGCTGGTGGAGCGGCTGCTGTCCTTCCCCCCCGCGGCGGTGGCGGCCGTCAAGCTCTACCTGGCCACCGCACCGCGCCACAGTGCCGCCGGTGCCGAGCACTACGGCGCCAGCCTGCTGGCCAACGTGCTGGCCTCGCGCTGAATTCCGAGTCCGATCAACACAACGACGAAACGAGGTACACCATGGTGCATGTTCTACGCAGGCTGGCAGTGCTGGCGATGGGCGCGGCGGTCGCGCTGGGTTCGGGAGCGGCAGGTGCCCAGGCCGCCTGGCCGAACCAGGCGGTACGGGTGGTCGTGGGTTTTCCGGCCGGCACCACCGGCGACCTGCTGATGCGTATCGTCGCACCCAAGCTCGGCGAGGCCCTGGGCCAGCCGGTGCTGGTGGAAAACCGGCCCGGCGCCGGTAGCAGCATCGCCGCCGACGCGGTGGCCCATGCCCGGCCCGACGGCTACACGCTGCTGCTGAGCACCACGGCCAATGTCATCAACCCCAGCCTGTTCCCCAAGCTGCCCTTCGATTTCGTGAAGGACCTGGTGCCGGTGATGGTGGTGGGCGAGGCACCGGCCCTGCTGGTCACCTCGGTGTCCTCGCCCGTCACCACCGTGGCCGGGCTGGTGGCCGCGGCCAAGGCGAAGCCGGGCGCGATGACCTTCGCGTCGTCGGGCAACGGCACCTTCACCCACCTGTACGGCGAGCTGTTCAACCAGCAGGCGGGCGTCCAGCTGCTGCACGTGCCCTACAAGGGCAGCTCGCAGGCGGTCACCGACCTGCTGGCCGGGCAGGTGGACCTGTTGTTCACGCCCGCATCCACCGTCATCCCGCACGTCAAGGCCGGCAAGCTCAGGGCGCTGGGCACCATCGGCCACCGCCGGCTGGCCGCATTGCCCGACGTGCCCACGTTTGCCGAGGCGCATGTGGCCGGTTTCGATTCGGCCCTGTGGTTCGGCCTCAACGCGCCGCGCGGCACGCCGCCCGCGGTGGTGCAGCGGCTGGCCAAGGAAGTCACCCGGGTACTGGCCCTGCCCGAGGTGCGTGAGCAGCTCACCGCGCAGAGCATCGACGCGGTGGCATCCAGCCCCGCATCCTTCGGCAACCTGATCCGTGACGAAGGCAAGAAGTGGGCGGCCGTCATCAAGGCCGCCGACATCAAGGTGGAATAGGGAGACCCCGATGGACACGACCCGCTACGAACTGCGCGGCACCGGACCGCACCACGTGCTGGTGCTGCACGGCTGGTTCGGCGACCACGGCGTCTGGGCGCCTACCTACGGCCTGCTGGATACGGCGGCCTTCACCTACGCCTTCCTGGACTGGCGCGGCTACGGTGCGTCGCGCGGCGTCGCGGGTGTTCACGGCATGGACGAGATGGCGGCCGACGCCCTGGCCCTGGCCGACACGCTGGGCTGGCAACGTTTTGGTGTCGTCGGCCATTCCATGGGCGGCAAGGTAGCGCAGCGCCTGGCCATGAACGTGCCCGCACGCGTCAGCGCCGTGCTGGGTGTCACGCCGGTGCCCGCCATCGCGCTTCAGCTGCCGCTGGAACTGGTCGCGGTTTTCGAGGCGGTTGCGACGGACGACGGCGCGGCCCGCGGTGTCATCGGTGCATCGCTGGGCGGCCGGCCCGGCACCCCGGCGCTGGTGGAGCAGGTGCTGGCCCACCAGCGCGCCACCACCGACCCGGTGGCGGCCGCCGACTACTTCCAGGCCTTTTTCAAGGAGGACTTCTCCGCCGAGGCCGGCAAGCTCACCAGCCCGCTGCGGGTGCTGGTCGGCGAACACGACGGCGGTGTCAGCCAGGACATGGTGCGTGCGGTGTTTCCGCCGCTCTACCCGCATGCGTCGATCGAGGTGCTGCCAGGGGCAGGGCACTACCCGATGCTGGAGACGCCGGAGCACCTGGTGGCGGTGATGGAAAAATTCCTGGCGGCCCACGCCTGAGCCGCCGGCGGCCGGGCCGGGCAGGACTGCCGGCCAGGGTCCTGGGGGTCAGGGTGTCCTATTGGCCGCGCTTCTGGCGCCCCGCCTGCAGCGCCGCATGGATGTCCAGCAGCATGGCCTCGGCGTCCATCAGCCCGTTCATCCGAGAAGCGCCGCCCATGTGGGGGGTGAGCACCACCCGCTGGCCGAACTGCAGCAGCGGTTCGTCGGCGGGCGTGGGTTCGCCATAGTGCACATCGCAGCCGGCGCCGGCCAGGCGGCCCGAGCGCAGCGCCTCGACCAGCGCATCGTGGTCGACGATGTCGGCACGTGAGGTGTTGACCAGGTACGAACCGGGCTGCATGCGCCCCAGCGCAGCCGCATTGACCAGGCTTTTGGTCTTGGCGGAAGAGGGCACGTGCACACTCAGGAATTCCGAGCGTTCGAACAATTCGTCGAAGCCGCAGTACGCCACGTGCAGCTGCTGCTCCAGCGCCGGGTCCAGCCGTTCGCGTTTGTGGTAGAGCACCCGCATGCCGAAGGCATGCGCCAGGGCGGCCACCTCACGGGCGATTTCACCGAAGCCCAGCAGGCCGAGTGTCAGGCCGTGCAGCGTACGCAGGTCGGGAATACGCCCGAAGTTGGCGCTGGCGGTGTGCCGGCTGTCGTAGGGCCGGTGGGCGAAGCCCGCGGCCGACAACCGGTCCTTGGTAATGAGTCCGTTGATCAGCGGCAGGCGCCGCGCCAGGGCCAGCACCAGCATCAGGGTGTGCTCGCCCATGGCGATGTTGGTGCGGCGGCGCAGGGTGCGTACAGGAATGCCGCGCGCCGCGCAGGCCGCGGCATCGACGTTGTCGGCCACCGTGCCGAAGTTGAACACCACCCCCAGCGTCGGCGCCAGGGCCAGTTGGGCCGGGCCGACCTCCAGGCTCTCGACGATGGCGGCATCGGCGTCCGGCAGGGCGGCGGCGAATTCCGCGTCGCTGTTGACCAGCCGCACGGCAGCCGGGTACAGGCCTGGCAGCCGGGCGCGCAGGTCGGCCAGCCAGCCGTCGAAATCCGCCAGGTCGGTCGAATTGAAATCCGCGAAGGCGGCCAGGCGTTCGGCCGGGGTCGCCGGGTCCAGGATCACCTGCACCAAGCGCAGTACCCGGTCTTCTTCCACGACCAGAGTCGTCATGTTCTACATCCTTGTGTGGGGCTGCTCAACGGAGCAGCAATCGGGTAAAAGCCGGCACCGACGCGAGCTGGTCGAGGCCGTGGATCATCTGCAGGCTCTCCTCGATCCGCTCTCCGGCCAGGCCGGACAGCGGCACCAGGCGCCGGTACTTGGCATCGACGTCGGCCCACTCCACACCGCGCGGGCCGGAGCCGCGCGGCGCGGTGCAGGTGTGGCTGAAGCGCTGGCCGTTCTTCATCACGATGGTCACGGTGCCGCCGTGGTGGTGGGTGAAACGATCGGGCAGGGGGCCGGTGTCCGGGTCGTAGGCCACCTTGTCGAGCAGTACACGGATACGCGGATCGGCCACCTTCTCGGCCGTGGCGTGCTCCCAGCTGAAACCCCGGTCGGCAATCGCCGCTGACACGATGTACACCATGCTGTGCGCGATGCCGATCAGGTCGGTCGGGTGCGTCGGGCCGTTGCGCCGGTCGCGCAGCTGCGTCGCGCCCACGATCACCCGGTCCACCGCGTAGGGGTCCACCTGGCCGGCGATGGCCGCCTGCGCGGCCGCCTCGGCCACCGCATGGTTGGGGTGGCCGCCGGGCATCAGCTTGATCGCCATATTGGTCACGATGTCCCAGGACTGGCCGAAGTCCTTCGTCACCTCGTCCAGCGCCTGCCCGCCGAAGGACGCGAAGAAGCCGCGCGGCGTCTCCAGGATCGCGGCCTCGGCGACGAATCCGCGCTGGGCCGCCAGCGCCGCCTGCACACCCAGCGTGGCGGCCAGCCCGGCATGGTATTCCCGCGACCAGCTGGTGTCGGCCGCGGTCGCCAGCCCGCCGATGGAGCTGGCCGAGATGGCGATGGCCTGGGCCATCCGCGCCGGGTCCAGCCGCAGCAGCGTGCCCGCGGCGACGGCGCCACCGAAGATGGTGGAAATGCTGCTGTGCAGGCCCTTTTGCGTACGCCCGGGTGTCAGCGCCTCGTCGATGCGGCCGGCGACCTCGTAACCCAGCACCATGGCGCCCAGCACCTCGCGCCCGCTGCGGTCCAGGCGCTCGGCCATGGCGAGCGCGGTGGCCGACACGATGGTGCCGATGTGTGCGATGTTGCGCAGGTCGCTGTCGTCCGAGGCCGCGGCATCGCTGGCCAGCGCGTTGGCGCGCGCCGCACCGGTGACGGGCAGCCGCGCGCCGTCGAACCAGACGGTGGCCTGGGGCGGGCCGCCCTGTTCTATCTCCAGTTCGCGGATGATGCGGGTGGAGCCGATGTCCAGCCCCATGGCGGCACTGGAGATGGTGCTGGCCATGCTCATCTTGGCGCGTTCGAGCGCCAGGGGCGGCAGGTCATCCAGCCGGGTGCCGGTCACGCATCCCGCCAGTGTTTCCGCGATCGTCGGTGTGTTGCTCTTGGGGGCCTGCATAAGGTGCTCAGTTCGCGGTGATGTGGGCATCCTTGACCAGCTTCGACCACTTGGCGATCTCGGCCTTCACGTAGCTGCCGAACTGGGCCGGCGTATTGGCCGCCACCGGCTCGAAGCCGTCCCTGGACAGGCTCTGCCAGGTCTCGGGCTGCTGCATGATCGTGTTGATCTCGGTATTGAGCCTGTTCACGGTGGCCGGCGGCGTGCCCGTGGGCGCGAACACCCCAAGCCAGTTGCTGACCTCGAACTTCGGCAGGCCGGCGGCTTCGGCGATGGTCGGCACGCTGGGCACCAGGGGCGAAGGCTTCAGGCTCGACACGCCCAGCGGCACCAGCTTGCCGGCGTTGACGTAGGGCAGCACGGTGGACACGCCGATCAGCATGGCCTGCACATTGCCGCCCAGCAGGTCGGTGACGGCCGGCGCCGCGCCCTTGTAGGGCACGTGCTGCAGCTCGATGCCGGCAGCCTTGTCGAACAGGGCCATGGCCAGGTGGCTGGCACTGCCGGGACCGGAACTGCCGAAGTTCATCTTGCCGGGCTGGGTCTTGGCCAGCGCGATGAATTCCCGGGCGGTCTTGACGTTGAGCGACGGCGGCACCACCAGCAGGCTCGGGATGGTGGCGGCCAGTGCGATCGGTGCGAAGTCCTTCACCGTGTCGAAATGCACCGGGCTCAGGCTCGGGTTGATGGCCACCACGCCGGTGGTCGACAGCAGCAAGGTGTAGCCGTCGGCCGGCGCCTTGGCCACGAATTCGGCGCCGATGCTGCCGCCCGCACCGGCCTTGTTGTCGACCACCACCGGCTGGCCCCAGCGTTCGCCCAGCTTCTGCCCCAGCACCCGTGCCAGCGCGTCGTTGGGCCCGCCCGCCGCGAAGGGCACGACCAGGCGGATGGGTTTGTTGGGGTAGGCCGCGTCCTGCGCATGGGCCGCGGGCGCGCAGATGAAGGCCGTGGCGGCCGCCATCGCGCCGGCCAGTCGAGCGAACCGGGCCAGGGGGTTCCGGCGTGCCGGATGGTGGTGGGTGCGCATGCGTTTGTCTCCTTTTATTTTTTCGGTAACGGGCGAGCGGTTCAGCCGCAGCGCACGGTCATGCCGCCGTCCACCACGATCTCGGTGCCGGTGACGAAGCGCGATTCGTCCGAGGCCAGGAACAGCGCCGCGGCCGCCGTGTCACGCCCGTCGCCCATGAAGGGCAGCGGAATACGCGACTGGCGCTGCTCCAGCAGCTTGTCCACATCGCCGCCGGCGCGCTGGCCGGCCAGGCGCACCTCGACCATGGGGGTGTGCAGCTGGCCCGGCACCACGCTGTTGACGCGGATGTTCTGCGGCGCGTACTGCACCGCCAGCACCCGCGACAGCTGGATGACCCCGGCCTTGGTTGCGGCATAACCGACCTGGGCCGAGCCGGTGAAACGGATGCCCGAGGTGGAGGCGATGTTGACGATGTTGCCCGAGCCCTGGGCGCTCATGTGCGGCAGCACGTGTTTGCAGGTGAGGAAGACACTTTTCAGGTTGTGGTCCACCTGGGCGTCCCATACCTCCTCGGCCATCTCCACCGGGCCGCCCTTGGCCGAGCCGCCCACGTTGTTCACCAGCACGTCGATGCGGCCGAAACGTTCAATGCAGCGGGTCACCGCCGCGGCCACCGAGGCGCTGCTGGTCGCGTCGCATTCGGCGGTTTCCAGCACACCGCTGGCGGCGGCGATGCGTTCGGAGGTTTCGGCCATACGTGCCAGCTCGCGGTCCACACCGAAGACATGGGCGCCTTCCTCGGCGAAGCGCACCGCGATGGCGCGGCCATTGCCCCAGCCCGGCCCGACCGAGCCGGCGCCGCTCACGAAGACGACACGGCCTTGCAGCCGGCCGGCGGGGGTGTAGGAAAAATCATCGGGAGAGGCAGGCGTGCGCATGGTCGAACCGGTAGAAAGACGGACCCGGCATTTTCGGCCGGGCCGGCGGCGTGGCGGCCTGCTTTTTACCGATGGCAGTTATCCGTAAAAAGCATGGCCTGCCCGCCGGCCATGTCCGCGATCAGCCTGCTGCTCCGGGAGGCTAGTGCGAGACCTGCATCGCCACCAGGAAACGCGACACCATGTTGTAGGCGCCGATGGTCACGCCGGCATCCACGATCTGGCGTTCGTCGTAGTGCTGGCGCACGCGCTCGAACAGCGCGTCGGGCACCTCGATGTCGCGGGTCATGGCATCGGTCAGCTCGATCAGCGCCTGGGTCGCCTCGTCCAGCCCGGGGCCGATGCGGCCGGCGTCGCCCACCGCGTCCAGCGCGGCCTGCGTGGCACCGGCCTTCAGCGCGATCGGCAGGTGCGACTCGTATTCGTAGCGGGCACGGTTGAGCACCGCCACCCGCAGGATGACCATTTCGCG
Source organism: Pseudomonadota bacterium (assembly GCA_040390235.1). Classification (GTDB taxonomy): domain Bacteria; phylum Pseudomonadota; class Gammaproteobacteria; order Burkholderiales; family Burkholderiaceae_C; genus Xylophilus. The sequence goes on along the minus strand of JAZJYT010000027.1, from coordinate 45,340 downwards.
GGCCACGTCGGGCAGGCTGCTATGCCGGCGCACGGCGGTCAGCATCTGTTCCCAGCCGTGGGCCATGGGCGGGCTGGTCAGCAGCACCTGGTAGAGCGGCGACACGCGGCCGCGTTTCTGCACGATGGTGGCTTCGAGTTCGGCCAGCTCAGGGCGGGTGCCGGGAACGGCGGGGGAAATTCTCATGGTGTCTCCGTCAAAGGGGACGCCATTATTGGCAGAACGAGTCGATGCGCGCTTTCTTGCCGGGCCGCGCCCAGGCCGAGGCCGTGGTGCTGAAGCCGAAGGGCACGCCGTAGTCGACCGGGTCGATCAGCCAGCGCATCTGCGGCCATTCGCTGCGCGGCCGACCCATCAGCTCCAGCTGGTTGCGGTATCCCGCGAACACCGCCAGCGACGAGGCCTCGCGGGTTTGCGAGCCGGTGGTCAGGTGGTTGGGCACGAAGATGCGGGGCTTGAGGGCGTCCTGGTACTGGATCAGGTCGCGCAGGCCGTTGTTGGTGAAGTTGGCGGTCGACGCCGTGCCCATCTGCACGTCGGTATAGGGCAGGCGGCGCAGCAGCGCGTCTATACGTTTGCCATCTTCGGCATTGCCGTTCCAGCCCTGGCCCTTGCCCTCCTTGAGCGCGCCGGCGCTGTTGTGCCAGGCGATGGTGAGGTTGCTGCCGCCGCGCATCACGAAGTCGAAGAACAGCGGCGCGGCGTCGCCCGGGCCGCGGTCGCCGTGGGTGCTCAGGTCCATCTGGCCCGGCTGCGCGGCCGCACCCTTGGCCGGCGTCAGGCTGGTGCGCGGCGGGAACAGCACCGCGTCACGCGGGTCGATCAGGATCTTCACCGGCGTGGGTGGAAAGTCGCGGTCGGCCGGAACCTCCACCGAATGCATGTGGCGAAAGGCGATGACACAGGCCGTCGGCTCCAGCACCGGGATACGCACCACCTGCGTGGCCGGCGCCGAGCCGGCCGTGGTGACCTGGTGGCAGACCACCTGGGCGTTGGGTGCGAAGCGCGTCGACGGATTGCCCTGGATGGCGGGGTCGGCCTTCTGCCGGGCGAAGTCCGACTGCATCACCCCGCAGTTCTCGGCCGTGGCATAGATGGCCGCGCCGGTGCGCGCCGCGATGTAGGCCGCGTTGTCGGCATGGTCGTAGTGGCCGTGGCCCAGCAGGATGGCCTCGGGCTGCAGGTCCACCAGGTCCTGGATGACAAAGGGCGTGCGGCCCTTGTCGTCGGTCTCCAGCCGCGTCACGAAGGTGTCGAGGAACACCACCCGGCCGGCGAACGAGGCCGCGAAGGTGGAGTTGGTGAGCCAGGAGAACAGCACCCGGTCATGCGGCAGCGCGCCGGTGGCCGCGTCCACGTTCTCGACACCGAAGATCTTCTGCCGCGCCGCGACCAGCGCGGGGTCGGCCGCCGCCTGGGCCTGGGCGCCCGCGAGGGTGAGCAGGGTGGCGAGGGCAAGGCCCAGGGCACGCGGCAGGGTGCGCAGTGTGGGTGCCTTCATTTCGCCGCCACCCGGCTGCCCGGCAGGTTGTGCTTCTGGATGTTGAAACGCGTGTCGAAGCAGGTCGGCTCGCGGAACTCCTTGGACACCGTCACCGTCTTCGGGAACTCGTTCTTGATGTACTGGAACATCGGCTCGGTCGCGCGGTCTATGGTGTTGCCCACCCCCTCCTCGTGGTGCGCCGGGATGTAGACCGCCGGCCGGTAGGTGCGCACCATGGGCAGCAGGACCTCGGCGTTGGCCTCGGCGATGGTGCTGGCGGCGATGGCGCCGATCAGCACATCCACCGGGCCGATCTTCTGCAGCGCCTCCTTTTCGTAGGAGGTCATGGCACCGCCGGAGTCGCGGTACGCCAGGCGGAAGCCGCTGTCGAAGGTGATGACGTAGGCGATGGTGCCTTCGGCCACCACCCGCTTGTCGTCGGAGCCCTTGTCGTGGATGATTTTTTCGGCCGCCGCATCGGCCGCGCTGCGTGGTACCGCCTCGGCATAGACGGCGGCGAACTTCTTCACATAGGGCTGGCTGGGCTCGCCGTGGCGGCCCAGGATGGGCTGCACCGTGAAGCCGTCGAACTTCAGCAACTCGCCGCCCGTGCCGGTGACCTGGCGCAGCTGCGCCGGCGCGACGTTTTCGGAGGCCAGCTTTTCGATGGAGACCGGCGCTGCGACCACCGGTGCACCGGTCTGGATGGCGGTCTGCGCGGTATCGGACATGTGGTCATGGTGCGCGTGGCCGACCAGGATCAGGTCGGCGCGCTGCACGTCCTTCACGTTGAAACCCAGGTCGCGGTAACGCGGCCCGCGGTCGTAGTAGTTGTCCAGCAGGATGATCTTGTGGCCATAGACCAGCTCGAAGGTCGAGTAGCCCAGCCAGCGCACCGCCAGCGTCTGGGGGTCGCGTAGCGTGGGTCCGCCGGTGGCGGCCAGCTGCAGGCTGCGGCAGGCCTGTTCCTTCGCGGGCGGCTGCAGCCGGGGGTCCTGCACCGAGGTTGTCGCCGCCCAGGCGGAGGACGCCAGGGCGGCACAGCCCAGCGCCAGGGTGAGTGCCAGCGTCGGCTTCAGGGCGGGAGCGGATGTGGTGGGTCTTTTCATTGTTCTGTCTCCATCGTGTTGTTGTCGGGCAGGGATCAGGTCTTCGCCACCCGCAGGCTGTCGAGCAGGCGTGCCACGTGCACCGCCTCGCGCTGCGCACCGTCGGCTATCTGGTGGCGGCAACTGGTGCCGTCGGCCACCACGATGGCCTCGGGGTGCAGGCGCACCTTGGGCAGCAGGCTGGCCTCGGCCATCCGCATCGACACCTCGTAGTGCGCGGCCTCGTAGCCGAAGCTGCCGGCCATGCCGCAGCAGGAACTGTCGATCAGTTCCGGTTGGGCCTCCGGGATCAGCCGGAGCACCTCCATGACGGGGGTCACCGCATCGAACGCCTTCTGGTGGCAGTGGCCGTGCAGCAGTATCGGCTGGCCGGCAGGCCTGAGGTCCAGTGCGAAGCGGCCGGCCCGGGCCTCCCGCGCGATGAACTCCTCGAACAGCAGCGCCTGTGACGCGACCGTTTCGGCGCCGGCGCCCAGGCCCATCACCAGCGTTTCGTCGCGCAGCGTCAGCAGGCAGGAAGGCTCCAGCCCGACGATGGCGATGCCGGCCTCGGCCAGGGGCAGCAGGGCGGCGACGAGTGCGCCGGCTTTTTCCTTCGCCTGGTCCACCATGCCGGTCGCCAGGTAGGTGCGGCCACAGCAGTGCTGGCCACCGCCGGCCTTCTCGACCGTGTGCAGCAGGTAGCCCGCGGCGTGCAGCACCCGGGCGGCGGCGCGTGCGTTCTCGCTCTCGAAATTGCCGTTGAAGGTATCGACGAACAGCACGGCCACCTTGCGGCCGGCATCGGCCGCCGCCAGCAGTTCGTCACGGCCGACGAACAGGGATGCGTCGTGGGTGCGCCAGAAGGTGTCGCTGCGCCAGGCCGGCAGCGAACGTTTCGCCGACAGGCCCAGCCATTTTTCACCCAGCCAGGCGGCCCCCGGTACCGTGTTGCGCAGGTTCATCAGCCAGGCAAAACGGCTGGCGGTGGCCGCGTAATCGGGCAGCCGCGCCACCAGCCAGTCCCGGGCGGTGTGGCCGTGCTTGCGTTTGTAGTGGTCGAGGAACTCGACCTTCATCTTGGCCATGTCCACCCCGGTCGGGCAGTCGCGCCGGCAACCCTTGCAGCTCACGCACAGGTCCATGGTCTGGTGCAGGGCATCGCTGGTGAAGGCGTCGGGGCCGAGCTGGCCCGACAGGGCCAGGCGCAGGGTGTTGGCGCGGCCGCGTGTCAGGTGCTGCTCGTCGCGGGTCACGCGGTAGCTGGGGCACATGGTGCCGGCGTCGAACTTGCGGCAGTGCCCGTTGTTGTTGCACATCTCCACCGCCTTGGCCAGGCCGCCGGTGCTGTCGCCGCCGGTGCCCGGCGCGGTGGCCACTTCGGTCACCGGGTCGGCATCCACGTTCCAGGCCGACCAGTCCAGCACCGGCTTGAGTTCGATGCGGCGGTAGGGGCGCGGGCTGCCGGGTGGCGGAAAACGCAGCAGCGCGCCGTCGTCCATCTTCGGCGGATCGATGATCTTGCCGGGGTTGAACAGCCCCACCGGGTCCAGGTGGTTCTTGATGCTGCGGAAAGCCTCGTTGAGCGCCGGGCCGAACTGCCACGCGATCCATTCGCCGCGGCACAGCCCGTCGCCATGCTCACCGCTGTAGGCGCCCTTGTACTGGCGCACCAGCGCCGCGGCCTCGTCAGCGATGGCCCGCATCTTGGCGCCGCCGTCCACCCGCATGTCCAGGATGGGCCGCACATGCAGCGTGCCGACCGAGGCATGCGCGTACCAGGTGCCGCGGGTGCCGTGGCGCGCGAACACCTCGGTCAGCGCGTCGGTGTAGTCGGCCAGGTGCTCCAGCGGAACGGCACAGTCCTCGATGAAACTCACCGGCTTGCCGTCGCCCTTGAGGCTCATCATGATGTTGAGGCCGGCCTTGCGCACCTCCCACAGGTTCTTCTGCCGCGCATCGTCGGGCATCTCCACCACGCTGCCGGGCAGGCCGAGGTCGCCCATCAGCTCCACCAGCCGGGCCAGCTGTTGCAGCAGGGGGGCTTTTTCCTCGCCGCTGAATTCCACCAGCAGGATGGCCGCGGGCTTGCCGATCAGCGCCGTCTCCACCGTGGGGCGGAAAGCCGGGTTGGCCAGGGCCAGCTCGATCATGGTGCGGTCCACCAGCTCCACCGCCACCGGCCCCAGCTTGACGATGTGCTGCGCCGCCGCCATGGCCGCGCGGAAGGTCGGGAAGTTGACGATGCCCAGCGCCTTGGCCCGGGGCAGCAGCGAGAGTTTGAGTGTCAGGCTTTTGGTATAGGCCAGCGTGCCCTCGGAGCCCACCAGCAGGTGCGCCAGGTTGACGCTGCCGTCGGCCGTGTAGGGCTTCTCGCTCTGGCTGTGGAAGATGTCCAGGTTGTAGCCCGCCACCCGGCGCAGCACCTTGGGCCAGTTCGCCTCGATGTCGCCGCGGTGCTGCTCGGCCAGTTGCCGCACGAAATCCGCGATCTGCGCCGCCCGGCCGCTCAAGCCCTGCACCGGCCCGAAGTCCACCAGCGCGCCGTCGGACAGCCAGGCGCTGGCGCCCAGCACGTTGTGCACCATGTTGCCGTAGGCGATGGAGCGCGAGCCGCAGGAGTTGTTGCCCGCCATGCCGCCCAGGGTGGCCTGCGCGCTGGTCGACACATCCACCGGAAACCACAGGCCGTATTTTTTCAGCTGCGCGTTGAGTTCGTCGAGCACCATGCCGGGTTCGACCACCGCGGTACGGGCGACGGGGTCCACCGACATCAGCTTGCGGAAGTATTTCGAGTTGTCCAGCACCAGCGCGGCGCCGGTGGTCTGGCCGCACTGGCTGGTGCCGCCGCCGCGTGGCAGCACCGGCACCTTCAGTTCACGCGCGATGTCCAGGGCGGTGGTGATGTCGTCCTGTGTCTTCGGCACCAGCACCCCCACCGGCATGATCTGGTAGATCGAGGCATCGGTGGCGTAGCGCCCGCGCGAGGCGGCGTCGAACAGCAGTTCACCCTGGGTGTTGGCGCGCAACCGGCGCTCCAGCGCTTCGGTCACGTCGTTGGGCGGCAGCACGGTGCCGGCCGGCTGCAGGCGTTGGGGAGGGTCGATCTGCATGGGTGGGGCGCCTGGGTGGGGGCCGGCCGGAGGCTCCGTCGACCCTATTTGAATTTTGCATGCAATTTAAACCCAGGTCGTTTGGCGCGATATATAGGGAAATCCAGCGTACCGCGAACGTCTTTGCATGCAAAACTACGGCTGCGTCCATATTCCCACAACAGCGGGCGGCGGCCTCCGCCAGCCGACCCGCAGGAGACAAGACCATGCAGACGACATCCAAGCTCGCGGCCGCGCTGGCTGCTTCCGCCCTCGTGCTGGCCGCCCTGCCGGGCGCCGCCCGCGCCGACTGGCAGCCGACCAAGGCGGTCGAAGTGATCGTGCCCTTCTCGCCGGGCGGCGCGTCCGACCAGATGGCGCGGGTCATGCAGGCCATCATCACCAAGTACGGCCTGATCAAGACGCCGGTCGTCATCCAGAACCGGGCCGGCGCGTCGGGGGCCGAAGGCCTGCTGGACGTCAAGAGTGCGCCCAAGGACCCCCACAAGCTGCTGGTCGCCTCCACCGGCATCTTCACCGTGCCGCTGGCCACCACGGTGCCTTTCAACTGGCGCGACCTGACGCCGGTCGCCATGGTGGCGCAGGACGAGTTCGTGCTCTGGGTCAATGCCGAGACGCCGTACCAGGCCCCGGCCGACTACATCGCCGCCGTCAAGAAGGAGCCCGGCAAGTTCAAGATGGGTGGCACCAGTTCCAAGCGCGAGGACCAGGTCATCACCGCCAACATGGAGCATGTGGCCGGCGTCAAGTTCACCTACATCCCCTACACCGGCGGCGGCGAGGCCAGCACCCAGCTGGTGGGCAAGCACATCGACTCCAACACCAACAACCCTAGCGAGTCCATCGCCCAGTGGCGCGCCGGCCAGGTGCGTGCGCTGTGCCTGTTCGACACGGTGCGCATCCCCGCTGGCCCGAAGGTGACCGACAAGCTGGGCTGGAGCGACATCCCCACCTGCAAGGAAAAGGGCCTGGACGTGCAGTACACCATGCTGCGCGGCTTCTTCCTGCCCGGCGGCGTCACGGCCGACCAGACCAAGTTCTACACCGACATGTTCAAGAAGCTGATCGAGACTGCCGAGTGGAAGGAGTACCTCGAAAAGAACGCCCTCAAGCCCGACTTCAGGACCGGCACGGCATTCACCGATTTCCTCGGCAAGGACGAGGTGCGGCACCTGGAAATCATGAAGACCGCGGGCTTCCTGGCCGCGGTGAAGAACTGACATGGACGTGGTCGACCCTGAGGCCCACGCCGTAGGCGAGGCAGCGCCGCAGGCCGGCGCCACGGGCCCGTCGCGCCGCCATGTCGAGATCGCCGTGGCCACCCTCCTGCTCGTGCTGGCCGCGCTGGTGGTGTGGGACAACCTGCGTATCGGCGCCGGCTGGGACGACTCGGGCCCGCGGGCGGGTTATTTCCCCCTGCGGGTGGGCCTGGCCGTCGGTTTCTCGGCGCTGGCCGTCGCCTGGCAGGCCTGGCGCGAAGGCCAGGACGCGCTGTTCGCCACCTGGACGCAGCTGAAGTCGGTGGCCCAGGTGCTGGTGCCGCTCACGGTCTATGTCGGGCTCATCGGTGTGCTGGGCATCTATGTGGCCTCGGCGCTGTTCATCGCCGCCTTCATGGTCTTCGCCGGGCGTTATGTCTGGTGGAAAGCCGTGGCCACCGGCGTGCTCGCCAACGTGGTGATGTTCTTCGTGTTCGAGAGCCAGTTCAAGGTGCCCCTGCCCAAGGGGCCGCTGGAAGCCTGGCTGGGATTTCTCTAAACAGGCCGTCGACATGGAAGATCTCGGTTCACTGCTGCACGGCTTCGGTGTCGTGCTCTCCTGGCACAACTCGGCGCTGATGCTGCTGGGTATCCTGCTCGGCATCGTCGTCGGCGTGCTGCCCGGGTTGGGCGGTCCCAACGGCGTGGCGATCCTGCTGCCGCTGACCTTTGGCATGCCGCCCACCTCGGCCATCATCCTGCTCAGCTGCCTGTACTGGGGCGCCCTGTTCGGCGGGGCCATCACCTCGGTGCTGTTCAACATCCCGGGCGAAGCCTGGTCGGTCGCCACCACCTTCGACGGCTACCCCATGGCCCAGAAGGGCCGGGCCGGCGAGGCGCTCACCATGGCCTTCACCGGCTCCTTCGTCGGGGCCATCGCCGGCGTGCTGCTCATCACCTTCCTGGCGCCGCTGGTGGCGGCGTTCGCGCTGCGGTTCGGGCCACCGGAATTCTTCGCGGTGTTCTTCCTCACCTTCTGCAGCTTCATCGGCATGGGCAAGGAGTCCAAGCCCAAGATCGTCGCCTCCATGGGCATCGGCCTGCTGCTGGCCGCGGTGGGCATGGACACGATTTCGGGCGACCTGCGCATGACCTTCGGCTCCACCGAGTTGCTGCGCGGGTTCGATTTCCTGGTGGTTGTCATCGGCCTGTTCGGCATCAGCGAAATCCTGGTCACCATCGAGGAGGGCCTGTCCTTCAAGGGCAAGAAGGCGAAGATCGACCTCAAGGTGGTGTTCACCACCTGGGCCGGCCTGCCGCGCTACTGGGCCACCATGCTGCGTTCCTGTGCGGTGGGGGTGTGGATGGGTGTCACGCCCGGCGGTGCCATTGCCGCCAGCTTCATGGGCTACGGCCTGGCGAAGAAGTTCTCGCGCAACAGCGCGAGTTTCGGCACCGGCAACCCCGAAGGCGTGCTGGCGCCCGAGACCGCTGCCCACGCCGCCGGCACCTCGGCGCTGCTGCCCATGCTGGCGCTGGGCATTCCCGGCTCCGCCACCGCCGCGGTGCTGCTCGGCGGCCTGATGATCTGGGGCCTGCAGCCCGGCCCGCTGATGTTCACCGAGCAGAAGGAGTTCGTCTGGAGCCTGATCGCCAGCATGTACCTGGGCAACCTGGCCGGCCTGCTGATCGTGCTGTCCACCGTGCCGCTGTTCGCGGCCATCCTGCGTATTCCGTTCTCCATCGTCGCGCCGATGATCCTCATGGTCTGCGCCGTGGGGGCCTATACCGTGCACAGTTCCGGCTCCGACATCTGGATGATGCTGTTGTTCGGCGTGGTGGGTTATGTGTTCAAGAAGCTGGACTACCCGCTGGCGCCGCTGGTGCTGGCCCTGGTGCTGGGCGACCGCATGGAGAACGCCTTCCGCCAGAGCATGCTGGGCAGCGGCGGCAGCCTGGGGGTGTTCTGGCACAACGGGCTGTCGGGGACCATCGTCACCCTGGCGCTGCTGCTGCTGGTGTGGCCGCTGGTGGCAGCTGGGTTGCGGCGGGTGCGGGGTGTGTCTGCGCCGGTGGCTGACGCTAGTTAAGGAGCCGGTTTCCTGCCTGGCGCGGGGCGATTGCGTTTTGGGTGGTGGGGGTTTGTCTTTGGGCTTCGGCTCCCGGAATCCGGGCCGACGTGAAAGGCCCTCCGGGCTTCCCTGCGCGCCTCCGCGGCAGGCGGGGTCTCGCTCGAACTCGCTTCGCTCAGACAATCGCGAGCCCTGATCCGCCTGCCGCTACGGTGCTCGGCTTCCCCTCAACGGCCCGGATTCCGGGAGCCGAAGCCCAAAGACAAACAGGGGGTGGTGCGTACCTGCGTCTTAAAAATAGCCGCCGTAGGGAGCGGGCATCCCATGGGGCCATTCGATCACACGGCCTTCAATTCGACCCGGACCGTTTGTCGTTGGTACCCGGTTTCCTTTTTTCGCGCCGTTGAGGGGAAGCCGAGCAGCACAGGGCCGGAGGGATCAGGGACCGCGATTGTCTGAGCGAAGCGAGTTTGAGCGGTACCCCCTCCGGCACGAGCAGCGCAGGGAAGCCCGAAGGGCCTTCCACGTCGGCGCGCAAGAAGGAAACCGGGTACCCAAGGCAAACCCCCGCCCGTAGACCCTCAAGCAGAAGCCGGATAGAACAACCCTTGCCGCATCAACTCGATCACCGTATCCCGCTTGGAATGCAGATGCGCCACCAACAGCGTACGCAAACCCGCTGCATCGTGCGCAGCCAATGCCTCCAGCATCTGCCCGTGCTCGGCCACCGCGCGTTTCCACTTCTGCTCGTCGTGGTTGGTGTGGAAACGCATCGGGTGCGCACGTGCGTTCACGCTGCGGTAGGTCGTCGCCAGCACCGGGTTCTTCGCCGCCTGGTTGATGGCGGCATGGATACGCGCATTGAGCTGGTAGTAGCCCGGCAGGTTGCGGCGCGCGAAGCAGGCCATCATCTCGTAGTGCAGGGCGCGGATCTCGTCCAGCTCGGGCTCGGTGATACGCTGCGCGGCCAGTTCGCCCGACAGGCCCTCCAGCGCCGCCAGCACCTCGAAGGTGGCCAGCACGTCGTCTTCGTCCAGCCGCGCGGCGACGGCGCCGCGGTTGGGCAGCAGGTCGACCAGGCCCTCGGCCGCCAGCAGTTTGATGGCCTCGCGCAGCGGCGTGCGCGACACACGCAACTGTTCGCTCAGCTCGCGTTCGTTGAGCTTGGCGCCCGGTGCGATCTGTCCTTCCACCACCATGCTGCGCAACCGCGATGCCACCTGCTCATGCAGCGCCAGCCGCGGAATTTCGAGTATGTCGGCCATGCATTTTCCTGACTATCTATTGCATGCATTTTATGCCATGGTCGGAGCCTACAGGGTAAACTAGCACGTACTTTTGTTTTTTGCATGCAAAAATAGAGACTCCTGAGGACATCCACCATGCTGCAACTCGACTTCCATCCCACCGGCCGCCATTTCCTGCAGATCCCGGGCCCGAGCCCGGTGCCCGACCGCATCCTGCGGGCCATGAGTCTGCCCACCATCGACCACCGTGGTCCGGAGTTCGGTGTGCTGGGCCGCAAGGTGCTGGGCGACATCGGCAAGATCTTCAAGACGAAGCACCCGGTCGTCATCTACCCGGCGTCGGGCACCGGCGCCTGGGAAGCGGCCCTGACCAACACGCTGAGCCCCGGCGACCAGGTGCTGATGTTCGAGACCGGCCAGTTCGCCGCGCTGTGGAACAAGCTGGCCATCCGCCTGGGCATCCTGCCCGAGGTGCTGGCCTACGATGGCAGCGACGCGCACCTGCCCCAGGCCGCCGGCTGGCGCCAGGGCGTGCAGGCCGGCCGCATCGAGGCCCGGCTGCGCCAGGACACCGAGCGCAGGATCAAGGCCGTATGTGTGGTGCACAACGAGACCTCCACCGGCGTCACCTCCGACATCGCCGCGGTGCGCCAGGCCATCGACGCCGCGGGCCACCCCGCGCTGCTGATGGTCGACACCATCTCCGGCCTGGCCAGCGCCGACTTCCGCCATGACGAATGGGGTGTGGACGTCACCGTCAGCGGTTCGCAGAAAGGGCTGATGCTGCCGCCCGGCATGAGTTTCAACGCCCTGTCGCCGCGGGCGCTGGAGGCCATGAAGACGGCGAAGCTGCCGCGCTCCTTCTGGGCCTGGGACGAGATGGTCGAGATGAACAAGGACGGCTATTTCCCCTACACCCCCAACACCAACCTGATGTACGGCCTGTCCGAGGCGCTCGAGATGCTGCTGGCCGAGGGCCTGGGCAACGTGTTCGCGCGCCACCAGCGCTGGGGTACCGGCGTGCGCGCCGCTGTCACCGCCTGGGGCCTGCCGATCCAGTGCGCCGACCCGGCCCTGTACTCGCCGGTGCTCACCGGGGTGATCACGCCCGAGGGCGTGGACGCCGACGCGCTGCGCAAGCTGATCCACGAACGCTTCGACCTGTCGCTGGGTACCGGCCTGGGCAAGGTCAAGGGGCGTATGTTCCGCATGGGCCACCTGGGCGATAGCAACGACCTGACGCTGGTGGCCATGGTGGCCGGCGTCGAGATGGGCCTCAAGCTCGCGGGCGTCAAGCTCGCCGGCAGCGGTGTGCAGGCCACCATGGCGCATTTCTCGACCCACCCGGCCATCCACCTCGCGGGCCAGGGTTTGCGCCTCGCGGCATGACGCAGGCGGACCTCTCCAGCACCCGCCGGATAGTCGATGCGCCGGCCGCCGCCGGTGCGCGGCTGGCCGACATCGACACCCCGGCGCTGCTGGTCGACCTCGACGCGTTCGAGCACAACCTGGCCCGGGTCCACACCCGCATCGCCGCCGCCGGCCTGCGGGTGCGGCCGCATGCCAAGGCACACAAGACACCGGCCATCGCCCGGCGGCAGCTCGCCGCGGGGGCCCACGGCATCTGCTGCCAGAAGACCAGCGAGGCCGAGGCCTTCGCCGACGCGGGGGTGGACGACATCCTCGTCACCAACCAGATCGTCGGCGAGGCCAAGGTGCGGCGCGCGGCGCGGCTGGCGCGGCGCATCCGGCTGGCCGTCTGCGCCGACGACCCGGTGCCGGTGGCCCAGCTGGCCGCGGCCGCGCGCGCCGAAGGCAGCACGGTCGAGGTGCTGCTGGAGGTCGACATCGGCCATGGCCGCTGCGGTGTGGTGTCGGATGCACAGGCCTTGGCCGTGGCGCGCGCCATCGTGGCGGCCGGGCCGCAACTGCGTTTCGGCGGCATCCATGCCTTCCGCGGGACGGCCCAGCACCTGCGCGATCCGGCCGAACGTGCGGCCGCGGTCGCCGCCGCCACGGTACAACTGCGCCGCACCATCGCCTTGCTGGCCGCGGAGGGCATCACCTGCGCCACCGTCACCGGCGGCGGCACCGGCACCTACCCCTTCGAGAGCGACTCGGGTGTGTACACCGAGGTGCAGCCCGGCTCCTATGTGCTGCTCGATACCGACTACGCCGCCAACCGGCCCGAGCCCGGTGCGGTCGCCCTGCGCCAGGCGCTGTTCGGCTGGTGTTCGGTGGTCAGCGTGCGGCCCGGCCAGGCGGTGCTGGACGGCGGCCTCAAGGCCTTTGCGGTCGACCAGGGCCTGCCCGCCATCGACCGGCCGGGCTGGTCTATCCAGTCGCTGTCCGACGAACACGCGGTCGCCGTGGTCGATTCCGACGCCGCGGTGGCCGCTGCGCCCCTGGTCGTCGGCGACAAGGTGCGCCTGGTGCCGGGGCACTGCGACCCGACCGTCAACCTGCACGACTGGCTGGTGGCTGTGCGTGGCGGCAGGGTGGCCGAGGTCTGGCCGGTGGCGGCACGCGGCCGGCTGCTGTAGCCGGCCCCCCGGCAGCCGCCCGGCCGTGGTACAAATGCCGGGGCCTTCATTCAAGGCCCCGGTCGCGTACACGTCCCCCGTATTGGAGAGCCTCCTTGGGCATCAAGCAGCTAGTCATCGTGGCCTCGCTCCTGTCGGTGGTCCCCGGCCTCCGGGCGGCCGACGCGCCGGCGGCAGCACCGGCACCCGAGGTCCTGCAGGTCATCCCGACCACCCCGCCGGTCGCACCCGCGCCGGCCGCGCTGGCGTGGACCGCCACCGTGCAGGGGCCCCGCATCCGGGTCCTGGTCAAGTCGCCAGGCGCGTCCGATGCGGGTTTCGATGTGTTCCGCTACGCCGATTCCACGGTGGTGCGCTACCAGAATGCCGCGGGCGACCCGACCCACGAGGACTCGTTCAGCCTGCTGCCGCACGAAACCCACGACGCCACCCGGCCGAACGCCGCGGTGGGGCAGCCGCTGGCGATTGCCGAGCGCAAGGGCGACGGCTGGTCGGTCCGTTACCTGGACATGGAAAACAAGCCGCGTGTGGCCTATGCGCAGCCGCTGCCCGAGGGGGTCATGCCGCCGCAGCCGGCGGCGACGGCTCCGCCGGAGGTGGTGCCGCCGCTGATCGCCTCGCATTCGATCGCCGCCGGCACGGCCACCTACACCTTCCTGCTCTGGCCCTCGCGCCCGGCGGACTACTTCGTCGTCCGCTCCTTGCCTGGGGCGGTATCGGTGCTCCATGTGGATGCGCAAGGGGGCATGGTCCAGCAGGACGTCGTCGAAGCCCCCGGCATGACGGCGGCGGCGCTGGACAAGCTCAAGTCGATGGTCCGGCGGGCGCCGGACGAGGCGGCCACCCCGCTCTTCGCCGTGGCGCAGCGGGGCTACAACGGCTGGAACATCAGCTACGTCGATGCCGGCCAGCAGGCCACCACCCTGTTCGCCACCGATGCGCCGGTGCCGCTGGAGGCGCCCGCGCCACCCGCGTCGCCTGCGCCCGAAGGCCGCTGGCGCTACTGGGCCGCCGCGGGTGCCGCCCTGCTGCTGGCCGCGGCGGGCGTCGCCGGCTGGCTGTGGTACCGCCGCAAACACACAGGCAAGGCCGGGGTCAAGGCCTGGAAGGGCCCGGCCCAGGCCTGAGCCGGCCTGCGGCCTTGAACCAGGTTCCCGAGAAGACCGCGACCGCGATCACCAGGCCGTACAGCAGCATGGCGGCTGCGGCCACGGCAAAAAACCAGGCCAGCGAACCGGTGGCATACAGCGCCGCGCCGCCGCCGCCGATGGCCAGCAGCAGGCGCATCAGCCCCGCCAGCAGCGGCCAGCGCAGCCGCCCGGCCCCCTGCGAGGCGAAGTAGAGTGACCAGCCCAGGCCGAAGAAACCGTAGAACGGCCCGACCGCACGCAGGTAGGTGCTGCCCGTGGCCAGCATGGCCGGGTCGTCGCTGAACAGCGAAAGCCAGGCCTGCGGCCACAGTGCCGCGGCGATGCCGATGGCCTCCGACAGCCCGAAGGCCAGCGCGCCCCCCACCAGCGCGATGCGCAGCGCCCGTGCCGGCTGCCCGGCGCCGATGTTGGAGCCCACCAGCGCCACCAGCGGTGCGCCGATGCCGAAGGCCAGCGGTGCCACCAGGTACTCCAGCCGTGCCCCGGTGGCGTAGCCCGCCACGGCAGCCGTGCCGGCATGGGCCGCAACCAGCGCGGTGCTCAACGCGATGGTGACGTTGGTCTGCAGCGAGTTGATGGTGGCAAGTGCGCCCACCCGCAGGATGTCGCGGAAAAAGGCCCAGCGCAGCGGGCCGCGGCGCAGCCGCGCCGGGTTGCGCCCGCTCAGGCAGTACCAGCCCAGCACCAGCGTGCCGATGCCGTAGTACAGCAGCAGCGCCCAGCCGGCGCCCGCCACGCCCAGCCGCGGCAGCGGGCCCCAGCCGAAGATGAGGCAGGGCGACAGCGGCACCAGCAGCAGCGCGCCGCCGCAGATCACCGTGCCCGGCACCAGCATGTTGCCGGTGCCGCGGATGGCACTGGCCAGGGCGTTCATGGTCCACATCAGCACGATGCCGCCGAAGATCACGCCCGAATAGTCCAACGCCGCTTCGAGCGCCGGACCGTGCCCGCCCATCAGCGGGTAGAGCCAGGGCGCCGCCAGCCGTTCGGCCACCATGAACAGCAGGCCCAGCCCGACGCCGATGAGCAGTGCATGCAGCACCAGCCGGTCTGCGTCCTGCGTGCGCCCGGCTCCGAGCGCGCGTGCGATGGCCGAGGAGATGCCGCCGCCCATGGCGCCCTGCGACATGTTCTGCATCAGCATCAGCAGCGGCAGCACCAGGGCGGTGCCGGCCAGCGCCTCGGTGCCGAGGCGGGCGATGAACCACGACTCCACCAGCCCGGTGCTGGACTGCGCCAGCATCATCAGGATGTTGGGCCAGGCCAGCGCCAGCACCGTGCGTGCCACCGGGCCTTGCAGCATGGCCTGCAGGCGGGTGTTCGGAGACACCGCTGGCAAGGGGGCCGCCGCTGCCGGCAGGGCGCTGGTGTGTGCTGTCATGATTTGCATGAGTATGCACGCATATAGAAAAACGTGCATATGCTCACATCCATTTCCAGCCTCTTGCGGCACACACTGGCATGATGGAGGGTTAGCCCCGACCTTGCCCCAAGCACAATGACCGATCCCCAGTCCGCCGCCGTGACGCCCGCCACCGAGGCCCCGGCCGCATCCGCGCCTGCCGCGCCCGCCGTGGCTGTGCCCGTGCCGGTCGCCGCCGCTCCGACCGAAGCCACGGGCGCAAGCCCTGCCGGCTCACCGGACGCTGCGCCGCAGGAGGGCCAGCGCCCGCCGTCTTCCCGTTCGCGCCGCGGAGGCCGTGGAGGTCGCGGTGGCGGTGGCAATGGCAACAACGGTGCAAATGCAAATGCAAATGCAAATGCGAATACCAATGCCGATACCAGCGGTAGTGGTGGAAACGGCCGCCGCAATGGCGGTGGTGGTGGTGGTGGCGGCCGTGGCCCGCGCCGGGACACACCGGCCGGCGGCGGTGCAGCGCAGCAGCAACAACAGCAGCGCACGCCCCGCGCCCCGCACCCGGTGCTCGAACAACTGGCCGGCCTGTACCCGCGCCTGTTCGGTGCGGTGGCCGTGCCGCTCAAGCGCGGTGTGTTCCAGGACCTGCTCGACGCCCATCCGGAGGTGTTCGAGCGCGACGGGCTGAAGGCGGCACTGGGCCTGCATACCCGCTCCACCCGTTACCTGCAGGGTGTGGCCACCGGCCAGCAGCGCTGCGACCTGCAGGGCCAGCCGGTCGAGGCGCTGGCGCCCGACCACATCTACCACGCCCTGGTCGAACTCTGGCGCCGCCGCGAAGGCCGCACGCCCGAGGCCGAGCGTGCCGCCCTGCGTGACCACTGGCGCAGCCGTATCGCCCGGGCCTTCGAAGCCTCGGGGCTGGAACGCACGGCCTATGCCGAGCGCATGCGCAACCGCGACGAGGTTGCCGGCGTGATGCTCGACGAGGCCCTGGCCGAAGCAGCCGGCCACGCCGCCAGGGACGAGGCGCTGCTGCGTGCTTTCGAGGCCAGCGGCGGCACGGTGGAGACCTTTGCCGACACCTACGGCCTGGACCCGCGGGTGGCAGGACGCACCCTGGACCACGCCCGCCGCCGCAGGGCCATCGCGCAGCAGCAGCCGGAAACCCCGGCGGCTTGAAGAAGGTGGGCTGTTAACCCAGCCCGCCCCGGCCGCCGGGCCGCCCCCAGGCCCGGGGCAGCCTCCCCCACGGGGGGTGGCGAATTACACGCAGCGCAGCGCAGTGAAAAGCCGGGGGGCCGTCACATCACTCCAGCGCTTCAAACACCTTGATGGCAGCGTAGGCGTCGTTGGCGGCGTAGGTGATCTGCGCCGCACTCAATTGGGGCATGGCCCAGTTGGTGGTGGCCACCTTCTTGGACTTGATGAAACGCTGGCCGAACAGGATGGCCACCGCGGCCTTCACGCCCACCTCCTTGCGCCAGCCGCGTTCACGGAAGATGGTGTCCACGTCCAGCACGGCTTTGGGTTCCACGCCCAGGCGCTGGCGCAGCTGCCGCATGTCGCCCGACAGGCCGAAGCCGACCTTGCGTACCTCCGCCGACTCCAGCAGGGCGGCGGCCACCCGCAGGCATTCGGTATCACGCAGCTGGAACACCCAGGCCTCCCGTGCCGTGGCGAACTGCGCCACGTGGGGGCCGTCGGAGACTTCGCCGCGGGTGAAGGTGGGTTTGGACTCGGTATCGAAGCCGAGGGTGGTGACGCCCCGCAACGCCGCCTCGGCGGCCAGGGCATCGGCCGCGGTCGCCACGAGGTGGATCGCGGCCAGCCCCAGGCGCGGGAATTCGGGCAGTTCGGCGATGTCTTCGCGGGCGGGCGCGTGCAGGCGTTCGGTCATGGGTGGCACGGTACCACGCCATGCCAATGAAAACGGGCGCTACCGCGCCCGTGGGAAGCAACGCTGGCCGTGGCACCCTTGGCCGCGGTGGGTTATTGCTCGAAGGTGCCCGTGGCGAACAGGTCCGTCACCTGGATGATGCCCAGGTCGGTGGCGTCTGCCGCATGGTCGGGCAGCAGCACGGCTGCAGCCGCCGATACCGCCACGACAACCGTGGCAAAAAAAGCCAGGAAAGCGGTGCGTAAAGAGCGGCGCATGGTGGATAACTCCCGAAGGATGCTGTGCCTCCATTAAACCGCGGCGGCGTTTTTTCTGCTTGACGGACGCTGGCGCAAACCGACCGTCGATTCCGCCTACACGGCCGCTCGTCGGCAGGAGGTTTCCTCCTACACGGCCGCTGTGGTAGCGCTCAGGAGGCGTCCCGGGCCGCGGCCAGCAGCGCCAGCGCCTGGGTGATGGGGCCCAGCAGGGCCGGGCCAGCCGCCGCGTCCACGCTGGCCCCCACCAGCGCCGCCAGGTCCGCCCCGGGCGACTGCAGCGCCGCAATGGCCTGGCCCGCATCGCGCGGCGCCGCGTAGCCCCGGCTCTGCAGCAGCACGGCGCCCTGGGCATCCTGCAGCTTGAAGTGGAAGCGGCCGTCGGCCTCGCGGTACTGCTTGAACACCGGCAAGGCTGCCTTCGCCGCCTTGGTCGCCTTCTGCGGCGCTCCGGTTGCCACCAGCCGCCGCAGGCCCACCGCCTGGCGCAACTCGGCCATCAGCGGTGTGGCGCTGCGCCGGGCCTTGGCCGCGCCGGCCTGGAGGATGTCTTCCAGCCGCGCGGGGTCGGCCAAAAAGCCCTGGTAGGTGTCGCGCATAGGCGCCACCTCGCGGTCGATGCGCTCGAACAGCGTCTGTTTGGCGTCACCCCAGGCGATGCCCTCGGCATAGGCCTGGCGGAGCGCGGCGGTCTCGTCGGCCGAGGCGAAGGCCTGGTAGATCTGGAACAGGGCCGAGCCCTCGACGTCCTTGGCCTCGCCCGGTGCCCGCGAGTCGGTGACGATGCCGGCGATGCGGCGCCTGAGTTCTTCCGGCGGCACGAACAGCGGGATCGTGTTGTCGTAGCTCTTGCTCATCTTGCGGCCGTCGAGGCCGGGCAGGGTGGCCACGGATGCCTCGATCGCCGCTTCCGGCAGCACCAGCAGGTGCTCGCCGTACAGGTGGTTGAAGCTCGCGGCGATGTCGCGTGCCATCTCGATGTGCTGGATCTGGTCGCGGCCCACCGGCACCTGGTGCGCTTTGAACATCAGGATGTCGGCCGCCATCAGCACCGGGTACATGAACAGGCCCGCGGTCACGCCGTCGTCCGGCTCCACGCCGGCGGCGGTGTTCTTGTCCACCGAGGCCTTGTAGGCATGGGCGCGGTTGAGCAGGCCCTTGCCGGCCACGCAGGTCAGCAGCCAGGTCAGCTCCGGGATCTCGGGGATGTCCGACTGGCGGTAGAAGGTCACCTTCTCCGGGTCCAGGCCCGAGGCCAGCCAGGTGGCGGCGATCTCCAGCGTCGAGCGCTGGATGCGCGCCGGCTCATCGCACTTGATCAGTGCGTGGTAGTCGGCCAGGAAATAGAAACTTTCCGCCCCGGGCTGCCGGCTGGCCACGATGGCCGGCCGGATGGCACCGACATAGTTGCCCAGGTGCGGGGTGCCCGTGGTGGTGATGCCGGTAAGGACGCGCAGGTGGCTCATGGCGGAAACAACAGGAACAGGAAAACGACGGGAATCAGCCCAGCAGGGCGGTGAAGGGCGACAGCAGCAGGTTCAGCGCCGCATAACCGACCGCGATCAGCGGCTGCAGCCAGTAGGTGCTGACGACCCCGGCGACGACCAGCGCCAGCACGATGAAAAAACCGAAAGGCTCCACCCGTGCCACCCATTGCGAGGCTTTCCATGGCAGCAGCCCCACCAGCACCCGCCCGCCGTCGAGCGGCGGCAGCGGAAACAGGTTGAAGGCCCACATCACCAGGTTGGTCAGCACCCCGGCGCGTGCCATCTTGAGGAAAAAGGGCTCCTGCACCCCTGCGGCCACCAGGGCGACCAGGGCGATGGCCCACAGCAGCGCCTGCAGGAAGTTGGACAGCGGCCCGGCCAGCGCCACCCACACCATGTCGCGCTTGGGGTGGCGCAGGTGCGAAAAATTCACCGGCACCGGCTTGGCGTAGCCGAACAGGAAGGCGCCCGAAGTCGCGAAGTACAGCAGGATCGGCATCAGGATGGTGCCGACCGGGTCGATGTGCTTGAGCGGATTGAGTGTCAGCCGCCCCATCAGGAAGGCGGTGTTGTCGCCCAGGCGCCGCGCCACGTAGCCGTGGGCTGCCTCGTGCACCGTGATGGCGAACAGCACGGGCAGGGCATAGACCGCGAAGGTCTGGATGAGGTCGGGGAAGTTCACCGGGCCGATTGTGTCAGGCCGCCAGCCCCAGCACCGCCAGATCGCCGCGGCCGTGGCGCAGCACCACCGGGTCGTCCCCGGTGCCCATGGGGGTCATGTCGACCACGGTGGTCGGCTCCTGCGGGCAGGCGCCGGCGTCGATCACGGCCGCCAGCAGCTTTTCGTAGCGGCTGCGGATGGCGCCGGCGTCGTTCATCGGCTCGGTCTCGCCGGCCGGGATCAGCGTGGTGGCCAGCAGCGGCGCGCCATGCTGCGCCAGCAGTTCCTGCAGCACCCGGTGGTCGGGCACCCGCAGGCCGATGGTCTTGCGCTGCGGGTGGCTGACGCGCCGCGGCACTTCCTTGGTGGCCTCCAGGATGAAGGTGTAGGCGCCGGGCGTGGCGGCCTTCAGCAGCCGGTACTGGCGGTTGTCCACCCGGGCGTAGCTGGCCAGCTCGCTCAGGTCGCGGCACAGCAGGGTGAGGTGGTGGCGGTCGTCCACCTGGCGGATGCGGCGCAGCATGTCGACCGCGTCCTTGTCGTCCAGGTGGCAGACCAGGGCGTAGCTGGAGTCGGTGGGCACCGCAGCGACGCCGCCGCGCTGCAGCAGGGTGGCAGCCTGCTTCAGCAGCCGCGCCTGCGGGTTCTCGGGGTGGACTTCGAAATACTGGGCCATGGGGGGTATATGGGGGTCATTGCGCCGCAGGCAATACCAGGGGTGGCGCGGCCGTCACCGCGCCCCGTTCACTGGATGCGGCTTTCGACGACCTGCCAGACCGGTGTCAGGTCCGCGGGCAGGGGGGGCAACTGGCCCAGGTCGGTATGCGACTCGTCCGGGCTGTGGAAATCGCTGCCGCGCGAGGCCGCCAGGCCGAATTCGCGCGCCATGCCGGCGTACTCGACGTATTCGGCCGGGCTGTGGCTGCCGGTCACCACCTCCACGCCCTGGCCGCCGTGGGCCTTGAATTCGCTGAACAGCGCGTATTCCTCGTTGGCGCTGAACTTGTAGCGCCCGGGGTGCGCGATGACGGCGATGCCCTGGGCCGCGGTGATCCAGTGCACCGCGTCGGACAGCGTGGCCCAGCGGTGCGGCACGTAGCCGGGTTTGCCTTCGGTCAGGTACTTGCGAAAGACCTCAGGCGTGTCGCGGCAGACGCCGGTCTCCACCAGGAAACGGGCGAAGTGCGTACGCGAGATCAGCTCGGGGTTGCCGACGTATTTGAGTGCACCGTCGTAGGCGTCGTGGATGCCTGCGGTGTCGAGCTGGGCGCTCATTTCGCGCGCGCGCTGCTCGCGGCCGCCGCGTGTGGCCCGCAGGCCCTGGTGCAGCGTGGTGTCGTCCGCGTCGAAGCCCAGGCCCACGATGTGCACGGTTTCGTTGGCGAAGGTGACGGAAATCTCGACGCCGGTGAGGTAGGGCAGGCCCAGGGCCTTGGCCGCCGCAGCCGCGCGCTGCAGGCCGCCGACCTCGTCATGGTCGGTCAGCGCCCACAGTTCCACCCCATTGGCGCGCGCGCGCGCGGCCAGGACCTCCGGCGTCAGGGTGCCATCGGACACCACGGAGTGGCAATGCAGGTCGGCGTTCTTGAGGAGTGTCACACAAGGATTCTAGGCTCTATGGTCGGTGTCCGGGTAACGGCGCGGCGGCAAGCCCGCACGGCAGCGGGTACGGAATATGCTGTGCTCGTCTCGGTAACATCAGGTTGCAATGCCGCCGCTGCGCCGGCGACCTTCTTGGGAACAGGGAAACACATGAAGCTGGATAACCTAGACGTGGCACGCAAGGTGTGGATGGTGGTCACGGGGCTGATGCTGGCCATGCTGGCCGTGGCCGGCTGGGCGCAGTCGCAGGCGGGCCCCGCGGCCAACTGGACCGGTTTTGGCGGCATGGTGGCCGTCTTCGTGGTGGGCCTGCTGCTCACGGCGGCGCTGGTCCGCTCGGTCACCCAGCCGCTGGTGCGTGCGGTGGCGGTGGCCGACGCCATCACTGCGGGCGACCTCACGGTGGAGGCCCACGACGACCGCCACGACGAATTCGGCCAACTCCTGCGCTCGCTGTCGCAGATGGCGGCACGCCTGCGGGGTGTGGTGTCCGAGGTGCGCACCGGGGTGGAATCGGTCTCGTTGGCTTCCAGCGAAATCGCCCACGGCAACCACGACCTGTCGGGCCGCACCGAGCAGACGGCCTCCAACCTGCAGCAGACGGCCTCCAGCATGGAGCAGCTCACCAGCACGGTGACCCAGTCGGTGGAAACCGCGCGCCAAGCCAACCAACTGGCCTCCATGGCGGCACAGACCGCCCTGAAGGGCGGCGAAGTCGTCGGCCAGGTGGTCTCCAGCATGGAGCAGATCTCGGCCTCGTCGCGCAAGATCAACGACATCATCGGGGTCATCGACGGCATCGCCTTCCAGACCAACATCCTGGCGCTCAACGCCGCGGTGGAAGCCGCCCGCGCCGGCGAGCAGGGCCGTGGTTTCGCGGTGGTGGCCGCCGAGGTGCGCAGCCTGGCGCAGCGCTCGGCCCAGGCGGCCAAGGAAATCAAGACCCTCATCTCCAGTTCGGTGGACACGGTGCAGTCCGGTTCGCAGCAGGTGGCCCAGGCCGGCCAGACCATGGGCGAGATCGTCAGCAGCGTGCGCCGCGTGACCGACCTCATCGGCGAGATCACCGCCTCGGCGCAGGAGCAGCGCGACGGCATCGGCCAGGTCAACCAGGCGGTCGGCAACCTCGACCAGATGACCCAGCAGAACGCGGCCCTGGTGGAGCAATCCGCCGCCGCCGCCAGCGCCCTGCACGAGCAGGCCCAACGCCTGGGGCAGGTGGTGGCGGGCTTCAACGTCGGTGTGGTGGCCGTCGCAACGCTTTCTTCCGAGCGCCGCCCGGCACCGCCCGCCCCGCGGGCCGTTCCCAAGGCCGTGGCCACCAAAGCGGCCGCAGCGCCCAAGGTCGGCCTGTCGGCAGCGCCCGCCCCGGCACTGGCCCGCGCCCCCGCGCCGGCCGCAGCCACCGCCGGCAGCGACAGCGACTGGGAAAGTTTCTGAACTAGAGCTCTGCGGCTTCCACTAGAAATTGCAGGCGGCGCTCGCCTTTCCACTCGTTCACGTCGAGCCGGAAGGCCAGCGTCACCCGGGCCGGCAGCACGTCGGTGCGGCCGAACCAGATGCCGTCCACCGGCTGGCCCTGGTGCAGCAGCTTCAGCTGGAGGTGCTTCTCGGCCACCAGGCGCTGGCTCACCACCTGCACCTCCTCGCTGAAGGTGGGTGCGGCGAAACCCTGGCCCCACACCTCGCGGTGCAGCACGTCGACCATCTCGGCGCGCCGGTACTCGGGCAGCAGCGGACCGTCGGTTTCGATGCGGCGGGTCAGCGTGGCGGCGTCCAGCCATTCATGCGCCACCTGGGCCAACGCGTCGCGAAAGGTCTCGAAATGCCCGCGTGCCACGGTGCAGCCGGCGGCCATGGCGTGGCCGCCGAACTTCAGCAGCACCCCCGGATGGCGTTTGGCCACCAGGTCGAGTGCATCGCGCAGGTGGAAACCGGGGATGGAGCGGCCGGAACCCTTGATCTCCTGCTCCTTGCCCGGCGCCGCGCTGGCGGCGAAGACGAACACCGGGCGGTGCAGCTTGTCCTTCAGGCGCGAGGCCACGATGCCGACCACCCCCTCGTGGAAACTGGCGTCGAACACACACAGCGCTGGCGGCGGGGTGTCGCCACCATCGGCCGCGTTGCCGTCGGCATCGAAAAAATGCTCGGCCAGCAGCAGTGCCTGCTCGCGCATGCCGCCCTCGATCTCGCGGCGCTCGCGGTTGATGGCGTCGAGGGTGTGCGCCAGTTCGGCCGCGCGCGCCGCGTCGTCGGTCAGCAGGCACTCGATGCCCAGGGTCATGTCGGCCAGCCGGCCGGCGGCGTTGATGCGCGGGCCCAGGGCAAAACCGAAGTCGAAGGTGGTGGCCATGGCCGTGCTGCGGCTGGCCGCGGCAAACAGGGCCGCCAGGCCGGCCGGCATGGCGCCCTTGCGGATGCGCTGCAGGCCCTGCGCCACCAGCCGGCGGTTGTTGGCGTCGAGCTTCACCACGTCGGCCACGGTGCCCAGCGCCACCAGCGGCAGCAGGCTGTCGAGTTTGGGCTGCGGCACGCCCGCCGCCTCGAAGACGCCCCGGTTGCGCAGCTCGGCGCGCAGCGCCATCAGCACGTAGAAGATCACGCCGCAGCCGGCGATGGCCTTGCTCTCGAAGGTGCAGTCGGGCTGGTTGGGGTTCACCAGCACGTCGGCCTCGGGCAGCAGCGGGCCGGGCAGGTGGTGGTCGGTCACCAGCACCCGCATGCCCAGCGCCCGCGCGGTGGCCACGCCCTCGACGCTGGCGATGCCGTTGTCCACCGTCACCAGCAGGTCGCAGCCGCGCTGCGCCACCCGCTCGGCGATGGAGGCGGTCAGTCCGTAGCCGTCCACCACCCGGTCGGGCACCAGGTAGTCCACCCGTTTGGCACCCAGCAGGCGCAGGCCACGCACCCCGACGGCGCAGGCGGTGGCACCGTCGCAGTCGTAGTCGGCCACGATGCAGATACGCTGGTCTTGCGCGATGGCGTCGGCCAGCAGCACCGCGGCAGCCTCGGCGCCCAGCAGCCCCGAAGGCGGCAGCAGGCGTGCCAGCCCGTCGTCGAGTTCATCGCGGTGCACCACGCCGCGGGAGGCGAACAGGCGTGCCAGCAGCGGGTGTACACCGGCCTGCTCCAGCGCCCAGGCGCTGCGCGGTGGGATGTCTCTTGCTACTATTTTCATAGCGTCCTGGCCAGGTCGGCCAGCCGGGTGCGCGCGAAGAGGCCGCGCAGTTTCGAGGTGAGACGCTGCCAGGCGCCGGCAGAGCCGGCCTGGAAGGTGAGGGCGCGGCGTTCGCCGCACAGGGTCAGGCGCACCTCCGCCCCCTGGTCGAGCCGGGCCAGCAGTTCGGCGCAGTCGCCGGCGTCGATGGCCTGCCAGGCGGCGGCCCAGGCCGCCCAGTCATCGTGCAGCGCCGCATCGCGCAGGCCGCCGGGTATACGCAGTTCCGGTGCGTCGGCCCGCGCTCCGGGTGTCCAGTCGCCGGTGCCGCTGAGCCAGAAGGAATTGACGGCGAGCAGCCCGCGGGCGTTGCGTTCGTCGGTGGAAGGGTGGGTGTAGAGCAGCATCTGCAGTTCGGTCTGCAACCGGCGCAGCGGCCGGGCCTCGGGTCCGTCGGGCATCCACAGGTCCAGGCCGCGGCCGGTCACCCGGTCGAGCGAGGCGGTGGCCAGGCCACGCAGCGGTTCGCCGCTGGCGTTCCAGCGGATTGGCGACTGGTACGCCAGGCGGATGCCGTCTTCTTCGAAATACGGTGCCACCAGCGCCAGCAGCGCCCGTGATTCGTCCTCGGACAGGCCCAGCGCGGCCGGGTCGCCCATGGTGATGTGGTCGGTGGCGACCTGCCAGTGGCAGGGCGTGACCCAGCCGCGGGGCTCCGCCGCGGGGTCTTCGCCCGCCAGCGCCGCAGCGCGTGCCGCCCAGGGCAGCCGGCCGTCGCTGCCCGCCAGGCCCAGGGCACGTGCCAGTGCGCGTTCGTGGGGGGGCGACAGGGTGAATTCGTCGCGCTCGTCGTTTTGGTGGGAATGGTCCGGTGCCAGCCGGGCCAGCAGCTGCTCCAGGTTCGGCAGCGCCAGGCTGCGTTGGGCGGCTTCGCAGCCCGGCGCCAGTGCCGCGGCATACGGTAGAAGAAGATGCATGCCGCGATTGTCGCGCCCGCTTGCCCCGGGGCGCCGCTTGCAGGTGGAAACTTTCACTGCCGTGTTTCGATCACAATGACCGGCTTCCTCCAAAAGACTCCATGCAAATCCCCTACGAGCTGGTCCTGGGCTGGCGCTACACCCGGGCCGGCCGCGCCACCCGCCGCAACGGCTTCATCTCCTTCATCTCCGGGGTGTCCATGCTGGGCATCGGCCTGGGCGTGGCGGCGCTGATCATCGTGCTGTCGGTCATGAACGGCTTCCAGAAGGAAGTGCGCGACCGCATGCTGTCCGTGGTGTCGCACATCGAGATCCTGGCGCCCGGCGGCGGTGCCTTGCCCGATCCGCAGAAAACCATGGCCGAGGCGCGCCGCAACCCCGCGGTGATCGGCGCGGCCACCTTCATCGCCACCCAGGCGCTGCTGGCGCGCGGCGAGGACATGCGCGGCACGGTGGTGCGCGGCATCGACCCGGCACACGAAGGCGAGGTCACCGACCTGGACAGCGCGGCGCAGAAGGACGTGATCGGCCGACTGGTGCCGGGGCAGTTCAACATCGTGCTGGGCATCGAACTGGCACGCATTCTGGGCGTGCACGAGGGCGACCGGGTGACGCTGGTCGCGCCCAGCGGCGAGGTCACCCCGGCCGGCGTGGTACCGCGCCTGAAGCAGATGACGGTGGTCGGCACCTTCGACTCGGGCCACTACGAATACGACTCGGCCCTGGTGATGATCCACCAGGACGACGCAGCCCGCATCTTCCGCCTGGAAGGCCCGACCGGCGTGCGCCTGAAACTCAAGGACCTGCACGAGGCGCCCGCAGTGGCGCAGCAGCTCGCCAACAGCCTGACGGGCGACCTCTTCGTCCGCGACTGGACGCAGCAGAACCGCACCTGGTTCGCCGCGGTGCAGGTCGAGAAACGCATGATGTTCATCATCCTCACGCTGATCGTGGCGGTGGCGGCCTTCAACCTGGTCTCCACCCTGGTGATGACGGTGACCGACAAGCGTGCCGACATCGCCATCCTGCGCACCCTGGGCGCCAGCCCGCGCAGCATCATGGGCGTGTTTGTGGTGCAGGGCGCGCTGGTGGGGGTCATCGGCACCCTGGGCGGCCTGGCGGGGGGGCTGCTCATCGCCTTCAACATCGACGTCATCGTGCCGGCGCTGGAGCACCTGTTCCACGCCAGCTTCCTGCCCAAGGACGTGTACCTCATCAGCCGCATGCCCAGCGAACCGCAGAGCGCCGACATCGTGCCCATCGCCATCATCTCGCTCATCCTGGCCTTCGTCGCCACCCTGTACCCGAGCTGGCGTGCCAGCCGGGTCAACCCCGCGGAGGCCCTGCGTTATGAGTGATACCGGCCAAGCCGTGCTGCAGGCCACCGGCCTGACCAAACGTTTCACCGAAGGGCGGCTCGACGTGACGGTGCTGCGGGGCATCGACCTGCGTATCGATGCCGGCGAAACAGTGGCGATCGTCGGCGCCTCGGGTTCCGGCAAGAGCACCCTGCTGCACCTGCTGGGCGGGCTCGACGCGCCGACCGCCGGCGAGGTGGTGCTGGCCGGCCAGCACCTGGCGCAGCTCGATGCGGCCGAGCAGGGCCGGCTGCGCAACCAGCGCCTGGGATTCATCTACCAGTTCCACCACCTGCTGCCCGAATTCAGCGCGCTCGACAACGTCGGCATGCCGCTGCGCATCCGCCGCGAAACGCCCGCGGTGTGCGCCGAAGCCGCCACGAAGATGCTGCAGGCCGTGGGCCTGGGCGAGCGCCTGCACCACCGGCCGGCCGAACTCTCGGGCGGCGAACGCCAGCGGGTGGCCATCGCCCGTGCGCTGGTGACCCGGCCGGCCTGCGTGCTGGCCGACGAACCCACCGGCAACCTCGACCGCAGCACCGCCGACGGCGTGTTCGCGCTCATGCTGCAACTGGCCCGCGACCAGGGCACGGCCTTCGTGATGGTGACACACGATGCCTCGCTGGCGCGGCGCTGCGACCGGCAGCTGCAGCTGGTGTCGGGGCTTTTCGCTCAGTAGATCAAAGAAAAAAGCCCGGATCGCGATGATCCGGGCTTGAGTTTGATTTGCTCTCAGTTTTCTACTGGGTTGAGTGCTTACGCCTTGACCGTAGTCTTATTTTTTCTTCGGTGGAACGTACTGGGTCAGCGCTGCTCCGGCGATAGTTTTCTCCGTTTTGCTACTGTTCGAGTTGGCCAACACCTTTGCTGCGATGGAAGCAACGCGCTTGGATGTGGTTTCGTTGGTAGGGGTCTTGATGGCCATTTGGCTCTCCTCTGCGACGTGATTTGATGCAATGCGGGATGGTCCCGTACTGTTCAGTTCCGACTGAACAACGCTCGCGCCAGTCGTGGACAACGTCCTTGACTACAGAGTAAAATGATTCGATAGCAGGTTGCGCAACGGCCTGCTATCGAGAAGGTCGACTACTACCTCATTGCTGTAGATTGGAAGGCGTTAAAGCCAACCCCGTCTGCATGCGGGTTAGGAAGCATTGTTGTCCCCTTTCTCGTTGGTCAAACCCCCAACGTGGGGCTCCGCTAAGGACTGAGTTGCACCAGAAAGCCCGGCTCCACCCGGGCTTTCGCCTTTTAGCGACCAACCTACTAGGCGGTCGCTGACAAACCATTCATTTTCCGAAAGCAGTTGAGAAATACGCTGCACCGGATTCACTGCGGTGAAGACCACTCCTTGCTGAAGCAGCGCCTCATAGATCGTGAGGGTGCGACGCGCAATCCCATCCGAAAGCAGTTGCTTAGCACGAAGAACAATGTTCATGTTCCCCGTTCTTTGAGGCAAATGGGTGCCATGCTGGCTCTCCGTTTGAGCCTCATTCGTGTCCGAGTGAGCTATCGGTGGCGCAAAGGATGTCTGCTCTAAGAACAGATCAAGCTCCGCTAGGGCTCCTCGTATTGCGGCTAGCCGCTCATCCGCGACCTTTGCAAATTCCCTCGCTTGCCGTGCCTCGGCTTCGATCGTGGGAAGAAATTTTTGCAGCTTTTCCCGACGCTCCTTCACTGCCGCGACCACCTCTGTGGAGTGCATGATTTTGTGCGCGTGGGCTTCACTCATCTGGCGATTAGAACACAGCAGAATCGAGTGCGAATGAAAAATTTCTCAAATTCTTGCCTGTGGATAACTTTCATTCGCTGGCCAGACGTACAGCATTGAGGCTGCCGCTTACAACTGGTTGGGAGCAGTTCCACGCACAGGGCTTATGGTGAACTTGCTTCTATTTTTAGGCAGTACATGAGCACCCCGTCCCACCCCGAATCCGTACCGCTGAACGACACCGACGAAGCCAAGGAACTGGCGCCCGACCCGCAGTTGCTGGAAGTCGCGCGGCTGGAGAAGGAAGGCCGTGCCCGCGGCCTGTCGGAAGATGAGGCCCAGGCGCTTGCGTGGGCCGAGGTCAATGCGCGGTTTGGTAGTGACAGCGGCAAGCCCGCAAGCTAGGCCGGTTAGGCGTATTCGGGCTGGCAGAGTGACTCGAGGTCCGGACGAACAGCCGTTGTTAGCGCTTCGGAGGCGGCCGGCGGGGTACTCGGGCAAGGGAATGTCATTCCGAGACCGGCCTGAAGGCCGGTCTCTCCCTTCTTGATGTCCTGTGCCCGAGTACCCCACCGACCGCTGGGGGTTGATCGGGCCTCGTGACCTCTGCGGGGTAGAAGACCATCCTCGGGCGCACATCCCCATTGGTGCAGGGCTGGCCAATTGGGCATTTGGCGGCCTGTCAACCTGCCCCTGATCTGCGACGAGCGATCACGCCGCAGGAAGCGTGAAGGTTCAATCCACCGCCCGAGGTCGGTGGGGTACCCGGGCTTGGGAAATAAAGAAGGGAGAAGTTGGCCGCCAGGCCGACTTCGGAATGACATTCCCTTGCCCGGGTACCCCGCCGGCCTTCCCCCGAAGCGGTACCAAGACAGCAGTCCGTGATTCGCGCTGCCGCCCAGGCCCCGGAGTTCAACCGATCCGGTTGAACCACCACATCGAGACCAGCGAGGCGCATAGCGCCAGGGCGGCGGCAGCCATGGCGAACAGCGCCGACACCTCGGTCTCGTGTTTCTCCACTGACAGGCGCGAACTCAGCGTGTCGTAGACCTTCTTCAGGTCGGTGGCGGTGCCAGCATAAAAATACTCGGCATTGGTCTTGGCCGCGACGGCCTTCAGGGTGTCCTCGTCGAGCTTGACCCGCATCGACCAGCCTTCGAAGCCGATGGTGTCGCCCTCGCGGGTGCCGACTCCCACCGTGTAGACCCGCACGCCCCGGTCGGCGGCGATCTGGGCGGCGTCCATCGGGTCCACGCCGGTGGTGCGCTGGCCGTCGGTCAGCATGACGATGGCGGCCGAGCTGTAGGAGCCCGGCGGCACCGGCGGCGGCGCGGTGCCGGCTTCCTTGCCGGCCTGGTCGAGCGGCGTGGCGCGCAGGCCGCCGCGGTTGCCCATGGCCGACAGGTCGATGCCGGTATTGGGAAACAGCGTGGCCAGCGCCATCACGATGCCGTTGCCGGTGGCGGTGCCGCGCTGCATCTGGAAGCCGTCGATGGCCTTTTCCAGGTCTTCGTGCGACTGCGTCGGCAACTGCACCACCTGGGCGCTGCCGGCGAAAGCGACGATGCCGACCTTCACATGCCGTGGCAGCTCGGCGATGAAGGAGCGGGCGGCGTTCTGTGCCGCCGTCATGCGGTTGGGCAGCACGTCGGTCGCGCGCATGCTGGCCGACACGTCGATCGCCAGCATGATGGTCTGTTTGTCCGAGGGCAGGGCGATCACCGCCACCGGCCGCGCCGCGGCGAGCAGCATGGCGGTGAGGGCCAGCAGCATCAGCAGCGGCGGCAGGTGCCGGCGCCAGCCCAGGCCCTTGCCCAGGGCATCACGCACCAGCGACAGGCTGGCGTAACGCACCGCCATCTTGCGGCGCCGGCCCAGCATCCAGAGGTACAGCAGCACCAGCGCCGGCACCGCCAGCAGCAGCCACAGCATCTGCGGCCACAGGAAGTCGGGCAGGGGCGCGGCACGCCAGAAGTCCTGCCAGCGGTCGGCCCAGGTCAGGGAAGGGGTGGAGGGCGGCATGGTGGGGCAGCTAACGTCGGTTCAGGCGGCGCGGGACGGTGCGCCCCGCTGGCGCACACGCCGGCGGCGGAGTTCGGAGAAGCGTAGCAGGGCATCGGCCAGGTCGTCCGCGGTGGAGAGTTCCAGCGCGTCCACCCCGGCGGCGGTGAAATGGGTTCGCAGTGCGGCTTCGCGGGCCGCGGCGGCACGGGCGAAACGCTGGCGGAACAGCCGGTCGTGGGTGTCGACCAGCAGCTGCTCGCCGCTCTCGGCGTCGCGCAGGGTGATCAGGCCGATGTCGGGCAGCGACTGTTCCAGCGGGTCCGTCAGGCGCACCGCCACCACGTCATGGCGCTCGGCGAGCTGGCCCAGCGGCCGCTCCCAGCCGGTGGGGCTGATGAAGTCGGACACCACGAACACGGTGGAGCGCTGCCGCAGCGCGCGCGCCGCGGTGGTCAGCCAGGGCCCCAGCAGGTTGGCGTGGGCGGGCTGCCCCGCGGCCGGTGGTGCCGGCGCCTGCACGCGGTGCAGCAGGTGCAGCACGTGGGCGCGCCCGCCGCGTGCCGGTATCCAGCTGGCATTACCCTCGCCGCCCAGCAGGGCACCCACCCGGTTGCCGTGGCCGACCAGCAGCCGCGCCACCAGGGCGACGAATTCCGCCTGCAGGTCGCGTTTGGTGCGCAGGCCGGAGCCGAAGTCCATGGAGGCGCTGCGGTCCACCACGAAGCAGGCGCTCATCTCGCGGTCTTCGGTGAAGACCCGTACATGCGGCACCTGCAGGCGGGCGGTCACGTTCCAGTCGATGTGGCGCACGTCGTCCGACGATTGGTACTCCCGCAGGTCCGCCAGGTCCAGGCCGGAGCCGCGCATCAGCGTGCGGTAGTTGCCCTGCAGCAGGCCGTCGAGGCGGCGCAGGGCGGTCCATTCCAGGCGGCGCAGCAGCGCTTCGGCGGCACTGGGCAACGCGCCGTCCGGCCGCCGGGCCGCCCCACGGCCGGTCGCGGCCCCCTTGGGGGGCCGCGACCCGCGCAGCGGCGGAGCGTGGGGGTCCATTTCAGGCTGCTTTTTTGTCGTACGCATGTTGCAGGGGTTTGGGCGGTGGCGGCACGTGGGCCATCAGGCGCTGCACCAGCATGTCGGCGGTGATGCCTTCGGACAGCGCCTCGTACGACAGCGCCAGCCGGTGCCGCAGCACGTCGGGCGCCAGGTCGGCCATGTCCTCGGGCAGGGCGTAATCGCGCCCGCGCATCATGGCCAGGGCGCGGGCGCCCTCGGCCAGGTTGATGGTGGCGCGCGGGCTGGCGCCGTAGTTCAGCAGGCGGGCGAAATCCTTCAGGCCGGTCTCTTCCGGGCGGCGGGTGGCCGCCACCAGGCGCACCGCGTACTGCAGCAGGGACGGGTCGATGTACACGCGGCGGCACTGGGCCTGCATTTCCGCCAGCTGCGCGGTGGTGGCCACCGGGCCGGCCGGCGGCGGCGGGTGCATGGCGCGCTGGACGATGACGAACTCGTCCTCGTCGCTCGGGTAGTCGACCAGCACCTTCATCATGAAACGGTCCACCTGCGCCTCGGGCAGCGGGTAGGTGCCTTCGGTCTCGACCGGGTTCTGGGTGGCCAGCACCACGAAGGGCGAGGGCACGCGGTGTGATTCGCCGGCGATGGTCACCTGACGCTCCTGCATCACCTCCAGCAGCGCGCTCTGCACCTTGGCCGGCGCGCGGTTGATTTCGTCGGCCAGGAGCAGGTTGGCGAACACCGGGCCGAGCGTGGTGCTGAATTCGCCCGTCTTCTGGTTGTACATACGTGTACCCACCAGGTCGGCCGGCACCAGGTCGGGGGTGAACTGGATACGCTTGAAGGCACCCTGCACCGCGTGCGACAGGGTCTTCACCGTCAGTGTCTTGGCCAGCCCCGGCACGCCTTCGACCAGCAGGTGGCCCTCGGCCAGCAGGGCGACCATGACACGTTCCAGGAAGCGGTCCTGGCCGACGACGATACGTTTGACCTCGAACAGCACCTGCTCCATGAGCGTGGCGGAAGGGTCGCGGAGGGTGGGGTTCATGGGCTGCAGCGGTGGTTTCGTCAGAAGGGGGGCATGCCGGCCGCCGAGGCGGCATTCTCGATCGGCACGGCGAAGCCGATGCCCAGGAAAGTGCGGTGCGGTGTGGGGTTGAGGATGGCGGTGACGATACCCACCACCTCGCCGTCCATGGTGAACAGCGGTCCGCCGGAATTGCCCGGGTTGGCTGCCGCGTCGAACTGGATCAGGTTGGACAGCTGCTTCTTGCCCTCGGGCGTCAGGAAGCCGCGTTTGAGGCCCGACACCACACCGCTCGATACCGAAGGCCCGATGCCGAAGGGGAAACCGATGACTCCCACATCGTCGCCCGGCCGCAGGTCGGCGGTGGAGCGCAGGGTGGCGGCGGCGAGGTCGTCGGGAATGGTGTGCGCCTGCAGCACCGCCAGGTCGTTCTCGGGCTGGGTGCTGGTGACGGTGGCGACACTCTCCGAGCCGTCCCAGAAGGTCACGCGGATGTGGTCGGCGCCCGCCACCACGTGCAGGTTGGTCAGGATGACCCCCTTGTCGACGATGACCACGCCGGAGCCTATGCCCTGCTCGACCTCG
This sequence comes from Pseudomonadota bacterium, assembly GCA_040390235.1. Taxonomy (GTDB): domain Bacteria; phylum Pseudomonadota; class Gammaproteobacteria; order Burkholderiales; family Burkholderiaceae_C; genus Xylophilus. The sequence continues at coordinate 12,350 of JAZJYT010000027.1, read as the reverse complement.
CCGGCTTCCTTTTCCTTGTACTTGCCGTTCTTCTGCTTGTCGGCCTTGCCGTAGGCGGCCACCCGCACCACCGAGGGTGCGACCTTGTCGGCCGCCCGGGCCACGGCCGAAGGCAGCACGGCTTTTTCCAGGGTGTGGCGCACTGCGGCGTCGATGTCGTCCTGGGTCAGGCGCTGCGGGGCCGGGCGCAATGCCAGCGATACGGCCAGGGCCAGCGCACCCAGGCCGATGGCGGGGGTGGCGGCGAGCAGGGCGAAACGGCGCCAGCGCGCGCGCCGGGGGGAGACGGCCGGTGCCGCTGCGGTCGGCGAAAGTGCGTCGGGACCGGCCGCCATGGCGTCCGGGTCCAACATCGCGTCCGCAGGGGACGCAGGGCGGGAGCTGCTGTAGACGGCGGGCCTGCGCATCCAGAACTCCTTGAAGGGACACACGCCGTTCACGGCCGGCGCGCGTGTGTGCATACCCTAGCACGAAACAGCCGGCTACGCATGTGCGGAAAGCGGATGGCCCGCAGGCCTGAGAGCCTGTTCGAGGTCTCAGGCATGATCTTTCCCATGACGGCCTGGATCGACACGCATTGCCACCTCGACGCCCCGGAATTCCAGCCGGATGGCCATGCCATGCGTGCCGAGGCGGCGGCCCGCGGGGTGGCGCACTGCGTGGTGCCGGCGGTGGCGGTGCACAACTTCGACGCCGTGTGCCAGTGGGCAGCCGACCACGACGACAGCTACGCCCTGGGTATCCACCCACTGTGCACCGGTTTGGCGCACGACGACGACCTGCTGCTGCTGGAGGCGCGCCTGGAACGGCATGCCGATGATCCCCGGCTGGTCGCGCTGGGCGAGATCGGGCTCGACTACTTCGTACCCGGGCTCGACGATGCGCGGCAGCAACATTTCTTCCGGGCCCAGCTGCGGCTGGCGCGGCGCTTCGGCCTGCCGGTGCTGCTGCACACCCGCCGCGCGGTGGACCGGGTGCTGCGCCACCTGCGGGAGCAGGGCGGCAGCGGCGCCGGCCGCCACCCGTGGCGCGGCATCGCCCATGCCTTCAATGGCAGCGCCCAGCAGGCGCAAGCCTTCATCGACCTGGGTTTCAAGCTCGGTTTCGGCGGCACCGCCACTTTCGGCCGGGCGCGCCAGGTGCAGCGGCTGGCGGCCGAGCTACCGCTGTCGGCCCTGGTGATGGAGACCGACGCGCCCGACATCCCGCCCGAGTGGTTGTACCGCAGCGCCGAAGAGCGTGCCGACGGCGGCCCCCAGGCACGCAATTCGCCGGTGGAGCTGCCGGCCATCGGCGCGGCAGTGGCGGCGCTGCGCGGCATGGCGCCCGAGGCACTGGCCGCGGCGACCACCCGCAACGCCCTCGAGGCGCTGCCGCGCATCGGCCCGCTGCTGTGAGGCTGCAGGGCCTGCCGCCGCTGGTGTCGCCGGGCACACGGCTGCTGGTGCTGGGCAGCTTCCCCAGTGCCCGGTCGCTGGAATTGCAGCAGTACTACGCCCACCCGCAGAACCAGTTCTGGCGCATCCTGGCGGCGCTGTGGCCGGACGACCCGTTCGGCGGCACCTATGCCGAACGCACCGCGGCCCTGCTGGCCCGCGGCCTGGGCCTGTGGGATGTGTATGCCTCCTGCGAGCGGGCCGGCAGCCTCGACAGCGCCATCCGGAACCCCGAGGCCAACGACTTCGCGGCCCTGGCCCGCAGCGCCTGTCCGCAGTTGCGGGCGCTCGCGCACAATGGCGGGGAGAGCTTCCGGCAGGCCCGGCATTCGGCGACACTCGGCCTGGCCGTGCACCGGCTGCCCTCGACCAGCCCGGCCCACGCCGCCTGGAGCTTCGACCAAAAACGGGCCGCATGGGCCGACGTCTTCCGCCAACACGAGCTGATCTGAATGCCCACCAGCCTTGCCCGCCGTCCTTCCCCCGCCGCCGCAACGGCCGCGCACGACCTGCCCGAGGTCAATTTTTCCGACTACGGCAACGTGCGCAGCCTGCACCTGGGTTCGGTCTGGATCCAGGGTTCCATGCGGATGGACGAACCCTTCGACATCGAACTCGAGTACGTGCAGCGCATGATGGCCTGGCTGCTGTTCGTCTCCCCCGCCTCGGTGGCCAAACGCCACGCCATGCAGCTCGGCCTGGGCGCGGCGGCCCTCACCAAGTTCTGCCGCAAGAAGCTGCGCATGCGCACCACGGCCATCGAGCTCAACCCGCAGGTGGTGCACGCCTGCCGCGGCTGGTTCAAGCTGCCGGGCGACGACGACCGGCTGAAAGTCATCGTCGCCGATGCGGCCGAGGAGATCCGCAAACCGCAGTGGGCCGGCACGGTGGATGCCCTGCAGGTCGACCTGTACGACCAGGACGCCGCCGCGCCGGTGCTCGACAGCGCGGACTTCTACCGCGACTGCCGCGCCCTCCTGACCGAGCACGGCTCCATGACGGTCAACCTGTTCGGCCGCTCGTCGAGCTACCAGGCCAGCCTGGACAAGATCGCCGAGGCCTTCGGCCGGCAGGCGCTGTGGGCCTTCAAGCCCACCAAGGAGGGCAACACCATCGTGCTGGCGCAGCGAACATCCCAGGCGGTGGACCGCGCAACGCTGGTGGCGCGGGCCGAGGCCATCCAGACCCGCTGGGGCTTGCCGGCGCAGAAATGGCCGCGGGTCTTCGCACCCGTCGTCGCATGATGCCGCCTGACGCCGCTCCAGCCGCCCCATGAAGACCCCCGCCGCCCCTGCCATCGCCCCCGCCGCCTTCGAGGGCCTGCTGCACTGGCGGCTCATCGTCGACTGGCTGCGGCAGGACGGTGTGATTTCCGAGGAGGAGGCCTTGCGCACCATCGCCCGCTGCTCGCGGGCGGAGAGCGCGCAGCCGCCGCTGGTGCGCCTGGCCAGCGTGGCCATGCTGCGCCAGGCCGACGGCAAGCCGCTCGACGCGGAAATGCTCACCGAGTACCTGGCCGCCAAGGCCGGCATGCCCTACCTGCGTATCGACCCGCTGCGGGTGGACGTGGGCAAGGTGGCCGACACCATGAGCGCCGCCTATGCCGAGCGCCACAAGGTGCTGCCGGTGCAGGTGACGGCCACCGAGGTGACGGTGGCCACCGCCGAACCCTTCGTGAACGACTGGATGGGCGAGGTCGAGCGCCAGGCCAAACGCAAGGTGAAGCGGGTGGTGGCCAATCCGCAGGACATCCACCGCTTCACCGCCGAGTTCTTCTCGCTGGCCAAGTCGGTGCGCGCCGCGCAGAAGGCCGGCGGCGTGGCCAGCGGTGCCAGTTTCGAACAACTGGTCGAACTGGGCAAGACCAACCGCGCGCTCGACGCCAACGACCAGGGCGTGGTGCGGGTGGTCGACTGGCTGTGGCAGTACGCCTTCGACCAGCGCGCCAGCGACATCCACCTGGAGCCGCGGCGCGAGCAGGGGGTGATCCGTTTTCGCATCGACGGGGTGCTGCACCCGGTCTACCAGATGCCCATCGGCGTGCTCAGCGCGATGACCGCGCGCATCAAGCTGCTGGGCCGCATGGACGTGGTGGAAAAACGCCGGCCGCAGGACGGCCGCATCAAGGCCCGCAACACCCGCGGCGACGAGGTCGAAATGCGCCTGTCGACGCTGCCCACCGCCTTCGGCGAGAAGATGGTGATGCGGATCTTCGACCCCGACACGGCGGTCAAGGACCTCGACGCGCTCGGTTTCACCCCGCACGACGCCACCCGCTGGGAACAGCTGGTGAAGCGCCCGCACGGCATCATCCTGGTCACCGGCCCGACCGGCTCGGGCAAGACCACCACGCTGTACTCCACCCTCAAGCGCATCGCCACCGAGGAGGTCAACGTGAGCACGGTGGAAGACCCGATCGAAATGATCGAGCCGTCCTTCAACCAGACCCAGGTGCAGCCGCTGCTCGACTTCGGCTTCACCGAGGGCCTGCGTGCGCTGATGCGGCAGGACCCGGACATCATCATGGTCGGTGAAATCCGCGACCTGGCCACCGCCGACATGGCGGTGCAGGCGGCACTCACCGGCCACCTGGTCTTCTCCACCCTGCACACCAACGACGCGCCCTCGGCCGTCACCCGGCTGATGGAGCTGGGGGTGCCGTCCTACCTGGTCAACGCCACCCTGCTGGGCGTGCTGGCGCAGCGGCTGGTGCGCACCCTGTGCCGGCTGTGCCGCGAGCCCGACACGACCGCCACACCCGAGGCCGTGGCCGACGTCGTCAAACCCTGGAAACTCAACGGCCCCTACACCCCCTACCGGCCGGTGGGCTGCGTCGACTGCCGCATGACCGGCTACCGTGGCCGCATGGGCATCTATGAACTGCTCACCGCCTCCGACGGTTTCAAGGAGCGGGTCAACCACGAACCCAGCATCGACGCCCTGCGCCGCCAGGCCGTGAGCGACGGCATGCGCCCCCTGCGCCTGGCCGGCGTGCTGCGCGCCGCCGAGGGCCTCACCACCCTCGACGAGGTGCTGAGCGCCACGCCGCCGCTCTCGTAACAAAAGTTTTCTGCGGGATTTCCCGGGGGCCCGCGGTAGGTGGAATCCACATGGGGCCGGCGCGCTCCGGCCCGCACAATCCGCGAGTCCGAATTATTCGTATGGAGAAAGCTGTGAAGATAAAAAGTCGCAAGGACTTCTTTTCTGGCGTGATGTTTCTCGCTGTCGGTATCGCGTTCGCCTGGGGCGCGACCACCTACAGCATTGGAGAAGGCGCGCGTATGGGTCCGGGGTACTTCCCGCTGGTGCTGGGTCTGGTGATGGCCCTGCTCGGCGCCATCCTGACCATGACCGCCCTGGTGGTGGAGACCGAAACCGGCGATCCGATCGGCCGCTGGGCCTGGAAGCCCCTGTTCTTCATCATCGCCGCCAACCTGTCCTTCGGCATCTTGCTCGGCGGCCTGCCGAGCATCAACGTGCCGGCCATGGGCCTGATCATCGCCATCTTCGCGCTGGTGTTCATCTCCAGCCTGGCCGCACCGACCTACAAGTTCGTGCCGACCCTGTTCCTGTCCATTGCGCTGGCCATCGGCAGCTACGTCGCCTTCATCTGGGCCCTCAAGCTCCAGATGCAAGTGTGGCCCACCTTCATTACGGGCTGAAGAGAACACCATGGAACTCATTTCCCACTTGTCAATGGGCTTCGGCGTGGCCTTCACGCCGATCAACCTGCTGTACTGCCTGATCGGCTGTATCCTGGGTACGCTGATCGGCGTGCTGCCCGGCATCGGCCCGGTGGCGACCATCGCCATGCTGCTGCCTGCCACCTACGCGCTGCCCCCCGTGTCCGCGCTGATCATGCTGGCCGGTATCTACTACGGCGCCCAGTACGGCGGCTCCACCACCGCCATTCTGGTCAACCTGCCGGGCGAATCCTCGTCGGTGGTGACCGTGATCGACGGGTACCAGATGGCCAGAAAGGGGCGGGCCGGACCCGCGCTCGCGGCTGCCGGCCTGGGTTCGTTCTTCGCCGGTTGCGTCGGTACGCTTATCCTGGCTGCCTTCGCTCCCCCGCTGACCGAACTGGCCTTCAAGTTCGGCCCGGCTGAATACTTCTCGCTGATGATCCTGGGCCTGATCGGCGCCGTGGTGCTGGCGTCGGGTTCGCTGATCAAGGCGGTTGCCATGATCGTGCTGGGCCTGCTGCTCGGCCTGGTCGGTACCGACGTGAACTCGGGTGTCGCCCGTTTCAGCTTCGACATTCCGGAACTGACCGACGGCATCGGCTTCGTGGCCATCGCCATGGGTGTGTTCGGCTACGGCGAAATCATCGCCAACCTGGCCAACCCGGAAGACGACCGCGAAGTGTTCACTGCCAAGGTGACGGGCCTGTTCCCCACCAAGCAGGATTTCAAGCGCATGATCCCGGCCGTGCTGCGTGGCACGTTCCTGGGCGCGGCACTGGGCATCCTGCCCGGCGGCGGCGCGCTGCTGGCGGCTTTCGCGGCCTACACCATCGAAAAGAAGACCAAGCTGCACCCCGGCGAAGTTCCTTTCGGCCAAGGCAACATCCGCGGCGTCGCGGCTCCCGAGTCGGCCAACAACGCCGGTGCGCAGACCTCCTTCATCCCGCTGCTGACGCTGGGCATTCCGCCCAACGCGGTGATGGCGCTGATGGTGGGTGCCATGACCATCCACAACATCCAGCCGGGTCCGCAGGTCATGACCAGCAACCCCGAGCTGTTCTGGGGCCTGATCGCCTCGATGTGGATCGGCAACGCCATGCTGATCATCTTGAACCTGCCGCTGATCGGCATGTGGATCAAGCTGCTGTCCGTGCCCTACAAGTACCTGTACCCCTCCATCGTGCTGTTCTGCGCGATCGGCGTGTACAGCACGAACAACAACACCTTCGACATCTGGATGGTGGGCGCGTTCGGTGTGATCGGCTACATCTTCCACAAGCTCGGCTGCGAACCCGCACCGCTGCTGCTCGGCTTCATCCTGGGGCCGATGATGGAAGAAAACCTGCGCCGCGCGCTGCTGCTGTCGCGTGGCAGCTGGGCCGTGTTCGTGCAGCGCCCGATCTCCGCGGGCCTGCTGGCGGCCGCCGTGCTGCTGCTCATCATCGTGCTGCTGCCCGCAGTCAAGAACAAGCGCGAAGAAGCCTTCGTGGAAGAGTGACGCAAAAGTCTTTTTGACTTAGCTTCGCAACGGCACCTTCGGGTGCCGTTTTTTTTGCCCGCCGCTGCTTGCTCGACAATCGGCCCATGCCACCAGCCTTCCGACTCCCCGCCGCGCACCCCGAGCGGGTCGCCCTGCACAACGAGCTCCATGCGCGCCCGCCCGAGCCGATGGCGCCGCCGCTGGCCATCGCGCATGTGGTGATGGCCTGCGATGCGCTCGAACGCGAGGCGAGCCGCCAGCACCTGGCGCTGCTGCTGCGCGAGCGCCACCTGCCCCTGCCGGACGTGCACACCATCCATTTGCGTATGGACCTGGGGGTGTACCGCCTGCGCTGGGAGATGCACACCGAATTCGTGACCTGGACCTTCCTGCGGCCGCTCGACGCCCTGCCGTCCGCAGCGGCGGCCGCCGGCGGCGGGTTGCCCGCGACCGGACTCGACGCCCTGCCCGCCGACTGGCTGGCCGCCCTGCCGGGCCGGGTGCTGGCGGCTACGCACCTGTGGGTGCTGGCGGGCGGCCCGGCCGAAGCCGGGGAGCTGCTGGATGCCTGGCTGTACGAAGACACCCTGGTGGGCTCCGGCGTGGCCGGCGGCCAGGGAGCGGCCTATACCGATTTCGCCCTGCACGCCGACGGCTTTTCCCGGGTGGTACTGCTGGCCGGTGAGCTGTCTTCGCGCCGCCTGGGGCGCATGGTGCAGCGGCTGCTGGAGGTGGAGACCTACCGCATGGCTGCGCTGCTGGGCCTGCCGGCCGCCCGCGGCGCAGCCGGCGCGCTGGGCAACGCCGAACGCGAACTGGCGGGACTGGCCGAGGCCATCCGCAGTGCCGAGCGGCACGACGAACCGCAACTGCTCGACCGCCTGACGCGCCTGGCCGGGCAGGTGGAGAGCCAGTACGCCGCCACGCATTCGCGGTTTTCGGCCAGCGCCGCGTATTTCGAGCTGGTCGACAAACGCATCGCCGACCTGGCCGAGACCCGGGTCGGCAGCCTGCAGACCCTCGGTGAATTCATCGAACGCCGGCTGTCGCCCGCACGCAGCACCTGCGCCTGGGCCACCCGGCGGCAGGAGGCCCTGTCGCAGCGCGTCTCGCGTGTCAGCAACCTGCTGCGCACGCGGGTGGAAATCGAACAGCAGCAGAGCAGCCAGGCCCTGCTCACCACCATGAACCACCGGCAGGACCTGCAGCTCAAGCTGCAGTCCACCGTGGAAGGCCTGTCGGTGGCGGCCATCACCTACTACATCGTCGGGCTGGTGGGCTACCTGGCCAAGGGTGCGCAGAAGGGCGGCTGGCCGGTCAGCCCGGAAATGACGATGGCGCTGGCCATTCCCGTGGTGGCACTGGCCGTCTGGGCATCGCTGCGGCGGCTGCACCACCGCATCGCGGCGCAAGGGCAGGACTGAAGGGGTTGCGGCCTTCCTAGCCCTTTTTCCTGCGTGCTGCCGCCGAACCGGCCGCACCGGCCGCACCGGCCGCACCGGCCGGGCCGGCGGGCGGCGGGGGAGGATCGTCCACCAGGTTCTGCTGTGCCGGTGCCGCGCCGGGGCGCGCCGCCGCCGGTACGGCCAGAGCGCCGCCGGCGCCGAGCCGCTGTGCGATGCTCACCGCCGGTGCGCCGGCGTAGACATCGAGCCGCTGGCCCATGGCCGTGGCCAGCCGGTCCAGCCGTGCCTGTGGCGCGGGGTGGGTGCTGAAGGTCAGCGCGAACAGCTGGTCGCTGGATGGCACCATGGTCAATTGCTGCACCACCGAAGGCAGGCCGTAGGGGTCGAAGCCGGCGCGCGCCGCCAGCGCCACGCCCAGGCGGTCGGCCTCGAATTCGTCGTCCTGCGACAGGCCCTTGGAATACAGGTTCCTGGTCAGCGCCAGCAGCTGCGCGGAAATAAAACCGCCGGCCCTGTCGGTATTGATCTGCGAGGCGACGAGCTGGGCCGCCAGGCCCATCTGGGCGCTCTTGCGCACCGCCTGCAGGTGGTGTTTCTGCGTGACGTGGCTGATCTCGTGCGCCAGCACCCCGGCCAGCTCGGCCTCGTCGCGGGTGCGGTCGATCAGGCCGCGGGTCACCAGCACATAACCACCCGGCGCCGCGAAGGCGTTGAAACCCGGGTCGTCCAGCACGATGAAGGTCCAGGGCAGGTCCGGCCGCGGCGACTGCAGTGCGATCCAGCGGCCGAGCCGGTTCACGTACTGCTGCAGCGCCACGTCGGCCACCAGCGGCTTGGTGCCCAGCAGCACGGCGACGAGTTGCCGCCCGATCTCGATCTCGTGGGGCGTGTCGATCTCCTGGGTGGACTGGCCGAGCAGCTGCAACAGATCGCCGCCGCCGGCGGGCGCTGCCTTGCCGGCCTGGCCGCCGCCCAGCAGGTTGCCCAGTACCGCGGCGCCGGACGACGCACCGCCGCCCCCCAGGTTGTTCAGCAGGTTGCCGAACTGGGCTGCGGCGGGCGCGGCGGCCATGGCCGCCGCGAGGCCGAGCAGCAGGGCCGGCAGCCAGCGGCCCCGGCGCCCGGTGCGTGGGGTGGCAATGCGTGGCGTGGACATGCGCGGGACATTCATGGTGCCTCCCGGGGCGCGCTGGAGTCGGCCGCCGGGCGTGGCGGTTCCGGCAGAGGATCCACCGCGCGGCTGGCCAGCGGCGCGGCGGCCGCGAACTGGCGCGCCGCACCGGCATCGGCGCGCATCGATTCGGCCTGGGCCAGCGCTGCCGGGTTGGGGGCGGCCCGGGCGATGTCTTCTTCCGTCAGGCCGCGGATGCCGCTGAGCGACGCGGTGGTGGTGGTCTGGCCGCCGCCCAGCATGCCGGTCAGGCTGCGCAGGCCGCCGACCAGGGAACTGCCGGCCGGAGCGGAGCCGGAGGCGGCCCCCGCTCCTGCGCCCGTGCCCATCACGTCGTAGAGCGCCAGCCAGCCGGTGGCGCCCTGCGCGGTGCGCACCTGCACCCAGCCGCCCTGGCGCCCGGTGCGGGTGACCGCGGTTTGCGCCGCCAGCGTGCCGAGGCTGTGCGCCGACTCGGCGGGCGATTCGCGCAGCTCGACGCTGCGCCGCACCTGTGCCGCCTCGCTGGCCGGCGCGGACTGCGCCCATGCCAGGCCGTGGCCGGCCACCAGCGCCAGCCATGCCCCCACCATGGCCGGGATGCTTGTCCTGATTCGCAACATGCGTGCGCCCCGTATGATTTGTGGTTATCGATAAATGTGTCGAACTACAACCGGAGATTCTATGGATTTGGGACTGAGCGGCAAATGGGCGCTGGTGTGCGGCGCCAGCAAGGGCCTGGGCCTGGGCTGCGCCGAGGCGCTGGCGGCCGAGGGCGTGAACCTGGTCATCGTCGCCCGCGGCAAGGAAGCGCTGGACGCTTCCGCGAAACGCCTGCAGGCCGACAACAGCGGCATCGTGGTGCATGCGGTGGCCGCCGACATCACCACCGTGGAAGGCCGCGCTGCGGTGTTCGCGCAGCGCAAGGACTACGACATCGTCGTCACCAATGCCGGCGGCCCGCCGCCGGGCGACTTCCGCGACTGGGACCGCGATGCCTGGATCAAGGCGCTGGACGCCAACATGCTGACACCCATCGAACTCATCAAGGCCACGGTGGACGGCATGGCGGAGCGCGGTTTCGGCCGTATCGTCAACATCACCTCCGGCGCGGTCAAGGCGCCCATCGGGCAGCTGGGGCTGTCCAACGGCGCGCGCACCGGCCTTACCGGCTTCGTGGCCGGCCTGGCGCGCAGCGGCATTGCCGCCAAGGGGGTCACCATCAACAGCCTGCTGCCCGGCAACTTCGACACCGACCGGCTGCGCGGCAACATGGCCAACACCGCGAAGACTTCCGGCCAGGACGTCGATGCCGTCGCCGAGCAGCAGCGCAAAGGCATTCCCGCCAGACGTTTCGGCACCTCGGCCGAGTTCGGCGCCACCTGCGCCTTCCTGTGCAGCGTGCAGGCCGGCTACATGACCGGCCAGAACCTGCTGACCGACGGCGGCAAGTACCCCGGCACCTTCTGAGTCCGGCTCAAGAGCCGGGTCCACAAGGCCCGGCTGCTGCCGGCTTGCGGGTGGACAGCACGATGCCGGCCACGATCAGCGCGAACGCTGCCGCATGGTACGCATGCGGCAGTTCGCCCAGGAAGGCGGCCGACAGCAACGCGGCGAACAATGGCGTGAGGTTGTAGAAGAACGCCGACACGTTGGGCCCCACCCGCTGCACGCCGATGCCGAAGCAGCGGTAGGCCACCACGGCCGGGCCGATGGCGACGAAGGCCAGCGCCGCGGCCAGCGGCCAGCCCCAGTGCACCTGGGGTGTGCCGAGTGTCCATTCCAGGCCGGTGAAGGCACCCGCCCACAGGCTGCCGAAGACGATCTGCGCCAGCAGGAAGGCCGACCAGTCGCCGCGCAGCGCGGCGCTTTCCTTCGGGCGTGCCAGCAACCAGCCGTAAGTCGCCCAGGCGATGGTCGCCACCACGATCAGGGCATCGCCCGGCACCAGCCGCAAGGCCCGCAGCGTGTCCCAGTCCCCATGGGACAGCACCACCAGCACCCCGCCGAGCGACAGCGCCGCGCCCGCCAGCTGTGCCCGCCCGGCCCGGGCGCCGAAAAAAAGCCGGCCGATGAGCAGGGTCCACACCGGCAGGCTGGCACCGACCAGGGTGATGTTGAGGGGCTGCGAGGTCTGCAGCGCCAGGTACTGCAGCGCGTTGTACGAACCCACGCCCAGCAGCCCCAGCAGCGCGAAGCGCGGCCACAGCCGCCAGACCTCGGAAGCCGGCAGCAGCGCCCGCCAGGCCAGCGGCAACACCAGCACGCCGGCAATGAGCCAGCGCAGCAGGTTGAAGGTCATTGGCGGAATCAGCGTGTGCACCATGCGCCCCACCACCGCATTGCCGGCCCACAGCAGGGGCGGCAGCAGCAGCAGGGCGAGGGTGGCGGGCGTCAGGCGGGTTTGCATGGCGGCGACTGTAGCAAGCACCCGCCCGGCCCCAGCCCTGCGCGGGCCGGCGAAACGTGGCAGGATGCGGCGCCGCATGACAGGAGAACACGCATGGCACACAGCAGCAAGGCCGTCCGCATCGACCGCCAGGGCGGTCCGGAGGAAATGAAGATCGTCGACGTGGCGGTCGGTGAGCCCGGCCCGGGCGAAATCCGCATCCGCCACCGGGCGGTGGGTCTGAACTTCCTCGACGTCTACCAGCGCGGTGGCCTCTACCCCCTGCCGGTGCCGCTGCAGCTGGGCATGGAGGCCGCGGGGGTGGTCGAGGCGGTGGGCGAAGGTGTCACCCACCTGGCCGCCGGCGACCGGGCGGCCTATGCCTGCCACCCGCCAGGCGCCTACTGCGAACTGCGGGTGATGCCGGCGCAGAACGTGTGCAAATTGCCCGACGCCATTTCCTTCGAGACCGGCGCGGCCATGATGCTCAAGGGCATGACGGCGCAGTACCTGCTGAAAAAGACACTGCCGGTCGAAGGCCTGCAGACGGGTGACTTCGTGCTGTTCCACGCCGCCGCCGGCGGTGTCGGGCTGATCGCCTGCCAGTGGGCCCGCCTGCTGGGCCTGCGCCTGATCGCCACCGCGGGTTCGGACGAAAAATGCGCACTGGCGCTGGCCAACGGCGCGGCCCACGCCATCAACTACCGCACGCAGGACTTCGCCGCGCAGGTGCTGGACATCACCGGTGGCCAGGGCGTGAAGGTGGTCTACGACTCGGTCGGCAAGGACACCTGGGACAAGTC
>JAZJYT010000026.1:0-63796 GCA_040390235.1 Pseudomonadota bacterium | reverse complement strand
GGCTGCGGGACTGCGCTTGGGGGCGATGATGGAGCCGTGCAGGCAACAGGGCGGCGTACATGGCGATGGAGTGCGTGGCCCTCTCGCTAAGATGCGCGCACCATGCCGCCGCCTCTTTCGACATCCTCCAGAACCCCATTCTTGCTCGCCGCCTTCGTGGCGCTCGTGGGTTGCGGCGCGGCCTTCGTCTGGCTCACCGGCCAGTCCCTGTCCGGGCGGGTGGCGGTGCATTTCGGTGCCTCGGGCATGGCCGACGGCTTCATGCCGCGTATCGTCTACCTGCGGGGGATGCTGGTTTTTGCGGCCGGCCTGCCGTTGCTGCTGGGCCTGGCGATGCACCATGCGCTGGGCCGGCCCGACGTGCGTATCGGCCTGCCGCGGGCCGACTACTGGCTGGCGCCGCAGCGGCGCCCGGCGACCGTGCGCTGGCTGCGCCGCTTCTTCGCGGCGTTCGAAAGCCTGCTGGTGGTTTTCCTCTGCTATGTCCACGGGCTGGTGGTGCTGGCCAACCAGGTGCAGCCCCCGCAACTGGCCATGCCGGCGTTCTACGGCGGGCTGGGTGTGCTGGCGGCGGCGCTGCTGGTCGCCACGGTCGTGTTCGTGCGGTATTTCCGGCTCGGATCCTAGCTGCCCACAGCCCTGCGTAACAGCCGGTCACGGAGGGGACCGAGGAGTACGATGCGGGGTGACCCCTTCCACCCCGCCCACCCCCGACGTCCTTCCGGATGCCGAGCCCCCGCAGAAGGCCGCCGCCAGCCTGCTGGCTTTCCCCATCGTCGGGTTGGGCGCTTCCGCCGGGGGCCTGCAGGCGCTGCAGCGCTTCTTCGGTGCCATGCCGGGGGATACCGGCATGGCCTTCGTGGTGGTGATGCACCTGTCGCCGGTGCATGAAAGCAATGTGGACGCCATCCTGCGGCGCCATACCGGCATGCCAGTGCAGCAGGTGAATGCCCGTGTCACCATCGAAGCCAACCACGTCTATGTGATCCCGCCCAACAAGGATCTGTCGATGGACGACGACCACCTGGGGGTGGCCGAGCTGTCGGGAGCCGCCAGGCCGCACCTGGCCATCGACCTGTTCTTCCGCACCCTGGCGCAGGCCCATGGTGCGCGCGCCATGGGCGCGGTGCTGTCGGGCACCGGCTCCGACGGCGCCGTGGGCCTGCGGCGCATCAAGGAACAGGGGGGGGTGACCCTGGCGCAATTGCCCGAGGATGCCGAGTTCGACCAGATGCCGCAGGCGGCCATCGCCACCGGCATGGTCGACTTCGTGTTGCCTGCCAACGCCATGCCCGAGCGGCTGGTGGAGCTGTGGCGCAACGCCCAGCGTATTTCGCTGCCCGAAACCGCGGCGGAAGATGCCGATGCCAGCGTCGAGCGCACCGACACCCCTGGCGACGAAGCCGCCCTGCAAACCGTCATGGCGCTGCTGCGCGCACGCACGGGCCATGATTTTCGCCACTACAAACGCGCCACCGTGCTGCGCCGCATCGCACGCCGGTTGCAGGTCAGCGGCAAGACCGACCTGCGCGCCTACAGCGACTTCCTGCGCGACAGCCCGGACGAGGCGGTCGACCTGCTGCAGGACATGCTGATCAGCGTGACCAATTTCTTCCGCGACCGCGAGCCTTTCGACGTCCTGGAAAAAGACGTCATCCCGGCCCTGTTCATCGGCCGCCCGCCGGAAGAGTCGCTGCGCGTCTGGGTGTCGGGCTGCGCTACCGGGGAAGAGGCCTACACCCTGTCCATCCTGCTGCGCGAGGCTGCCGAAAACGCCGGCGTGGCGCCGGAACTGCAGATCTTCGCCACCGACATCGACGAGCGTGCATTGGCCATCGGCCGCGCGGGGGTCTACCCCGCAGGCATCGCCGCCGACGTGGCGCCGGCACGGCTGGTGCGCTATTTTCACCATGCGGGCGACGGTTACCGGGTGTCCAAGGCGATCCGCGAGCCGGTAGTGTTCGCGGCGCACAATGTGCTGCGCGACCCGCCGTTTTCGCGGCTCGACATCATCTGCTGCCGCAACCTGCTGATCTACCTGGGCCGCGAGGCGCAGAACGCCGTCCTGCAGATGTTCCGCTTCGCACTCAAGCCCGGCGGCTACCTGGTGCTGGGCACCTCCGAATCGGCCGACGCGGTGCCCAATCTGTTCACGCTGGTGGACAAGAAGCAGCGCATCTACCGCGCCAACCCGCACGCGCGCGGAGTACGCCACCTGCCGCTGTCGTCGGCCGCCATAGGCAGCTACAACATGCAGCCCGCGGTACCGCATCCGGCCGCCAAGGGCCCGCCCTCGGTGGCGGAACTGCATGCCCGCGCCCTGGGCCGGGTGGCGCCGCCGAGTGTGATGATCGACCAGCGGCACACCATCCTGCACCTGTCCGAAGGCGCGGGCCGTTTCTTCGAACACGCCGGCGGTGTGCCCACCACCGACCTGCTGCCCAATGTCCATCCGTCGCTGCGGCTGGAACTGCGCACCGCGCTTTTGCAGTCCGCCCAGACCCGCCAGCGGGTGGAGGCGCACGGTGTGCCCTTCGAGCGCGACGGGCACCGCAGCTACGTGAAGATTTCCGTCTGCCCGGTGCCCGGGGAGGGCCTGGGCTACCACCCGATCCTGGTGCTGTTCGAGGACGGCGAGCAGCCCCTGGTGCCCAAAACGGGGGAAATGCTGGACACCAGTGCGACCCAGGTCCTGCGCCAGCTCGAAGACAAGGTCGAGCAGCTCAAGACCCAGCTGCGCGACACGGTGGAACAGGCCGACATGTCCACCGAGGACCTGAAGGCTTCCAACGAGGAACTGCAGGCCATCAACGAGGAACTGCGTTCGGCCACCGAGGAGCTCGAGACCAGCAAGGAAGAACTCCAGTCCATGAACGAGGAGCTGGTGACCGTCAATGTCGAGCTCAAGGGCAAGGTCGAGGAAACCGGCAAGGTCAACGACGACCTGCAGAACTTCATCGTGGCCTCCGACATCGCCACCATCTTCATCGATGGCAGTATGCACATCAAGCGCTTCACGCCGCAGGCGGCGAGTATCTTCAACCTGATCGCCTCCGACGTCGACCGGCCGTTGCTCGACCTGACACACCGGCTGGAAGACGCCTCGCTGGCCGAGGACATCGCCCTGGTGTTCCAGCAGCTGCGTATCGTCGAGCGACGGGTGCGCAGCACCGACGGGCGGCACTACCTGGCGCGCATGCGGCCCTACCGCACCACCGACGACAAGATCGCCGGGGCGGTGCTCACCTTCGTCGACGTGACCGAGCTGCGCCAGGCCGAGCAGGACCTGCGCGAGGGCGAGGAGCGTTTGCGCATCGCCGCGCTCACCACCCGCGACTACGCCATCGTGACGATGGACGACGCCGGCATCATCACCACCTGGAACGAAGGCGCACGGCGTGTCTTCGGCCACGAGGATGCGGAGGCCATCGGGCAGCACATCGCCCTGATCTTCACCCCCGAAGACCGCGCCGCCGGCGCCCCGGAGGCCGAGATGCGCGGCGCCCGCCTCTCGGGCCGCGCCGAGGACGAACGCTGGCACCTGCGCAAGAACGGTTCCATCTTCTTCTGCAGCGGTGTCATGACCACGCTGCGCGACAGTGCGCTGACGGGTTTTGTGAAGATCGCCCGCGACATCACCGGCAGCAAGCAGCAGGAGGTGGTGCGCGAGGCGCTGCTCAAGCGCGAACAGGCGGCGAACTCCGAGGCGCGCAGCGCCAACGAGTTGAAAGACCGTTTCCTGGCCGTCATGTCGCACGAGCTCAAGCACCCGCTGAACCTGATCCAGGTCAATGCCGAGCTGCTGCTGCGCATGCCGGAATCGCGCGCCATGCCGGGCGTGCGCCGTGCCGGCGAAAGCATCCAGCGCGCGGTACGCAGCCAGACCAAGATCATCGACGACCTGCTCGACCTGTCGCGCACCCGTACCGGCAAGCTGCGCCTGGTGCGCGAGCCGGTGGTGGTGGCGGAGACCTTGATGAACATCGTCGACGCCGCGCAGGAAGACGCGGCGCGCAAACATATCCTGCTGCACTGGCAATGCGGCGAGCCGGACATGGTGGTGCCCTGCGACCTGGTGCGCACCGAGCAGATCGCCTGGAACCTGCTCAACAACGCCATCAAGTTCACGCCCGCCGGCGGCAGGATCACCATGTCGCTGGAGCGCGAGGGCGGCTTCGCCCGGCTCAGCGTGGCCGACAGCGGCATCGGCATTGCGCCGGCCTTCCTGCCCCATGTGTTCGGCATGTTCAGCCAGGGCGCCGCGCCGCAGGGCGGGCGCGACAGCGGCCTGGGCATCGGCCTGGCCCTGGTGCAGGAACTCTCGGTGGCGCAGGGCGGGCATGTGCTGGCCGAATCGGCGGGGCTGGGCCAGGGCGCCACCTTCAGCGTGTGGTTGCCGCTGGACGCCGATTTTGTCGCCGAGCCGGCCGATGGGCAGCCGCGTTCGCCGCTGCACGGCCTGCGGGTGCTGGCGGTCGACGACATGCCCGATGCGCTGGCGCCTTTTGCCATGGTCCTGGAAAGCGAAGGCGCGGTGGTCGATACCGCCGAGGGGGGGGCGCAGGCGCTGGAGATGCTCGGGGTCCAGGCCTACGACCTGCTGCTGTCGGACCTGGGCATGCCCGGCATGGACGGCTACGAACTGGTGGCGGCCCTGCGCGGCTTGCCGGCGCTGGCCCACCTGCGGGCGGTGGCGGTCAGCGGTTATGGCCGTACCGCCGATGTCGACCGGGCCCTGCAGGCGGGTTTTGACGCCCACGTGACCAAGCCGGTCGACTTCGAGATACTGAAAAAAGTGGTCGAGGGCTTCGCGCTGGCCCCCAAAACTTAAGGCCCACGGCTGTTATATTTCGCTCCCGGAGCTTAAAACTGCGGACCGTGGACCTGCCGGGTCCGCGGGACCGTACCTGGAGACAAAAAATCGTGGATACCTTGCGTTTCATGCGCCGCTTCGCCGCGCTCGCGGCCCTTGCCATCGGCGGTCTTTTGCCCACCGCCGGCGCCTGGGCCCAGTCCCAGGCCTACCCCAACAGGCCCGTCAAGATGCTGATCGGCTACCCGCCGGGCTCGGCCACCGATCTTTTCGGCCGCGCCATCGGCCAGCAGATGCAGATCGCCACCGGCCAGGCCGTAGTGGTGGACAACCGCCCCGGCGCCAACACCAACATCGCCACCGAGGCGACGGTGCATGCCGCGCCGGACGGCTACACCGTGCTCAACACCGCCTCGCAGATCGTCATCAACCCCAACGTGATGAAGCTGTCCTTCAACACGGAAAAGGACCTGATCCCGGTCACGCAGACGCTGGCCGTGACCTACGTGCTGCTGATCAACCCCGAGAAATTCCCGTTCCCGAACGCCAGGACCCTGGCCGACGTGGTGGACTACGTGAAGAAGAATCCGGCCAAGCTGAACTACGGCACCTACGGTGCCGGCTCGGGTTCGCACCTGAGCATGGTGATGCTGCAGCGCGCCTCCGGCATGGACGCCCGGCACATCCCGTACCGTGGCTCGCCGCAGATGCTCACCGCGCTGATGGCCGGCGAGGTCGACATGGCCTTCGACACCACCACCTCCTCGGCGGTGCACGTGCAGGCCGGCAAGCTGCGTGCCATCGCCCTGGGCGGCCCGCAGCAGCTCGACGTGATGCCCGGCGTGCCGACCATCGCCTCGACCTACCCGGGCTTCGACACCGATGGCTGGCAAGGGATCTTCCTGCCCGCGCACACGCCCAAACCCATCGTCGATGCGCTGGCGGCCGAGGTGCGCAAGACGCTGGAAACACCCGAACTCAAGGCCCAGGGCGTGCGCAGCGGCGTGCGCCTGGTCGGCAGCACCCCGCAGCAGTTCAGCGCCTATATGAAGGAGCAGCTGGTCAAGTACGAGAAGATCATCCGCGAGAACAACATCAAGCTCGAATAGGGCACGCTACTGCTCGACGCGGATGTTGTTGCTGCGCACCACCTCGCCGAACAGCACCAGGCTGTCGTGCACGAAGGCCTTGATGTCGGGCAGCGGGAGCTCCACCACCTCGGCCCCCACGTCGGTGAGCATCTTCTTGTAGTCGGGCTGGGCCATGGCCCGGGCCGCCTCGTCGTGCAGCTTCTGCGTGATGGCCGGCGGCGTGCCGGAGGGCACCAGCAGCGTCGACCAGCCATACATGACGAAGTCGGGCACACCCGCCTCGGCCATGGTGGGTACGTCGGGCAGCAGCGGCGCCCGGGTGGCGCCGGTGGTGGCCAGGGGAATGATCTTGCCGGCCCTGGCCTGCTGCATGCCGGCGCTCACCGCGATGGTCATCACCGGGATCTCGCCGGCCAGCAGGGCGTTCAGCGCCGCCGGCACACCGTTGTAGTCGATGCGCACCATGTCGAGCTTCTGCGTGCTGCGCAGCCGTTCATCGACCAGGTGGTCGAGCGTGCCGATGCCGGTGATGCCGTAGTTCACGCTGCCGGGTTTGTCGCGCGCCCGCTGAATCAGGTCCTGCAGCGTCTTGATGCCCGACTGGGGCGAGGTGACGATGAGCATCGCCGTCTTGTTGATGATGGCGACCGGCGTCAGGTCCTTGTCGAGGTCGTAGCTGCCCCGGGGTGTCAGTGCCGGGTTGATGGCAACGCCCGAGGGCGTGGCCAGGATGGTGTAGCCGTCGGGCGGCGAGCGCAGCACCAGGTCGATGCCGATGCGGCCGCCCGCGCCGGGCTTGTTCTCGACGTAGAAGGACTGGCCGGTCTGCTTGCTCAGCTTGTCGGACAGGATGCGGGCCAGCGGGTCCACCGCGCCGCCCGCCGCATAGGGCACGACCACCCGCACCGCGCGGGCCGGGTAGGCCTCCTGCCCCTGCACCGCCTGCACCGCCAGGGCCAGCAGGCCGGCCGCGCAAGCCGCGGCCCCGTACCGTGCAGGTGTTCTCGATGCCATGTCTTGTCTCCTTGGGCCGGCCGCAGGTCGACGGCCAATGTAGACCCGGGCCCTGAAAAATTCATGGAGGAAGACCCTAGGGCAAGGGCTACCATCTCCCACCTGCCGCGAAGGACCCCGCCATGCACGACCACCATCTGCCCCGCCCGCTGGTCACCGGCCCGCCGGCCGGGCGCGGCAGCCGCTGGCGCACCGCCGGCTGGGTCTTCGTGTTCCTGTGGTTCCTGCTGGGCGGCATCGCGCACTTCGCCGCTACCGCGACCGAGATGCGCATCGTGCCGCCCTGGATCCCCTGGCCGCGCGCGGCGGTGCTCGTCAGCGGCGTGTTCGAACTGCTGGGCGCGGCCGGCCTGCTGTGGCGGCCCACCCGACGTGCCGCTGGCTGGGGCCTGTTCCTGCTGACCCTGGCGGTGACGCCATGCCACCTCTACATGCTGCAGCAGCCGGACCTGTTTCCCGCGGTGCCGTACTGGGCGCTGTGGGCGCGCCTGCCCGTACAGGCGGTGTTGCTGGCGCTGATCGCCTGGAGTACCGTTCCGGTCAATGGTATGGAAGTTGCTGCCGACGGCAGAGTCCACCGTTCCTCCGACAGGACCCCATGAAAATCAAACTCAAACTACCCCTGGCCTTCGGCGCCGCGCTGGGCATGCTGGTCCTCGCCGCGCTGTTCGGCATCTTCATGCTCGGGCAGTCGCTGGACACCTTTTCCGGCCCGGTGCAGGCAGGCTTCGCCCATGAACGCGCGGTCAAGGACATGGAGAACGCCTTCAAGACCCAGGTGCAGGAGTGGAAGAACACCCTGCTGCGCGGGCAGGACCCGCAGGAGCTGCAGAAATACTGGGCCTCGTTCCAGGCCGAGGAGCGCCATGTGTCGGACGCCGCGGCCCGCCTGGAGCGGGCACTGCCCGAGGGCGAGGCGCGCAGCCTGGTAGGCCGGTTCCAGCAGGCCCATGCCACGATGGGCCAAAGCTACCGCAAGGGCCTGGACGCGTTCAGCGCGGCCGGGTTCGTGGCCGCCGTGGGGGACAAGAGTGTGTTGGGCATGGACCGCGGGCCGGCCGAACTGCTGGAGCAGGCCGGCAAACGCATCGCGGCCGACAGCGCGGCCACGGCGGCCGAAGCGTCGGGCAAAGGCCAGGCGGCCATTCACCTGAGCCTGGCCGTCATGCTCGGCGTGGCCCTGCTCGGCCTGGCCGTGGGGGTGGCGCTGAGCCGCGCCATCGTGCGCCCGCTCGACCAGGCGGTGGACGTTGCCCGTGCCGTGGCCGATGGCGACCTGACGCGGACGATCGAGGTGCGGGGCAGAGACGAAACGGCCGAACTGCTGGCCTCGCTGCAGCACATGCAGGAGCAGCTCACCCGCATCGTGCTGGGGGTGCGCACCGGCGCCCAGGGCGTGGCCGTGGCCAGCGCCGAGATCGCCCAGGGCAACCTGGACCTGAGCAGCCGCACGGAAGAGCAGGCCTCGGCGCTACAGCAGACCTCGGCCTCCATGGACGAACTGGGCGCCAGCACCCGCCAGAACGCCGCGGGCGCGGTGCAGGCCAACCAGCTGGCGAAGAACGCCAGCGCGGTGGCCGCGCGCGGCGGCGAGGCCATGGAGCAGGTGGTTGCGACCATGCGCGAGATCAGCGCCAGTTCCTCGAAGGTGGGCGACATCATCGCGGTGATCGATTCGATCGCCTTCCAGACCAACATCCTGGCGCTGAATGCCGCGGTGGAGGCCGCACGCGCCGGCGAACAGGGCCGCGGTTTTGCGGTGGTGGCCAGCGAGGTGCGTGCACTGGCCCAGCGCAGCGCCACCGCGGCACGCGAGATCAAGAGCCTCATCGGCTCCAGCGTGGAACGTACCGCGCATGGTGCGCAGCTGGTCGGCAAGGCGGGCGGCACCATGGGCGAGATCGTCGCATCCATCGGCCGGGTCACCGCCATCGTCGCGGAGATTTCCACCGCCAACCAGGAGCAGAGCCTGGGGGTCGGCCAGGTCGGCGATGCCATCGTGCAGATGGACCGCGTCACCCAGCAGAACGCCGCGCTGGTGGAAGAAAGTTTCGCCGCCGCCGACAGCCTCAAGCTCCAGGCCCAGCGCCTCGTCCAGGAAGTCGCCATTTTCCGCCTGCCCGGCGGCGCCAGCGGTTTGGTGGTGGCATGACAGCCCCGGCCGCCGGGCCGCCCCAAGGCCCGGGGCAGCCTCCCCCACGGGGGGTGGCAAACTACACGTAGCGAAGCGCAGTGGGAAGCCGGGGGGCTGTCATTTCGCAGAGAGCGTTCCCTGCGGCGGCTTGACGCCGCCGCAGTCGGCGCCGCGCCACGAACCGGTGGCCTGCATGCTCATCTTGCTGGCCTTGCCCTCGCGCATGGACTCGACCGTCATCTTCATGGCGTAGGACTCGGGGCTGGTGAAGGTGATCTGCCCGTCACCGCGCGACGCCGGATCGGTGCAGACGAAGGCGAGTTTCATGGTGTTGCCGATGCGCTGCTGGTTCATCGACTTGCAGCTGCCGCGCTGCTGCGACGGCATCTCGTTGCGTTCGACCATTTCCTTGGTCAGGCAGACCTGCACGTTCATGCCGCCGCCTGCGCCGGGCGCGGCGCCCATCTTCATGCCCTGGCGTGCCATGGCGTCTTCCATGGTCTTGCGCTGCTCGGGCGGCATGGCGGCCATCTGCTTCTGCATCTTGGCCATGGCGGCTTCCATCTCGCCGCCGCTGCTCTCCATGTGCTGGTTGATTTCCCACAGGCCGGGTTTCATGGTCTGCGCCCACACCGGGACGGACACGCCCGCGGCCAGGACCACCAGCGCGGGGACGAACAGTTGTTTCATGGCGTGCTCCGGGAGGGAATGACGGCCAACGATACCGCATCCCCCCTCGGCTGCGCCAGCCCCGGCCGCCGTGTCACTCGACCGTGATCTTCATCTCGTCGGCCAGCTTGCGGGTGTCGGCTATGTAGCGCTGGAGCATGGTGTCCATCTGGTCGGGCGTGCTGGAGACCGGCTGGGCCCCGGCCGTGGCAAAGGCCTCGCGTACGTCGGGCAGTTGCAGGATGCGTGCGAGTTCCTTGCTGAGCTTTTCGCGGACCGCCTTGGGTGTCTTGGCCGACACCACCGTGGCGAACCAGTCCTCGCCGTCGTAGCCGGCCACCTTGGCCTGTTCGAGCGTGGGGGTGCCGGGAATGAAGTCGCCGCCGTTTGCCGAACTGCTGCCGAGTACCAGCACCTGGCCGCTCTTGGCGAGTGCCTTCACGTTGGGCGCGGGCGCGAAGGCATAGACCAGGCGCCCACCCATCACGTCGTTGATGGCTTCGGGTGTGCCACGGTAGGGGATATGGGTGGCCGCGAAGCCACCTACCCGCGCGAGCATCGCACCGTGCAGGTGGGCCGTGCTGCCCACGCCGGCCGAGCCGAAGTTCAGCCCCGCCGGTGTGGCCTTGCCCAGGGCGATGAGCTGCGGGACGCTGGTGATCTTGAGCGCCGGGGCCACCACCAGGAAGCTGGGAGACTTGGCGATCAGGCCCACACCCGCGATGTCGCGCGCCGGGTCGTAGGGCAGGGCGCGGTCGATGGCCGAGCGCACACCGAAGGCGCTGGGCACCATCATCACCGTCTGGCCGTCGGGCTTGGCCCCCAGCAGTGCCACGGTACCGACCACGCCGCCGGCACCGGCCTTGTTGTCGATCACCACCGGCACGTTCCACGCCAGCTGCAGGTGGCGGGCCAGCACACGGGCCAGGATGTCGGTCGTGCCCCCGGCGGTGGCCGGGATGATGATGCGGATGGGAGTATCGGGCAGCGGATAGGGCTGGGGCGCCTGGGCCCGGGCGGCGACCGAGACGATGGCCAGGCTGGCCAGGAGCAGGCGGCGGCCCAGGGGGTGGATGAGGGACATGGAAAAACTCCTATCGAGCGGGGGTGTGGTCAAACAGGCTGCTGACGAGAGTCGTGCCTTTGGATGGCGTCTTGCTTTTTTTTTGCGGCCTACGCGGTGCCGGCGGCGCTGGCCGCGGCCCGGAGGCTCGGGTGCTGTTGTGTCTGCCACCAGTGGCCGAGCCAGCCGGCGGTACCGCCCTGCACGATCAATGCCCGCAGGGCCTCGGGCACCGGTGGCAGCTGGGCCGTGGTGCCGCGGGTTTCGTTGTGGAAGCGGCCGGTGGAGAAGTCGACCTCCAGCAGGTCGCCGTCCTCGCACAGGTCCAGCAGGCCGGGGCAGGGCGCCAGCACCGGCAGGCCTTCGCCCACTGCGGCGCGGTAGGCCTGCACCGGCATCGATTCGCACAGCAGGCCCAGGCCCAGCGCCCGCATGGCGATGTAGCCCGGCACCTTGGGGCCCATGCCGAAGCGTTTGCCCGCCACCACGATGTCGCCGGGCCGGCAGCGCTGGCTGAAGCCCGGGCGCAGCTCCTCGAACAGGTGGGGTGTGAGCACCGCCGGGTTGGTTTCGCGGGCGGTGATGAAATGGCCCGGCACGATGCCGCCGGCATGCGGCACGTCGTGGCCGAATTGGTGGCAGCGGCCTCGCAGGACCCAGTTGTAGTCAGACATAGCTGGTCTCCAGGTGGGCGAGCGTGGCGGCGTCGAAAAGGGCGGAGCGCGGGTCCGTGATGCGCCCCGCCAGGGCCGATGCGGCCACCGTGGCCGGACTGCCGAGGAACAGCTTGGCGTCCTTCGGCCCGAAGCGGCCGTTGTTGTTGTTGGTGGCAGTCGAGATGGACGATTCCCCCGGCGCCAGCGGCCCCACCACTGCGTCGTTGCACGGGCCGCAGCCGGCCGGCAGCACGATGGCACCGGCGTCCATGAACACCTGCATCAGCCCGTCGGCCAGCAGGCGTTTGGTGCTGCGCTCGGTGCCCGGCACCACGAACAGGCGGGTGCCTTCGGCCAGCCGGCGCCCCTTGAGGATGCTGGCGGCAATCACCATGTCGTCGTACATGCCCGAGCCGCAGGAGCCGATGAAGGCGTGGTCCACCGGTGTGCCCAGGGACTGGGCCACGTCGGCCGAATTCATCACGTCACCCGGCGGCACCACCTGCGGTTCGATGGCCGACAGGTCGATGCTGCCCGTGGTTTCGTACACCGCATCGGCATCCGGGAACACCGGCGTGAACGGCCGCTGCGCATGGGCCGTGCAGTAACGCAGGATGTCGGCCGACGGCGGCACGAAGACACCGGCCGCCCGCATCTCGGTGGCGGTGCTGCACAGGGCGACCCGCGCGCCCAGGCCGAACTGGTCGAGGTCGCCGGCGTATTCCAGCACCCGGTAGTCCAGGTCGAAGGGCAGGCGGCCGGCCTTCACCTCGCGCGCCAGGTAGAAACCCACGTCGCGGGCATACACCCCGGGCGCCAGCCGGCCGCGCAGCTCCAGCCGCACCGTCTGCGGCACGGTGATCCAGGTGGTGCCGGTGGCCAGCACGCGCGAGATCTCGTTGCCCACCCGCATGCCGAAGGCACCGACCGCGCCGGCATTGGTGGCATGGGTGTCGTTGTCGAAATAGAACATGCCGGGCAGCACCAGCCCGTTTTCCATCGGGAAGATGTGGCCGTGGCCGCCCTGGCCGGCGTCGTAGAAGTTGCGGATGTTCCAACTCTTGACCGCCTTGCGGTTGTAGGCGCCGCGCTCGGCCGCGCGGGCACTGCCGTAGAGCACGTCGTGGTCGCTGACCACCAGGGTCTTCTCGGGGGCGTGGATGCGGTCGATGCCGATGGCGTCGAGTGTGGTCTTGGCCTCGCGCACCAGGCCGTCATGGATCATCACCATGTCGGGTTCCGGGAACAGCAGCGTGCCCGCCGCCGCCCCGCCGTGGTGGGCCGCGTCGCGGCTCACCCTGCCCATCACCTTTTCGATCGCCGTGTAGCCCATCGTGTGCTCTCCGTTCAACGTGTGGGGCCACTGTAGGTGGAGGCTATTGATAAGTAAAATATGAGTACGTCATACGTATTCAACATTTCTTTATAAATTGCACGATGAACCTCAACCTGCACCAGCTCGACGCCTTTGTGCGGGTGGCCCGCCTGGGCGGTTTTTCGCGTGCGGCCGACCAGATGCACCTGAGCCAGGCGGGCCTGAGCATCCTGGTCCGCAAGCTGGAAGAGCGGCTGGCGCTGCCGCTGTTCGAACGCACCACCCGCAGCCTGGCGCTGACGCCGGCCGGCCAGGGCCTGCTGCCGATTGCCGAACGCATGCTGCAGGACGCGCACGCCATCCTGCACCACAGCCAGGAGCTGGCCGACCGGCAGAGCCTGCGTATCGTGTTCGCGCTGCAGCCCTCGCTGGCGGTCACTATGCTGCCGGGTGTGCTCACCCGTTTCCGGCAGGACTGGCCGGGGGTGTCGGTGGTGTTCCGCGAATGTGTGCGCGAGGAACAGGTCAACCGCATCTACTCGCGCGATGTGGACTTTGCGCTGGGCTTCACCGAGGTCAGCAACAGCGAGCTGGAAAGCATCGCGGTGGGGCACGACCACCTGGTGGGTGTGCACCTGGCCGACCACCCCCTGGTGGCCGTCAAGCGCCTGCACTGGAGCGACCTGCCGCACCACCCCATCATCGTCAGCGCCCCCGGCAGTGTGGCGCGCACCCTGGCCGAAAACGCCTTCCTCGCCATGGGCGAGGTGCTGGTGCCGGCCTACGAAACCAGCAACCACGTGACCGCGGTGGAACTCGCCGCCGCCGGGCTTGGCCTGGCGGTGGTGTCGTCCAACGTGCGCCAGATGGCGACACGCCGAGGCATGCTGGCGCGTACGCTGCATGGCCCGGTCATCACCCGGCCGCTGCGCCTGGTCAAGCGCCGCGCGCATACGCTGTCGGCACCCGCCAAGGCCTTCGTGGACCTGCTCGGCGCCATGCTGGCGGCCGACAATGCGCCGGTCCGGGCCTGAAGCCGCCTCAGGGCCCGAAACTCGAGCGCATCTGGATGCCCCAGGCACCGTCCACCCGGGTCAGCACGTACAGCGATTCGTAGATGCCGATCACCGATTCGTCGCTGCGAAACCGGGTGTAGCTCAGCGCCACGTGCGCCTTGGTGTCGCTGAACTGCACCAGCTCGCGGGTGCGCCAGGTGCTGTACTTCCAGTCATCCTCGGCGCGCAGCCGGTCGAACAGGTCCATGGGGTTGTCGCCGGCCTGCTGGTAGACCTTGATCCGCCCGCCGGCGAAACGCACGTGCGGGAAATGCATGGTCGCATCCATGCTCCCCGCATCGTAGGCATTCAGCGCGTCCATGAAGCGGTCGAGCACGACCAGGCAGGCGGTGTGGGTGTCGGTCTTTTGATCGAGCATGGGAAGTCTCCGGTTCTGCTGGGCGTTCAGGCCTTGCCGGGCCGGGCGAAGACGGGCGGGCGTTTCTCGCGGAAGGCCTGCCGGGCTTCCTGGTGGTCGGCGCTGCGGATGGCGGCGCGCTGGTACTCCATCTCCAGCTGCATCTGCGCCGGCAGGTCATTGCGGAAAGCCTGCTGCAGCAACTGCTTGATACGGCCGTGGCTGCTGGCACCGTTGACGAATTTCGCAGTGATGGCGTCGAGCTCCGGCTGGAGGCGGTCGGCGGCCACGCATTTCCAGACCAGCCCCCACTCCGCGGCCTGCGCCGCCGGCAGCTTCTCGCCCAGCAGCATCAGCCCCGCGGCGCGGGCGCGGCCCACGCTGTGCGGCAGCAGCCAGCTGGAACCCAGGTCCGGCACCAGGCCGATGTTGACGAAAGGCTGCAGGAAATACGCCGACTCCACCGCCAGCACGATGTCGCAGCTCAGCGCCAGGCTCATGCCGGCGCCGGCGCAGGGGCCGTTCACCACGGCGATGGTGGGTATCTGCAGGTCGGCCAGCAGGCGGAACGGCGGCACAAAAAAGTCGCGCAGGAATTCGTCCGGGTCGTTCGGGTCCACCGCGCGCGGCGCGTTCAGGTCCACGCCGGTGCAGAAACCCCGGCCGCTGCCGGTCAGCACCAGGCAGCGGGCCTCGGTCGACGCCGTCACGCTTTTCAGCGCATGGCGGAGTTCGACCAGGGCCTGCTGCGACAGGGCGTTGAGGCTGTCGGGCCGGTCGAGTGTCAGTGTCGCGATGCCGCCGGCAATCTCCAGGCGCAGGTTCTGGTAGTCCATGTCAGGCCGCGCCTTCGAGCAGGGCCACGATCTCTTCGGCGTTCTGGAATTTTCGCGGGTTGCTGTGGGTCCAGCGGTCGAGCAGGGCGTTCTTCGCGACCAGGGCGAAGTCCTTGCGCTCCACGCCCACCTGGTGCAGGCGGCTGGGCATTTCCAGGTCGTTGATGAGTTCGGCCACCAGGTCGGCGGTCTCGCGGCCGGCATCGCCCAGGGCTTCGCTCAACTGCTTCTGCTTGTCGGCCGTGGCCGGCTTGTTGAAGCGCAGCACCGCCGGCAGGGTGACGCAGGTGCAGTGGCCGTGCGGCACGTGGAAGCTGCCGGCCAGCACGTGGCCGATGCCGTGGCTGGCGCCCATGGGCACCAGCGACCACATGCCCATCTGCGACAGCCACATGCCGGTCTGCGCATCGGCGCGGGCTTCCAGGTCCGACGGATCCTGCTTGGTGCGCTTGAGTGCATCGGGCAGGATACGCAGCGCCTGCAGCGAGGTGCCATCGACGAAGGGGCTGCCGTAGGGCGAGTAGAAGGACTCCACCGCATGGTCCACCGAACGCATGCCGGTCGACAGCCACAGGTCCAGCGGCGTGTGTTGCGTCAGCGCCGGGTCGAACACGATGGTGCGCGGGATCATCAGCGGGTTGCGGATGCTTTGCTTGAGTTTCTTCACCGGGTCGTTGGAGCCGCCGCTCTGGTGGAACTCGCCGCCCGACAGGGTGGTGGGCACCGCGATCTGGCGGATGGTGGGGCCGCGGAACACCGGCGCGGTGACCACGCCCGTAAGCGGGTCGGTCTTCAGGCGGAAGGGCTCGAACTGGTCGAGTTCGGTGATGTCGTGCTCCAGGCACAGCTGCACGTTCTTGCCT
The DNA here is from genome assembly GCA_040390235.1 of Pseudomonadota bacterium. Classification (GTDB taxonomy): domain Bacteria; phylum Pseudomonadota; class Gammaproteobacteria; order Burkholderiales; family Burkholderiaceae_C; genus Xylophilus. The sequence continues at coordinate 47,929 of JAZJYT010000026.1, read as the reverse complement.
GCATCGGTGATGGAGCCGCCGCCAACCGTCACGATCAGGTCGGCCCTGGCCGCGCGCGCCACCGCAGCGGCACGCAGCACCGCGTCACGCGGGATGTGGGCGGGAATGTCGTCGTAGGTGGCGGCGTACTTGTCGCCCAGGGCCTCGCGCAGTTTCTGGATCTCGTTGGTCTTGTTGTTCAGGGTGTTGCTGACCAGCAGGAAGACACGTTTGGCGTCCAGGCGCTCGACCTCTTCGAGGATGACCTCCACGAAGGGCCGGCCGAAGAACACCCGTTCCATCGGGGGGATGCTGAATGAACCTTTTCTCATGCTTGACTCCTGGGCGAATAAAAACTGCGCAATGCAGCGGCTGCGGCACGGCGCGGCGCCGTTCCGGAAATGGAAAAAATGCGGGGAGGGGACGCCGGTGGGGCTAGAGCGGCGCCGCCTCCAGTTCCGCCGCCAGGGACTTCAGCGCGGTGCGCTGCACCTTGCCGTTGGCCATGGTGGGCAGGGCCTCCAGGAAAACGAAACGCGAAGGCCGCTTGTAGGCGGTGACCCGTTCCTTCAGGTAGGCGGCGAGGGCGGCCGCGTCGAGCCCGGCACCGGGCCGCGGCTGCACAAAGGCCACCACCTCCTCGTTGCGCTCCACGTCGCGGCCGACCACGGCCGACTGGGCCACACCCGGGTGGGTGTTGATGGCCGCCTCGACCTCGGCCGGGTAGACGTTGAAACCCGAGCGGATGATGATGTCCTTGAGCCGCCCGACCAGGTGCACGCAGCCATCGGCGTCGCGCCGCGCCAGGTCGCCGGTGCGCAGCCAGCCGCCATGGATGGCCTCGGCGGTGGCGGCCGGGTCGCGGAAATAGCCACGCATGACACCCGGGCTGCGCGCCCACAGTTCGCCCGATGCGCCAGCGGTCACGTCCTGGCCATCGGCATCCACCACACGTACCTCGACGCCCGGAATCGGCGGGCCGACGGCTGCATCGTCGCGGTGCTGGCCGAAGGGTGAGTGGCAGAGGGTGGGCGAGCTTTCGGTCATGCCGTAGCCGTTGTGCAGCGGCAGGCCGAACAGCGCCTCGGCCTCGCCCTTCAGGGTCGGGTCCATCGGCGAGCCGCCGGCATAGATGTAGCGCAGCCGGGGTGCGCGTAGCGCCGTGCCGGTGGCCTTCAGGTAGGCCAGCAGCGCCGAGTACATGGCCTGCACGCCCTGGAACAGGGTCACGCCGCCGGCCAGCGCCTCGGCCAGGGCCGCCACCTCGAAGCGCGGCCGCACCAGCACGCTGCCGCCGGCCGACAGGGTGCTGAGCAGCACGCTGGTCAGCCCCATGGTGTGCGACAGTGGCAGCACCGCGTAGCTGCAGTCGTCGGTCGACAGGCCGCGGAATGCCCGCATGGTCTGGGCGATGAAGAGCAGGCCCGGGTGGGTCAGCATCACGCCCTTGGGTTTGCCGGTGGTGCCGGAGGTGTAGACCATCGCCGCCACGCCTGCGGCCACCGCCTCGGCCGCATCGTCCCCGGCGGGCAGGCCGGTGGCCTGGATACGCACCGTGCCGGCCGCACCGCAGTCGGCCGGCAGGGCACCGCGGCGCATGCCGTGCAGGGCCGCATCCTTCTGCCCGGCGTCGGCATAGACCTCGGCCTGCGGCACCGCATGGGCGGCGATGGCGTCGATCTCGTCGGCCGACTGGCGGGCATTCACCAGGATGAAGGTCGCATCGAGCTCGCTGGCCGCGAACACGAAGAACACCAGCGTGGCGCAGTTCTCGCCCACCAGCAGCACCCGGTGGCCGGCGCCGATGCCCAGGCCTGCCAGGGCGGCACGTGCATGGGTGATGCCCTGGCGCAGCTGGGCATAGGTCCAGCTGCGCGCGCCTTCGCGCAGCGCCGGTGCGCCGGGGGTGCGGGCCGCCCAGTGGCGGGGAATCCCGTCCAGCCGCGTGAAGGGGGGCAGCAGTGCCGCCGTATGGCCGTGCGTGAGGTCGTGCTGCATGTCAGGAGAAGGCCGCGGCCTCGACGTTGCGCACCATGTTCACCAGGCGCGGGCCCCACTTCTCCAGCAGGTCTTCGCGGGTCAGCTGGAAGGCCGGGCCGCAGCAGTTGAAACCCAGCACCGCCGTGCCGTCCGGCGAGCGGTAGGGCACACCGACCGCGTTGACGTCGTTCTGCCACTCGCCGACCGACAGGCAGAAGCCGCGTTCGCGGTAGTCCTTCAAACCCGCCTCCAGCGATGCCTTAAGGGGTGCGAAGTCCGACGGCGTGCGCGCCGAGATCTCGGACAACAGGGTGTCGCGCTCGGCCTCGTCCAGGCCGCAGTAGTAGGCGCGGCCCATGGCCGAGGTGGCCAGCAGCACCCGCGAGCCGGTGTGCAGCCGGAAATTCTGGTTGGCCGTGCTGGCGGCGTTTTCCACGTACAGCATGGTGTGCCGGTCGCGGGCACCGATGCCGACCGAAGCCGAGCAGCTCTCGGCCAGTTCACGCATGAAGGGCCGTGCCACCTGGCGCACCCGCATCGAGCCCAGGGCCGAGAAGCCCAGCGAGATCACCCGGGCCCCCAGGTAGTACTTGCCCTGGCTCTCGGCAAACGCGATGTAGCCGCTGGCCGCCAGGGTCTGCACCAGGCGCGACGCCGTGGCCTTGGGCAGGCCCGAGCGGTCGACCAGGTCCTGCAGGCTGAGGAAACGCTCGGAGGAACGGAAGCAGTCCAGCAGCGACAGGCCGCGGCCCAGCGCGGAGCCCTGGTCCTTGCTGTCCTTTTCGTCACGCGCCGCGGCGCCGGGGGTGGTGGTCATGGATTGAAAAAATGGAACGATGGGTCCATTATTTTTCGTTTCCAGGCAAAAGTAAAGCGCATGCCTCCCGTTGGCGTGTCGATAAAAGGGCTTTTGCCAGTCTCGGTTGACAGATGCGCAAGCCTCAAGAATACTAAAAAATGAAACCAATGTTCCATTAAATAGGTGCCATAGTCCCATGCACACCCAATTCTCCACCTCCGTGACCGAGCTTTTCGGTACACGTCTTCCGATCGTCGCCGGGGGCCTGCAATGGCTGGCCGACGGGTCTTATGTGGCGGCGGCGGGCCGCGCCGGCATCATCGGTTTTATCACCGCGGCCAGCCATGCCAGCACCGCCGCGCTGCACGACGAGATCCTGCGCTGCCAGGACCTGGTGGAGGGGCGCCCCTTCGGCGTCAACATCTCCATGCTGCCCGCGCCGGCGCCGCACGAGCGGCTGGAGGAGACACTGGACCTGGTGCTGCGCCTGGGTGTGCGTTTCGTCGAGACCTCGGGCCGCAGCCCCGAGCCCTACCTGCCGCTGCTGCACGGTGCCGGCGTCAAGGTGCTGCACAAGGCCTCTTCGATCCGCCACGCGCTGAAGGCCCAGTCCATCGGTGTGGATGCGGTGTCGGTGGTCGGCGCGGAATGCGGCGGCCACCCCGGCGTGGACCTGGTCGGCACCCTGGTGCAGGGTGCGCTGGCCGGCCACAGGTTTTCCATCCCGGTGCTGCTGGGCGGCGGCATCGGCACCGGTGCCCAGGTGCTGGCCGCGCTGGCCCTGGGGGTGGATGGCGTCACCATCGGCACCCGCTTCCTGGTGGCCGAGGAAATCTGGGCGCACCGCGACTACAAGGAGGCGCTGGTGCGCTCCACCGAGGCCGACACCGCGCTGATCATGCAGAGCGTGCGCAACACCGTGCGCGCCTTCCGCAACGAGACCACCGCCGCCGTGCTGGAACTCGAACGCCGCCAGGGCGGCGACTTCGAACAACTGCGCCCGCATGTCGCCGGCCTGCTGGGCCGCAAGGTCTACGAGACCGGCGACTTTTCGCGCGGTGCCCTGTCGCTGGGCCAGGCCGTGGCCTTTGCGGACCGTATCGAACCCCTGGCCGACATCGTGCGGCGCCTCGAATCCGATATGGCCGCGGCCCTGGCCGCGCTGCAGCGCTTCGCTCCCGTGCCCGACCGTGCGTTGGACCGCGCGCCGGACCGCGTGCCGGGCCGGGCGCTCGCCGCGGCCTGACCGTTCACGGTTTCTTTTTTCCACACCCAGAGAGACAGCTCCATGACCCCGTCCCCCGACCGCATCCGCCGCCTGCTCGGCGCCCTGATCGCCGGCGCCTGCGTGGCGCCCGCCACCCGCGCCTTCGCCGCCACCGCCGGCTACCCCGACAAGGCGGTGCGCCTGGTGGTGCCGTTCCCGCCCGGTGGCATCACCGACGTCATTGCGCGCAGCCTGGCCAACAACTTCCAGCAATCGACCGGCCAGCCGCTGATCGTCGACAACCGCCCGGGCGGCGGCGGCATCATCGCCACCGACATGGTGGCCAAGGCCGCGCCGGATGGCTATACGGTGCTGATGGTCGCCATCGGCCAGGCGGTGGTCAACAACCACATCTTCAAGAAGCTGCCCTACGACCCCAAGGCCGACCTGCTGCCGGTGTCGCTGATCGCGCAAGGCCCCAATGTGCTGATCGTCAATGCCGCCAGTCCCTACAAGACGCTGGGCGACCTGCTCAAGGCGGCCAAGGCCGATCCGGCCCGGCTCACCTTCGGCTCCTACGGCAACGGCTCGTCGCCGCACCTGGGCGCGGCGCTGCTCAGCCAGCGCACCGGTGCCAGCTTCACCCACATCCCCTACAAGGGCGCGGCCCCGGCCATGACCGACCTGCTCGGCGGCCAGACCAGCTTCATGTTCGACAGCCTGATCACCTCGCTGCAGCACCTCAAGTCCGGCAAGATCCGCGCGCTGGCCGTCACCTCGGCCCAGCGCAACCCGCTGATCCCGGGGGTGCCGACCTTCGCCGAAGCCGGCGTGCCGGACTTCACCATGCTGGCCTGGTACGGCATCCACCTGCCCGGCCGGACGCCGCCGGACGTGGTGGAGCGACTCAACCGCGAGATCGCCGCCTTCACCCACGCACCCGCCCTGCGCAAGCAGTTCGCCGAGCAGGGGCTGGAGCTGGTCTCCAATGCCCCGGCCGACTATGCGCGTTTCCTCGAAGCGGAAGACAAAAAATGGGGCGCCCTCATCCGGCAGGCCAACATCACCATCGACTGATGTAGCCCGGCGGCGGCCAGGCTCATCCCGGGAAGTGCCGCAGTGCCAGTGTGGTGAAGGCCGCCACCAGCGGTGCGCGCACCGAGTTGCGCAGCGACAGGATGCCGATGCGCCGTGCGGGGCAGGGGGCCGGCAGCGGCCAGCGCCGCAGGCGGCCGTCGTCGCCCAGCACCGCCCAGTCGGGCAGCACGGATACCCCCAGCCCCTCGGCCACCAGCTTGGCGATGGCCTCGATGCCATCGAGTTCGAACCGTACCCGCGGCTGCACACCGGCGCTGCGCAGCCAGCCCTCGGCCAGCCGGCCGCCGACCACCTTGCGGTCGTAGAGGATGAAGGGTTGTTGCGCCGCGGTGGCCTGCACGTCGCGCACCCGCATCTTCGCCGGGGTGACCAGCACCAGTTTTTCCAGCCGCAGGTCCTGCCACAGGCAGACCTTGGGCAGCTCGAACAGCGGATGCACCTGCAGCGCCGCATCCAGCTCGCCCGCCAGCACCCGCGCCTGCAGCAGGGTGGTGGCGGCCGGCTCCATGTAGACCTCGATGGCCGGGTGGCGTGCCACCCAGTCGCGCAGGATGGGCGGCAGCATGCCGGTCATGCCGGTGGGGGTGGTGCCCAGCCGCAGCGGGCCGGCCGGCAGGTCGGTTTCCGACGCGGCCGATTTCAGGTCGCGCACCTCGCGCAGCACGCTGCGGGCGTGGGCCAGCACCCGGGTGCCCGAGACGGTGGGCCGCACCGTGCGGCCCGAGCGCACGATGAGCCGGCTGCCCACGCTGGCCTCCAGCGCCTTGAGGCGCTGCGCCACAGAGGCGTCGGTCAGGTCCAGGTGCCGCGCCGCGGCCGCGATGGAGCCGAGTTCCACCACGTGCACAAAACTTTCGAGGAAGCGGGTGTCCATGGGGTGTCAAAAAGATGGAAATTCCATTGTCTGATCGTAGCAAACCGCGCTTGTTCATGGGTCCGTGTATCGAAAGAATCCACCCCACTGACACCACGGAGCCCCCATGCCTTTTATCCAGTCCATCGATTTCTGCGCCGTCGCCATCCCGCTCGACCAGCCCACCTCCTTCGCCCGCCGTACCGTCACGCACCGCCACTACGGGCTGGTCAAGGTGCGTTCCTCGGAGGGGGTGGAGGGCATCGGTTTCTGTTACGTCGGCAGTGCCGCAGGCAGCCTCTTCACCGCGGCCGTCGAACAGCTGCTGGCCCCGGTGCTGCTGGGGCGCGATTCGCATGCGGTGGAAAAACTCTGGGCCGAGATGTACCAGGAAGCCCTGCTGCACGGCCGCGCCGGCACCGCCATGCGGGCGCTGAGCGCACTCGACACCGCCCTGTGGGATCTCAACGCCCGCAGCGCCGGCCTGCCGCTGCACCGCTTCCTGGGTGCGGTCGAACTCGACACCGTGCCGGCCTATGCCAGCGGCGGTTATTACCTCGACGGCAAGACCCCCGCCATGCTGGGCGAGGAAATGGCCAGCTACGTCGCCAAGGGCTTCAACGCGGTGAAGATGAAGACCGGCCGACTGTCGCCGCGCGAGGAGGAAGACCGCCTGAAGGCCGCGCGCGATGCGGTCGGTCCCGAGGTGGAGCTGATGATGGACTGCAACAACGGCTGGAGCGACGTGACCCAGGCCCTGCAGTACATCCGCCGCTTCGAGGCCTACAACCCGTATTTCATCGAGGAGCCTTTTGGCCCCGACGACATCGACAGCCATGCCAAGCTGGCGCGGCTGACCCGCATTCCGGTGGCCACCGCCGAGATCGGCTACGGCCGCTGGTTCCACAAGGAGTTGCTGGACAAGGGCGCAGCCGCCATCCTGCAGACCGATGCCGCGGTCTGCGGCGGCATCACCGAATGGCGGCGCATCGCGGCCACCGCCGCCAGCTACGGCGCGGTGATGTGCCCGCACTGGTTCCACGACCTGCACGCGCCGCTGGTGGCGGCCACGCCCAATGCCCGCTACGTGGAGTTCTTCTGGGACGACCAGGTGCTCAACTTCCGCCGCCTGGTCGACCGGCAGCTGGAACACCGCAACGGCCGGGTGGTGCTGCACCGCGAACCGGGGCTGGGTTTCGGCTTCGACGACAAGGCGGTGGACAAGTACGGCCGCTGGAGCCGCACCACGGGCGCCGCGCGGTAAGCGGGCCGTCCACACCAGCACACCGGCACACCACCCATACCCACCAGGAGACAAGAAAATGCACCGCAGACACCTGCTCGCCGCCGGCACCGCCGGCGCCACCTTGCTGGCCGCTTCGCCGCTGTCGTGGGCGCAGAACGCGCCGCGTCCGCTGCCGTCCGGCCCGGTCCACATCGCCGTGGGTTTTCCGCCCGGGGGCGGCACCGACGTGCTGGCCCGCATCATCGGCCAGAAGCTCACGACGCTGTGGGGTGTACCCATCATCGTGGACAACCGGGCCGGTGTGGCCGGCACCATCGCCGCCGACTACGTGGCGCGCCAGGCCGGCGACGGCAACAACCTGCTGATGGCCCACATCAGCAGCAACGGCATCGCGCCCGGGCTGTTCCCCAAACTCGGCTACTCGGCCGAGAAGGACTTCACGCCCATCGCCATGGTCGGCCAGACCCCCATGGTGTTGGTGTGTTCACCCGCCCAGCCGGCCAAGACGCTGGACGCCGTGGTGCAGCTGTGCCGGCAGAACCCGGGGCGCGTCAGCTTCGGTTCGGCCGGCACCGGTTCGGCCCAGCACCTGGCGCTGGAGGAGTTCAAGATGCGGGCGCACATCGATGCGCTGCACGTGCCCTACAAGGGTTCGGCGCCCCTGATGAACGACCTCATCGGCGGGCAGATCCAGTACTGCTTCGAGGGCATGACCACCACCGCGCCCTACGTACAGGCCGGCCGGCTGGCCGCCATCGCGCAGACGCGGCTCAAACGCTCGGTCGCCATGCCGGCGGTGCCCACGGTGGCCGAGCAGGGCTATGCGGGTTTCGACGCCAGCATCTGGTTCGCCCTGGTCGGCCCGCGCCGCCTGCCCGAGGCCATGGCGCGGCAGATGAATGCCGACGTAAACACCGTGCTGCTCATGCCCGACGTGGCCGACAAGCTCAAGCAGTACGGTGCCGAAGACGGCGGTGGCACGGCGGAGAAGCTCGGCAGCTTCATGCTGGCCGAGCAGAAGAAATGGGCGCGTGTGATCCGCGACGCCAAGGTCACGCCCGAGAGCTGAGGCCCCCGGGCAGGCAGCCTCAAGCCGTCGCCAGCTCGATGCCCTTGAACTCGCCGGTGGCGATGCGTTTGGACCACTCGGCCGGGCCGGTGGTGTGGGCGCTGATGCCGTTGGCGTCCACCGCCACCGTCACCGGCATGTCGACCACGTCGAACTCGTAGATGGCTTCCATGCCCAGGTCGGCGAAGCCGATGACCTTGGCCTGCCGGATGGCCTTGCTGACCAGGTAGGCAGCGCCGCCCACGGCCATCAGGTAGGCACTCTTGTGCTTCTTGATGGACGCGATGGTGGCCGGGCCACGCTCGGCCTTGCCGATCATGGCGAACAGGCCGGTCTGCTCCAGCATGGTGTCGGTGAACTTGTCCATGCGGGTGGAGGTGGTCGGGCCGGCCGGGCCGACTGCCTCGCCCTTGACCGGATCGACCGGGCCGACGTAGTAGATGGTCTTGCCGGCGAAGTCCACCGGCAGCTTCTCGCCCCGGGCCAGCATGTCCTGGATACGTTTGTGCGCGGCGTCGCGGCCGGTCAGCATCTTGCCGTTGAGCAGCAGCGTGTCGCCGGCCTTCCAGATGGCGACTTCTTCCTTGGTGAGGGTGTCGAGGTCCACACGCCGGCTCTTGTTGTAGTCGGGTGCCCAGTCGATCTTGGGCCACAGGTCCAGGCTCGGCGCTTCGAGGTAGGTGGGGCCGGAGCCGTCCATCACGAAATGCGCATGGCGCGTCGCCGCGCAGTTGGGGATCATCGCCACCGGCTTGCCGGCCGCGTGGGTCGGGTACATCTTGATCTTGATGTCCAGCACCGTGGTCAGGCCGCCCAGGCCCTGCGCGCCTATGCCCAGGGCGTTGACCTTGTCGAACAGCTCCAGGCGCATTTCCTCGACCTGGTCGAGCTTTTCGCCGCGGCCGGCCTTGGCCTGCAGTTCGTACATGTCCAGGTCGTCCATCAGGCTTTCCTTGGCCAGCAGCACGGCCTTCTCGGCGGTGCCGCCGATGCCGATGCCCAGCATGCCGGGCGGGCACCAGCCGGCCCCCATGGTCGGCACCGTCTTGAGCACCCAGTCGACGATGGAGTCGCTCGGGTTGAGCATCACCAGCTTGCTTTTGTTCTCGCTGCCGCCGCCCTTGGCCGCGACCGTGATGTCGAGTTTGTTGCCCGGCACGATCTGGGTGAAGATCACCGCGGGGCTGTTGTCGCCGGTGTTCTTGCGGGCGAACTGCGGGTCGGCCACGACCGAGGCACGCAGCGTGTTGTCGGGGTGGTTGTAGGCGCGGCGCACACCTTCGTTGATGGCGTCTTCCAGGCCGCCGGAAAAACCCTCGAAACGCAGGTCCATGCCCACCTTGAGGAACACGTTGACGATGCCGGTGTCCTGGCAGATGGGGCGCTGGCCGGTCGCGCTCATCTTGCTGTTGGTGAGGATCTGCGCAATCGCGTCCTTGGCCGCCGGACTCTGCTCGCGGGCGTAGGCGCGGCCCAGGTGGGCGATGAAGTCGGCGGGGTGGTAGTAGCTGATGTACTGCAGCGCGGCTGCAATGGACTCGATCAGGTCGTCCTGGCGGATGGTGGTGGTCATGGCTCTGTGGGGGTCGTGGGCGGGGGAGGATGGCTCTGCGGCCAGCCCCTGATTATCCCAAAAGCCCGGCCGTGGCTCGGGAACGCTTCGGTATCGGTGGAGCAGGGCGGTGGGATGTTCGCTTCACCAGCGGGCCTTGGCGTGTCGCAAGTGCTTCGCTGTTGTGCTTGTGTGCGGCTTGGTCTGTGGGCTTGCCATGGGGCTTGGCGACACTTTGACGGTGCTTCGGTCACGCTGTTTTTCCCCGTGGGACTGTACGCGACCTGTACAAAATCTGCACAAAGTGCCGAGGCAGCAATATCATCAGCTCATCAATAACAAGAACTGGTGGACATCATGGGAATCTTGTCTTTCGATGCGGCGATTCTGGAGGCGGAGAAATACAGCAAGCGCCACCTACTGCTCGGTAACGGTTTTAGCATTGCGCTGCGCCCCAACATCTTTCAGTACGCCAGGCTTTATGAGCAAGCCAACTTTTCACAACTCTCCCCGACTTCGAAGCTAGCATTCGAAGCTCTGCGCACGCAAGATTTTGAGCGCGTTATTAAGGCATTGAGGGACGCCAAGAGCGTGATGTCGGCTTACGGAGGTGTCGAGCAAAGCACTCTGGATTCACTGCTAAAAGATGCCAACGGCTTGCGGGAGTTGTTGGTACAGACGATCGCCTCAAGTCATCCAGCGTGGCCGGGCGAGGTGACCGAAGAAGAATATACCGCGTGCAGGACATTTGTTGGCAATTTTCACACGGTGTATACCCTCAACTACGACTTGCTGCTCTACTGGGTTCACATGCATACGCCAGAGGGTGAGCGCCCATCTTCGGACGATGGATTTCGCAAGTCCCAGGATGACTTCGATGCTGGTTACGTCGTATGGGACTCAAGCCAAAGTCATGAGCAGAACACCTTTTTTCTGCATGGAGCGTTGCATATATTTGATGCAGAAACCGAAGTGCAGAAGTACACTTGGAGCAATACAGGCGTACGGTTGATCGACCAGATCAGACATGCTTTAAGCAAAGACTATTTTCCTCTGTTCGTTTCGGAGGGAACAAGCGCCGAGAAGTACGAAAGGATCAGGCATAACGACTACTTGACAAAAGCCTATCGTAGCTTTTGCAGCATTACGGGAGCGCTCTTCATATATGGTCATTCTTTAGCCAAGAATGACGAGCACTACTTGAAGGCGATTGAAAAGGGTAAAACGCAACACTTGTACATCGGCCTCTACGGAGACCCGAACTCTGGCGGGAATAAACTGATCACTAGACGGGCTGAGCAGATGGCAAATGCGCGCAAGGTTAGCAAGCCGTTAGCGATAACGTACTTTGACGCGGGAAGTGCGAAAGTCTGGGGTAGGTGACGAAGATCGAAGAAGGTTGACTCCATAGCCATCTGAACGCATCTTCCGTCGTGAGTAACGACAAGAGGATGAACGTGGCAGTCACTGAACGCAATGGAATCTGGTACTGGCGAAAGATCATCCAGGGCCATCCTTTCGCCCGCAGCACCAAGACGGAGGATAAACGGCTTGCGGAGCAGATTGCCGCGCTGTGGGGAGCCGAGGCGATCAAGGAAGTGGTGCTCAAAGGCACCAAGCCCGACGTTGAGCCAGAAGGTCTTTGTAGCTAGCCATGAGTGTCCTTGACTGTGGGAAATGGGTACTACCGTTCCTTACGGTGGAATACACATGTGATGCATGCTAACTCACATTTCCAATGCAGCCCCGGCTAGGAACAAGCGTAATAGTTCTCGAGGAAACTTAGCCTTATGCCAGAAAAATCAAAAATTTCCACCGAAAAGCTCGGGCTCCCTGGTGTGAGAGGACGGCTTTATGCTGTTACTGATTATTCTAATGACCGCAGTCACGACCAAAATCGGCTGTCGGACGAATTGATTCGACCTTTCAAGGTTTTAGGTCAAATTTCAAAGGGCGCGGCAACAACGGAGGCCATCAATCTTGATTTCAATCAAGAAAGTGGAGGCTCCTACATGGCGCTGCCTGAGTCTGCCGCAAAACTTCGTGTTCAATGCCTTGATGGAGTATTCGAAGTAAAAAAGAACAAAAAAGGTGAGCAATCATTAGTGGATTTCAGCTGTAATGCAACAGGTTCTAAAGAGGCCATTTTGAAATTTCACTCTGTTGTCTATCCGTGGCTGGACTACATGTCATATCTTGGCAATTGTCCGCTGATTGTTTCGGCATTGAAAACGGAAGATTTAAAGAACGGAGTTATCTCGATAGATTATATAGGTCCATATCGACGCTCAATAATAAATCCGCATGAGGGCGAACTGCACAACGAACTTCTTCCCGTTTATGCCATGTATCGAGAGGCAAAAAATTCGCACAGCGACTTTTATAAATTTCTATGTTTCTATAAAATTCTTGAAGGTCTTCTTGGAGTTCTTCGTGCGAATATATTTTCTCGGGCTAGTGTTGCTAAAGTTAAATTGGTGCGCCCTAAGGATGTCGTTCCGGCGCTCTCGGAAATTCCTGACCTATATAAAATGCATGCCGGGCAATCAATAAAGTTTTTCTTTGATAATGTGCTGACACCAAAATTTCGAAATTCAGTGGCTCACTTTATAACGGACGACGGCGTCATTCTAAATATGAGCTCTTCAGAGCATTTGCGAAACTATGGCGAGGTACTTTATCTTCTTGAAGAGTGTGTTCGGGTGGTCGTTAATTCTCACGAAACGCTATTGCGTTCATTTGGCGGAGAAAATAATAATGACGCCTCGTGATCGAGGGGCGGTGACAAAAACTGAGGTTGTATGAGGTATAGATATCTTGGCATGTTTCAAGAAGGCGTAAGCGGCGCGGAGGCGCAAAGTGTTGCCTCGCAGAAAGTCAATGCTAAACAGCAGAGGGACACGGCCAGGCGGGCAACGGAGAAAGCCAAACAGGCCGACTTGCAGCTTAAGCAAAAACGCAGTCAAGAAGTGGTGGCCAAGCTAAATTTGCAATGAGCTAGTTAGATGAAAGCGGGCTCACATCAGTGAGTTTTGGCTTAATGGGACGAGCTTCCGCTTCATTGCTGTAGCGCCCACATATGGCTCGTCGTGATGGAAGCTCAACTGGCATAGCTCAACGCTCGGGTAGAGCCTGTGCAACAACATCATGATTGGTCCCCACTCGGCGAAATCAGTGCGGACGAAGAAAACTCGTTTGAGTATGTCCTGCATAAGCGGCAGGGGGCCGGCGCGCGGAGAAATAAAGCGAATTTCGTTTTCATGCTGCCAGTCCGCGTGCTTCATCGATACCGCGCGGGCAACGCTTTCCACACCCCAGCGACGCCGGAACTTCTCGCTCAATGAATGTTCCTGGACTTGTTCGACGGTCCAGTCCGGGTGCTGCTGGCCCAGGTCAACAAGAAGGCGTGCCAAGTCATCGGCACGGTTGTGCACACGCGCCTTGGTGGTATAGGCAACATCGGCGGGCCATAGCTGAGTGCCTTCCATGACCTTCTTGCTCCACTCCAGTTCAAAGCACACGCCGCGCGAGTTGTCGCAGTAGTAAGCCCACATCGGTTGGTTGTCAGGCCGCCGTGCGGTAGAAAAAATGCCGACTTGCTGGCAAGAGGCTTGGAAGCGTTCGTTCTCGGCGCGATGTCCGTTCGCGAATGCCTCCATGGTTGCCAAGTCTGGACGGTACTGGATCGAAAGCCCGCGCTGGTTGGCTAACTCCGCGAGAGCTCCTTGCAGGGCTGTGGAGAAGCTATCCGCATCTGCCAGATCGAACTTTGCCTCCAGGGTGTCGTTCAGCGTAGCTGGGGCGGCGAAGTAAGCCGAGCCATCCGACAGACTACGCAAGGCCGCTGCGCCTGATCGGTATTTAAAGCTGCGCAGAGGAGGGCGGTTCATAGGTTGTTTGGGCTACTTGGTCGCGATGACAGGAAAATGTAGACTAAACGGCAACCCTTGCGTGCCAACTGCGAGGCAGGAAATACAGGTTTGGGCCTCTGCAATAGAAGAGGTATTGCATGCCCCTGGCAAACCTAGAAGGCATGCGGTTCTGGCGCGTACAGGTTTCGCTGTGCTGATCTTGTACGAAGTCGGCCGAAATCAGTCAAAAAACTATCCCAAAACCCGGCCATGGCTGGGCGGCGCATCGAAGGAAGGGGGCAGGGTGGGGCGGAGGCTGGTTTCAAGAGCCTCGGTGCGTTGCAAGTGCTTCGCTGCTGCCTTTTCGTGCGGCTTGGCCTACGGGTTTGCCATGGGCTTGGCGACGCTTTGGCGGCTGTTTAGTACGCAGGTTGACTTTGGGAGGTAGCATCCAGCTTTGACTACGGATTCCCCCATGGCGACGAACGCTGAGCTGAACCAACTCTACTTGGCGTATTTTGGTCGGCCTGCGGACGCGGGGGCTTACACCTACTACGCCAACACGCCGGTAGCCGGGGTGTTGGCGGCCTTCAGCCAGTCGGCCGAGTCGCAGCTGCTCTATGGGGCCAGTTTCGGCGCGGCGCAGGTCAACCAGGTCTACCTCGCCCTCTTCAACCGGCCGGCAGAGGCCGCGGGAATTGCCGCCTGGTTGGCGCTGCTGGCCCAGGGCCACATCACCCCCGCGGGGCTTTCGCTGGCCATTCTGCAGGGCGCGCAGAACGCCGACCAGGCCGCGGTGGCCAACAAGCTCGTATTCACCTCCCAATGGACCACCACGCTGGAGGCCCAGGCGGAAACCGGAGGCCTGTCGCCGGCTAGCGCCAACCTGCTCGCCAAAGCCCTGCTGGCGGGTGTGGGAAGCACCCCCACTTCGCTCAGCACTACGCTGGCGGGGGTGGCCAACGCCATCAACAGCGCCAGCGCGTCCGCCCCCGCGGTCAACCTCGTGCTGACCACCGGCGCGACCGACGTGGTGGTCGGCACGGCTGGCGACGACGTCATCAACGCCATCACCGGCACCGGCACCGGCGCCACGCTGAACACCGGCGACACCCTCGATGGCAAAGGCGGCATCGACACCCTGGCCATCGTCAACTCCACCGCCGCCAGCCTCACGCTGTCCAACAGCCCCGTCACCAATGTCGAGAAGCTGCAGGTGCAGACCACCGGCGCGGCTTTCACCGTGGATGCGACCGGCGTGGCCGGCCTGACCGACGTGGTCAACAACGGCAGCAGCCAGAACCTGACTTTCCAGGGCCTGGTGAATGTGGTGAATGTGGCGGTGCAGAACGTCAACAACAAGGCCACCACGGTCAGCTTCGCAGGCACCGCCCTGGCCGGCAGCACCGATGCACTGACGCTGACACTGCAGAACGCCACCGGTGGCGCCGCGGTGACGCTGAAGGCCGCCGTTGCCGCAGCCAACGAACTGGAGACCCTCAACATCGTCTCCAGCGGCACGGCCAACAGCATCACCCTGGGCACCGACGCCACGCAGTCCAGCCTGGCGACGATCAACATCAGCGGCGCCGCGGCGCTGGTGCTGGCGTTTGCCGGCACCACCGACCCCATCACCACCCGCGCGACGACCGTCAATGCGGGCACGGACACCGGTGGCGTCACCCTCGGCAGCTTCGCCGTGCCGCTGGGCGTGGCCGACCAGACCATCACCCTCGGTTCGGGAGACGACACGGTGTTTTTCGGCGCCAACCTGAGCAGCGCCGATACGGTGGACGGCGGCGCCGGCAAGGACACCATCGGCCTGAGCGCCGCCATCACCGACCCGACGGCCATGGCCCATGTGCGTAATGTCGAGGCGGTGCGTTTCGACATGGCGTCCGCCCTAGTCCAGGACGTGGCCCAGCTGGTGCCCGCCGCGGGCACCATCACCAGCTACAGCCTGAATGCCGTGTCGACCCCCGTGGACTACACGCTGAACAAGCTCAACAGCGGCACGACGGTCAACCTGTTGTCCGCCATCGGCGTGCTGACCGAGACGCTGGCCGTGGCCAACGGCACCAGTGATCTGAACCTGAACCTGTTCAACCCGGCCAGTACACCCATGGCGCTTGCCCAGATGCTCGATGTAGCCGGGCTGAGGACACTCAACATCGTGTCCGGCGGCATAACCGGGGCCGGCCAGAATTCCATTGCCGACATCCAGGTCACCGCCAAGATGGTGCTGACCGGCAGCGTGGATTTTTCGCTCACTTCCCTGCGCGCCAACAACGGACCGCTGACCCTGGATGCATCGGGTTTCACCGGCAACCTGACCTTTGCGGGCCACACCTCGACCGACACCCTCATCCTGGGCAGCGGCAACGACACGATCATCGACGGGACGGGGGGCGCCAACAAGATCACGCTCGGCGCGCAAGGCCTGAACGCGGCCACGGGGTCGGACGATATCAAGGTGAAGTTCCTGGGCGACACCATCGGCTTCGTCAGCAACACCGCCACCGGCAACGGTGGCGCCACCGCTTATGCGGGGACCAACATCAGTGTCGCCACCTTGTCCCCGAAGAGCGCGAATGTTTGGAGCAGCGTCAAGCTGACCTTCAGTGCCGATGACCACGACTTCTCGCTCAACCCCACCGGTACGCAGGCATTCACCGGCCTGGCCAAGGGCAGCGTCGCCCAGGGCCTGACGGCCGGCGACGCCATGGTGGTGCAGAACATCACCACCAATGCCGGCAACACGGCGGCTACCGCCAATGTGTCGGTCTTCAACCTGGGGTCGCAGGACTTCTCGGGCGCCAGCCTCAAGACCATTTTCGCCGCGGCACTGGCCGGCACGGCCGTGACCGGCCTGGCGGCCAATGGCAACTACCTGGTGGCGCTCTACGACAGCCACACCGGCGCCAGCACGGAGGTGCTGGCCGTGGTGAACGCCGGCGCCGATGGGCAGTTGACCGCAGCCGATTTCAGCGATGCGGGTGTCGCCGTGATCGGCACGGTCGACCTGAGCATTGCCGGTTCCGTTTTTGCGTCCACGAATTTTGAGGCCGCGTTTTAATTGCGGCCGCGCCACCGAACCTGTGGTGAACAGGCGGCAGCCGCTACCCCAGCAACAGGGCGTCCTCGCAGAATAGCCGGTAGTTGTCGGCATTCCTCGCGGCGGCAACCCCGTTCGCGGTGGCCAACGCGCTGGCGCGCCTGGGGCCGTAGGCCAAGCCAGTGCCAGCCAGCACTTCATCGGTTCTTTCGGCAAAGTTGTGCATGGCTTCATGCACCACTGCGCCGCCACGGGACAGGTGGTTGGCGGCATCGGCTGCCCCGATATCGTGGGCGGTGGTACGGGGAGGGCCCGCCTCGGCGGTGAAGAACTGGCCGCACAGCCGGAGCCACCTTGCCCCTGGTCTTTGCAACGCATCGCCAACAAGATTGGCGGTGTGCTCGATCAGGCCAATGCCGAAATTGCCACCGTGTGTGGCACCTTTCTCTTGCAGGCGGTAGGGATTGCCGCCCACATCCGGGCCCGCGTAGCCTATGCCCACGCAACCGGTGGTGAAAGCATTCCTGGTCGATGCCAATGCATTCAGCACGCTGGCTGGCGGGGCATTGTTGAACCATTTTGCAAATACCGGTTGAGCGGTACCGCGGCTCTGGCTGTCTGCCACCCTCCAGCCCGCATTGAGCAATGCGACGGCTTCGGTGGCGGCCTGCCTGGCCTTCAGTTGGTGCGCGTCAGGGGCATACGCCCAATAGCTGGGACCCAGATACCCGCCCGCCGGCAAGGCCGCATTGCCACCCGGCACGGCATGGCTGCTGTAGGGGGCCGTGGCTGCCGTATCCGCAAGGTATGCCCGGTTTTCGTCGCCACCGAAACCGGGGCGCCGTGGCTGTGCGGGTGACAGGGTGTGCTGCACCAGGAGCCTGGCCCGGCGCAGGTTGAGGCGGTCTTGCCGCGAGTGGGTTACTTCCCGGACACCTGTCCGGCCGTTGCGTACCGTCTCGTTGCCGATGAAGTCCGACAGGATGGAGTTGAGGTTGCCTTCGATGGTCAGCACCTGTGCTGCGGACAGATGGGTGAGCTTGCAGGCTATATGGGAGGCGAGCATGACCTCTCGTGTGCCCAATGCCGACATGGTGCACAACGCTGCCGTAATACGCCGATGGGGCATGGCCTTGCCTTTTGGCTTTTATCGGGCCAGGCCGAATCAGGTGATGGGGTTGTGGGCTTCGTTGGTGACCATTTGCCATTTGCCGCCGCGGCCGAGGATGTTGGTGCCCACGCGGGAGTGGCGGGCGCCGTAGCATTTCTTGCTGTCGCTGCGGCAGACTTCGTGCACCGCGTCATCGCGGAGGAATTCGCCCATGTGCGATTCCATTTCGTACCAGATGTTGGCTTCGCGCTCGGCCCAGTCGAAGCAGGCGGCGGTCAGCAGGTCGGTGACGCCGAGGCAGGGGCCGGCGTAGCGGCTGACTTTTTCCATTTGCGTGAGCAGCTCGGCAGCCTTGGTGGCCAGGCTCATGGCGTCGTTGCACGAATTGATGGTGGTGGGCATGGCCTGGAGCAGCTTGAGGGCCTCGGCGGCCTTCTTGAAGTGCAGCATGAGCTTGGGGAACATGGTCTGCACGTTGGCGCCGTGGGCCCGGATTTCTTCGGTGACCTTGGCGTCGAGGACGGCGGGGTTGACCATGCTGCACTGGAGCGGCTTGCCATCCATGGCCTTGAGGGCGCTGAGGCCGAGTTTGTCGCTGATGAGCACGGTGGCGGAGGTGCTGCCCGAGATCAGGCTCTTGGCGAGGTCGGAGACGTGCGCACCCTTGACGAAAGGCATGAAGATGGAGCCGAGAGCGGCGCCTTCGCTGAAGACCTGGCCGACTTTTTCGCTGGTGGTGTGGCGGGTGTACCAGTGGGAGATGCGCCGGGTGCCGCGGCTGAAGTAGCCGGGGCGGTCGACCTGTTTCCAGACCGCGTCGATCAGGTGGTCGATGCGCTTCTTGTGCATGAGGGCGGCCACGCTGGGGTGCGGGGCGCCCGGGGTGGCGACCGGGGGGGCGACAGAGGCTGTCTTGGGGCGTTCGGCACTGTAGTTCCAGGTCTTGGTGCTGGACTTGTGCATTTCGGACACGATCTTGAGGCGTGCGGTTTCCATGCCGCCGAGGATGTCGGCGATTTCGACGGCATCGGGGTGGCCGGGGGCTGCGCCGATTTCGGGGTAGGTGCTGGGGATGACGCCCGTGGCGCCGGTGATGCGCTTGGCGGGCCTGGTGCCCGCGCCGCGGCTGAGTGTGAGGCCGTTGAAGGGGGCGTAGCAGACGCAGGGTTCGGGCTTGCCGGCGCAGCAGCTGTCACCGCCATGGTTTTCGAACCACGCCTGCAGGGCGAGGTTGAACTTGGGCTCCCAGGCATCCCAGGTCGTTTTGACCTCGATGTACTGCTTCATGTAGAAGATGAGCACATCCAGCACGGGCAGGGTGTAGTTGCGCACCTTGTCGCTGTGGTGGATGAAGCGGGCGACGGCCTTGGCGTGGTTGATGGCGTCTTCGCAGGAGGCGTAGTCGACGCCCGTGTGCGCCTCGACCTCCCGGCCGATGGCGGACATCATGCGGTAGTGGTCGATGGCGCGGCGCAGGGCATCGGATGCCTCGATGGTGAGCAGGGCGCCGTCGGCGGGAGATGCGTTGGGAAAACGCTGGAGCCAGTTGCGGTTGTTGCGCCGGTAGTCGGCGCCAAACTCTTCGATGGCCTTGGTGACCAGGTAGCCGGTGCCCCCCAGGGCGAGCAGCAGGGGGATGGCCAGACCACCCGTGACCACGATGCCGGCGATGCCGACGCCCGCGGCGAGGCCCAGGCCGATGCCGGTGGACACACGCTGCTCGGTGGTCATCATGGTGAGTGTGCTGCTTGCCTTGTTGGCAAGGAAGTGGGTGACGCTGCCGGTGTGGGCTTTTGTGACCGACTCCACCGCGTCGTTCATCAGCATCTGGGCGGAACGAAAGGCAACCGGGGCTGGATTGGGCAAGGCACATCTCCTGAAAGGGGGGCATTGCCATAAACGCTCACGGCAGGCCAGCCCCAGTATGTAAGCAGGTTTTGCAGATTCGCGCTCTTTTTTCTGAACTTTTATTTGGTTTTCTGGAAAACTTAGTTTTCAGCCAGCCTTCGATAGAGTCTTTCAGGTCGGATCCGGCCAGGGGCCGCCGCGGCGCGGGAGCGGGCCGACCCTGACGCGGGGGCAGTTTTGGTTTGTGGCTATGCTGCGGGGTTTTCGATCCGACAGGGTTTTCCGCTCATGACCACCACCCGCACCGAACGCGATACCTTCGGCCCCATCGACGTGCCCGCCGACCGCCTGTGGGGCGCACAGACGCAGCGTTCGCTGCAGAACTTCGACATCTCGGGCGAGCGCCAGCCCACCGAGGTCATCCGGGCGCTGGCCTACGTCAAACGTGCATCGGCCACGGTCAACCAGGCGCTGGGGCTGCAGGACGCCAGGAAGACCGGCGCCATCGTGGCCGCGGCTGACGAGGTGATTGCCGGCAAGCACCCGGGCGAGTTCCCGCTGGTGGTGTGGCAGACCGGTTCGGGTACGCAGACCAATATGAACGTCAACGAGGTCATCGCCAACCGCGCCAGCGAACTGCTGGGCGGCGAGCGCGGCGAATCGCGCCTGGTGCACCCCAACGACGACGTCAACCGCAGCCAGTCCAGCAACGACGTGTTCCCCACCGCCATGCACGTGGCCGCGGTCGATGCGCTGACCCGCAAGCTGCTGCCGGCCATCGCCAGGCTGCGGGCCACGCTGGAGAAGAAGGCGAAGGACTTCGACGGCATCGTGAAGATCGGCCGCACCCACCTGCAGGACGCTACGCCGCTGACCCTGGGCCAGGAAATCTCCGGCTGGGTGGCGCAGCTGGCGCATGGCGAAAAACACGTGCGCGACACGCTACCGCACCTCTACGAACTGGCCCTGGGCGGCACCGCCGTGGGCACCGGCCTGAATGCGCCCAAGGGTTATGCCGAGCAGGTCGCCGCCGAACTGGCGAAAACCACCGGGCTGCCCTTCGTGACCGCGCCCAACAAGTTCGAGGCCCTGGCCTCGGTCGACGGCCTGGTGTTCGCGCACGGCGCGCTCAAGACCCTGGCCGCCAGCATGGTGAAGATCGCCAACGACGTGCGCTGGCTCTCCAGCGGCCCGCGCAGCGGTATCGGCGAACTCAGCATCCCCGAGAACGAACCCGGCTCCTCCATCATGCCCGGCAAGGTCAACCCGACGCAGAGCGAAGCCGTCACCATGCTGGGCGCGCAGGTCTTCGGCAACGACGTGGCGATCAACTTCGGCGGCGCCTCGGGCAACTTCGAACTCAATGTGTTCCGCCCGATGGTCATCCACAACTTCCTGCAGAGCGTGCGCCTGCTGGCCGACGGCATGGTGAGCTTCAACGACCACTGCGCCGTGGGCATCGAGCCCAACCGCGACCGCATCGCTGAACTGGTGAGCCGTTCGCTCATGCTGGTGACCGCGCTCAACACCCACATCGGCTACGACAAGGCCGCCTACATCGCCAAGAAGGCCCACAAGGAAGGCAGCAGCCTGCGCGAAGCCGCCCTGGCCTCCGGCCACGTGACGGGCGAGCAGTTCGACCAGTGGGTCGTACCGGAAGACATGGTAGGCAGGTAAAGGCTCGCCCCCCAGGCTTCGCACTTCGTGTCTTCGCCAACCCCCCTGCCGGGGGGCGGGCCGGCCGCTTCGGGCGGCCGTGCGCGGCAGCCCCCCTCCGGGGCAATGCGGGGGCGTGGGGCGGTGGCGGCTTGGGGCCTAGTCCTGAGGTGGGGGGCGGTGGGTTACAGGGCTGTGCGCCATCAGTTTGTCCGTATACGCGATGGCCAGTGCCGAGAGCAGGAAGGCGATGTGGATCACCGTCTGCGCGATCAGCACCCGGTCGGTGTAGTTGTCGGCGTTGATGAAGGTCTTCAGCAGGTGGATGGAGCTGATGCCGATGATCGACAGGCCCAGTTTCACCTTCAGTACCGAGGCGTTGACATGGCTCAGCCACTCGGGCTGGTCACGCTGGCCTTCCAGGCCCAGGCGGCTGACGAAGGTTTCATAACCACCGACGATGACCATGATCAGCAGGTTGGAGATCATCACCACGTCGATCAGCGCCAGCACCACCAGCATGATCACCGTCTCGTTCAGGCCGGTAATGGGGGCCGTGGGTTTGTAGCCGATGCTGGTGACCAGCGCCTCCAGCGCGGTCGTGCTGCCGAAGGCGGCCTCCACCAGGTGCAGCAGCTCGACCAGGAAATGCACCACGTACACGCCCTGGGCCACGATCAGCCCCAGGTAGAGTGGCAGTTGCAGCCAGCGGCTGGCAAAGATCATGGCGGGCAGGGGCCGCAGGGGAGAGGCTTTGGTCTTGGGATCGAGGAGGGGGGCCGACATGGTGGAAGACGTATCGTCTTTGTAAAGTGATGCGGCATTCTAAGGACCGTCCATGGCGTGGCGGCATACCTGACGCCGCGCAGGGCGATCGCCCCGCCGGCACCTCTGCAAGAATGGAGGCGCGCAAGCTTCGAGTAAGTCAGTGCTCCGTAAGTGCCTGCCGTGACATTACGCCCCAATTCAAAGCCAAAGTTCAGGAGACAGAACATGAGTGCCGTGCCGTCATCGTCCATCGAATCGATGCTGGTGGAAAACCGGGTCTTTCCGCCACCCGCCGCCGCCGTGCAGGGCGCCCGTATCGCCGGCATGGCCGCCTACGATGCGCTGTGCCAGGAGGCCGCCGACGACTTCGAGGGTTTCTGGGCCCGCCTGGCGCGCGAGAACGTGGTGTGGACCAAGCCCTTCACCCAGACCCTCGACGATTCCAACGCCCCGTTCTTCCAGTGGTTCGCCGACGGCGAGCTCAACGCCTCGGCCAACTGCCTGGACCGCCATATCGGCACACCGGTCGAGAACAAGACGGCCATCGTCTTCGAGGCCGACGACGGCACCGTCACCCAGGTCACCTACCGGGAACTGCTGGCGCGCGTTTCGCGCTTCGCCAACGCCCTCAAGGCCCAGGGCATCCGCAAGGGCGACCGGGTCGTCATCTACATGCCGATGACCATCGAGGGCGTCGTCGCCATGCAGGCCTGCGCCCGCATCGGCGCCACCCACAGCGTGGTGTTCGGCGGCTTCTCGGCCAAGGCGCTGCAGGAACGCATCATCGATGCCGGCGCGGTCGCCGTCATCACCGCCAACTACCAGATGCGCGGCGGCAAGGAGCTGCCGCTGAAGGCCATCGTCGACGACGGCCTGGCGCTGGGCGGCTGCGACACCATCAAGACCGTGTTCGTCTACGAACGCACGGCGTCTGCCTGGAACAAGGTGCAGGGCCGCGACAAGTCCTTCGGCGAGGCCCTGGAAGGCCAGTCCGACAACTGCGCGCCCGAGCCCGTCGGCGCCGAGCATCCGCTGTTCATCCTCTACACCTCCGGCTCCACCGGCAAGCCCAAGGGAGTGCAGCACGCCACCGGCGGCTACCTGCTGTGGGCCAAGCTCACCATGGACTGGACCTTCGACCTGCGGCCCTCGGACGTCTTCTGGTGCACCGCCGACATCGGCTGGATCACCGGCCACACCTACGTCACCTACGGCCCGCTGGCCGCCGGCGCCACCCAGGTGGTGTTCGAGGGCGTGCCCACCTTCCCGGACGCCGGGCGTTTCTGGCAGATGATCGAGCGGCACAAGGTCAGCATCTTCTACACCGCGCCCACCGCCATCCGCTCGCTCATCAAGGCCGCCGAGGCCGACGAGAAGGTGCACCCCAAACGCTCCGACCTCCGCTCCCTGCGTATCCTGGGTTCGGTCGGCGAGCCGATCAACCCCGAGGCCTGGATGTGGTACCACCGCAATGTGGGCGGCGAGCGCTGCCCCATCGTCGACACCTTCTGGCAGACCGAGACCGGCGGCCACGTCATCACCCCGCTGCCGGGCGCCACGCCGTTGGTGCCGGGCTCTTGCACGCTGCCGCTGCCGGGTATTGCCGCGGCCATCGTCGATGAAGTGGGCAACGAGCTGCCCAACGGTGCCGGCGGCATGCTGGTCATCCGCAAACCCTGGCCGGCGATGATCCGCACCATCTGGAACGACCCCGAGCGCTTCAAGAAGAGCTATTTCCCGCCCGAGATGGGCGGCAGCGTCTACCTGGCCGGCGACGGCGCGGTGCGCAGCACCGACCGCGGCTACTTCCGCATCACCGGCCGCATCGACGACGTGCTCAACGTGTCGGGCCACCGCATGGGCACCATGGAAATCGAGTCCGCCCTGGTCTCCAAGACCGAGCTGGTGGCCGAAGCCGCCGTGGTCGGCCGGCCCGACGACATGACGGGCGAAGCCATCTGTGCCTTCGTCGTGCTCAAGCGTTCGCGCCCCACGGGCGACGAGGCCAAGGCCATCGCCAAGGAGCTGCGCGACTGGGTGGCCAAGGAAATCGGCCCCATCGCCAAACCCAAGGACATCCGTTTCGGCGAGAACCTGCCCAAGACCCGCAGCGGCAAGATCATGCGGCGCCTGCTGCGCAGCATCGCCAAGGGCGAAGCCATCACCCAGGACACCTCCACGCTGGAAAACCCCGCCATCCTGGAGCAACTGGGCCAGGCCTACTGATGTAGGACACCGCCGGAAATTCCCTCCGGCGGTGGCACCGGCGGTCCATTTACAGGTAAAACGGACTCCACTGAACAAGAGGAGGCCACCTATGGTCCGAACCGTCATCCTGGCCATCATCGTGCTGGCCATCGCCTTGCTGGCGGCCCTGAACTGGTCCACCCTGGCCACGCCCGCGCTGATCTCGCTGGGCATCACCTCCATCAACGCACCGCTGGGCCTCATCATGCTGGGCCTGACGCTGCTGCTGGCGGTGTTTTTTGTTGCCTACGTGCTGTACCTGCAAAGCACGGTGCTGCTGGAAACCCGGCGCCACACCCGCGAACTGCAGGCCCAGCGCGAACTCGCGGACAAGGCCGAGGCCTCGCGCTTCACCGAATTGCGGACCTACATGGAAGCCCGGCAGCAGCAGGAGGGGCTGGAAAGCCGCGGCGCACGCGAATCGCTGCTGGTGCGCATCGACCAGCTGGAGAGCGCCATCGCCCTGCGTATCGAAGAAGCCGGCAACAGCACCGCGGCCCACGTGGGCCAACTGGAAGACCGGCTGGCCCGCACCACGGGCATTGGCACGGGCACGGCGGCGGGTGTGCCGTTCGAGTCCGATCCGCTGCGCGGCTAGGCGGCCGGGCGGGCTATTTCAGGCCCAGGATCCAGGCCGCGAGTTTTTTCGCCTCTGCCGGGCTCACCTGGGTGTTGGCCGGCATGGGCACCGGGCCCCATACGTCCTTGCCGCCCTCGCGTATCTTTTTGGCCAGCTGGTCGGTGGCGTCCTGCCCGGCGTACTTCGCCGCCACGTCCTTGTAGGCCGGGCCGACCACCTTGCGGTCCACCGAATGGCAGGACATGCAGTTGCGTGCCTTGGCCAGCGCCAGGTCGGCATGGGCGGGCATGCCGGTCAGGCCGGCAAGCAGCAACAGCGCGGGGACAACTACATTTTGTTTCATCGAGGCCGACACTCCGGTACAGTGGCGATTCCATTGTAGTGAGACCGCCATGCTGTTCCTCGGACTCGGAATCATCCTGCTCGCACTGAAGTACTTCGAGATCGGCCCGGTCGCCGGCCTGTCCTGGTGGCTGGTGCTGGCACCCTTCGCCCTGGCCGCCGTGTGGTGGGGCATTGCCGACATGACGGGCTACACCAAACGCAAGGCCATGGAGCGCATGGACCGCCGGACGCAGGAGCGCAAGGACAAGCAGCGCGAGGCGCTGATCGCCCGGCCCGGCGACCGGGGCCGCAAGTAAGGGCCCCGTAGCAATGGCCCCGTAGCCGTGGCTCAGTAGTCGTCCAGCACCGCGCCCTTGCTGGCGCTCGACGCGTTGAAGGCGAACTTGGCCTGCACACCGCGGGTGTAGCGCGGGGCAGGGGCCTTCCAGCCCTCGCGGCGCCTGGCCAGCTCGGCCTCGGGCACGTTGAGTTCCAGCTTGAGCTGGATCGCGTCGATGGTGATGGAGTCACCCTCGTGCACGAAGGCGATGTTGCCGCCCGCGGCCGCTTCCGGCGCCACGTGGCCCACCACCATGCCCCAGGTGCCGCCGGAGAAACGCCCGTCGGTGATGAGGCCGACCGACTCGCCCAAGCCGGCACCGATCAGCGCACCGGTGGGGGCCAGCATCTCGGGCATGCCCGGGCCGCCCTTGGGGCCCAGGTAACGCAGCACCATCACGTCGCCGGCCACGATCTTTCCGTCCAGGATGGCCTTGAGCGCCGACTGCTCGTCGTCGAACACCCGCGCCGGGCCGGTGATGACCGGGTTCTTCAGGCCGGTGATCTTGGCGACCGATCCTTCGGGGCTCAGGTTGCCCTTGAGGATGGCCAGGTGGCCCTGGGCATACATCGGCTTGTCGATGCCGCGGATCACGTCCTGGTCGGCGCGCGGCACGTCGGGCACGTCGGCCAGCACCTCGGCGATGGTCTGGCCGGTGATGGTGATGCAATCGCCGTGCAGCAGGCCGGCCTTCAGCAGCACCTTCATGACCTGCGGAATGCCGCCGGCCTGGTGCAGGTCGACCGCCAGGTACTTGCCGCTGGGCTTCAGGTCGCACAGCACCGGCGTGCGCTGGCGGACGCGCTCGAAGTCGTCGATGGTCCAGTCCACACCCGCGGCATGGGTGATGGCCAGGAAGTGCAGCACCGCGTTGGTGGAGCCGCCGGTGGCCATGATGACCGCCACCGCGTTCTCGATAGCCTTCTTGGTGACGATGTCGCGCGGCTTGATGTCCTTCTTGATGGCCTCGATCAGCACCTTGGCCGATTCCTTGGCCGAGTTCTGCTTCTCGTCGTGCGGGTTGGCCATGGTGGAGGAGTAGGGCAGGGAGATGCCCAGCGCCTCGAAGGCCGACGACATGGTGTTGGCGGTGTACATGCCGCCGCAGGAGCCGGAGCCGGGCACGGCGCGCATCTCGATCTCGCGCAGGTCGAAATCGCTCAGCTTGCCGGCGGCGTTCTCGCCCACGGCCTCGAACACACTCACGATGTTCAGGTCGCGGCCCTGGTAGCGGCCCGGCAGGATGGTGCCACCGTAGACGTAGATGGCCGGCACGTTGGCGCGCAGCATGCCCATCAGGCCGCCGGGCATGTTCTTGTCGCAGCCGCCGACCACCAGCACGCCGTCCATCCACTGGCCCTGCACGCTGGTCTCGATGCAGTCGGAAATCACCTCGCGGCTCACCAGGCTGTACTTCATGCCTTCGGTGCCCATGGCCATGCCGTCGGAGATGGTGGGGGTGCCGAACACCTGGGCGTTGCCGCCGGCTTCCTCGATGCCCTCGATGGCCGCATCGGCCAGCTTCTGCAGGCCCGAGTTGCAGGGCGTGATGGTGCTGTGGCCATTGGCCACGCCGACCATCGGCTTCTTGAAGTCGCTTTCCTCGTAGCCCATGGCGTAGTACATGGAGCGGTTGGGAGCGCGCGACTTGCCTTCGGTGATGTTGGCGCTGCGGCGGTTGATCTGGATCGTTTTGGTGTCCAAGGGGTTCTCCATCGTGGTGGCAGGTATCGGCCGGCAGTATGCGCCGAAGGATTGATAGGTTCCAATCCGTTCTATGCCGATCATTGATATGCTGTGCATATGAAAGAACCGATACCGGTCGACCTGCGGGTGTGGCGGCAGTTCCTCACCCTGGCCGAGGAGCTGCACTTCGGCCGTGCCGCGCAGCGCCTGCACATGACCCAGCCGCCGCTGACGCAGGCCATCGCCCAGCTGGAAGCCACGCTGGGTGTGGTGCTGTTCGACCGCACCCGGCGCCGCGTGGCGCTGTCGCCGGCCGGCGAGGCGCTGCTGCCCGACGTGCGCGACCTGCTGGCGCGCGCCCAGGCGCTGCCGGCGCGCGCCCGGGCGGCGGCGGGCGGCGAGGTCGGGCGTCTGCGCCTGGGATTCGTCTCCACGGCGGGCTTCGAGCAGTTGCCGGCCTGGGTGCGTGCCTTCCGCGTGCTGCGCCCGCAGGTGGCGCTGGAACTGGTCGAGGCCACCGGCGACGTGCAGCTGCTGGCCTTCGCCCGGGGTGAACTGGACGCCGGCCTGATGCTGCACTCGCCTGGCTTCGCACCGCCCGCCTTGTTGCACCTGCGGGTGTCCACCGAACCGATGGTGCTGGCGCTGCCCGCGCACCACCCGCTGGCGGCGGCGCCACGGCTGGCCTGGGAGGCGGTGCTGGCCGAGCCGCTGGTGGTGTTCCCCCGGCGTATCGTGCCCTCGCTGCACGACGCCCTGTTCGCGCTCTACCATGCGGCCAACCGGCTGCCGATCGTGGCGCAGGAGGCGATCCAGATGCAGACCATCGTCAACCTGGTGTCGGCCGGCATCGGCCTGGCCTGGGTGCCGCAGAGCGTGACCGGCTTCCGCCGCGAAGGCGTGGTCTACCGCACCCCCGGCCCCGCCGGCAGGCCGCGCCGCGGCGACCCCGCCGTGCCGGAATGCGAAACCAGCCTGGTCTGGCCCGCCGAATCCCGCAACCCCGTGCTCGCCGGCTTCATCGACTTCGTGCGCGAGCAAGGACAAGAGACCGCTGAGGCGTAGGGACCCCGCATTTCCCCGCCCGCCCCGGCCGCCGGGCCGCCCCAAGGCCCGGGGCAGCCTCCCCCACGGGGGGTGGCGAACTACACGCAGCGCAGCGCAGTGAGAAGCCGGGGGGCACGAGCTCAAGCACAATCGCGGTATGTTGATGTACCCGCAAATCGATCCGGTTGCGCTCCAGGTCGGCCCCTTGGCCGTGCACTGGTACGGCCTGACTTACCTGGCCGCGTTCGGCCTGTTCCTGTTCCTGGGTTTCCTCCGCCTGCGGCACGAACCCTATGCATCCATGGCCGGGCCTTATGCCTGGACCCGCAAGGACGTGGAGGACGTGCTGTTCCTCGGCGTGGTCGGTGTGGTGCTGGGCGGGCGCCTGGGCTACTGCCTGTTCTACAAGCCCGGTTTCTACCTGTCGAACCCGCTGGACATCCTCAAGGTCTGGCAGGGCGGCATGAGTTTCCACGGCGGCCTGCTGGGCGTGATCGCCTCCATGGTGTGGTTCGCCCGTTCGCGCCACCGGCGCTGGCTGGAGGTGGCGGACTTCGTCGCGCCTTGCGTGCCGACTGGCCTGGCCGCCGGCCGTGTGGGCAACTTCATCAACGGCGAGCTGTGGGGGCGTTTCTGCGACCCCTCGCTGCCCTGGGGCATGGTGTTTCCGCAAAGCGGCTCCATGGCGCCGCGCCACCCCTCGCAGGTCTACCAGTTCCTGCTGGAAGGGCTGCTGCTGTTCGTGCTGCTGTGGCTGTATGCCCGCAAGCCACGCGGGCTGGGGCAGGTGTCGGGTGCCTTCCTGCTGGGCTACGGCGTCTTCCGCTTCACCGCCGAATTCTTCCGCGAGCCCGACAGCTTCCTGGGCCTGCTGCCGCTGGGCATGAGCATGGGCCAGTGGCTGTGCCTGCCGATGATCGCCTTCGGCGTCTGGCTGCTGCTGCGAGGCCGGGGCCGCGCGCCGCTGGTGGCGCAGGCCTGACGCGCAGGCTGTCTCGGGTCATCCCGGGAGCATCTCGGGAACATCTCGGGGTATTGCCCGGTGGCCGATCGGCCGCCGCCGTGGCACGCTGCGGTACCGGCCCGTCCGATGGCCGGACCACCGATCCCCCCACAGGAGACAAGAACGATGAGCAGCGACAACCTGAACCGGCGCGCCGTGCTGCGCGCCGCAGCCGCGGCTGCCGCGGTGGCGGCCACGGGCGCCCGTGCGCAGGCCGCCTGGCCGGCCAAGCCGGTGACCCTGATCGTGCCCTTCCCGGCGGGCGGCGGCACCGATGCCTTCGCGCGGCCGCTGTCGGCCCAGTTCGCCCGGCTGACCGGCAGCCAGCTGGTCATCGACAACCGGGGTGGCGCCGGCGGCACGGTGGGGGCGAGCATCGCCGCGCGCGCCCAGCCCGACGGCTACACTCTGTTCATGGGGGCGGTGCACCATGCCATCGCACCCTCGATGTACCCCAGGCTCGACTACGACCTGGAGCGCGACTTCGTGCCGCTGGCGCTGCTGGCCGACGTGCCGCAGGTGGTGGTGGTGAATCCGCGCCGGGTGTCGGCGACCGATATCAAGTCCTTCATCGCCTACGCCAAGGCCAACCCCGGCAAGCTCAACTACGCCTCGGCCGGCAGCGGCACCTCGCACCACCTGGCGGGTGAGCTGTTCAAGCAGCAGACCGGCACCTTCATCACCCATATTCCCTACCGCGGTGCCGGCCCGGCGCTGGGCGACCTGATCTCGGGCAATGTCGACCTGATGTTCGACGGCCTGGGTTCTTCCGCCTCCCACATCAAGGGCGGGCGCATCAAGGCCCTGATGGTGGCCGGCAAGCAGCGCAACCCGGCCTTTCCCGACGTGCCGTGCGCTGCCGAGGTGGGCCTGCCCGATTACACCGTCACCACCTGGTACGGCCTGTGGGCGCCCAAGGGCACGCCACCCGAGGTGCAGGCGCGTATCGTCGATGCCGTCCAGCGGGCCGGCGCCACCGACGACCTGAAGGCGGTCTGGGCCAGCAACGGCGCCACCTTCGGCCAGTTGACGCCGCCCCAGTTCGGCAACTTCGTCCATGGCGAGGTCCAGCGCTGGGCCGCGGTGGTGAAGGCCTCCGGCGCCAAGCTCGACTAAAGGGCCGGCGCCCGCCTGCGGCGCTGCCCGTACACTTTCGCTGTTATCACGTACCGGGACACCATGAGGAACCAGAACCTGTTCGCCGCGCTGCGCGCCGCCTTTCCGAGCGATCTCGAGGCCACGGCCATCGAGACCGACGATGGGCTCTTCTACACCTGGCGCGACATCGACCGGGCGACCTCGCGCCTGGCGGGCCTGCTGGCATCCCTGGGGCTGCGCAAGGGCGCACGTATCGCGGTGCAGGTCGAGAAGTCGGTCGAGGCCGCACTGCTGTACCTGGCCACGCTGCGCGCCGGCTACGTCTTCCTGCCGCTCAACACCGCCTACCAGCGCGCCGAGGTCGAGTACTTCATCGACAACGCCGAGCCGGAAGTCATCGTCTGCGCGCCGGCCAACGCGCTGTGGATGGGCGAGGTGGCCCGCGCCGCCGGCACGCAGCACGTCTTCACCCTGGGCGACGACCGTACCGGCAGCCTGCTGGCCGATGCCGCGCCGATGGCCGACGACTATCCCATCGCCGAGCGCGGTGCCGACGACCTCGCCGCCATCCTCTACACCAGCGGCACCACCGGCCGCAGCAAGGGGGCCATGCTGAGCCATGGCAACCTGCTGTCGAACGCGCAGGTGCTCAAGGACTACTGGGGCTGGCGCCGGGGCGACGTGCTCATCCACGCGCTGCCCATCTTCCACGTGCATGGCCTGTTCGTGGCGCTGCACGGTGCGCTGCTCAACGGCAGCAAGATGGTCTGGCTGTCGCGCTTCGATCCGGCCACGGTGGTCAGGCGCCTGCCCGACGCCACCGTGTTCATGGGGGTGCCCACGCTGTACGTGCGGCTGCTCAAGGAGCCGGGGCTGGACCGCCACGCGGTGCGCAACATGCGCCTGTTCATCGCCGGTTCGGCGCCGCTGCTGGTCGACACCTTCCGCGAATGGCATGCGCGCACCGGCCACACCATCCTCGAGCGCTACGGCATGAGCGAGACGGCGATGCTCACCTCCAACCCCTACGACACCGCGCGCGGCGAGCGCCGCGCCGGCACGGTCGGCTTCCCGCTGCCGGGGGTGGAATTGCGCGTGTCCGGCGCCGACGGGGCGCCGCTGCCGGTGGGCGACACCGGCGGCATCGAGGTCAAGGGCCCCAATGTGTTCAGCGCCTACTGGCGTATGCCCGAGAAGACCCGGGAGGAATTCACGTCCGACGGCTTCTTCAAGACCGGCGACGTCGGCCACGTGGACACCCGCGGCTACGTCACCATCGTGGGGCGCAGCAAGGACCTGATCATCAGCGGCGGCTACAACGTCTACCCGGCCGAAGTCGAGGCCGCCGTCAACGAGCTGCCGGGGGTCGCCGAAAGCGCCCTGGTGGGGGTGCCGCATCCGGATTTCGGCGAGGCCGGCGTGCTGGTGGTGGTGGGCCGGCCGGGCAGTGCGCCGGCCGGCGACGCCATCCTCAGCAACCTGCGCACACGGCTGGCCAACTTCAAGATCCCCAAGCGCTGTTTCATCGTGCCCGAGCTGCCGCGCAACACCATGGGCAAGGTGCAGAAGAACTTGTTGCGCGAGCGCTACGTCCTGGAACTTTCCTGAACATTTACGGTACTTTGGCACGCTTGGGACAGCCCTGAAGTGCCTTGCCCCGCCACTGCGGCCGAACCCGTCGTTTCTTTTGTGTACCATGCCCGACGGGAGGGCGGCGACGGGTGTCGTACGCCCCCATGCAACCACCCCACAGGCGCCGTTCCGCACACGTACATGGAAGAGGGCCAGTCCAAGGTCATCGACATCCACCTGCTTCGCAAGGGGATGTTCATACAGCTCGATCTGGGCTGGATGGACCATCCGTTTTCGCTGAGCAGTTTCAAGATCGCCACGGACGATCAGATCCAGACCATCGTGGCGCTGGGGCTGAAGACCATCCGCTTTTTCCCCGAGCGCAGCGACCCCGATCCCGATACACATCCCGCACCGGACTCGGTGCCGCCGGTGATCGACGAGGCGGCGGGCGGCAGGAGCCGTGGCGGCCACCACGAAGAGCACCGGCAGGCCTACCAGTTCGCGGCGCAGCGGCGCCGCCTGGCCGCCTGCGAACGCCAGTTCACCGATGCCGCGCGCCGCTACCGGCGGGTGGCCGAGACCGTGCTGCAAAGCCCGCAGCTGGCGCGCGACGACGTGGCCGGACTGGTCGGCGGCTGTGTCGACGAGTTGCTGGCCAACGAGGAGTCGGTGATCCGCCTGCTGTCCGAAAGCATCGGCGAGCGCAGCAGCCAGCACCCGGTCAATGTGATGGTGGTGTCGCTGCTGCTCGGCCAGGCGCTCGATATGGACCGCGACAGCCTGATGCAGCTCGGCATCGCCGCGCTGCTGCACGACGTGGGCAAGCTTGAATTGCCCGACCGTTTCCGCAGCGCCGACGAGAACTTCACCGCCACCGAATACCGGCTCTACCAGGAGCACGTGGCCCGCAGCCTGGCCGTGGCGTCGCGCATGGGGCTGTCGTCCGAGGCCGTCGCCGGCATCGCCCAGCACCATGAGATGGTCGACGGCAGCGGTTTCCCGGCCCGGCTCACCGGCGACCAGATGCAGCTCTGCGGCAAGATCCTGGCGCTGGTGAACCGCTACGACAATTTCTGCAACCCGGCCCGCGCCGTGGTGGCCCTGACGCCGCACGAGGCGCTGTCGGTGATCTTCGCGCAGATGAAGGCCCGCTTCGACCCCGTGGTGCTCAGCGCCTTCATCCGCATGATGGGGGTCTACCCGCCCGGCTCGGTGGTGCAGCTCGGCAACGACCGTTATGCCCTGGTGGTGTCGGTCAATTCCACCCGGCCGCTGCGGCCCAAGGTCATCGTCCACGACCCGGCCGTGCCGCGCGGCGAGGCCATGGTGGCCGACCTGGAAACCATGCCCGAGCTGGGCATACGGCGCAGCCTCAAGCCGTCGCAACTGCCCAAGGCGGCGCTCGACTACCTGTCGCCGCGCACCCGCATCTGCTATTTCTTCGAACGGGCCGTCGATGCCGCTGCGCCAGGGGACGCGGCGTGACACACGGAGGCGGGGCCGGCTGGATAGAGGGTTTGCTGGAAGCTGTCTGGATCGTCGATTCCGAAGGACTCCAGGTACTCGACGCCAATGCCGCCGCCGCCGGCCTGACCGGCCAGGCCCCCGAGGCGATGCGCGGCCTGGCCATCACCGCGGTGTTCACCGGCCCGGAAGACCTGGCTTTCTGGCAGACCGCCGGTGCCGGCCACGGCAGCGACAACCAACTGCAATCGTTCACCCGCATGGCCTGTGCCGACGGCCGCACGCTGCACGTCGAACGCCGCGTCAGCCGCATTGCCGCCGGGCACGCGGGGCGCGATGCCTGGCTGGTCGCCGCGGTGGACCGCACCCAGCAGCAGGAGGCCGAGGCCGAACTCGAAAAACTGGTGGCCGAGCTGCGCGCCACGCTCGAATCGGCCGCCGACGGCATGCTGGTCTGCGGGCTGGACGGCGGCATCCGCGCCTTCAACCGCCGCTTCGCCCAGATCTGGGACGTGCCCAAGGAACTGCTGGTGCGCCGCGACGACGCCGCCGTGCATGCGCTGCTGGCCTCGCGCCTGGCCGACCCCCAGGCCTACACGCAGCGCCTGGGCGCCATCGCCGCCGACATCGAGGCCGAGGCCAGCGACCTGCTGCTGCTGCATTCGGGCCGCGTGGTGCAGCGCCTGTCGCTGCCGCAGTTCAGCCGCGGCCGCGTCATCGGTCGGGTGTTTTCTTTCCAGGACATCACCGCACGGGTGGCGGCCGACGATGGCCTGCGCCTGGCGGCCAAGGTTTTCGAATCGAGCCCCGATGCGGTGTTCATCACCGATGCGCAGCAGCGCATCGTCAGCGTCAACCCCGCCTGCTGCCGGCTCGCGCGCTACCAGCCGGGGATGCTGGGGGGCACCCATGCCATCGACCTGTTCGAGGACCGCGACGCCGGCCGCCTGTTCACCGAGGTACAGCGTTCGTGGGAGGGCTCCGACCTGTGGGAGGGCGAGGTCTGGCACCGCCGCAGCGACGGCACCACCTGCCCGGTGCGCCTGTCCTGGGTGGTGCTGCGCAACGCGGACGGCGAAACGCAGCAGACCATCGGTTTTTTCCGCGACCTGTCGGCGCAGCGCGAGGCCCAGCAGCGCATCGAGCAGCTCGCCTACAGCGACCTGTTGACCGGCCTGCCCAACCGCCTGCTGCTGCAGCGCCGGGTCGACCGCATGCTGCAGGCGCGCAGCGAAGACCAGTTGCCCTTCGCCATCCTGTTCGTCGACGTCGACCGCTTCAAGAACATCAACGACTCGATGGGCCACCAGTTCGGCGACCGCGTGCTGGTGCGGGTGGCCGAACGCATCAAGGGCTGCCTGCGCCTGGCCGACACCCTGTGCCGGCTCGGCGGCGACGAATTCCTGGTGCACCTGCACGGCTCCGACGCGGGCTCGGCCGAAGCCGTGGCGCAGCGCATCCTCGAATCGCTGGCCCAGCCCTTCGTGCTGGAGGACATGCGGTTTTCGGTGAGCTGCAGCATCGGCCTGGCGCTCTACCCGGTGGACGGCCGCACGCTCGACGACCTGGTGCGCCATGCCGACACCGCCATGTTCCGCGTCAAGGAGCACGGCCGCGGCAGCTACCGTTTCTACGGCCCCGAGATGAACGTGGACCTGCGTTCGCGCATGAAACTCGAACACGCCATGCGCCAGGCCATGGAGCGGCGCGCCTTCGTGCTGCACTACCAGCCGCAGATCGGACTGGAGTCCGGCGAACTGGTGGGCGTCGAGGCCCTCATCCGCTGGACCGACGACGAACTCGGGCCGGTACCGCCGGGCGCCTTCATCCCGCTGGCCGAGGAGTCGGGTTTCATCGTCACCCTCGGCGCCTGGGTCATGGAGGAGGCGGTGCGCCAGGCCGCCGTCTGGCAGCAGGCCGGCACGCCGGTCATGGTGTCCATCAACGTGTCGGCACTGCAGTTCCGGCAGGCCGACTTCATCGACAAGGTGGCCACGGCCATCCGCATCGCCGGCATCGCGCCGGAATTGCTGGAGCTGGAACTCACCGAGTCCATCCTGGTCCAGGGCGCCGACGAAGTGCTGGCGCGCCTGCACCAGCTGGCGGCACTGGGAGTGCGGCTGGCCATCGACGACTTCGGCACCGGTTACTCCAGCCTGGCCTACCTGAAACGTTTCCCCATCCACCGGCTGAAGATCGACCAGTCCTTCGTGCGCGGCCTGCCGGCCGACGAAAGCGACTTCGCCATCGTCAGCGCCATGGCCAGCATGGGCAAGGCGCTGCACCTGGAGATCGTGGCCGAAGGGGTCGAGACCACCGCCCAGCGCGACTGCCTGCGCAGCCTGGGGGTGGAGTGTTTCCAGGGATTCCTGTGCACACCGGCCTTGCCGGCCGAGGAGTTCACCCGGCGTATGCTGGTGCAGCCGTTCATGGCGGACTGAAGCCCCAGGCCCGCCGTCAGAGCCAGCCGAATGCGCCCATCACCGCGCCGGCACCGAGCATCAGCAGCAGCGGCATGCGGGTGCGCCACACGATCAGGGTGGTGGCCACCGTGGTCGCGCAGATGGCCAGGGGCGGCAGGTGGGAGGCGCCGCCGCTCATCACCACCCAGCCACTGGCGATCAGCAGGCCCACCACCACCGGGCTCATGCCCTGCCGGAAGGCCCGTACCGCCCGGCGGTGGTGGTTGCGCTGGGTCCAGCCGGCCAGCCAGTAGCTGACCACGCTGCTGGGCAGCAGGATGCCGACCATGGTCAGTGCCACGCCCAGGGCGCCGAACATCCAGGCCCGCGGCCCCATGGCCAGGCCGCCGGCGGAATTGACCCCCACGTTCCAGCCGAACAGCGCCACGAACAGGATGTTGGGCCCCGGCGCCGCCTGGGCGATGGCGACGGACGAGCCGAACTGCGGGTCGCTCAGCCAGCCGCGCTGGTCGACCAGGTAGCGGTGCATGTCGGGCACCGTGGCGATGGCGCCGCTGACCGAGATGATCGACAGGAACATGAACTGGCCCAGCAGGCTGATCCAGTCCAGCAAACCCAGGGGCGCGATGCTCATGGTGCGAGCTTTCGCCAGGTGAGCACGCAGGCCACCGTACCGAGGCCCAGCAGCACGCTGATGAGGGGCCAGCGCAGCACCCCGATCATGGCGAAGCTGAGGCCCGCCACCACCAGCGCCATCCGCATGCCCAGCGGGTGCTGGCGCAGCGCCGGCAGCAGCTTCAGGCCGGTGGCGATGATCAGCCCGGCCGCCACGGCGGCCATGCCGCGCAGGGCGCCGGCCACGGCGGGGCTGTCCTGGAAGTGGCCGTAGACCAGGCCCAGCCCCAGCACCAGGAACATCGGGAACAGCACCAGCCCCAGCAGCGAAGCCAGCGCACCGCGCCAGCCGAAGTAGCGCGAACCCAGCATCAGGCCCAGGTTGACGACATTCGGCCCGGGCAGCACCTGCGCCACGGCCCAGTCCTCCAGGAACTCGTTGCGGGTCATCCAGCGGCGGCGCTCCACCAGTTCCCGCTGCACCACCACCACCACACCGCCGAAGCCCTGCAGCGCCAGCATGGTGAAACCGAGGAAGATGTCCATCGGCGACTTCGGTGCCTGCGTCACCTCGCCGGCATCGGCGGCGGCCACAACTGCGGGTGAGGGAAGGTCGGAAACCGGTTCAGGGAAAGCAGGAGGCGGCGGCACGGGCATGCGGGGATTATCGCCATGCCCGCCGCGGCCCGCGGGCCGCGGGTCTTTGCCGCGGCGGTGCCGTCACGCCAGGGTCACGCCAGCACGGCCACTCCGTCGGCGGCGCGCACGCCCCGGCCCTGCGGCAGCACGAACAGCGGGTTGATTTCCGCCGTCACCAGCCGGTCGCCCAGCGTGGCCGCCAGGCGCGAGAAGGCCACCACCGCATCGGCCAGCGCATCCACGTCGGCTTTGGGCCGGCCGCGGTAGCCGTCGAGCAGCGGCCAGGTGCGCAGCGCATGCACCATGGCCAGTGCCTCGGCATGGTCGAGGCCGCCACCGTCGGGCAGCAGGCGCAGCACCGTGTCGTTGAACAGCTCGGCGGTCACGCCGCCCATGCCCAGCAGCACCGCGGTGCCCAGCGGGTCGCGGTGCAGGCCCAGGATGAGTTCGGTGCCGCCGGCCACCATCTCTTGCACCAGCCAGGCTTCGGGCAAAGTGCCGGTGGCGGCGGTGACCCGGGCCTGCATCTCGGCCAGCCGGGCCGGCACGTCTTCGGGCGCGACACCGACGGCCACACCGCCGACCTCGCTCTTGTGGGTGATGCTGCGCGACAGCAGCTTGAGCACCACTGGGCCACCGAAGGCCTCGGCCGCCTTGGCGGCAGCCGCCGCGTCTTTCACCACGGTTTCACCGACCGAGGTGATGCCGGCACGCGCGAACAGCTGCTTGGCCTCGTGCTCGTCCAGCGAGCCCGTGGGCAGGTCGCCCAGTGCCAGCGGCGCCGTGGTGGCGGCTGTATCCGCTGCCGGCCCTTGTGCCTGCGCCAGCAGGGCCGCCAGGGCGGTGGTGCAGCTCTCGGGCGCCTGGAAGGCCGGCACACCACGCAGGCCCAGCAGCCGCGCCACCTGGGGGGCATGCGGGCTCACATAGGCCAGCAGGGGCTTGTCGGTGCCCGGCAGGCTGGCTTCGATGGCATCGGCCATGAGGTCGGGCTTGGCCAGCGCGGACGAGCCGACGATGACCACCACCGCGTCGTACGACGGGCTGGCCAGCAGCGTGCCGATGGCGCCGCGTAGCAGCTCGGGCTGCAGGCCGGCCAGGGTCACGTCGATCGGGTTGCGGTCGAGTGCGGCCTGGTCGTTCTGCTGCAGGGCACGCAGCTTTGCGGCGGTGTCTTCGTCCGGGGCCGGTGTATCGAAACCGGCCACGCCCAGGCTGTCGGCCACCAGGGTGCCGGCGCCGCCGGTCGAGGTGAGGATGGCCACCCGTTTGCCGCGCAGCTGCCGGCCGGTGGCCAGCGCGGCGGGGATGTCCAGCAGGTCGGCGAAGGTCTGGGCGCGCACCACACCGGCCTGGGCGAACAGGGCGTCGTACATGCGGTCGGCACCGGCCAGTGCGCCGGTGTGCGACACGGCGGCGGCGGCACCGGCCTCGGAGCGGCCGACCTTGAAGGCCACCACCGCCTTGCCGGCGCGCCGGGCGCGTTCGGCCGCGGCGCGGAATTTCCGCGGGTCGCGCAGCGTCTCGATGTAGAGGGCAATGACCTGGGTGGCCGCGTCGTCCACCAGGTGGTCGATGAAGTCGGCGATCTCCAGGTCCACCTCGTTGCTGGTGGAGATGAGTTTGGAAAAGCCGATGCCGCGCGCTGCCGCCCGCGACAGCAGCGAGCCCAGGATGCCGCCGCTCTGCGACACCACCGCGATGCTGCCCGCGGGCAGGTCGTCCATCTCCAGCGCACCGCTGGCCGACAGGGTGATGTGGTCGGTCAGGTTCACCAGGCCAATGGTGTTGGGGCCCAGCAGGCGCATGGCGCCGGCGGCCTCCTTCAGCCCCTGCTGGCGGCGCGCGCCCTCGGGGCCGGTCTCGGTATAACCGCCGGCCAGCACGATGGCCGCCGCCGTGCCGCGCGCGGCCAGCTCGCGCACCGCGGCCTCGGCGCGCTCCGGCCCGAGCAGCACGATGGCCACGTCCGGCGCCGCGGGCAGGGATGCCACGTCGGCGTAGCAGGGCAGGCCGTTGATCTCGCTGGCCCGTGGGTTGACCGGGTAGATGGCGCCGGTGAAGCCGTGCTTCTGCAGGTAGCCCACGGGGCGGCCGGCGGTCTTGGTGGGATCGGCCGAGGCGCCGATCACCGCCACGCTGCGCGGGTGCAGCAGGCGGGTGATGGCGTCGGCGGTGGATGGGGCGCTGGGGTGCATGCCGCTGCTCATGCCTTGGCTCCGCCGGCCGGCCTGTCGCTCTTGTCCAGGAAGGCGGCGATCGCCGCCTGGTGCTCGGCCGTCGAATAGCAGATGCCCTGGGCCTGGCTGCCCTGGGCGAAGACCTCTTCGGCGCTCAGCTCGAAGCTCTTGTCGAGGATGGACTTGGACAGGGCCAGCGCCGGGCCCGAGCCCTGGCACATCCCGGCGGCCCAGGCGCGGGCGTCGGCCAGCAGGTTCTCGGGGGTGGACAGGCGGTCGGCCACACCCAGCGCCAGTGCCTCGTCCGGGCCGACCTTGCGGCCGGTGTAGATCAGTTCCTTGGCGCGCGGCAGGCCGACGCGGCGCGGCAGGAAATACATGCCGCCGCCGTCCGGGATCAGCCCGCGCAGCACATAGGTCCAAGCGAACATGGCCGACGACGACGCCATGACGAAATCGCAGCACATGGCGATGTCGGCGCCCAGTCCGGTGGCCGCGCCGTTGACGGCGGCGATGGTCGGCTTGGGCATGGCATGCAGCAGCGACACCGCGTGGTGGGTGCGCTGCTGGCGTGCCCAGCCGTTGAAAGCCACCTCGCCGGCCGGCGCCCGGGCCCGCTCCTGCATCGAGCGGATGTCGCCGCCGGCGCAGAAGCCCTTGCCGGCACCGGTCAGCACCAGCGCCTTGATGGCGTTGTCGCGCGCCACCGCGTCCAGCACGGCGACCAGGTCGACCCGCATCGCGTCGTCCATGGCGTTGCGCACCTCGGGGCGGTTGAGGGTGATCAGGGCGATGCCGTCCTGCACCTGGAGGTCGATGGGGGAGGGGTAGGTCATGGCGGTTCCTTCAGGGGAAAAAAGGGCGAAGAGATGCGGGCAGGTGCGCCTGCCGCTCGGAAAACGGAGAACGGAAAAAGCCGGCGCCACGCGCCGACGGTCAATCGACCGTGATGTGTGCGTCGTGCACCACCTTGCGCCAGCGCACGATCTCGGCGTGCACATAGCGGTCGAGTTCGGCCGGTGCGCCGGCGCTGGTGACCAGGCCTTCGCTTTCGACCCGGCTGCGGAAGGTGTCGGACTTGACGGCCTGCTTCACCGCGGCGTTCAGCCGTGCGATGGTGGCCGCCGGCGTGGCGGCCGGCGCGTACAGGCCGTACCAGCTTTCGGCCCTGTAGCCGGGTACACCGGCTTCGGCGATGGTGGGCACGTCGGGCCAGGCCGGCGAACGTTGGGCCGAGGTCACCGCCACCGCGCGCAGCTTGCCGCCCGCGATGTGCTGGGCCACGCTGGCCACGGTGGTGAACATCATGTCGATCTGCCCACCCAGCAGGTCCGTGATGGCGGGCGCGCTGCCCTTGTAGGGCACATGGGTGATGTCGACCTTGGCCAGGTTGGCGAACAGCGCGCCGGCCAGGTGGGCCGAGGTGCCGTTGCCGAAAGAGCCGTAGGTGAGCTTGCCCGGCGCGGCCTGGGCGGCGGCGATGATGTCGCGCACCGTCTTGTAGGGCCGGTCCGGCCGCACCACCAGGACGTTGGGCGAGGTGCCGATCAGCGCCACGGGCGCGAAATCCTTCTCGGGGTTGAAGGGCAGCTTGGCCATCAGCGAGGGGTTGACCGCATGGGCGAAGGTGGCCATCACCAGCGTGGTGCCGTCGGCCGGGGCCTTGGCCACGAAGTCGGTGCCGATGATGGTGCCGGCGCCGGGCTTGTTGTCCACGATGGCCGGCTGTCCCAGGTCCTTTCCCATGCCCTCGGCCACCAGCCGTGCCACCAGGTCGGTGCCGCCGCCGGGCGCGAAGGGCACGACGATGTGCAGCGGCTTGTTGGGAAAGGCGGCGGGTGCGGCCAGCGCCCCCGGTGCGGCGAAAGGCAGGGCGCCGCTGCCGGCGAGTGCCGCGAGCCGGAGCAGGCCACGGCGGTCGAGAGACGGGTTCATGGTGGTGCTCACGGTGCGGGCCGCGGGTGGTCCAGGGCCTGGGGGTTGGCGATGTTTTTCGGCGTGCCGGCGGCGAAGGCGTTGATGTTGTCGAAGGCCGTGCCGAAGTAGCGTTCGTAGTTGTCGTGCTCCACGTAGCCGATGTGCGGGGTGCACAGTGCGTTGGGCAAGGCCAGCAGCGGATGCGACTCCTTGAACACCGGCTCCTCTTCGTAGACGTCGACCGCACCGAAGCCGGGCCGGCCTGCCTTCAGCGCCTCGGCCAGTGCGCCGGGGGCCACGAGCTCGGCGCGGCTGGTATTCACCAGCAGGGCGCCGGGGCGCATGCGGGCCAGGTCCTGCGCGGTGACGATGCCGCGTGTGT
Source organism: Pseudomonadota bacterium (assembly GCA_040390235.1). Taxonomy (GTDB): domain Bacteria; phylum Pseudomonadota; class Gammaproteobacteria; order Burkholderiales; family Burkholderiaceae_C; genus Xylophilus. The sequence continues at coordinate 6,337 of JAZJYT010000026.1, read as the reverse complement.
CCGCATTCAGCCGCAGGTGCAGGCTCAGCACGTCGCTTTCGGCGAAGAAGGCTTCGCGCGACGGCGCCACTTCGAAGCCATCGGCGCGTGCGGCGGCAACGGAGCCTTCGCGGCCCCACACCCATACCTGCATGCCGAAGACGCGCCCGTAGGCGGCCACCTGGCGGCCGATGCGCCCATAACTCCACACGCCCAGGCGCTGGCCACCCAGTTGCTGGCCGACATGGCCCTGCCACTGGCCGGCGCGCATGCGGTTGGTTTCGTCGACCAGGTGGCGCCGGCTGGCGAGCACCAGGGCCCAGGTCAGCTCTGCCGTGGCCGAGCCGGCGCCGCTGCCGTCGGCCACCGCCACGCCGCGCGCGGTGCAGGCGGCCAGGTCGATATGGGCGGCCACCTTGCCGGTCTGGCTGATGAAACGCAGCCGGGGCAGCCTGTCGAGCAGCGCCGCGGTGATGGCGGTGCGCTCGCGGGTCAGCACCACGGCGTCGAAGTCCTTCAGGCGCTCGGCCAGCGCGTCGGTGCCGTGCACCGTGTCGTTGAAGACCGTGACCTCGTGGCCGGCCAGTGCGGGAAAGCAGGACAGGTGGCGGACGCAGTCCTGGTAGTCGTCGGGAATCGCGATGCGCATGGTGGTATTCACTCCAGTTTGATGCCGAGTTGGTCGACCGTGCGTTTCCACAACGCCAGGTCGGCGCGAATCATCTGCTGAAATTCGGCCGGCGGCATGCCGCCGGGCTCGATACCCTGCTGGCGGAAGATGTCGCGCACTTCCTGCGTACCCAGGGCGGCCTTGACTTCGGTGTACAGGCGGTTGAGCACCGGCGCGGGTGTGCCCGAGCGCACCAGCAGGCCGTACCAGCCGTGGATGTCGTAGCCGGGCAAGCCCTGTTCGGCCACGGTGGGCACGTCGGGCAGGCCGGAGAAACGTTTGGCGGGCGCCACCGCCAGCACCCGCAGCTTGCCGGCCTGGATCTGCGCCAGCGCCGAACTCATGTCCAGGAACATGAACTGGATCTGCCCGCCCAGCAGGTCCTGCACCGCCGGTCCCGCGCCGCGGTAGGGCACGTGGGTGACGGTGATGCCGGCGCGCTGGGCGAACACCGCGCCCGCCAGGTGCGCCGAGGTGCCGTTGCCCGACGAGCCATAGGCCAGCGTGCCCGGTGCCTTCTTGGCCATGGCGATCAGTTCGGCCAGGTTCTTCGCCGGGAAATCGGGCTTGACCACCAGCGCATGGGGAATGAAGCCGACCACGGTCACGGCGGAGAAGTCGCGCAGCGTGTCGAACGGGTAGCCGGGCATCAGCGCCGGGTTGGTCACCGCCAGGATCGAGGGAAACACCAGCGTATAGCCGTCGGCGGGTCCCCGGGCGACTTCGCCCAGGCCGATCACCCCGCCGCCGCCGGGCTTGTTGTCGACGATGACCGGCTGGCCCATCGACTGCGACATGGTCTTGCCGATGGCGCGTGCCATCAGGTCGGTTGGGCCGCCCGGCGAGAAGGGCACCACCAGGCGGATCGGCTTCGACGGAAAGGCCGCTGGCTGCGCCGCGGCGTAGGGACCGGCCACGGTGGGCAGCACGGTGGCGGCGGCCACCTGTAGCACGCTGCGCCGCGAGACCGGTGAAACCGGCGGAATTCCGTTGCGGCGGGCGGGAGGAAAGGGTGAATGCATCGGGTCTCCAGGAGCCGTCGCCGTGCGCCGTGGCGGGATGCCCAGGGCTTGGAACGGCGGCTTTTTACGGTGCGCCAGCTTATGCGACATACTGCGCACTGTCGCCTCACCATTTCCATGCAGTGGAATGGAAAATACCGCGTAAACCCTTGCTTTCCCTCTGAGCGCCTATGCCTGCCGAACGCCCCGCCCACCTGCCGCCGCGTATGGGCCGCTCGCCTGCCAACCGCTCGCTGGAGCGCGGGCTGGAGGTGCTGCGCGCCTTCCGTCCCGGTTCCGAGGCGCTGGGCAATGGTGAACTGGCCGAGCGCACCGGGCTGTCGCGCGCCACCGTCAGCCGGCTGACGCAGACCCTGGTGGATGCGGGCTGGCTGCAGCACGATGCCGTGCGGCGCGCCTACCGGCCGGCCGCGCCGGTGCTGAGCCTGGCGCAGGCGGTGCGCAGCGGTTCACCCTGGCTGCAGGCGGCGGGCCCGCTGATGCAGGAGGTGGCCCAGGCGCGGCGCATCAACGTCGGCCTGGCGGTGGCCGACCGCGACGAGATGGTGTACCTGGAGTCGGTGCGCTACAACCGCCGGGTGACGCTGCGCAACGTGGTGGCCGGCCAGCGGGTGCCGATGGAACTCACCTCGCTGGGCCGGGCCTGGCTGGCGGCGGCCTCGCCGGAGCGCCGTGCGGCGCTGGAGGCCCTGTTCGGTGAACGCCGCGGTGCGGTGGCCTGGGAGCCGCTGCGGCGCGAGATCGACGCCGCCGTGCACGACGTGCAGCGCCAGGGTTATTGCGCCACCTCCTGGCAACCGGAGGTGGTGGCGCTGGCCACCCCGCTGCGGGTGCCGGGCCAGCCGGTGCATGTGCTCAACATGAGTGTCACCGGACCGGCGGCGGCGGCCGATGCCGCCGCGGGGCTGGCCGATGCGCTGCTGGCGCTGGCGGCGCGTATCGTGGCGAAAATGCAGGTACAGGAGTAATGCCATGAACCAACCGAAATCACCCAGGCGCCGTCTGCCACTGGCCGGTGTGCTGGCGCTGGCGCTGCTGGCCGGCTGCACGGTGCTCAAGCCCGACCCGGATGCCCACCTCGCCACCTTCACCACCCGGCTCGCCGGCAGCAACGAAGTGCCGCCCACGGCCAGCATGGGCACCGGCACGGTGGACGCGGTGCTGGACCGCAACACCCTGCTGTTGCGCTGGAAGATGTCCTTCACCAACCTCAGCGGCCCGGCCACCCTGGCGCATTTCCACGGCCCGGCGGCCATTGGAGCCAATGCCGCCCCGGCCGTCACCATGCCGCCGCCCGTGACCGAGGCCTACGAGGGCCGCGCCACCCTCACCGCGGCCCAGGCCGCGGATCTGCTGGCCGGCCGGTGGTATGCCAACGTGCACACGGCCAGATACCCGGCTGGCGAGCTGCGCGGGCAGATGATCGAGCGGCGTTGAGTTCCTGAAAGTGAAAGCCGGCTCAGCCCTTGAAGCCGCCGGCATCCAGAAAGGCCTGTTCTGCGGCAGTCGTCGGGCGTCCCAGCACCGTGTTGCGGTGCGGAAAACGGCCAAAGCGTTCGATGATGTCCTGGTGCACCTCGGCGGCGCGCAGGCTGCCGCCGCCCAGGCGGCGGTTCAGCTCCACGCTGCGCTGCTGGTTGGCCAAGGCCTCGGAGTGCATGAAGGGCAGGTAGAAAAAAGCCTGTAGGGCAGGCTCGACCTGCCGGTCATCGCCGCGCGCCACCGCCCGGGCGGCGAGGTCCAGCGCCTGGCCGTCGGTGGCGAAGGCGCGCGCGCTGCCGCGAAAGGTGTTGCGCGGGAACTGGTCGAGCAGCAGCAGCACCGCCAGCGCGCTTTCGGGCGAGGCGGCCGCTGCGGCGTCGTATTCGCCCTGGGCGGCAGCCTGGTGCTGCTCCATAAAACGGTCGTGGAAATCGCGGTCGAAGGCGGCGTTCTTCCTGAACCAGCGTTTCGGGCCGGCCGCGCGCCAGAATTCCACCACCGCGCGCAGCCTGGCGGACGCAGGTGCGGGAGACGCTGGCATAGGGGAAAGCGTGGTGTCGATCATGGGCGCACGATACCCCGGGCAGCCCCGGTGCACGGGTAGACTGGCGCACGGCCGAGCAGGGCCGGGTTTCACCGATACAACAGGAGCTTCCCATGGTCTTCTCCCGCCGCGCCTCCCTGGCCTCCCTGGCATTGGCCGCCGCCGCCGCACTGGCCGGCATCACCGGCTGCGCTTCCATGAAGTCCAGCACCGTCACCCTGGGGGCCACACTCAACGGCGCCTCGGAAGTGCCGGCCAATACCTCCACCGGCAGCGGCACCGCCCAGGTGTGGCTCAACAAGGACACCAATCTGCTGAAGTGGAAGGTCGAGTATTCCGGCCTGAGCGGTCCGGCCACCGCCGCGCATTTCCACGGCCCGGCCGAACCGGGCAAGAACACCGCGCCGGTCGTGCCCTTCAAGCCGCCGGTCACCAGCCCGATCGAGGGTGAAGCCACCCTCACCGCGGCCCAGGCCGCCGACCTGCTGGCCGGCAAGTGGTACGTCAACGTGCACACCGCCAAGGCCCCCGGCGGCGAGATCCGCGGCCAGGTGATGCCCCGCTGACCGCCCCGGCCAGGCGGGTGCAGCGCGCACTAGCATTTGGTTGCAATGGGAAACGGTCGGGCGCGGAAGATGGCGGCACCTTCAAAGCCCCGCAGGAGTATTCCATGGCCCTTTCCCGTCGTATCGTCCTGGCTGCCACAGCCCTTTCGGCCGCCCTCCTGGCGGCTGGTTGCAACACCACCGTCATGTCCAACACCGCCATGTTCGAGGCCAAGCTGACGGCCGCCGACGAGGTGCCGGCCAAGAACTCGGCGGGCTCCGGCTACGCCAGGGTCTGGCTCAACAAGGACACCCGCGGCCTGAAGTGGAAGATCGACTACACCGGGCTGACCGGCCCGGCCACCATGGCGCATTTCCACGGCCCCGCCGTGCCCGGCCAGAACGCCCCGCCGATCCTGACCTTCAAGGCCCCGGTGACCAGCCCGATCGAGGGGGAGGTCACGCTGCAGCCGGAACACATGGCCGACCTGATGGCGGGCAAGTGGTACGTCAACATCCATACCGCCGCCAACCCGGGTGGCGAAATCCGCGGCCAGGTGGTGTTTGTCAAATAAAGTCCCGTTGAAAGTCCCCATTGCGCAACGCCGGGCCGGCGTTGCGCCTGCTTATTGCCCTTACATCCCCCCGACGGTGGGGTAGGCATCTAAAATCGAGGGTTATCCCCCAAAGCCCTCGATGAACGCCCCTGTCGACGTTTCCTTTTTTGCACGCGCCGCAAAACCGCTGACCAGCTACCGCAAGTACTGGGCGGCGCGCTTCGGCACGGCAAAATTCCTGCCGACCTCGCGCGAGGAAATGGCGGCGCTGGGCTGGGACAGCTGCGACATCATCATCGTCACCGGCGACGCCTACGTCGACCACCCCAGCTTCGGCATGGCCGTCATCGGCCGCATGCTGGAGGTACAGGGTTTCCGCGTGGGCATCATCACCCAGCCCGACTGGCAGAGCGCCGAGCCCTTCCGCGCGCTCGGCAAACCCAATCTGTTCTTCGGCGTGACGGCCGGCAACATGGACTCCATGATCAACCGGTACACCGCCGACCGGAAGATCCGCAGCGACGACGCCTACACCCCCGGCGACGTGGGCGGCGCGCGGCCCGACCGCGCCGCCATCGTCTATTCGCAGCGCTGCCGCGAAGCCTACAACGACGTGCCGCTGATCCTCGGCGGCATCGAGGGCAGCCTGCGCCGCATCGCCCACTACGACTACTGGCAGGACAAGGTGCGCCGCTCCATCGTGGTGGACGCCAAGTGCGACCTGCTGCTGTACGGCAACGCCGAGCGCGCCATCGTCGAGATCGCCCACCGCCTGGCGGCCAAGGAGCCGGTGCACGACATCACCGACGTGCGCGGCACCGCCTTCGTGCGCCGCACCTCGCCCGAGGACGCCTGGTTCGAGATCGACTCCACCAGCGTCGACGCGCCGGGCCGGGTCGAGGCCCACGTCAACCCCTACCTGATGGTGTCCGACCAGGCCAAGGCCAACGGCGCCACCTGTGCCAAGGAAGACGAGGCCGAGGCCGTGGCCGCTCAGGCCGAGGCCGCCGCGGCAGCCCGGGCGCGCGGCGAGGTACCGCCGATGCCCGTGCCCGGCACGCTGGCCGGCGCCGCCATCCAGCCCATCAAGTTCGTCGCCAACCCCCTGGTCAAGCTCAAGGTGCCGCCGCGCGACCGCAGTGTCATCCGCCTGCCGTCGTACGAACAGGTGCGCAGCGACCCGGTGCTGTACGCCCACGCCAACCGGGTGCTGCACCTGGAGACCAACCCGGGCAATGCCCGCTCGCTGGTGCAGGCGCACGGCGAAGGTGCGACCGCACGCGATGTGTGGATCAACCCGCCGCCCATCCCGCTGACCACGGCCGAGATGGACCACGTGTTCGACCTGCCGTACGCCCGCAGCCCGCACCCGCGCTATGCCGACGAAAACGGCAGCCACGAGGCGGCCACCAAGATCCCGGCCTGGGAGATGATCCGCTTCAGCGTGAACATCATGCGCGGCTGCTTCGGTGGCTGCACCTTCTGCTCGATCACCGAGCACGAGGGCCGCATCATCCAGAGCCGCTCGGAAGAATCGA
>JAZJYT010000025.1:0-11970 GCA_040390235.1 Pseudomonadota bacterium | reverse complement strand
GCCAGGGCGTGAAGGTGGTCTACGACTCGGTCGGCAAGGACACCTGGGACAAGTCCCTGGAAAGCCTGCGCACCTTCGGCCTGATGGCCAGCTTCGGCGCCGCCTCCGGCCCGGTGCCGCCCTTCGCGGTCGGGGTGCTGGCCAAGAAATCGGTCTACGTCACCCGGCAGACGCTGTTCAACCACACCAGCAGCCGCGCCGCCACGCAGGCCATGGCCGACGACCTGTTCGCCGTGGTCGCCGCGGGCCAGGTGAAGATCCACATCGCCCAGCGCTACCCGCTGGAGCAGGTGCAGCAGGCGCACCGCGACCTGGAAGCCCGCAAGACCACGGGCTCGACCATCCTCACGCTGTAGCGTCGAAGGCCGACGGGGGCAGCCCCTGGTGGGCACGTGCGGCTAGGTGCTCCCAGGCGCGTGCCCAGGCTGCGGCATCGTGCCCGCCGGCGGCCAGCGGCGGGGCCGGTGCGCGCACCCGGGCGCCGGTCGGCGGCGGGGCGGTGCCGGTGGGCAGCAGCAGGTAGTCCCAGGTCTCCTGTGCCAGCAGGCCGCTGCGGGCCGGGTGCTGCCCCAGCGCCTGCCCCCGTACCTGCACCCGCGCCATGCGGTAGCGCCCCAGCGGCAGGCACCAGAGGGCGCCCTCGCACAGGTCGTGCAGGATGTCCAGGCCATCGAGCCGGATACGTTCGATGCGCTCGGCCAGGTGCAGGTGCGCCAGCTCGACCACCGCGATGCCGGCCTGGCGCAGCCAGGCGCTGCGGGCCGGGTCCGGCGGCACGCTGGCCGCATAGACGTGGAAAACGAAACGGCCGGCATCGTGGCGACCCAAGGCCTGCGCCAGTTGCTGCGCGGCTTGCGGCGACGCGATGTCCGACAGGGCCAGGCCGATGCGCAGCCGGCCGTCGGCGTGGCCGCGCACCGACAACTCGAAAGGCCGCAGGGGCGGGCCACCGTCGCCCGGCAGGACCGGCGCCAGCCGCTCCCGCAAACGCTGGCGCAGCGCTTCGGGCAGCGGCAGGCGCTGCGCCAGGGCCAGCAGTTCGGCGGCCTGCACCGGTGTACGCGCGGCCGGCAGGCCGCCGGGCGTTGCGGCGGCGTTGCCCAGGGTGTCGCAGGCGGGCACCAGGGCCTGGGTGCAGCGTCCGGCATCCCAGCGCTGCCGCAGGGCGTGGCGCAGCAGCAGCAGCGCCGCATCGCGGGCCATGGCAAGGCCTTCCACCAGGGGGCTGGCGGCCTGGCGCGAGAATGCATCGGCACCCAGGCCGGCCGCGTGCAGGCAGTCGTGCAGGATCGGGTCGGCCGCGGCGGGCAGGCCGCGCAGCCGGGCCTGTGCCGCTGCCAGGCCGGAGGCGCTGTCGGCCGCGCAGGCGGCGGCCACCGCCTGCCGCACGACCAGCACCAGCGCCTGCGGGTGGCGCACGGCGGCCTGGGCCAGGACCTTGAGTGCGCCCGGTGCGTCGCCGGTGGCCAGCAGCAGGTCGGCCCAGTGGCCCCACAGGTTGGCCCATTGCGGCGCCAGCTGCACACAGCGCTGCAGGGCAGCCAGGGCTTGCGTCCGGTGCCCGGCGCGGGCCTGGCGCAGGGCCCTGTTGTTCAGCGCGCGCACGTGGTCGGGCTGCAGCTCCAGGGCGCGGGCATAGGCCGCATCGGCCTGGGCCTCCAGGCCGCCCTGCTCGGCCGTGCTGCCGAGGTTGAAGGCCCCGTCGGCCGTGCCCCACAGCGCTTCGCCGGCGGGCTGCAGCACCGCCCAGGCCGCGCGGTACCGGCCCAGCTGGCCCAGCACCGCGGCACAGGCCGAGGCGGCATTGGGGTGGGCCGGGGCCAGTGCGCGTGCCCGCTCGAAAGCCGCCAGCGCCTCGTCCAGCCGGCCCGCCGCATGGGCGGCGGCGCCTTCGCGGAAATAGCGGGCAGCCTCTTCCGTGTCGGTGGTGCCGGCGGCGCGCGGGCGCGGCGGGGGCAGCGGCAGGCGCGGGGAAGGGGGCGGGACGGAGGACATGCAGGCCAATTATTGCCGGCCGCGCCGGCAATAATCGCCGGATGAACGCCCCCGTGCCCCTTTCGCCGCTGCATGCCCTGGGCCAGTTCCGCGACCCGCACGTGGGGGCCGACCGCGAGCTGCTCGACATCGCCGCCCTGCTGCGCGGCCACCGGCCGGTACAGCTGTGGGCCGATGGGCCGGTCCACCCCTGGTATGCGGCGCAGGGGGTGCAGTCCCTGCGTGCCTTCGGCGGTGCGTTTCCGCACAAGGGGGTGCTGGTGCTGGGTGGCATCCACGTCAACCTGGGGCAGTGGCTGGCGCACACACACTTCGAACGGTTGGTCATACGCTACAACATCGCCCACCACCGCCGGCTGTTCCTGCTCATCGAGCAGCTGCGCTGCGTCACGGGGCTGGAGCCGCACCTGTCCTTCATCAGCGCCGAACTGCAAGGCGCGGTCGACCTGCCCGGCTCGGTGGAGGCGACGTTGGTGCGGCTTGCGCCCTTCCTCGCGGTGTCGCGCCCGCCGCCGGGCAGCAGGCCCTTCACCATCGGTCGCGCCAGCCGGGACGAGGCCGGCAAACACCACCCGGACGACCCGGCGCTCTACCGCATGCTGGCCGCGCGCGGCATCGGGGTGCGGGTCATGGGCGGCACCTGCATGGCGGCGGCCCTGGCGGGTGTGCCCCATGTGGAACTGCTGCCGGCCGGTGCCGAGGAGATGCCGGTCTTCCTGCAGTCGCTGGACGCTTTTTTCTACCGCACCGGCAGCACCTACGAAACCTATGGCCGGGTGGTGGTGGAGGCCATGGCGGCGGCCCTGCCCGTGGTGTCCACGCCGCGCGGCGGCCAGGCGGCCCTGGTGGCGCACAACGAATGCGGTTTCCTGGCGCAGGACCAGGAGGCGGCCCACGACGCGCTGCTGCGGCTCGCCGCCGAGCCGGCCCTGCGCCTGCGGATGGGCGCCACGGCGCGCTACCAGGCCCTGGCGCGCCACGGCCCCGGCGCCAGCGAGGGCCTGCTGCGGCCGTATCTATGAGCCCCCCGGCTTTTCACTTCGCTGCGCTGCGTGTAATTCGCCACCCCCCGAGGGGGAGGCGCGGCCGCCTTGGGGCGGCCCGGCGGTTCGGCCGCCGGGGGGCCGACCAGCGCCGCCTGCCTTATTGCGGAAGCTGGCCGAGCAGCACGGCTCCGCCCACCCGCCCTGGCTGTCCAGGTCCCGAACCGATGGTGACGTCGCGGCCGTAGACCAGGCCGACCCGCGCGGGGTTGTTGTTGAGGTCGGTGCCGACGAAAATGCCGCTGAACTGCGAACCCGGGGCGGTGGGCGATGCCACCGGTGAGCCGAAGCTGGCGCCGGTGATGGTGCCGGTTCCGGCGATGGCCACGGGCGTGGTGTCGACCAGGAGATTGACCGTGGTGGCGACCGTCTGCGCGCTGAAGTTTGCCGTCAGGGTGGCGTTGTTGAGCTTGGTGTTCAGGGCCGGTCCGCTGGTGGTGAAGGTGGGCGTGCTGTCGCCGAGCCTGTCGCTGTAGGTGATGCTGCCTGAGGTCGGCATGGTGGGCGTCGGATTGCCGACGACGTAGTGCACGTCCGCCAGGTTGGACATGGATACGTTGGTGCGGACAGCCCCCGCGTTCCAGTAGCCCCAGCCGATGAAATCCGAATCGCCCGGATTGCCTACCTTGCCCGCGTTGGTCGTCGGGAAGGGGGTGGTCGGCGTGCCGACCACGACCGACTGGGTGCTGTTCATGACCGCCTGCTCCAGCAGCTTGCCGTTGCCGGTGTCGTTCAGGAGGTAATGGTCCTGGCCGGTGGAGCCACCGACGACCGTGCCGGTGGTGAGGGCGGTACCGCTGCCCACCGCGAAGGCCGACAGGAGGGGAGCGCTGGCGAAGGGATAGGCCGTGGCATTGGTCTGCCGGTTGAGCTGCAGCGCCGCCGCGCCGGCGATGGTGCCCCCGCCTTGGCCCGAGCTGTAGACCAGCCCCGCGTATTGGCCCTGGTCGCCACCGATGAATCCGGCGATGTTGTCGGTGGCCGTGGCGCCGCTGAACGTCGCGCCTGTGCCAGGGGCAGAGGAAGCCGCCAGCGCCAGGCTGCGGCTGATGGTGTACTGGGTTTCGTTGAAGGTCGCGACGATGTCGGCCTTTACCCCCAGCGCGTAGAAGTTGACGCTCAGCGTAGCGCTGGTGAGGGTGCCGCTGGTGGTGGTGCCGTCGCTGGTCAGGGTCGGGACCGTGCCCGACACCAGCGAGTAGTTGGCCGTGCCCCGCACCGGCAGGTTGATCGAGTCGATCGGCTTGCCCACGATGTAGTGCGCATCCTGGAGGGTGGAGCTGGACGCGTTGTAGTGGTCCACCTGCTGGCCGTCGGCCCAGTAGCCCCAGCCCAGGAAGTTGGTGTCGCCGGGGTTGCCGATGGCGCCGAACTTGGTGGTGCCCGAGCCCGGGGTCCGTGTCACGTCGTGGGTGTTGGTGAAGGTGCCCTTGCCGTCGGCGCTGGTCAGCCGGACACCGGTGAAGTTGAAGCCCGTCGTGTTGGGGTGGGGCGGGTTCAGGCTTTCGTTGCCGAGGACAAAAAAGCCCGTCAGGCCGCTGGTGCTGCCGAAGGTGCTGGTCGGTGTGGCCGGCAGGGGGCTGGGCGCCGGGGAGGCGGCCCCCAGCGCCACCGCTGCGCCGAAGTCGCTGTGCACCGAACTGTTGGCATTGAAGGTGAAACCCGCACGCTCCCCGGCGGGGCCGTTGAAGAAGCCCAGCACCGACGCCGGGCTGCACTGCATGTCGCCGCTCACGCAGCCGGCCGTGGTGCTGGCCAGCGTGCCGCCGAAACCCGTGCCGTTGCCCTGCACGTTACCGAGCATCTGGTAGGTGGTGCCCCCTTCCGTCTGGACCGAGGTGTTGTTGCTCGGTGGGGGCATGGTGACGGCCATGGACAGCTGGCCGGAACGCAGGCCGGACAGGAAGTCCAGCACCAGCGTGGCCGAATCCACCGTGCCGGTGCCCACCTGCGTATTGCTGGAGAACACCGGCGTGGCATTGATCAGCGAATAGCTGGCGCGGCCGCTGATGCCGTTGAGTACGCTGGTGGACGTGGCATTGCCGATGGCATAGGCCAGGGGAATCGATGACGAGGGCGGGCTGGCATCGTTGACGGTGTAGTGGGTCCAGCTGCCGATGGCGAAATAGTTGCTGCTGCCCGGCGTGCCTTCGCTGTGGACGACGTTGGCGCCGTTGTTGGTGTCCTGGCTGGCGACCGTGGACGAGCCGGTGAACCCACTGGGGTTGTTGCTGCCGTCGAAGGTGACCGTGCCGCCGCTCACCGTGTTGCTGGTGTTGCCGGGTGACGCGCTGGAAATGGTGATGCCGCCGGCCGGTGGCGGGGCGGGAACGGGGACGGGTGCCGGCGCAGGGGGCGGCGGCACCGGCACGGGGGTCGGCGCTGGCGGGGGAGGCGGCACCGGTGCCGGCGGTGGTGGTGGCACCGGGGTCGGCGTGGGAGCCGGCGGCGGGGCGGGCACCGGGGCCGGCGGTGCGGGTGTCGGCGACGAGGGCGGCGAAGGGGATGCCGGGGTGGCCTGCGCAACCACCTCCGGCTTGCCGTCCGAGGTCGTCTGGTTGGACGCCACCTGGGCCTCCTGTACCGGAATCGGCACCGGCAGCGTGGGCCGGTAGTTGGTGCGCGAAGGCTGTTCGCCGGCGGTATTCGGATTGACCAGGGCGGTTTCGCCCGAGGTCAGGCCGACGCAGCCGCCGGAGGTACACACCTCGATCGAATCCTGCTCGTCGGCCACGCGCAGCGTCTTGTCGCTGGGGTCGTAGAAGGCGGTGAAGGAAGACCCCCGGATACCGATCAGGGCGGTGGGCGTCTGCACCTTGTAGTTGTCGTGGTCGCGTTTGCCGATGGCACCGGTAATCGCCCGCAGGCCACCCTCGGCCAGGTTCACCAGAAAACGGTCCTCCTTGGGGTCCCCCTTGTCGACGTAGTTGGTGACGTCGAACTTGGTGTTCGGCTGCAGGGCGATGAAGCCGCCATCGCTGAACTTGATCTGCGCACGCCCGGTGGGGCCGGTGACCAATGCATCGCCACTCTCGACCGATGTGCCCTTGGTGGCGGGAACCGCACTGCCCTGGCGTCGGATGGACACGTCGCCGATGGCAAACTGGAGCACCCCGGCGGCGGTGTGCCCGGTCAGGGGGTAGCAGGCGGCCAGCGCCACGGTCAGTGTGGCGAGGCGGAACTTGTAGTCGGGCTTCATAGGACCAGTGCGGGCAGCCTTCCGGATGCATGGGCGAGCCGCCGCGGACGGCTTCGGCTGCCAGTGTACGCGGCGGCGTGCCGCCCGGAAAGCCTCAGTGGCCGAGTACCACCGCGCCCGCAATCCGCCCAGCGACCGATGCCAGGGTCGTGTCCTTGCTATAGGACAGTCCCACCAGGGGGGGCGCACCGCCGGCAACCGTCCCGACGAACAGGCCCGCCATGGTGCTGGCGCCGGGCGCCGGCGCTACCGAGCTGAATTTGGCCCCGCTGATGGCCACGCCGCTGACCGACAGGGTTTCCTGCGGCGCCGCGCCGATGGTGACCTTCACGGTCGCCCCCAGCGTGCCGCCGGTGAAGTCCGCGGTCAATGTCGCGCTGTCGAGGGTGCCGGTCTGGGTGGTGCCGGCCGTCGGGGTGAAGGTCGGTGTGGTGCTGCCCTGCTGCAGGTTGTAGGTCACGCTGCCGGTGGCGCCGGTCATGGCGCTCGGTGTGCCCACCACGTAGTGCAGGTCCTGCATCTCCGAGAAGTTGGCGTAGTTCTGGTAGGCACCGGTCTGCCAATAGCCCCAGCCGATGAAGCCGGCGCTGCCCGGCGTGCCGATCTTGCCCGCGGTCGTCGTCGGGAACGGCGTGGTGGGACTGCCCACCACGGCGGATTCGAAGCCGCTCGGCAGGGCGGCCTGCTCCAGCAGCTTGCCGTGGGCGCTGTCGTCCAGCACGTACTGGGTATTGGTCAGCACGGTGCCGCTGGCAATGGGGGCGCCAGCGGTGCCGATGGCCAGGGCCGAGTAGGCCCCGGTCAGCGCGGTCGGCGGCAGGATGTTCTTGGCCTGCAGCCCGGCCGAGCCGGCGATGCGGCCGGCCCCGATGTCCTTGGTATAGACCAGGCCGGCGTACTGCGCCTGGTCGCCGGCGATGAATCCGGCGATCTGGTCGGCCCCGGTGGGGCCGGTGAAGCTCGATCCGCTCAGCGTCAGGTCGCGGTGGATGTTGTAGGGGGTGCCGGCGAAGGTCACGTTCACATCCGCCTGCACCTGCTGTGTGTAGAAGCTGACCGCCAGGGTGGCGCTGTTCAGCGTGCCCTGGGTGGTCGTGCCGGCGGGCGAGGGCGTGAGGGTAGGCACCGAGCCGCCGACCAGCCAGTAGTTGGCGATGCCGCGCTGCGGCAGGTTCGCCGCATCGGTCTGCCGGCCGGTGATGTAGTGGAGGTCGCTGAGGTTGGTGTGGATGGCCGGCGACGCCGTGTTGTCGTCGTATTTCGCCACGCTCCAGTAGCCCCAGCCCACGAAGTCGGAGTTGGGCTCGCCGATGGCCCCGAAGGACGCCGGATTGCCCGCCACCAGTTGCCGGGTGGATGTGTTGTCGTTCATCTGCACCAGCTGGGAGCCGTTGTAGTTGAACTGGGTACCGCTGTAGACGGCGGAGCCGTTGCTGGGGCGGAGCTGCAGGCCGGCCTCACCGCCGATCGCCGCGAAGCCGGCGTAGTTGTTGGCGACCGGTGTGTTCTGGGTCAGGGGAATCGTGGCACCGGTGGTGCCGGCTCCCAGCGCCACCGCCGCACCGAAGTTGCCGTGCACGCTGCTGCTGCCGTCGAAGGTCAGGCCGATGCGCTGGCCGGTGCTGCCGTTGAGGAAACCCTGTACCGTGGCGTTGGTGCAGGTCGCCAGCCCGTTCAGGCAGATGGACGAGACGCTGGCCACGGTACCCGAGAAGTTGCCGCCGGTGGTGCTGTCCACCGTGCCCTGCAGGGTGTAGTGCGAGGTGGTGGTGACCGGGCTGCCGCTGGACGGTGCCGGCATGTCGAGGTCCAGCGTCAACTGGCCATAACGCACGCCCGAGAGGAAATCCATCACCAGCGAGGCCGAATTGACGGTGCCCGGCGCGACGTTGCTGATGGTGGAGTACACCGGCGTGGCACCCAGCAGGCTGTAGGTGGCACGTCCGCTCAGGCCGTTGAGGGTGGCCGTCGCAATGGGGTAGCCCACCGCATAGGCAAAAGGGCTCGCGCCGGTCGTGGCGGTCTGGCCGGCGCCGGAGACATAGGTGCTCCACTTGCCGATGGCGAAGTAGTCGCTGCCGGCCACCGTGCCGGCGGTGTAGGTCGGTGTGTTGGTGGCGTCGGTGCTGGTGACGGGGGCACTGGCCGGCGCGTTGGAGATGATGCTTTTCGGGTCGCCGTTGCCGTCGAAAGTGACGCCGCCGCTGTTGCTGTCCTGGCTGGCGGTGCTGCCCACGGCGCTGCGGTTGGAAAAACTGATGCCGCTGGCCGAGGGGGGTGCGGGCGGCGTCGGCGTGGGGGCTGGGGAGGGCGGTGGCGGCACCGGTACCGGCGTGGGCGTCGGTGTCGGGGCAGGTGTGGGAGCCGGCGGCGTCGGTGTAGGTGTGGGTGTTGGGGCGGGTGCCGGTGGGGTGGGCGCAGGCGGTGCGGGCGGCGGCAACGGCGCTGGCGGCGCAGGAATCACGCCCGGGGGCTGCTCCGACGGCGGCGCCAGCGTGGCCTGCGCCACCACCAGGGGTTTGCCGTCGGCGGCCGTCTGGTTGGACGCCACCTGGGCCTCCTGCACCGGAATCGGCACCGGCAGGGTCGGGCGGTAGTTGGTGCGCGAAGGCTGCTCGTTGGCGCTATTGGGGTTGACCAGAGCGGTCTCGCCCGAGGTCAGGCCGACGCAGCCGCCGGCAGTACACACCTCGATCGAATCCTGCTCGTCGGCCACGCGCAGCGTCTTGTCGCTGGGGTCGTAGAAGGCGGTGAAGGAAGACCCCCGGATACCGATCAGGGCGGTGGGCGTCTGCACCTTGTAGTTGTCGTGGTCGCGTTTGCCGATGGCACCGGTAATCGCCCGCAGGCCACCCTCGGCCAGGTTCACCAGAAAACGGTCCTCCTTGGGGTCCCCCTTGTCGACGTAGTTGGTGACGTCGAACTTGGTGTTCGGCTGCAGGGCGATGAAGCCGCCATCGCTGAACTTGATCTGCGCACGCCCGGTGGGGCCGGTGACCAATGCATCGCCACTCTCGACCGATGTGCCCTTGGTGGCGGGAACCGCACTGCCCTGGCGCCGGATCGACACGTCGCCGATGACGAACTGCAGCGTGCCGGCCGCGGCATGGGCGGCGACGGGATAGCAGGCGGCCAGCGCCATGCTGAGGGTGGCGAGGCGGAATCGTGTGGCGGCGATCATCATGGTGACTGAATGTATCGCGAGGGGTCGGGACGTGGTGGCCCGGCCGGCGCGGCCGGGCGCAGGTCCGTCCACTAAATCACAAAAACAGCGCTTGCGTAGCGGCCGTGTTCCGCAGCGGTTCTTGTGGTGGGCGGTTCAGTGGCCCAGCACCACGGCACCCGCGAGGGTACCGACACCGGTGGTTTTCTGGCTGTAGCTCAGTCCCACGCTGGTCGGAGCGGCCGCGGGCGCGACGGTCGAGTTGATGAACAGCAGGGCAATATTGTTGGTGACGCCCGCCGTCGGGTTGGAAGTCTGCGCGACCTGGGCCGTGTTGTTGTAGATCTTCAGCGGCATGCTGATGGTGGCCGTATTGCCGGCCCCGTTCACGTTGTTCACCACGACCGTGGTCGTGACGTCGCCGGGTGTACCGAAGTTGACGTTCACGTTGGCGCTGCCGAAGGTGGCGGTAGTCGTGGCCCCGGACGTGGGGGTGAAGGTCGGGACCGTATGGCCCTGGTCCACGTTGTAGACGATGTTGCCGCCCGCCGGGAAGGTGGCCGCGGGAGTGCCCACTATGTAGTGCACGTCCTTCAGGTCGGTGCTGGGCCCCGCCTGGTTGCTGCCGGACGACCAGTAGCCCCAGCCGATGAAGTCCCCGTTCGCCGTGCTGCCCTGCTTGTTGTAGCTCGTCGTATAGATGGGGTTGGTGAAATTCCCCGGGTACGACTTGCCGTTGGCACCGCCGGCCGGGTTGGTGTTCACCTGTACCAGGCCGGCTGTGTTGTCGAGGAGGTAGGTGGGGGGGCCTGGTGTACCGGCCGCGGCGATGGTCAGTCCGTCGGGGAAGAAGGTGGCGATATCCTGGCCGACGGCGTACGACGACGCCAGGCCGGTGGTGGTACTCGGCAGGTTGGCCAGCAGGGGGGTTTTCATGGCCGTGGCCTGCAGGGCCACCGCGCCGGCGACGACCCCCACGCCGACGTTGTTCTTGCTGAAGACGATGCCGGCGAGCTGCGCCTGGTCGCCGCCGATGAAGCCGGACATCCGGTCGCCGATGGTGCCGCTGGTGAAACTGTTGCCCGTCAGGTTCAGGTCGGCGCTGTAGGTGGCCGATGCGGCCGGCACCGACGCGAACGAATAGTCCACCGTGCCCTTGGCCTTCGCGCCGATGAAGTCCACCGTCAGCGATGCGCTGTTCAGCGTGCCGAACACCGCCGGGGCCGCGGGGCTGGGGGTGAGTGTCGGCGTGGTGCCGCCGACCATGGTGTAGGTGGCAAAGCCGTTGACCGGCATGGCCGCCGGCGGTGGCGCCTGCACGGTGACGGTGTGCAGTTCGGTCATCGCCACGGAGGTCGGTGGTGTCGCGGAGGTCTGGGTGGCGCCCGGCCAGTAGGCCCAGCCGAGGTAGTTGGCCGTGCCGCTGGTGCCGATGGCGCCGAAGGTGGTGGCTCCGGTCGCCGTGCCGATGGTGGTGCCGGTGGAATTCCCCGCGCTCTGCAGCTGGTTGCCGGAGAAATGCTGGTCGCCGTTCAGGAGGAGCGGGCTGGTTCCGTTCGAGCCCGCCGTCAGGTAGGTTTGCGGGAGGAAGGCCGGGGCCGGTGTCGCCGCGGCCAGGATGTCCACCGCCGGGGTGCTGGAGGTGGTCGGGCTGCCATAGGCGATGGCGCCGTTGAACGTGCCGTCCAGGGTGCTGGAGGCGCTGTAGTTCAGGCCGATGCCGGTGGCCCCGCTGCCGCTGAAGAAACCGTTGACCTTGGCGGGCTGGCAGGTATTGAGGCCCGCTATGCACTGCACCCCGACGGAAGATATGGTGCCGGCGAAACTCGTGCCGGTGGCTGCCACGCTGCCTTTGAGGTGGTAGGTGTCGTTGGTGAAAATGGCGTCGAAGGCGACCTGAATGCTCGCGGACGTCGTGGAGGCGAAATCGACCGTCAGCGACACCGGGCTGAGGGAGCCCGCGGCGGAGATGGTCGAGAACACCGGCGTCTTGGCGACCACGCTGTAGCTGGCACGCTGCCCGGCCAGCGACGGCAGCGCGGTGGCGGGCTGGCCGATGGCGTAGGCCAGGGGGGAGGTGACGGGTGTGGTGGTGCCGCCGCTCGTGGTGCTGTAGGTGTTCCACACCCCGACGGCCAGGTAGTTGTTGGTCGACGTGGCGCCGGTCACGGTCGGCGCATTGTTGGACGTGGAGGTGTTGTCCACGCTCCGGGTGTTGCCCGAATTGGAAAATCCGATCGGGTCGCCGCTGCTGTTGAACAGCACGGACCCGGCCGTCACACCGGACAGGTTGCTGGCACCACTGACAAAACTCACGGACGCCGGTGGCGGGGGGCCCGGGTTCGGCGATGGCGACGGGGTGGGGGCCGGCGGCGGGGGCACCGGCACTGGTGCCGGAGGCGTGGGTGTCGGTGCCGGCGGTGTGGGTGTTGGCGTAGGGGCGGGTGCCGGTGGGGTGGGCGCAGGCGGTGCGGGCGGCGGCAGCGGCGCTGGCGGTGCAGGAATCACGCCCGGCGGCTGCTCCGACGGCGGCGCCAGCGTGGCCTGCGCCACCACCAGGGGTTTGCCGT
>JAZJYT010000024.1:0-119452 GCA_040390235.1 Pseudomonadota bacterium | reverse complement strand
GGTGTTCGGCGATGCCAAGAAGGTCGTCGAGGATATGGGCAAGGCCATCGAGTAGCGGGGAACGCCGGCACGGCAAGTGCGCCGCTCAGTCCAGCGCCTCGGCGTTGGTGTACAGCCGCAGCAAAAAGCCGCGCAGCAGCTCGGTTTCGGCCGCGCTGAAATCGGCCAGCGCCGTGGCTTCGTAGTGCTGCGCCATCGGAATCAGCTCCCGGGTCTTGGCCCTGCCGCTCTCGCTCAGTGACAGGCTGACGGCGCGGCCATCCTGTTCCGAGCGGCCGCGCACCACCCAGCCCTGCTTTTCCAGCCGGTCGACGATACGCGACAGCGTCGACATGTCGACCGAGGCATGCAGCACCAGTTGCGACAGCGTCTGCTGCGGCTGGTGGTGCAGCGAGGCGCAGACGCGCCACTCGCTCAGGCTCAGTCCCTGGGGTTTCACCACCTGCGAGAAGGCATTTCCCATCCGCGCACCGGCACGTGCCAGCAGGTAGGGGATGGCGCGCTCCAGGTCGTGCGCGGCGATCCTGGTGTCGTCGGTCGAGACGGGGGCAGGGGGGCACCGGACCGTGCGCGCAGAGGTACCTAGGGTTTTCATGGGCATTTGTTTGATTTTTCAAGTATAGACTTCGCCCAATTGCTTGATAAATCAAGTAAATAAAGAGCACGCCCTAACCCTGCACTGCCGCCACCAGGAGCCCTCCGCCATGCCGCTTTTTTCCATCTGCCGGTCGATGCTGGCCCAGGGCTGCGCCCTGGCGGTTTCCCTCTGCGCCGCCGCGGTCCAGGCCCAGGCAGCGGATACGCACTGGCCCACCCAGCCGGTGCGTTTCATCGTGCCGTTCCCGGCGGGCTCGGCGCCGGACGTGCTGATCCGCTACGTGGGCGTCAAGCTCGGCAGCCAATGGGGCCAGCCGGTCGTCATCGACAACCGGCCCGGCGGCAGCGGAGTCATCGGCATGACGGCCATCCTCAACGCGCCGGCCGACGGCAGCACCTTCGGCTTCGTGCAGGGCTCGGCCATCTCGGTGGCGCCCAGCACCATCAAGGGGGTGGCCTACGACTTCAACCGCGACTTCGTGCCCGTCACCCTGGCGGCGGTGGCCCCCTTCGTGCTGGCCGTGCCGGGCGACTCACCCTACAAGTCGCTGGGCGACTTCATGCAGGCGGCCCGGGCCCGGCCCGAAGGCATCGAGGTGGCCGACAACGGCCGCGGCACCGCACCCCATTTGGCTTCCGCCCTGCTGGGCCTGAAGGGCAAGGCCCGTTTCCTGGAGGTGCACTACCCCGGCGGCGCGCAGGCCATGCAGGCCACGCTGGGCGGACAGACCAAGATGATGATCGACACCTACAACGTGGTCACTGGCAACGTCCAGGCCGGCCGCATGCGGGTGCTGGCGAGCATGGGCGACCAGGTCGAGCCGGGCCTGGAGAAGTTCCCGCTGGCCAGCGCCACCGTGCCCGGCGCCGTGGCCCACGGCTGGTTCGCCGTCATCGGCAAGAAGGGTGTGAGCCCGGCCGTGGTGGCCAAACTCAACCACGACATGGGCGCCGCGCTGCTGCTGCCCGACGTGGTGGCCAAGTCCCGCGAGCTGGGCGTGTACCCGCGCCCCGGCACACCCGAACAGCTCCTGCACTACATCAACGACGACCGCCGCACCTGGCAAGCGGTGCTCGACGCCCTCCACATCACCCCGGAATGAACCGCACCATGCACGACAAGATCGCCCTCGAAGAACATTTCGCCATAGACCTCACCATCAGCGACTCGCAGGTCTACGCCCGCCCCGAGGTGTGGACCACTCTCAAGGCCAATCTGCTGGATTTCGAACAGCAGCGGCTCGACCAGATGGACCAGTGGGGCACGGCCTTCTCCATCCTCTCGCTCAACTCGCCCGCGGTGCAGGGCATTCCCGACGCGACCCGCGCCATCGACGTGGCGCGCCGTGCCAACGACGTGCTGGCCGAACAGGTGCGCCGCCACCCCACGCGCTTCGGTGGTTTCGCCGCGCTGCCGATGCAGGACCCCGATGCCGCCGCGCGCGAGCTGGAGCGCTGTGTGAAGGACCTGGGTTTCCACGGCTTCCTGGTCAACGGCTTCTCGCAGGTCGGCGATGAAAACACCGTGGTCTACTACGACGACCCGCGCTTCGCCGATTTCTGGGCGGCCGCCGCGGCGCTGGGCAAACCCTTCTATATGCACCCGCGCGACCCCCTGCCCAGCCGCGAACCCATCTACGACGGCAACCCGTGGCTCACCGGCCCGACCTGGGCCTTCGCGGCGGAAACCAGCATGCACGCGCTGCGGCTGATGTCCTCGGGCCTGTTCGACAAGCACCCGGCGCTGCAGATGGTGCTGGGCCACTTCGGGGAGGGCATTCCCTTCAACGTCTGGCGCATCGACCACATCCTGCGCAAGGGCCGCCGCGGCATGCCCTGCGAAAAGGAAATCGGCGACTACCTGCGCAGCAACGTGCACATCACCACCAGCGGCAACTTCCGCACACCCACGCTGCTGTCGACCATGCTCGAAGTGGGCAGCGACCGCATCCTGTACTCGGTCGACTACCCGTTCGAGAAACACGAGGATGCCGCTGGCTGGTTCGACCGCTGCGAAATCAGCGCCAACGACCGCCGGAAGATCGGCCGCGACAACGCGGTGAAACTCTTCGGGCTGGCCTGAGCCATGGCCGCCCCGCAACAGAACGACCCGCGCCCGGTACTGGTGGCCGGCGGCGGCATCGGCGGCCTGGCCGTGGCGCTGGCCCTGGTGCGCCAGGGCTACCAGGTCAAGGTGATCGAGCAGGCCGCGACCATCGGCGAGATCGGCGCCGGTATCCAGCTCAGCCCCAACGCCTTCGCCGCCTGCGACGCGCTGGGCGTGGGCCAGTTCCTGCGCGAGCGCGCTGTCTACACCGAAGAGATGGTGATGTTCGATGCGCTTGACGCCAAGCGTGTCGCCGGCATCTCGCTGGGCGAGGACTTCCGGGCGCGTTTCGGCAATCCCTATGCGGTGATCCACCGTGCCGACATCCACGGTGCCCTGCTGCACGGCGCCCGGGCCTGGCCGGACCGCATCGGTTTCCTCACCTCCACCCGCATCACCGGCGTGGAGCAGGACGCCGATGGTGTGGTGGCCACCGATGCCGCGGGTGGCCGCCACGCGGGCCAGGCCCTCATCGGCTGCGACGGCGTGCGTTCGGCCATCCGCCAGCAGTACGTGGGCGACCCCATCCGTGTATCCGGCCACGTGGTGTTCCGCTCGGTCATCGATACCGGCGAATTCCCGGCCCACCTGCGGCATACCGCGCCCTGCATCTGGGTCGGGCCCAACTTCCATTTGGTGCACTACCCGCTCAAGGGCGGCGACAAGCTCAACATCGCCGCGACCTTCCACAGCAGCGCGGCGGAGGAATGGGATGCGCGCGCCGGCGAGCCGGCGGAACTGCTGCGCTACTTCGCCCCCGCCTGCGACGACGTGCGGGCCATCCTGCGGGCCGGCTACAGCTGGCGCCGCTACTCCACGGCCGACCGCCATCCCATCGAACAATGGACCTTCGGCCGGACCACCCTGCTCGGCGATGCCGCCCACCCCATGGTGCAGTACCTGGCGCAGGGCGCCTGCATGGCCTGCGAAGACGCCGTCACCCTCGGCCAGGCGGTGGTGCAGGAGGGCGGCGACTGGCCGCGCGCCCTGGCGCTGTACCAGCGCGCCCGCGTGGCCCGCACCGCGCGGGTGGTGCTGTCGGCCCGCGAGATGGGCCGGCTCTACCACGCCGGCGGCGTGGAACGCAGCGTGCGCAACAGCCTGTGGAAGGGCCGGCCGCAGGAGCGCTTCCACGACGCACTCGAATGGCTCTACGGCTGGACTGCCGAGGGCGCCCTGGCCGGTGCCTGACGCCCGGCCGCGGCCCCTTGATCCTCCTGTGCATCGCCCTCCGTTTCCTTCCCCGAAAGACCTCACCATGACCGATTCTCAACTGCGCCTGGCGGCCACCGCCGGCCGCGCCGTGATGGCGCTGCTGTTTTTCATCGCGGGCATCCGCAAGCTTGTGGCCTATGGCGGCACCCTGGGTTATTTCGCCTCGCTGGGCGTGCCGCTGCCCGAGGTCACGCTGCCCCTGACCATCGCGGTGGAGCTGGGCGGCGGCCTGGCCTTCGTGCTGGGCTGGCAGCTGCGTTTCGTGGCGCCGCTGCTGGCGCTGTTCACCCTGGGTGCGGCGATGTCGGCGCACCGCTTCTGGGAGTTCGACGGTCCGCAGTACGCCGCCCAGCTGAACAACTTCTTCAAGAACGTGACCATCGCTGGCGCCTTCGCCCTGGTCGCGGTCTCCGCGCTCAGGGCGCCGCAGGACCGCCCGCGCTGACCGCACCGGCAAGGGTGATGGGCACGCGCGCCAGGCCCGTGCCACTGAGCAAGGGTGCCGGCTTCGGCCCCTGGATACGTCCCGCGCTCCAGGCCTTGCCGACGATGAAGTCGATGAAGGTCGAGGCCGCCAGGGTGTGGTGGCGGTCGGGCATGTAGAGCAGGTACATCTGCGTGCCGAAGATGCTCAGCCGCCAGTCGTCCAGGCAGCCCACCAGCCGGCCGGTATCGATGTCGTGCTGCGCCATGTAGTCGGGCACCAGCCCGATGCCGAGGCCCGCGTCGATGGCCTCGCGCAGGAAGATGAAGTTGGCCGACACCAGGGTGGGCTGCAGCAGCACCTCCTGCCGCTCGGCCGCGCGGTAGGCCGACAGCCGCAGGTGGCGGCCCACCACCCCGGCGGTGATGACCGGTGCGGTGGCCAGGTCGGCCAGCACCACCGGCATGCCGTGCAGGGCGGCGAAGTCGGGCGCGGCGCAGGCCAGGTAGCGCACCGGCCCCAGGTGCCGTGCCACCAGTGCTGGCGGCGGTTCGGTCACCACCTTGATGACGATGTCCACCTCGTCGCGCAGCAGGTCGTCCACCCGGTTCTCGAACATCACCTCCAGCACCACGCCGGGGTAGAGCCGCTTGAAGGCGATCAGCCACTCCGACATGACGATCTGCCCGTAGCCGCTGGGCACTGAGATGCGCAGCCGCCCGTGCAGCGAGCCGGCCAGGGTGGCGACCGATTCACGTGCCGCCCGCAACTCGTTCTGGATGGCGCGGCCATGCTCGCACAGCCGCAGCCCCACCTCGGTCGGCTCCACCCGCCGGGTGGTGCGCCGCAGCAGCTGCACCCCCACCGCCTTTTCCAGCTGGCCCAGGCGGTAGCTGACGTTGGCGCGGGTCATGCGCAGCTTGCGGGCGGCCTGGCTCAGGTTGCCGGCGTCAACGATCTCGACCAGCAGGGCCAGGGCGTCGGGGTCCATGTCCATGGGCTTGTTTGTCAAGTATAAATTGACAGTGTGTCCATCGTCATTGCCATTGTCAAGAAAGCATTGGCTGGCAACAATGCGGGCTCGCTTCATCCGCACCACTACAAGGGCTTGCCATGTCCGCCGTTCCTTCCGAGACTCTCCCTGCTGTCACCTCCCGCCCGCACGGTCCGGTCACTGTGGTGACCATCGCCAACCCCCCCGTCAACGCCCTGTCGGCCGCGGTGCGCCGCGGCCTGGCCGACGCGGTCGCGGCGGCCCAGTCCGACGACGAATGCGCGGCCGTGCTGATCGTCGGTGACGGCGCCAACTTCATCGCGGGGGCCGACATCCGCGAGTTCGGCAAGCCGCCGGTGCCGCCGGCGCTGCCCGCGGTGTGCGACATCATCGAAGCCTCCTCCAAACCCGTCATCGCCGCCATCCACGGCGCAGCCTTGGGCGGTGGACTGGAGGTGGCGCTGGCCGCGCACTACCGCATCGCGGCCGTTGGTGCCAAGTTGGGCCTGCCCGAGGTCGCGCTGGGCCTGCTCCCGGGCTCCGGCGGCACCCAGCGCACGCCGCGCCTGGTGGGGGCCAAGGCCACGCTGGACCTGGCCCTGAGCGGCCGCCACGCCAGCGCGCAGGAAGCCCTCGCCATGGGCCTGGTCGACCGGGTGGTCCCGGCCGGCGACATCGCCGCCGCGGGCCTGGCCTATGCGCAGGAGCTGGTGGCCGCCCGCGCCGCCCCGCGCCGCACCCGCGAGGCCACAGCCGGCCTGGCCGACGATACGGCCAACCGGGCCGCCATCGCCACCGCGCGGTCCGAAGGCCAGAAGAAGTTCCGGGGCCTGTTCTCGCCCTTCAAGATCATCGACGCGGTCGAAGCCGCGCTCGACAAACCCTTCGACGAAGGCATGGCCTTCGAGCGCACCGCCTTCCTCGCGGCAATCGACAGCCCGCAGCGCGCCGGCCTGGTCCATGCCTTCTTTGCCGAACGGGAAGTCGCCAAGGTGCCCGAAGCCCGCAGCGCCCAGCCCCGGCCCATCACCTCCGTCGGTATCGTCGGCGGCGGCACCATGGGTGCCGGCATCGCGGTGGCGGTGCTCGATGCCGGCCTGGCCGTCACCATGGTCGAGCGCGACGAAGCCTCGCTGGCCCGCGGCCGCGGCTTCGTCGAAAAGGTCTACGACGGCCTCATCGCCAAGGGGCGCCTGGACGCCGCGGCCAAGGACAAGACCCTGGCCCGCTTCAGCGGCGCCACCCGCTACGACGCGTTTGCCGGCGTGGACCTGGTGATCGAGGCCGTGTTCGAGGACATGGGCGTCAAGAAGCAGGTATTCGCCGAGCTCGACCGGGTCTGCAAGCCCGGCGCGGTGCTGGCCACCAACACCTCCTACCTCGACATCGACGAGATCGCGGCCAGCATCTCGCGCCCGCAGGACGTGCTGGGCCTGCACTTCTTCTCGCCGGCCAACATCATGAAGCTGCTGGAGATCGTGGTGCCCGCCCAGGTCAGTGCCGACGTCGTCGCCACCGGTTTCGAACTGGCCAAGAAGCTGAAGAAGGTGCCGGTACGTGCCGGTGTCTGCGACGGCTTCATCGGCAACCGCATCCTGGCCAGCTACCGCCTGGCCATCGACTACATGCTCGAAGACGGCGCCTCGCCCTGGCAGATCGACAAGGCCATGCGCGACTTCGGTTACCCCATGGGCCCGCTGCAGGTGTCCGACCTGGCCGGTGGTGACATCGGCTGGGCCACCCGCAAACGCAAGGCGGCCGGCCGCGACCCGCGCCGGCGCTACGTGCACATCGCCGACCGCCTGTGCGAGAACGGCTGGTTCGGCCAGAAGACCGGCCGCGGCTGGTACCAGTACCCGCAGGGCGCGCGCACCGGCGTGCCGGACCCGGAGGTCGAGGCCATCGTCGACCAGGAGCGGGTCAAGGCCGGCATCACCCCGCGCAGCTTCACCGACGAGGAAATCGTGCGCCGGGTGCTGGCCGCCATGGTCAACGAAGGTTGCTGCATCCTGGAGCAGAAGATCGCCCTGCGCCCGCTCGACATCGACGTGGTGTTCCTGCACGGCTACGGTTTTCCGCGCCACCGTGGCGGACCGATGAAGTACGCCGATACGGTGGGCGCGGCCAGCGTGCTGGCCGACATCCAGTCCTTCGCCCGGGAAGACGGCTTCTTCTGGCAGCCCGCGCCCCTGCTGGTGTCCCTGGTGGAACAGGGCAAGACCTTCGACAGCCTGAACCGCTGAGTCCATACCCCTCTCTTCAACCGAGACACCGCCATGACCCGAGAAGCCGTATTCGTATCCACCGCCCGCACCCCGCTGGCGAAGTCCCACCGGGGCGAGTTCAACATCACCAGCGGCCCCGAGCTGGCCGCCTTCGCGGTGCGCGCCGCGGTGGACCGTGCCGGCATCGACCCCGACATGATCGAGGACCTGGTCCTGGGCTGCGGCTACCCCGAAGGCACGACCGGGCGCAACATCGGCCGCCAGACCGTCCTGCGCGCCGGCCTGCCCATCGGCATGACCGGGGCCACCATCAGCCGCTTCTGCGCCTCGGGCCTGAACGCCATCTCCATTGCCGCCGGGCGCATCGTCTCCGACGGTGTCTCGGCCATGATCGCCGGCGGTGTCGAGAGCATCTCGCGTATCCGCACCCGTGAAGACGGCGACAGCGGCATCGACCCCTGGCTGCTGGAACACACACCCGCCCTCTACATGCCCATGATCGAGACGGCCGACGTCGTCGCGCGCCGCTACGGCATCAGCCGCGAAGCGCAGGACCGCTTTTCGCTCGTCAGCCAGCAGCGCACCGCCGCCGCCCAGGCCGAAGGCCGCTACGCTGCCGAAATCGTGCCCTGCACCACCACCATGGCCGTCACCGACAAGGAGACGGGCACCGTCAGCCACAAACAGGTCACCGTCTCGGCCGACAACTGCAACCGCCCGGGCACCACCTACGAAGGCCTGGCCAAACTCAAGCCGGTGCGCGGCGATGACCAGTACATCACCGCGGGCAACTCCTCCCAGCTCTCCGACGGCGCCTCGGCCTGCGTCATGATGGAAGCGGCCGACGCCGCCCGCGCCGGCCTGACCCCGCTGGGCGCCTTCCGCGGCATGGCCACGGCCGGCTGCGAGCCCGACGAAATGGGCATTGGCCCGGTCTACGCGGTCCCCAAACTGCTGGCCCGCCACGGCCTGACGGTGCAGGACATCGGCCTGTGGGAACTCAACGAAGCCTTCGCTTCGCAGTCCCTCTACTGCCGCGACCGGCTGGGCATTTCCGACGACATCCTCAACGTCGACGGTGGCGCCATCTCCATCGGCCATCCCTTCGGCATGACCGGCGCGCGCCTGGCCGGCCACGTGCTCATCGAGGGCAAGCGCCGCGGTGTCAAATACGCCGTGATCACCATGTGCATCGCCGGCGGCATGGGCGCTGCGGGCCTGTTCGAGATTTTCTGAAGAAAACCAGAGGCAAGGAGACAGCATGGACCTGCGTTTCACCCCCGAAGAGGAAGCCTTCCGCGCCGAGGTGCGGGCTTTCGTGGCCGAGAAGCTGCCGCCGGCCACCGCGCACAAGGTGCGCCACGGCCTGGAGTTGGGCAAGGCCGAGATGGAGGGCTGGCATGCCATCCTCCAGGCCCGCGGCTGGCTGGCCAACCACTGGCCGCAGGAGCACGGCGGCCCGGGCTGGAGCGCGGTGCAGAAATACATCTTCGAAACCGAGTGCGCCCAGGCCCACGCCCCGCGCCTGGTGCCCTTCGGTGTCAACATGCTGGGGCCGGTGCTCATCAAGTACGGCAACGAGGCGCAGAAGCGGCACTGGCTGCCGCGTATTCTCGACGGCAGCGACTGGTGGTGCCAGGGTTATTCGGAACCGGGTGCGGGATCCGACCTGGCCTCCGTCAAGACCACGGCCGAGCGCCGCACCGACGCCCAGGGCGAGCACTACATCGTCAACGGCCAGAAGACCTGGACCACGCTCGGCCAGTACGCCAACATGATGTTCTGCCTGGTGCGCACCAACAAGGAGGCCAAGAAGCAGGAAGGCATCAGCTTCCTGCTGGTCGACATGACCGTGCCCGGCGTCGAGGTGCGGCCCATCATCACGCTCGACGGCGAACACGAGGTCAACGAGGTGTTCCTGACCGACGTGCGGGTGCCGGTGGACAACCTGGTGGGCGAGGAGAACCGCGGCTGGACCTGCGCCAAGTACCTGCTGACCTACGAACGCACCAACATCGCGGGGGTGGGCCTGTCGGCGGCCGCGCTGGAGCGGCTGCAGCAGGCTGCCGCCACGGCGACCAAGAACGGCAAACCCCTGGCGCAGGACCCGGCCTTCGCCGCCCGGCTGGCCAAGGTGGAGATCGACTTCGAGAACATGAAGACCACCAACCTGCGGGTGCTCGCCGCGGTGGCCGGCGGCGGTGTGCCGGGTGCGGAAAGCTCCATGCTGAAGATCCGCGGCACCGAGATACGGCAGGAGATTTTTTCGCTCATCCGGCGCGCCATGGGCCCCTACGCCCTGCCGTTCGACGAGAAGGCGCTGCACGACGATGGCGCGGCGGGTGGCTTCGGCCCGCCCGATGCGATGGTGGCAGCCGCCCAGTACTTCAACAACCGCAAGCTGTCGATCTACGGCGGCTCCAACGAAGTCCAGCGCAACATCATCTCCAAGATGATCCTGGGCCTCTGAGCGCGACCCCCTGAAAGAGAGACAGACACGATGGACTTCACCCACACCGAAGACCGCCGCATGCTGGCGGACACGCTCGGCCGCTTCATCGCGGACCGCTACGGCATCGAACAGCGCAACCGCATCGCCCACAGCGCACCGGGTTTCAGCGCCGACCTCTGGGGCCGCTTTGCCGAACTGGGGACCGTCGGGGCCCTGTTCCGCGAGGAAGACGGCGGTTTCGGCGGCAGTGGTTTCGACATCACCGTGGTGTTCGAGGCGCTGGGCCGCGGCCTGGTGGTCGAGCCCTTCCTCGGCAGCCTCATGGTGGGCCAGGCCATCGCGGCAGCGGGTGCCGGGGCTGGCGACAGCCACCGCGGGTTGCTGGCCGCGCTGGCCGAGGGCAGCACGGTCGGCGCGCTGGCCCACGACGAGGCCGACTCCCGCTACAGCCTGGCCCATGTGGCCACCCGGGCCGTGCGGCAAGGCGATGGCTGGCAGCTCGACGGCGCCAAGGCCGTGGTACGGCAGGCGGGCGCCGCCGGTGTGCTGCTGGTGTCGGCGCGCACGGCAGGGGACACCACCGACGTGGACG
This sequence comes from Pseudomonadota bacterium, assembly GCA_040390235.1. Classification (GTDB taxonomy): domain Bacteria; phylum Pseudomonadota; class Gammaproteobacteria; order Burkholderiales; family Burkholderiaceae_C; genus Xylophilus. The sequence continues at coordinate 108,846 of JAZJYT010000024.1, read as the reverse complement.
GCATCACCCTGTTCCTGGTGCCCGCCGGCACGGCGGGCCTGGCCCTGCGCGAAACCGGCAGCATCGATGGCGGCTACGTGGCCGAAGTCACCCTGGCCGGTGTAGAGCTTGGCGACGCCGCCGTGCTGGGCCCGGTCGGTGGCGGCTACCCGCTGCTGGAGCAGGCCACCGGCGCCGGCATCCTGGCGCTGTGCGCCGAGAGCCTGGGTGCCATGGAGTACTGCAAGGACGCCACGCTGGACTACCTGCGCACCCGCAAGCAGTTCAACGTGCCCATCGGCAGTTTCCAGGCCCTGCAGCACCGCATGGCGACGGTGCTGCTTGAGATCGAGCAGGCACGCTCGGCCGTCATCAACGCGGCCGCGGCCTTCGACGGTGAGGACCGGGTGGCACGCGAACGTGCGCTGTCGGCCGCCAAGTTCTCCATCGGCCGCATTGGCACGCTGGTGGCCGAAGAAAGTATCCAGCTGCACGGCGGCATCGGCATGACCTGGGAACTGCCCATGGCCCACTATGCCAAGCGCCTGGTCATGATCGACCACCAGCTGGGCGACGAGGACCACCACCTTGAGCGCTACATTGCGCTCGGCACCCCGGCGGCCTGACGCCATTCTTGGGCCTGCGCCCGCCGGGGGCACTCTTCCCGTTGCAGAATGGGCTGTCGAATGCGCCCGGCTGGCAGGCGCAGGACGGAAAGAGGTCGTGGATTTCCTGATGCGGCTGAGCGCCGAGCATGGCGCCCTGGTGGTGTTCCTGGTGGTCCTGCTTGAGCAGGCCGGCTTGCCGCTGCCCGCCTACCCGGTGCTGCTGCTGACGGGCGGCATGGCGGCGCGTGGCCACGCCGGCCTGGCGCCGCTGCTGGCCGCGGCGGTGGTGGCCAGCGTCCTCTCGGACAGCGCCTGGTACCTGGCCGGCCAGCGCCATGGCCGGCGGGTGCTGCGGCTGCTGTGCCGGCTCTCGCTCACGCCGGACAAGTGCGTGCGGCAGACCGAGTCGCTGTTCGCCCGCTGGGGGGCGCCCTCGCTGCTGGTGGCCAAGTTCGTGCCGGGTTTCGCCTCCATCGCCACTGCGCTGGCCGGCACCCTGCGGATTCCGCGCGGCGCCTTCCTGCTGTACGACACACTGGGCGCGGCCCTGTGGGCGGGCGTCGGCATCGGCCTGGGCGTGCTGTTCTCGGATGCCATCGAGCAGGTGCTGCAGACGCTCGACGAGATCGGCCGCTGGGGGCTGCTGCTGGTGCTGCTGGGCCTGGCCGCCTTCGTGCTGCGCCGCTGGTGGCAGCGCTACCGCTTCGGCCGGCGGTTGCGTATGGACCGCATGGCGGTGCACGAGCTGCTGGCGGAGATCGCCGGGGGCGGTCCGCTGCTGATCGTCGATGCACAGTCGCCGCTCGGCCGGTCCCAGGGGCGTATTCCGGGCGCGGTGCTGTTTTCCGACGAAGCCTGCGAGGCCACTACCCGCGGCCATCCGCGCGACGCTTTGGTGGTCGTCTACTGCGCCTGCCCGAATGACGTGTCGGCGGTGCTGGCCGCCCGCAAACTCCTGGCGGCCGGCTTCACCCGGGTGCTGCCGCTGGCCGGCGGCATCGACGCCTGGATGGCGGGGGGGGGCGCGGTGGTGGCGCCTCCTGCCATACCGGTGGCGGCAGCGGCGGCCTGAAAAGCCCGAACAGGGCCGGGAAACCGCTGGTTTCCGGCTTGTCGGCGCGGGCGCGTGGCCCTATTCTTGGCGCCACGGCCTGCACCGTCTTCCCGCCACTTTCCGCCCCCGCCCCGATGAACGCACCTCGCCAACACTCGCTGGATCCCCAGGACTGGGCCGCGCTGCGCGCACAGGGGCACGCCATGCTGGACGACATGTTCGGCTACCTGGAAAACATCCGCGAGCGGCCGGTCTGGCAGCCCATCCCGGCGGAGGTGCGAAGCTCCTTCCGCGACCCGCTGCCGGCCGCACCGACCGACATCGCCACCGCCCACGCCCGTTTTATGGAACAGGTGCTGCCCTATGCCGTGGGCAACGCACACCCGCGCTTCATGGGCTGGGTACACGGTGGCGGCACGCCGGTGGGCATGCTCGCCGAGATGGTGGCCGCCGGCCTCAACGCCAACCTGGGCGGCCGCGACCAGATGCCGCTGGAGGTGGAGCGCCAGATCGTCGCCTGGATGCGGCAGCTGTTCGGTTTCCCGGAAACGGCCAGCGGCCTGTTCGTCACCGGCTCGTCCATGGCCAACCTGGTCGGCCTGCTGGTGGCACGCACCGCGGCGCTGGGCGCCGAATCGCGCAAGACCGGCCTGGCCGCCTCCGGCCTGCAACTGGTGGCCTACACCTCGGCCGATGCCCACGGCTGCATCGCGCAGGCCATGGCCATTGCCGGCCTGGGCACCGACGCGCTGCGCCGTGTGCCGGTCGATGCGCGGCGCCGCCTGGACGTCGGTTCGCTGGCCCGCATGATGGCCGCCGACAAGGCCCTGGGCCGCACCCGCTTCTTTGTGGCCGGCACCGCGGGCACGGTCGATGCCGGCGCGGTCGACGACCTGGCGGCCATCGCGGCGGTGGCGCGCGAACACGGCGCCTGGTTCCATGTCGATGGCGCCTACGGTGCGCTCGGCATGCTGGCCCCGGACGTGGCACCGCTGCTGGCGGGCATCGGCGAGGCCGACTCCATCGCGCTCGATTTCCACAAGTGGGGCCAGGTGCCCTACGACGCGGGTTTTATCCTGGTGCGCCGCGAGGCCGACCAGCTCGCCGCCTTCTCCTCGCCCGCCGCCTACCTGGCGCGCCATCCGCGCGGCCTGGCGGCTTCCGCCCAGCCCTGGCCCTGCGACCTGGGCCCCGACCTGTCGCGCGGCTTCCGCGCCCTGAAGACTTGGTTCACCCTGGTCACCCACGGCACCGACGCCATGGGCGCGGCCATCTCGCACTCCTGCCGGCTGGCGCGTTACCTGGAACAGCGGGTGAACGACCACCCCGAGCTGGAAATGCTGGCACCGGTGGAACTGAACATCGTCTGCTTCCGCTACTGCTGCACCGACCCCAATGCGGTCAATACCGAGATCGTGGCCGACCTGCACGAATCCGGTATCGCCGTGCCCTCGGCCACCACCCTCGACGGCCGCATCGCCATCCGCGCGGCCATCGTCAACCACCGCACCACGTCGGATGACATCGACGCGCTGCTGGACGCCACCCTGGCCTGCGGCCGCCGCCGCACCGCCCCGCCTGCTGCCCCCTTGAACACCCACACGCCCGCGCCCACCCATGAAAGCCACCATGCTTGAAGAACGGATTCCCATGCAGGCGGAAGACACCTCGCTGATGGGGCTGGCCCGCCTCATGACCATCGCCTTCCAGGGGCAGGACCTGCGGCCGCTGGCCGCCCGCTTGATCGAACGCGCCACCCTCGACGAAGAAGACGCCAACGCGCTGATGGACCTGTCGACCGTGCTCATGCTGCAGGGCGCACGCGAGCTGGGCCTGGCGACACAGTCGCAGGCGCTGCAGACGCAGCGGGTCTACAGCCTGCCGGCTCCCCCCGGGGCCGTCATCCGCCTGCTGGCGGTGATGGCGCCGGGCGACCTGATGACCAATACGCCGCTGCCCTTCCTGGCCGAGGCCACCGGCATCGCGCTCAGCATGCTCTACGTGCTGCCGGACGAGCCGCTGCCCGAAAAACTGCCGGAGCACGACGTGCTGTTCGTCGCCGTCTCCGAGTCCGACCGCACACGCGCCCTGCTGCGCCGCCTCGGCAAGGAGCTGGCCGACTGGCCGGTGCCGGTATGCAACCACTGCGACCGCATCACCCGCACCTCGCGCGCCCAGGCCTATGCGCTGCTCGAAGGTGCGCAGGGCATCCAGATGCCACCGTCGGTGCGCGCCAGCCGCGGCCGGCTGCGGGCCCTGGGCCGTACGGAACTGGCGCTCGACGTGGTGCTGCCGGGCAGCAGCTTCCCTCTGATCATGCGGCCGGTCGATTCCCACGCCGGCCACGGCCTGGCGCGCATCGATGGCCCGGAAGGCATCGAGCCCTACCTGGCGCAGACCGCGGGCGACAATTTCTTCGTCTCGCGTTTCGTCGACTACAGCAGCGCCGACGGCCTGTTCCGCAAATACCGCGTGGTGCTGATCGAAGGCGTGCCCTACGCCGCCCACATGGGCATCTCGTCCTACTGGATGATCCACTACCTGAACGCCGGCATGACCGACAGCCCGGCCAAACGCGCGGAAGAAGAGGACTTCATGGTCACCTTCGACCTCGAAGGCGGCTTCGGCCGCCGCCACGGCGTGGCCCTGGCGGCGGTGGCCGACCGTTTCGGGCTCGACTACCTGGTGATGGACTGCGCCGAAACCCCGTCGGGCGAACTGCTGGTATTCGAGGTGGACCCGGGCGCGGTGGTGCACTCGATGGACCCGGTGGACCTGTTCCCCTACAAACGCACGCACATGGAAAAGATCTACAACGCCTTCCATGCGATGCTGGCCCGCGCCATGGCTGTACGAGGCTAACCCCCAGGCTTCGCACTTCGTGTCTTCGCCAACCCCCTTTCAGGGGGCGACACCGATGGCCCGGCAAAGCCGGTTCCATGGTGCCCTGGATTGGCTGACCCCCAGGCTCCACACTTCGTGTTTCCGCCAACCCCCGTCCCGGGGACGGGCCGGCCGCTTGGGGCGGCCCGGCGCGGCGGCCCCCTCGGATGGGCGGTGCGCCTGGGGCCGAAGGACCGTCAGGCTGCGTTGTCGATGAGATTTTTTACGAACGCGAACTTCTCGGGGCAGCGGGCCTGCAGGGAGTGGCTGTCGGCCAGCAGGGTGGGGTGCTCGCCGGTGAGGTGGACCTCGTAGGGGCGGCCCATCATGATGCTGTGGACGTAGACGGCGAAGCATTCGGCGAAGTCGTCGTAGGCGTTGTCGGCGGCGTACAGGGTGGGGAAGGTCGTCAGCGCCAGCTGGCCGTAGAGGCCGGCGTAGTCGGTGCGTTCCAGTTCGGGGCTGGTGTGGGATTTCACCCGCTCGCGCAGGGGGAAGCTGTTGTCGGGGTTGGGCACGATGCGGCGCTGTTCGTCGATGTCCCACGACAGGGCCAGGAAGGGGTAGCTGGCGGCCGGCGCCAGGTCGGCCGGCCGGGTCCACCAGTCGGGCAGGAAGTTGCCGCCGGCGGTCAGCGCATGGCCGAATTCGTGCAGCAGCAGGAACTGCAGGGCATTGCGCCGCACGTCCTGCCCGCCGTGTTCCAGCACCACCTGCAGACCGGAGCCGCCTTCGCGGTGTTGGCGGCCATCGCGGCGGAAGGGTTCGTTCTCGCGCAGGGTGGCCCAGGTATTGGCCGTGTGGTCGCGCAGCACCTCCATGTCGAGTGCCACCACGGCGCCCAGGGGCTCACCCTCGTGCAGCACCACGTCGGTCACCACCGAGCAGCCCAGGTCGCGGGCGAAAAAGACACCCAGCAGCGAGCGGTCGAGCATGGCACGCAGGCGCGCCGGCAGTTCGGCCATCGCATCCTCCACGTCGGCGGCGAAATCCTCGGCGGGCAGTACCGCCTCCGGCACCGCGGGCACATCGGTCGCCTGGTTCACCAGCCGCACGTAGTCGACCAGTTCGGCTGGGGCGGGGCCGCCGCGGCGGCCCAGGGGAGCCTGGCGGAAATCCAGCCAGTCGCGGGGTTCGTGGGTCAACATGGGCGGTCGGAAAAAACGCTGGGTCGTCCAGCGTAGGCCGGCCGCTGCCCCGCTAAGCCGCGATAAGCGGGGTGTTTTGCGTTCAGTCGCCGCGTTGGCCCTGCAGCACGTCCAGCGGGCTGACGGGTGCCGCCGTATTACCCCAGGACCGGCGCACGTAGGTCAGTACGGCGGCGATGTCCTGGTCGTCCAGCAGGTGGCCGAAGGGCGGCATGCCATAGGGCCGGGGGTTGCCGGCGGTGGCCGGCGGAAAACCGCCGCCGCGCACGATGCGCACCAGGTTGACGGTGGTCTGCATGGTGACCGCCCGGTTGCCGGCCAGCGGTGGGTAGGCGCCGGCCGCGCCCTGGCCTTCAGCCCCGTGGCAGGCGGCGCAATGCTGGTCGTAGAGCTTGCCGCCGCGCTCCATGCCGGCCGATGTGTTGGCCACCACGGCCTTGTGCGGCGCTGCGGCCGACGCGGGGGGCAGTTCCTGCAGGAAGAGGGCCAGGGCCTGCAGGTCCTCGTCGTGCCAGTGCTGGGTGCTGCCGGCCACGACCTCGGCCATGGGCCCCAGGGTCGAGGCGCCGGGCGCCTGGCCGGTCTTCAGCAGTTGCACGATGTGCTTGCGGTCCCAGCCCGACAGACCGGCCTCCTCGGGCGAGGCCAGCGAGGGGGCGTACCAGCCCTGCGCCGGAATGGTGCCGCCCGCCAGTTCGAGGGAGCCGCCGATGGCGCCCAGCGCATTGCGGCTGCTGTGGCATTCGATGCAGTGCGCCAGGCCGCGGGCCAGGTAGGCGCCACGGTTCCACTCCGCCGCCTGTTCCGGCTCGGCCCGGCCGGGTGCGGCATCGGGCCTGAAGAACAGGGCACGCCACACGCCCAGTGCGGCCTGCGTGCTGTACGGGAAACGCAGGGCATGCGGCCGGTTGGCCTGGGCCACCGGCGGCAGGCTGCGCAGGTAGGCGTACAGCGCGTCGCTGTCGGCCCGGGTCACATGGGTATAGCTGGCATAGGGGAACACCGGGGAAAGCAGGCGCCCGTCCTTCGAGCGCCCATTGTGCAGCGCACGCCAGAAATGCGCGGCCGACCAGCCGCCGATGCCGGTCGCTTCGTCGGGCGTGAGGTTGCTGGTGTAGACCGTACCGAAGGGTGTGGGCAGGGCCCGGCCGCCGGCATAAGCGGCCGCACCGGCGGCGGTGTGGCAACCCGCACAGTTGCCGACCAGCGCCAGGTAGCGGCCGCGTTCCACCTGCTGCGCATCGGGCGCGACGGTTGTCGCTGCCGGTGCCGGGTCGACGGGGTCTTCGCCGCGGAAGTTGAGCAACACGGTGGCGGTCGCGAGCAGCAGGACCACCACGGTGATGCCGACGGCAGCACGCACGGCCCAGCGGGCAAGAAGGCGGGAAGGCGGGTTCATCGCGGGACGGCTCCACAGGACAGGGGCAGCGGGGCCGTGGGCATCGCCGCAGGTTTGCCGCCGTGCGGCACCGGCTGCGACGCCAGCCAGGCCGACAGGGCACCGATGTCTTCCAGCGCCAGGCGCTGGGCGACGTCGTGCATGCAGTCGGGCTGCGCAGCGTGCCGCTGGCCGGCGCGCCAGGCGCCGAGCTGGGCGTTGAGGTAGTCGCGCGGCAGGCCCACCAGCGCCGGGATGCCCGGGGCCACGCCGGTCAGTGCCGCGCCGTGGCAGGCGGCGCAGGCCGGAATGCCGCGTGCCGCGTCGCCCTGGCGCACCAGGGTCTCGCCGCGCCCGCGCATGGAGGCGGGCACCGACGGCTCGCGCGGCAGTGCATAGGGTAGTTCCTGCGCCGAGAAGTAGTCGGCGATCTCCTGCAGGTAGGCATCCGACAGGCTGGCCAGCAGGGGTGTCATCAGCGCATTGGTACGCCGCCCGTCGCGGAAGTTGAGCAGCTGGCTGTACAGGTAGCCGGCCGGCTTGCCGGCGATGCGTGGGAAAAAGCCGGCGTTGGTGGCATGGCCCTCTTCGCCGTGGCAGGCGGTGCAGGCGGTGACCCGCTGGGCCATGGTGTCGGGCACGGTAAACGGCGCCGGCAGGTAGGGCTTGCCCGAAGGCGACAGCCCGTCGGCCGGCGTGGGCTGTGCAGCACCGGCCAGCACCGGCAGGACCGCTGCCAGTACCGCCAGCCACCTGCGCCAGCCGCACCAGGCGTGTGCTTGGTGTGCGAAATCTTCCACCGGCTCAGGCCGCGGCATGGGCGGCGTAGTGCGCCAGCGCCGCCAGGCCGCCGAGGATCACCACCACCACGGCGAAGGCGACCGCGATCAGCGGCAGCGGCCTGACCTGCTCCAGGCGCACCGTGGCATCGGCCCGGCGGCCGCCCAGGCCCACAAAACTCCAGAGTACGGCGCGCAGGATGTTCAGGGTGGTGGTCAGCATGGCGGGTCCTCCAAGGGAAGTGATGCCTCCACTGTGCCTTGCTTCGTTAAAAAAGAACAGAATCAGTAATTAATAAATTTTGCATATCAGATAGAGATAAAAATGGGCTGGTAGCAGGAAAAAAGTACAGATAGCATTCAACGGAAGAAATACTGGTCAACCGACTGCCTGCATGAAACTCTACGAAGCCTTTGCCACCGAGATCGCCGATTCGATCCGGGGTGGCGTGCTGCGCGCCGGCGACCGCCTGCCCTCGGTCCGCCAGGCCAGCACCAGCCGCCAGGTCAGCCCCTCGACGGTGTTCCAGGCCTACTACCTGCTGGAGGCGCAGGGGCTGATCCGCGCCCGCGAACGTTCCGGCTACTACGTCTCGGGCGCCGGCTCCGAGCGCCTGCCCGAACCGGAGCAGTCCTCGCCACAGCAGGCCGAATCGCTGGAACTCGGCATCAGTGCGCGGATTTCCGACGTGCTCGACGCCAGCATGTCGCGCGACGTGGTGCCTTTCGGTTCGGCCTTTCCGGGGCCGGACCTGTTCCCCATCGCACGCCTCGGCCGGGCCATGGCGTCGAGTGTGCAGAAGCTCGATCCCTGGAGCATGGTGGACGACCTGACGCCCGGCAGTGCCCGCCTGCGCCGGCAGATCGCGCTGCGCTACCTGGTCGATGGGCTGCACGTACATGCCGACGACATCGTCGTCACAAATGGCGCGCTGGAGGCGCTCAACCTGTGCCTGGCGGCGGTGACCAGGCCGGGCGATGCGGTGCTGGTCGAGTCGCCGACCTTCTATGCCGCGCTGCAGTCGCTGGAGCGCCTGGGCCTGCGTGCGGTCGAGGTGCCCACGCACCCGCGCGACGGGGTGTCGCTGGAGGCCATGGCTTTGGCCATCGAACGCCACCGGCCCACCGCCTGCTGGCTGATGACCAATTTCCAGAACCCGCTGGGCAGCCTGGTGCCCGACGCGCGCAAGCAGGCGCTGGTCGAGCTGCTGGGCGGCCACGGCATCCCGCTGATCGAGGACGACGTCTACGGCGAGCTGTATTTCGGCGACCGGCGGCCGGTGCCGGCCAAGGCCTTCGACACCCGGGGCCTGGTGCTGCACTGCGCGTCGTTCTCCAAATGCCTGGCGCCGGGCTACCGCATCGGCTGGGCCGCGCCGGGGCGCTTCGTGCGCGAGGTGGCGCGGCTCAAGCTGGCCACCACCCTGGCCACCTGCGTGCCGGCCCAGGTGGCGGTGGCCACCTACCTGGAAGAAGGCGGCTACGACCGCCACCTGCGCAAGCTGCGCCTGCAACTGGCCCTGCAGCAGGCACGTTTCGTCGATGCGGTCGGCCGGTATTTCCCCGCCGGCACCCGCGCCACGCGGCCGACGGGGGGTTATTTCCTGTGGGTGGAACTGCCGCCCGGCACCGATGCGCTGGCCCTCCACCGCCAGGCGCTGTCGCTGGGCATCAGCGTGGCGCCCGGGCCGATCTTTTCGGCCAGCCGGGCCTTCGAGAACTGCCTGCGGCTGAACTACGGCCACACCTGGAACGATGCCGCCGACACCGCCTTGCGCACCCTCGGCCGCCTGGTGTCGGCCACCGCCCCTAAGATCGCGTGATGACCGACCGCGGCACCGCCATCCACATCGACGAGGACATCAGCCTGCGCCGGCTGGAGGTGCTGCTCGCCTTCCTGGAGACCGGCAACCTGGCGCGTACCGCGGAAAAGCTGGGCACCAGCACGGTGAGTGTGCACCGCGCCCTGCATGCGCTGGAGGAGGGCGCGCGCTGCGCGCTGTTCCGCCACCAGGGCCGCAACCTGATCCCGACCGACGCGGCCCACGTGCTGGCCGACGTGGCGCGCGAGGTACTGCAGGCCATGGCCGAGGGCATCCGCGCCACCCGGGCCGCCGCGGGCTATGGCGACGGCCGCCTGCGGCTCGGCTCCATGTACTCGCTCACCATCCAGGTGGTGCCCGAGATCATCATCGGCATCCGCCAGCGCCGCCCCGGCCTGCAGGCCGAACTGGTGCTGGGCTCCAACACCGAACTGCTGGCCCGGCTGCGCGAGGGCGGCATCGACGCGGCGCTGATGGCCCTGCCCGAAGAGGCCCAGCCCGACCTGGTATCCATCCCCCTGCTGGAAGACGAGATCCATTTCGCCGCGCCGCTCGGCTCCCCCTATGCCGCACTGCCGGCGGTGGACCTGAAGCAGTGCGCCCACGAAAAATTCGTCACGCTGAGCGAAGGTTTCGCCACCTATGGCGGTTTCATGCGCGCCTTCGAGGTGGCGGGTTTTACGCCCGAGGTCACCATGCAGGTGGGCGACATCTTCTCGCTGGCCAACCTGGTGAGCGGGGGCGTGGGCTGCACCCTGCTGCCGGGGCGGGTACGCAGTGTGTTCCAGGACAAGCTGCAGCTCATCCCGCTGGAGCCGCCCTACCGCATGCGCCAGACCATCGGCCTGTGCCTGTTGCGCACCCGCGAGCGCGACCCCGACCTGCTGGCGCTGGCCTCGGTCTGCCGGCTGGTCATGCCGGCGCGCTGAACAAGGCGGGAGCCCGAACGTTCCGCAAAGCGTAACGTTGGCACGCGGCGTGTGATTGATCCGGCCGGGCCGCCCCGGTAAGGTCCCGTCCATGCATGCCGCTCCCTCCTGGAACCTCCGCGCCGACAGCCGTGCCGCCCGGCTGGCCCGCGCCGCCGAAGCCCTGGGCACGCGGCTGGCCGGCAAACACGTGGAGGCGACCGCCATCGGCGCCCTGCTGGAAGCCGTGCTTGAGCCGGGCGACCGGGTCTGCCTCGAAGGCAACAACCAGAAGCAGGCCGACTTCCTGGCGCAGGCCCTGGTAGCGGTGGACCCGCGGCGCGTCAACCGGCTGCACATGGTGCAGTCGGTGCTGGCGCTGCCCGAGCATCTGGACATTTTCGAGAACGGCGTGGCCCAGCGGCTGGACTTCAGTTTTTCCGGCCCGCAGGGCGCACGCCTGGCGCAGATGGCCTCGGCCGGGCGTATCGAGATCGGTGCCATCCATACCTACCTGGAATTGTTCGCCCGTTATTTCGTCGACCTCACGCCGCAGGTGGCCCTGGTCGCCGCGCATGCGGCCGATGCCGAGGGCAACCTCTACACCGGGCCGAATACCGAAGACACACCCGCCATCGTCGAGGCCACGGCCTTCTCGGGCGGCATCGTCATCGCCCAGGTCAACGAGCTGGTGGACGGCCGCACCACGCAGTTGCCGCGCATCGACATCCCGGCCGGCTGGATCAACTTCGTGGTGTTGGCGCCGCGCCCCAACCTGATCGAGCCGCTGTTCACCCGCGACCCGGCGCAGATCAGCGAAATCCAGGTGCTGATGGCCATGATGGCGATCAAGGGCATCTATGCCGAATACGGCGTGCAGCGGCTGAACCACGGCATCGGCTTCGACACCGCGGCCATCGAACTGCTGCTGCCCACCTACGGCGCATCGCTGGGGCTGCGCGGCAAGATCTGCCAGCACTGGGCGCTCAACCCGCACCCGGCGCTGATCCCGGCCATCGAGGCGGGCTGGGTCCAGTCCATCCACTCCTTCGGCTCCGAGCTGGGCATGGAGGACTACATCCGCGCCCGCTCCGACGTGTTTTTCACCGGCCCCGACGGCAGCCTGCGCAGCAACCGCGCCTTCTCCCAGGCGGCCGGGCACTACGCCTGCGACCTGTTCATCGGCTCCACGCTGCAGATCGACCTGGACGGCAACAGCTCCACCGCCACGCTGGGCCGCATCGCCGGGTTTGGCGGCGCACCCAACATGGGGGCCGACGCCCGCGGCCGGCGCCATGCCAGCCCGGCCTGGCTGAAAGCCGGGCGCGAGGCACGCGACGGCCGCAGCGGCGCTGCTGGCACCCCGCGCGGGCAGAAGCTGGTGGTGCAGATGGTCGAGACCTTCCGCGAACACATGCAGCCGGCCTTTGTCGAAAAGCTCGATGCCTGGACGCTGGCCGAGCAGGCGCACATGGCGCTGCCGCCCATCATGGTCTACGGCGACGACGTGACACACATCCTCACCGAAGAGGGCATCGCCAACCTGCTGCTGTGCCGCAGCGACGCCGAGCGTGAGCAGGCGATCCGCGGCGTGGCCGGCTACACCGCGGTGGGCCTGGGGCGCGACCGGGCGAAGGTGGAGGAGCTGCGTGCGCGCGGCATCATCCGCCGGCCGCAGGACCTGGGCATCGACCCGCGCCAGGCGAGTCGCAATCTGCTGGCGGCCCGCAGCATGCGCGACCTGGTGCGCGCCTCGGGTGGGCTCTACCAGCCGCCCAAGAAATTCCGCAATTGGTGAAGCAGGAGACAACGGCCATGGAAACTTCCCCCGGGCTCGAAACCCTGGACTTCGTGTTTGCCGGCAGGCGCCCGGCCGGGCACTTCGCGCCGGTGCTGGTCGGCGTGGTCGGCTCGGGCAACCTTGAGGTGCTGCTGGAGCCGGCCGCGGGTGAGGGTTGTTCGGTGCGCATCGAGACTTCGGCCCGCGGTTTCGCCCCCATCTGGCAGGCGGTGCTGAACGACTTCCACCAGCGCCACCCGCTGGCGGGTGTGCGGGTCTCCATCCACGACATGGGCGCCACGCCCGCGGTGGTCGGCCTGCGGCTCGACCAGGCCGTGTCGGAGCTGCCGGCATGAGCACCAGGGTGTCCGCCACCGGCGCTGCCGCCGTCAGCTACGCCGAATGTTCCGCGCGTGAGCGGCTGGCGCTGCTGTTCGACGCCGGCAGTTTCCACGAATGGCTGCCGCCAGCCGAACGGGTCATGAGCCCGCACCTGCTGCAGCTCGGTGTGCCCACCGCCTTCGACGACGGTGTGGCCATCGGCCGTGCCACGCTGGACGGCCGCCCGGTCTTCGCCGCCGCGCAGGAGGGCGCCTTCATGGGTGGTGGTGTCGGCGAGGTACACGGTGCCAAGCTGGTGGGCTGGCTGCAGCGTGCCCTACGCGACCGGCCCGCCGCGGTGCTGCTGCTGGCCGAGTCCGGCGGTGTGCGCCTGCACGAGGCCAATGCCGGCCTGATCGCGGTGTCTGAAGTCATGCGCGCGCTGCTCGACGTGCGGGCCGCCGGCATTCCGGTGCTGGTGCTGATCGGCGGCGCCAATGGCTGCTTCGGCGGCATGGGCATCGTGGCGCGCTGCGCCGACTGGGTGGTGATGAGCGACACCGGCCGCCTGGCCATGTCCGGCCCCGAGGTCATCGAAGCCTCGCACGGCGTGGAAGAGTTCGATTCCCGCGACCGCGCTCTGGTGTGGCGCACCACCGGCGGCAAACACCGCTGGCTGACCGGCGACTGCGACCTGCTGGTGGAAGACGACGTGGCCGCCTTCCGCCATGCCGCCATCGGCCTGCTGGGCCAGCCCGAAACGTCGCGCCTGGTGACGGCCGAGGCGCTGGAAGCGGAGCATGCGCTGCTGGCTGCCCGCCTGGCGGCGGTGCCCGCGGCCACCTTCAATGGCGGTCTGGAGGATGACGCGGTGCGCCTCTGGCGCGGGCTTGGCATCATCGACCCGGCGCGTATCCCGGACCTGGACGCGGCCGCCGTGCGCGGACTGCTGCCGGAACGTGCCGCCTGAAGACGGGCCGAAGCCAAGGTATTTCTACAACGACAACGGAGACACATCCCATGGCTATCGATACCACCCGGCGCGCACTGCTGCGCGCCACCGCCGCCGGTACGGCCCTGGTCGCGACCGGGCTGCACGCGCAATCGGGCTGGCCGGCCAAGCCGGTCAATCTCATCGTGCCCTTCCCGGCCGGGGGCGGAACCGATGCCTTCGCGCGGCCCCTGTCGGCGCAGTTCGCCCGCCAGACCGGCAGGCAACTGGTCGTCGACAACCGTGGCGGTGCCGGCGGTACGCTGGGCGCCACCATCGCGGCGCGTGCCCAGCCCGATGGCTACACCCTGTTCATGGGCGCCATCCACCATGCCATCGCGCCGTCGGTGTACCCCAAACTCGACTACGACCTGGAGCGCGACTTCGTGCCGCTCGCCCTGCTGGCCGAGGTGCCGCAGGTGCTGGTGGTCAACCCGCGCCGCGTCACCGCGCCGGACTTCAAGACCTTTCTGGCCGCCGCCAAGCGCACGCCCGGCCAGCTCAACTACGCCTCGGCCGGCAGCGGCACCTCGCACCACCTGGCGGGTGAGCTGTTCAAGCAGCAGACCGGCACCTTCATCACCCATATTCCCTACCGCGGTGCCGGCCCGGCGCTGGGCGACCTGATCTCGGGCAATGTCGACCTGATGTTCGACGGCCTGGGTTCTTCCGCCTCCCACATCAAGGGCGGGCGCATCAAGGCCCTGATGGTGGCCGGCAAGCAGCGCAACCCGGCCTTTCCCGACGTGCCGTGCGCTGCCGAGGTGGGCCTGCCCGATTACACCGTCACCACCTGGTACGGCCTGTGGGCGCCCAAGGGCACCCCACCCGAGGTGCAGGCGCGCATCGTCGAAGAGGTGCGCAAGGCCGCCGCCTCGGACGACATCAAGGCCGTGTGGGCCAGCAACGGCGCGCACTTCGGCACGCTGACGCCGCCGCAGTTCGGCGAGTACGTGCATGCCGAGGTGGTGCGCTGGGCCGGTGTGGTGCAGGCCGGCGGCATCAAGCTGGACTGAGCGGCCACCCCTTCCTACCTGGAGCAACACACCCATGGCACCCGACTGGAACTCTCTCGCCACCGCGCTGTTCGGCTCCGGTCATGGCATCGTGGCCGAGGGCGAACTGCTGCGCGGCACGGCCCTGCTGGACGGCGTGCCCATCGCCGTGGTCGGTACCACGGGCCATGCCGCCATCGGCGTGCAGCTGGCGCTGGCCCAGGCCCGCGTGGTGCTCGATACCGTGGCGCAACACCCCGGCCGGCCCATCCTCCTGCTCATCGACACCCAGGGCCAGCAACTGCGCCGGCGCGACGAACTGCTGGGCATCAACCGCGCCATGGCACACCTGGGCATGGCCATCGACCTGGCGCGCCGCCAGGGCCACCGGGTGCTGGGGCTGGTGTACGACCAGGCCCTGTCGGGCGGCTTCATCACCTCCGGCCTGATCGCCGATGCCTGCGATGCGCTGCCCGGTGCGGAAATCCGTGTCATGCGCATCCCGGCCATGGCGCGGGTCACCAAGCTGCCGGAGGCCCTGCTCGCCGAGCTGTCCTTGTCCAATCCGGTGTTCGCGCCCGGCGTGGACAACTACGTAGCCATGGGCGGTGTGCGCCGTCTGTGGGAAGGCGATGACCTGCAGGCCTGCCTGCGCGGCGCGCTGGCCGATGCGCCGGACACCGACATACGCGCCACCGATGGCGCGGCGCGTGGCGGCCGGCGGCTGGCGGCCGCCGTGGTGCAGCAGGTGCTGGACGCCGCCTGAACCACCGCTGGAGACCATCCCATGCCCCCCTTGCAGCGACACGGCCTGGTACACCTGGGTGCCGCAGGGTGGGCGCAGGCGCTGGCCGGCACCTGGGACACCGAGGCGCGGGCCTGCCTGGTGCATTGGGCCGCCCACCGCCTGCCCTTGGTGGTGACGCGGCAAGCCGTGCGCCGCCCGGGCGCGGCCCCCAGCGGAGAACTGGCGCTGGGCCTGCCCGCGCCGGCCTGCTGGTCGCGCCGCCGTTTGGCCCTGCGGGTGCCCGCTTCCGCGGTGCTCTATGCCGACCAGTTCCCGCGTATGGCCGCCGTCACCCCGCTGCTGCCGCGCCAGGCGCGTGCCCGCTGGACGGCGCTGTGCCGGGTCTTCGACACGGAGGGCTGGGCCGCGCGTGTCTATGGCAGCCACGGCTGGCAGCGGATGACGGGCCTGGCTTACCTGCACGCGGCATCCGATCTCGACCTGCTGGTGCCCGTCGAAAGTGCCGAGGCCGCCGACCGTGCCGGGTGCCTGCTGGCGGCCGTGTCGGACGGGTGGGCCACGTCGGCCGCGGTGCCGCGGCTCGATGGCGAGCTGGTATTTCCCGGCGGAGCCGCGGTAGCCTGGCGCGAGTGGGCGGCCTGGCGTGCCGGGGAGGCCGCGGCGGTACTGGTCAAGCGGCGCGACGGGGTGGCGCTGGCCCGTTCGCTGGCCGACATGGGGGTGCAGCAGCCTGTAGCTGCCGTGGCGGAGATGGCCGCATGAACGCGCGGCGGCCATCCCCTTCCGGCCTGGGTGGACAGGCCGGTGCCTGCGTGCCCCGCGCCTTCGGCCTGCCGCTCGCGCGGCTGCAGTGCATCGGCCGCGCGGCCACGGCATCGCTCTACGACGAACTGGCGCTGGCCCCGAAGCCGGGGCTGGTGTCTTTCGTGGACAGTGGCAGCCACCGCGACATGGATGCCCGCACCTTCATGCGCAGCCTGTTCGCCCTGCGCCATTACTTTGTGCAAATGGCGGTGCTGGGCCATGGGCATGCGGTGTTTCCGGTCCTGCAGGCTTGCGGCATCGCGGCCGAGGCGCGCATGCTCGCGGCCACCGGTGGCATCAACACCCACCGCGGCGCGGTGTTCACGCTGGGCCTGTTGTGCGCCGCAGCCGGTGCGGCGCTACGCGACGGACAAGCCCTGGCGCCCGATGTACTGCGCCATACGCTGCTGCGGCGCTGGGGGGTGGCCCTGGCGGTGCGCGCCACGGTGGCTTCCGGCCTGCCGGGCGGCATAGCCGCCGCTCGACACGGC
Organism: Pseudomonadota bacterium; assembly: GCA_040390235.1. Classification (GTDB taxonomy): domain Bacteria; phylum Pseudomonadota; class Gammaproteobacteria; order Burkholderiales; family Burkholderiaceae_C; genus Xylophilus. Next base: position 92,156 of record JAZJYT010000024.1, on the reverse strand, counting down.
CTGCACGGGGCCGCCCATGAGGCGGCACAAGGTTTCCCGGTGCTGTTCGGCACGGTGGTGCCGGCGCTGGTGGAGGGCCTGCACTCCGGCACCGCGCCGGAGACGGCCCGGCTCGATGCGCTGTTCCACGCCATGGCGGTGCTGGACGATACCAACCTGGCGCACCGCGGCGGGTTGGAAGCGCTGCGCTACGTGCAGGGCGCGGCCCGCGGTTTCCTGGACGGTGGCGGCGCGGCAGGACCCGGCGGGAGGGCCGCTGCCTGGGCCCTGCACCACGATTTCGTGGCGCGCCGCCTGTCGCCCGGCGGCGCGGCCGACATGCTGGCCGCGGCCTGCTGGGTGCAGCGGGTGCGGGTGGCTTAAGGCCGGGCCCCTCCATCGCCATGGGGTTCGCACTGCTTTTTTCCGGCCAGGGTATGCAGCACCCGGCCATGCTGCCGTGGCTGGAGCCGGATGATCCGCTGGTGCGCGCCGTGGCCGGGCCAGGGGGGGCGGACTGGCGCGGTGCGCTGGCCGATGCGGCCTGGGCGGGTGCCAATGCCCATGCGCAGCCGCTGCTGGTGGGCCTGGGCCTGGCAGCCTGGGGCCGGTTGGCGCCCGGCCTGCCGGCGCCGGCCGCGGTGGCCGGCTACAGCGTGGGCGAACTGTCGGCGTGTGCCGCCGCGGGTGTGTTCGATGCGGCCACCGCACTGGAATTGGCGCACGCCCGCGCCGCCGCCATGGACCACTGCATCGACGGTGCCGTGCCCGCCCGCATGGCCGCGGTCAGCGGCCTGGGGGAGGGGGCCGTGGCCGCGCTGTGCGAGCGTTTCGGGCTGGCCGTGGCTATCCACAACGGCCCTGGCAACGTGGTGCTGGGGGGGGCGGCGGAGGCCCTTGTTTCGGCGCTGGAGCAGGCCGGTGCCGCCGGTGCATCCTGCACACCGCTGAATGTGCGGGTGCCATCGCATACGCACTGGATGGCGGGTGCGGCGCAGGTCTTCTCCCAGGTTCTGCGGCCCTTGCCGTTCGCCCGCCCGCAGGTGCCGCTGTGGAGCGCCGCCCTCGGCACGCCGCTGGCCGATGGCGAGGCGGCCCGGCAGGCGCTGGCCTTCCAGATCGACCATGCGCTGCACTGGGATGCCTGCATGGAAGGCATCGCGGCCCGGCGCCCGCACTGCGTGCTGGAAGTGGGTCCGGGCCATGCGCTGGCGCGTATGTGGCAGCGGGCATTTCCGGAGATTCCGGCCCGCTCGGCCGACGAGTTCCGCAGCGCTGCCGCGGTGCGCACCTGGGTGCAGCGCGCCCTGGAAGACTAGCGCCTGGGGCTTTGCCGGCCGGCGGAGTCAGTAGCCGCGCGCGGGGTCGATGACGTTCTCGGGCGGCTCGCCGTTCGACACCAGCCGGATGTTGGAGGCGATCTGCTTCGCCGCCGACGACGGAATGGCCACCGATGCCAGGTGCGGCGTGATAAGCACGTTGGGCATGCCCCACAGCGGGTCGGCCGAAGGCAGCGGCTCGTGCTCGAACACGTCGAGCGTGGCGGAGCCGATGTGCCCGCTGGCCAGCAGTTCGGTCAGCGCCACCTGGTCCACCAGCGCGCCGCGCGCCACGTTCACGAAGGCCGCACCGCGCGGCAGGCGCTTCAGGCGCTCCCGGTCGAGGATGCCGCGGGTCTGCGGCGTCAGCGGCAGCATCACGATGAGGATGTCCGCGCCCGCGATCACGCCATCGAGCGTTTCCAGCCCGGCGTGGCATTGCACGCCTTCGATCTTCGCCGGGCTGCGCGACCAGCCGCTCACGGTGTAGCCCAGCCGGCCCAGTTCGCTCGCCGCCACCGCGCCCAGCTGTCCCAGGCCCAGCACGCCGATGCGCACCTCGTCGGGCGAACGCGGGTGCCGGTACGACCACTTGCCCTGGCGCTGCGCTTGCTCGAAATGGGGAATGTCGCGTGCATGCCGCAGCGCGGCGAAAAGCACGTAGCCCGCCATCATGCGGGCCATCTGCGGATCGGTCAGCCGCGTGATGGGGATGCCCGCCGGCAGGTCGGGGCGCTTGACCAGGGAGTCCACGCCCGCGCCCAGGTTCACGATCAGCCGCAGGCTGGCCATGCCGGCGAAGAAACCCTCCGGCGGCTTCCACACCAACGCGTAGTGGATGTCGGCCGGGTCCTGGATCTCGCTGGAATGGCGTATGTCCAGGCCGGGCAGTTGCACCTGCAGCGCACGCTTCCAGGTGTCGAAGTCGTCGAAGTCGCTGTGGAAGACCAGTGCGCCCGCGGGGGCGGCGGCGCTGCCGCTCACGCCCGGTCCTTCCGGACCATCTTCGCCACGGCCTCGATGGCGAACTCGTAGCCGTCGCCGCCCAGCCCGGCGATCACGCCATGGGCCACCTTGGAGATGTAGGAATGGTGGCGGAAGGACTCGCGTTTCCAGATGTTGCTCATGTGCGCCTCCACGATCTTGCCGGGGAAGGACATCAGCGCGTCCAGGATCGGGATGGAGCTGTAGGCCAGGCCGGCCCCGTTGATGACGATGCCATCGGCCACGCCGCGTGCCTCCTGGATCCAGTCCACCAGTACACCCTCGTGGTTGGACTGCAGGAAACGCAGGGAGGCGCCGATGGACGCCGCTTTCTGCTCGCAGCGTGCCTGCAGCATCGGAAAACTGTCCGAGCCGTAGGTCTTGTTGGCATCCAGGCCGTACAGGTTGGCATTGGGCCCGTTGAGGAACCAGATGGCCACATCGGGGGAGGGAGGAGAAGTCGCGCTCATAAACACCTTCAACAACAGAATCAAGCGTCGTAGGGACGGGTGGCCTGCAGGGCCGGCAGGGCCTGGAAGGCCTCGTTCCAGCGTGTGGCACGGGGGCAGCGCGTGCGCCAGTCCAGCTCGGGGTAACGGAAGTCCAGGTAGCCCAGCGTGCAGCCGAGCGTGACCTCGCCGATGGTCGGCCGGTCCACCGCCAGGCCATCGGCCATGGCTTCGAGCGACGCGAGGCCGGCCCACACCTTCTCCAGCAGTGCCTCGCGCCAGGCGGGCCATTGTTTGTCCGCGGGGCGCGCTGTCAGTTCGTAACGCCCCAGCAGGGCCGCATCGAGCATGCCGTCGCCCAGCGCGTGCTGCGTCTGCGCCTGCCAGCGCGCCGGGCCTGCCGCCGGGAACAGGGTCTGGTCGCCCGCGCGGTGCGCCAGGTATTCGCAGATCACCCGGCTGTCGTACAGCGCCTGGCCATCGTCCAGCAGCAGCGTGGGCACCTTGGCCAACGGGTTGTGGGCGGCAATGCGCCCATCGCGTTTCACGGGGTGGGCCGCGCTGTCCAGCAGTTCGATGTCGGCCACCTGCCCAGTGAGGTAGGCGCAGGCCATGACCTTGCGGACGAAGGGCGAGGTGGGGGCAAAAAGGAGCTTCATTGCGGCAGCAGCACCAGCTTGCCGAAGACCTTGCCGCTCTCCAGCGTGGTGTGCGCGGCCGCCGCCTCGCCCAGGCCGAAGGTGGCGTGGATGCGCGGGCCGACCCGCCCGCTCTGCAGCAGCGGCAGCACGTGTTTGGCAAGGCTGCGCGCCATGCGCGCCTTCTCGGCATGCGGCTGCGGCCGCATGGTGGACGAATGCAGGCTTAGCTGCTTCTGCATCAGCGTCAGCAGTTCCACGCTGACCGCCGAGCCCTGCATGAAGCTCAGGCTCACGTGCCGGCCACCAAAGGCCAGGGCCCGCAGGTTGCGCTGCAGGTAGTCGCCGCCCACCACGTCCAGCACCACGTCCACGCCGCGGCCGCCCGTGTGGTCCAGGGCCGCCTGCACGAAGTCGGTGGTGGGCCAGCAGATGGCCTTGTCCACCCCCATGGCCGCCAAGTCGGAAAAGCGCGCCTCGTCGTTGTCGGTGGCGATCACCGTGGCGCCCGCCGCATGGGCCATGCGGATGGCCAGCGTGCCGATGCCGCCGGCCGCGCCGTGCAGCAGTACCGTCTCGCCCATGGCGAGCCGGCCCAGCTCGAAGAGGTTGTGCCACACGGTGAAGAGGCCCTCGGGCAGGGCCGCGGCCTCCACGTCCGTGAGGTTCGCCGGCGCCACGAAGGCGTGGTCCACCGGCGCGGTGCACCACGGCGCATAACCGCCGCCGGGCACCAGGGCCATCAGGCGCTGGCCCAGCAGCGCGCCATCGGCGCCCGGGCCGCAGGCCACCACCTCGCCGCACACCTCCAGCCCCAGCACGTCGGTCACGCCGGGAGCCGGTTTGGCGATGCCCTGGCGCTGCATGATGTCCGGCCGGTTGATACCGGCGGCCAGCACACGCAGCAGCACCTCGCCGGCACCGGGCTCGGGCACCGGCCGCTCGGCCAGCACCAGCACGCTGGCGTCGCCCGGCTCGCGTGCGATGACGGCCTGCATGGTACGGGGAATGGATGTCATGGCTTCCAGGCTCAGGGTTGGGGGTTGAACACACTCACGCCGTCCTGCGGCAGGCGCAGGCCGGCCACCGCGCCGATAGGCCACTGCTGCATGGCGCCCAGGCCCGCGGTGCGCACGGTGACGACCTGCCGGCCGGTGGAGGGGATTTCCACATCGACGAAAGAGTCGATGTGGTCGCCCTGGAACACGTGGTTGACGATGGTCCCGCTCAGCACCGACTCGGGGTGCAGGTGCTCGAACACGATGTACTCGGGCCGCACGTAGACGTCCAGCCGCGCGCCCTCGTGCGAGCCGCCCACCAGGCGTTGGTGCGGCAGGCTGAGCAGGCCGGCGCCCAGGCGCAGCTGGATGTCGCCGTTGCTGCGGCCGTGGTAGTAGGCCGGCAGGATGTTCACGTCGCCCAGGAAGGCCGCCACGAAGGGGTCCTGCGGGTTCTGGTAGAGCTCGGCCGGCGGCGCGATCTGGCGGATCACCCCGGCCGACATGACGGCGATGCGGTCCGACATGGCCAGCGCCTCGCCCTGGTCGTGGGTGACGAACACGGTGGTCACGCCCAGGCGGCGCTGGATCTCGCGGATCTCCACCTGCATGGAGCCGCGCAGGCTCTTGTCCAGCGCGGAGAAGGGCTCGTCGAGCAGCAGCACCCGGGGCTGGATGACCAGCGCCCGCGCCAGCGCCACGCGCTGCTGCTGCCCGCCCGACAGCTCGCGCGGCTTGCGGTGCCCCAGCCCGCCGAGCTTGACCATGTCCATGACCTCTTTCACGCGCCGGTTGGCCTCGTCCTGGGGCACGCCGCGCATGCGCAGGCCATAGCCGATGTTGCGCTCCACCGTCATGTGCGGGAACAGCGCGTAGTTCTGGAACACGATGCCGATCTGCCGCTTGTGCGGCGGCTCGGCGGTGACGAGCTTGTCGTCGATGAAGATCTCGCCCTGGTCGGCCTCGGCAAAACCCGCGATGAGGTTGAGTAGCGTGGTCTTGCCGCAGCCCGAAGGCCCCAGCAGCGTGAGGAACTCGCCGCGCCGGATCTCCAGCGTGAGTTCGTGCAGCACCGTCTGCTCGTGGTACTTCTTCACCACCCCCTCCAGCCGGACGGCGGTGTCGGTATCCGGGGCGGGGCTGTCGGGCCGTGCGGTCGCACGCGGGTTCTCTGCGTTCATGGTTCCAGTGTTGCGAGGGGGCAGGCCGGGATGCGTTGCTCCGGAGTCGGTGCAGACGATAAGGCAAATCGCCCCGCACCCGCGCTTTGTCCTTACTGAGGGCAGCCCTCGGAAAAAACGAAACGCCGCCGCCTGCCTGCGCGTGGGCGGCGCCTGCCTGCTCGCTTTGCTTTTTCCTAAGTCCCGCCCTCAAAAAAACGTGATTCTCAAAGTGCCGCCGCGTCCGCACACTCCGCCCCATCGATGCATGCGGTCTTTGCCGTTTTTTTTAGGAACTCGAATGGCAGTGGAAGAAATCAACACCCTCGTCGTGGGCGCCGGCCAGGCCGGCATCGCGATGAGTGAACATCTCGCGCTCATGGGCGTTCCGCACATCGTGCTGGAGCGCAGCCGGATCGCGGAGCGCTGGCGTTCGGAGCGCTGGGACTCGCTGGTCGCCAACGGCCCGGCCTGGCACGACCGTTTCCCCACCCTGAAGTTCGACGGTGTGTCGCCCGAAACCTTCCCGCCGAAGGAGCGCATGGCGAAATACTTCGAGGACTATGTACACATGCTCAAGGCGCCGGTACGCACCGGCGTGGAGGTGCGCAGCGTGGAGCGCCACGTTGGCCGCCCCGGCTTCAAGGTGAGCACCACCGCCGGCGTGATCGAGGCCCGCAACGTGGTCGCGGCCACCGGCCCCTTCCAGCAGCCGTCCTACCCGCGGATCGTTCCCGACGACGGCCGCGTACACCAGCTGCACTCCTCCGCCTACAAGAACCCGGGCCAGCTGCCCGCGGGCGCGGTGCTGGTGGTGGGGGCTGGTGCCTCCGGCTCCCAGATCGCCGAGGAACTGCGCCAGGCCGGCCGCACCGTCTACCTCTCGGTGGGCGAGCACTACCGCCCGCCGCGCTCCTACCGCGGCCGCGACTACTGCTGGTGGCTGGGCGCCCTGGGGCTGTGGGACGAGGTCAAGGTTCGCCCCAAGAAGCAGCACGTGGCCTTCGCCGTCAGCGGCTACGAGGGCGGCAAGACGGTGGACTTCCGCCGCCTGGCCCATGCCGGTATCCAGTTGGTGGGCATCACCAAGTCCTACCACGACGGCGTGCTCGACTTCGAGGAGGGCCTGGTCAAGAACGTGGCCGACGGCGACCAGGCCTACTTCGACGTGCTGCGCGAGGCCGACGCCTATATCGAGCAGAACGGCCTGCCTTTCCCGCCCGAGCCCACGGCCTGGGACCTGCTGCCCGACCCGGACTGCCTGAAGAATCCCATCCAGAGCCTGGACCTGGCCCAGGCCGGCATCACCACCGTGCTGTGGGCCACCGGCTTCAAGTTCGACTTCAGCTGGCTCAAGGTCAATGCCTTCGACGAGAAGGGCGACCCCTTCCACAAGCGCGGCATCTCGGCCGAAAGCGGCATCTACTTCCTCGGCCTGCCCAACCTGGTGAACCGGGCCTCGTCCTTCATCTACGGTGTGTGGCACGACGCGAAATACATCGCGGACCACATCGTCATCCAGGACGGCTACATGGCCTACGACAAACCGTAGGGGCGCTCCTGGCGCGCGAGCGCCCGGCTTCCACATGACCGAGATCACCTGCATCGAAGACCTGCGCCGCCTGGCCAGGAAGCGCGTACCGCGCATGTTCTACGACTACGTGGACGGCGGCTCCTGGACGGAAACCACCTACCGGGCCAACGAGGCGGCTTTTCAGGGCGTCGAATTCCGCCAGCGCGTGGCGGTGGACATCACCCGGCGCAGCACGGCCACCACGATGGTCGGGCAGCCGGTGCGCATGCCGGTGGCCATTGCGCCCACCGGCCTCACCGGCATGCAGCATGCCGACGGCGAGATCCTGGCCGCGCGCGCCGCGCGGGACTTCGGCATTCCCTTCACCCTCTCGACCATGAGCATCTGCCCGATCGAGGCGGTGGCCGAGGCGACGGGCCGGCACCCCTTCTGGTTCCAGCTCTATGTGCTGCGCGACCGCGGTTTCGTCGAAGACCTGATAGAGCGCGCCCGGGCCGCCAACTGCTCCGCCCTGGTGCTCACCATGGACCTGCAGGTCTTCGGCCAGCGGCACAAGGACCGGAAGAACGGCCTCTCCACCCCGCCCAAACCCACGCTGCGCAACCTGCTCGACCTGGCCTGCAAGCCCCGCTGGTGCCTGGGCATGCTGGGCACGCGCCACCGGAATTTCGGCAACATCGTCGGGCATGCCAAGGGGGTGGACAACATCGGTGGGCTGGTGGAATGGACGCAAGAGCAGTTCGACCCCGCCCTCTCCTGGCAGGACGTGGAGTGGATCAAGCGCCGCTGGGGCGGCACACTCATCGTCAAGGGCATCCTGGACCCGGAGGACGCGCGCCTGGCGGTGGCCGCCGGTGCCGACGCCATCGTCGTATCCAACCACGGCGGGCGGCAACTGGACGGCGCGCCGGCCTCCCTGCGGGCCCTGCCGGCCGTGGTCGATGCCGTGGGCGGCCGTGCCGAAGTGCACCTGGACGGCGGCATCCGTTCCGGGCAGGACGTGCTCAAGGCGGTGGCCCTGGGCGCCCGCGGTACCTACATCGGCCGCGCCATGATGTACGGGCTCGGCGCCTTGGGGCAGCAGGGCGTGGCCACGGCGCTGGAGATCATCCGCAACGAACTGGACCTGTCCATGGCGTTCTGCGGCCGGACGGACATCGCGGCAGTGGACCGCGGCATCCTGCTGCAGGGCTGAGGCGCCCGCGTCAGGCGCAGAAGCTACCTACACGCAGAGATGGGCCACCAGCCCGGCCAGCAGCCGGTCGCAGGCCTCCAGCTGCGCCACTTCCACGTATTCGTCCGCCTTGTGCGCCACCTCGATGCTGCCCGGCCCGCACACCAGCACCTGGGTGTCGTGCCAGCTGCGGCGGAACAGGCCGCCTTCGGTGCCGTAGTCCACCTTGGTGCAGGGTGTGCCCGGCGGCAGCAGGGAGGCCAGCAGGGCCACGCCGGGAGAGTCCTCGGGCGTGTTCAGGCTGGGGTAGCTGTTGAACAGCTCCGGCTCGGGCAGTGCCGCGTCCGGGTGGGTGCCATCGGCGGTGGTGCGTTCGGCCAGGCGCTGCATCACCCGCTCCAGGATGTCCTGCGGGTCGTCTTCGGACACGTTGCGCACCTCGAAGCGCACCTCGCATTCGGCCGGCACGATGTTCAGCGCACGGCCGCCCTGGATGGTGCCCACATGCACCGTGCTGTAGGGCACGCCATAACCTTCCTCGCGCGGACCGGTCTCGGCCAGCTCGCGCTGCACGTCGCGCAGCGCGGCGACCAGGTCGGCGGCCATGTGCACCGCGTTGACAAAACGCGGCGCCAGGCCGGAATGGCCCGCCTGGCCGCAGCACACCGCCCGCCAGGCCGCCTTGCCCTTGTGGCCGGTGCCTATCTTCATGAGCGTAGGTTCGCCCACCACGCACAGGAAGGGCGCGGGCAGCGTGCCTTCCAGCCAGCGCAGCAGGTGGCGCACACCCACGCAGCCCAGTTCTTCGTCGAAGGACAGGGCCAGCTGCAGCGGCCGCTTGAGCGGGCTGCGCGCCGCCGCCACCATGGCCATGACGGCGCAGGCGACGAAGCCCTTCATGTCGGCCGTGCCCCTGCCGTAGATGCGTGCCCCCTTCTGCGTCGCTTCGAAGGGCGGAGACGTCCAGGGCTGGCCGGCCACCGGTACCACATCGGTGTGGCCGGACAGCAGCAGGCCCGGCACGCCCTGCGGCCCCACGCTGGCGAAGAGGTTGGTGCGCGTCGGGTCCTTGGGGTCGGGCGCGCGGGTGGAGTCTATGCCGGCCTCCCGCAGCACCTGCTGCACGCGCTCGATGAGGCCGTCGTTCGGCGTGAGCGAGACCGAGGGGAAGGCGATCAGCTCGCGCAGCAGCGCGATGCTGGGGGACGGCTCAGGGTGTTCCATCAGGCGGGGTAATGTGGGGGTCGAAGAAACTCGGCGCACTCATGCCGGGGATGTACTGGTCGGAGATGTAGGCGCGGCAGCGTTCCATGAAGACCTTGGACAGGCGCGACTGCTTCATGGGCTTGTAGGTGGCCAGCCCGAGCAGCATGGGCCGGTTCTCGCCGGCCAGGCGCACGCGCACCATACGCTTGCCATCGAGCGACTGGTTGGACTTGGGCCGCACGTTGAAAAGGGCATAGCCCATGCCGTTGGCCACCATGGAGCGCACCACCTCCTCCGAGCGCGAGCGCGCCACGATGTTCGGTGCCACGCCGGCCTTGGCGAAGATCGAGGTGAAGTACTCCCGACTCATGGGCAGGTCCAGCAGCACCATGGGCTGGGGCGCGAGCTCTTCCAGCGTGATGGCCGTGTGCTGCGCCAGCGGGTGCAGCTCGCCCACCAGCACGTAGGGCGGCAGGGTGGCCAGGGCCTCGAAGTGGGTGTCGTCGTTCAGCTGCAGGTCGTAGGTGATGGCCAGGTCGATCTCCAGCGCGTGCAGCTTGCTCATGAGGAGTTCCTGGTCGCCCTCGACCATGTGCATGTCGACCTTCTCGAAGGCGCGCGAGAAGCCGAAGATGACCTCCGGCGCGATCAGCGCCGTGAGCGACTGGAAGCTGCCCACCCGCAGCACGCCCTGGATGGTGCTGCTCGAATCGGAGGCGATCTCGTAGAGCCGTGAGGAGCGTTCCAGCAGGTCCTGGCACTGGCACAGTACCAGGTTGCCGATGGCCGTCAGGCCGAGGCCCTTGGAGGGGTGGCGGACGAAGAGCTGCACGTCCAGCTCGGTTTCTATATGCGCGATGGCCGCGGAAATGGAGGGCGAGGAAATATGGATCTGCGTGGACGCCGCGGCAATGCTGCCGTGCTTGGCCGTCGCGACGAAATACTCCATCTGGCGCAGAGAAACGCGGTTGAGCATGTGGAGGAGGAGAAGCGCTGCTGTAGGCAGGCCAGTTTAGCAACCGGAGGGCGTGGCGCCACCTGCGGCAGACCCGGGCCTACAGGTCACCCGGTACCCCGAAGCTCGGCGCGGCGCGCGGGTCGCGCGCCCGGGTGATGTAGGCCTGGCACTGCGGCTCGTAGACCTTCCACACCGCCTGCAGTGCGGCCACGGGATCGTGTTCCACCCAGTCCAGCCGCAGGTCCACGATGGGCCAGTTCTCCTCGCCATAGACCTGCAGGCCGGCGGAATGCACCGGGCCCTCCTCGCCGCCCGCGGCCTGGCCCGCGAGCAGGGCCGACATCAGCCGCTCGGCCAGCGCGCCTTCTGCGGCCTCGAAGGCGGCCAGCATGGCCCGCGGCACGCCTGGTGATGCCAGCATGTTGCCGGCGCAGGCCGCGTGTGTGCCCACCATGCTGGCCAGGGTACCCAGCGCCTGCGCGCCGGTAAAGACCACGGGCGCGTTGCGGGCATCGATGAGCATGAGCTGCCGGTAGTCGATGAAGGGACGCTGGCGCAGCTGCTGCACCGCTTCCTCCGGCGTGCGGCCGGCGGCCACCAGGTCGAGCGCCAGGGGTCCCAGGTCCGGGTCCGTGATGTTCTGGCTGGCTGCCGCGCCCACACCCTTGCGGCCGCGGATGCAGCGCGAGGCGACGGCCGGCGACGACGAGGCTATCGCGGCACCGAACTGCCCGCTGGCCGGGCAGCGCGCGATGATGGAGAAGGTCATGGCGGTTCAGTCGGGGATGACCGCGGTGGCGTCGATCTCCACCAGCCACTCGGGGCGGGCCAGCGCCGACACCACGATGCCGGTCGACACCGGGAACACGCCCTTGAGCCAGCGGCCCACCACCAGGTAGACCGCCTCGCGGTAGCGCGGGTCGATGATGTAGATGGTGACCTTGCAGATGTCCTGCAGTTCGCCGCCGGCTTCCTTCATCAGCAGGGCAATGTTGGCCATGGCCTGCTCGGCCTGGGCGGTGACGTCGCCGATACCCACACTCTCCGAGGTGTCGAGGTCCTGGCCGATCTGGCCGCGCAGGAAGACGGTGCGGCCGCGCGCCACGACGGCCTGGCAGAGGTCGTTGTCGAGCTTCTGCTCCGGGTAGGTGGCTTTGGTGTTGAACGTGCGGATGCGGGTGTGCTTCATGGTCGGTGGGACATCGGTGGCGGATACGCCGCATGGTCGTGCCAAGCGGGCGCAGGCGCCATTTGTTTTTTCCGGCCGGCCCGTTTAGGAATTTCCGACTCCGGGGCTTCCCGGGGGGCCTCAAGAAATGCGAGGCACCTCTACGTAAAAGGCGACTTGGCCGGCGGGCGCCGCCTTCCCATCATCACGCCTCGTGACCTGCCGGGCTGCAAATGGCGGCAGGTCCGGCAGCTGCCATGGAGGCAGGAGAGCCTGGCGCGGTGCTTGCATCGCAGGACGCATCACCGGCGTCCGCGCCAGGGCGATCCGGAGGGCGACCGACCAATCCTGGGGTTATCCCCCTGGGCCGGCCGCCGATCCATGGCAATTCTTCGTCTCGCCCACTTTATTCGACCGAGGTCCTGACATGATTCGCAAGCTTTTGACACTGTGCCTCCTTTCCTCCGCGCTCGGCGGCACCGCCGCCTGGGCGCAGGATGCGCTGGTGGTGAGCACCTGGGGCGGCAGCTTCCGTGACCTCATCGACGAGAACATCGGCAAGGAGTTCACCCGGCAGACCGGCGTGCCCGTGAAGTACATCACCGGCGGCACCATCGACCGGCTGAACAAGGCCAAGCTCGCCTCCAAGCCCGAGAGCGACATCACCTTCACCACCTCCCATGTGGGCTGGCTCTACGTCAGCGGCGACCTGTTCGAAAAGCTGGACACCGCCAAGATCCCCAACTTCAGCCACCTGGTCGACCGCGCCAGGATCAGCCCGTACCACATCGGCAGCTGGGCCTACATCTATTCCATCGGCTACCGGCCCGACCTGGTGCCGAACATGAAGTTCGAGAGCTGGAACGACCTGTGGAGCCCGGCGCTCAAGGGCAAGATCTCCGCGCCCGACTTCGACCCCAGCCACCTGATCGCGGTGTCGGCCATGCTCTCGGGCGCCGACGCGAAGAACTGGGAGAAGGGCCAGGACAAACTCAAGGCGCTCAAGCCCAACTTCAAGGCCTTCTACACCAACGACGCCAACAGCCAGCAGCTCATCGCCACGGGCGAGACGCCGGTGCAGGTGCTGCTGTCCATGAACGCGTACCACATGGCCAGCCAGGGCGTGAACGTCAAGGTCGCCATGCCCAAGGAAGGCGCCGTGCTCGGCGTGGACACCATGGGCATCATGAAGGGTTCCACCAAGACCGACCTGGCCTACAAGTTCCTCAACATCGCGCTGTCTTCCGATGTGCAGTCCAAGATCGTGGCGTCCAAGAAGGCCAGCCCCGTCGTCGACAATGCCAAGGTGTCGCCGGAAGATGCCCGGCTGCCCGGCGTGTTCACCACCAAGCAGCAGTGGGACACGCAGACCATCGTGGTCGACGACAAGCTGCGCGCCGAGAAGACCGCCGAATGGCGCAAGTGGTTCACTGAAAACATCATGAACTGACCCTGCCGCGCACCGGGGGGGGCACGGCCCCCTTTTTCAGCCGATCATGGACAAGGAAACAGGGTTCTTCACGCATGCGTTCACAACTACGCACCTGGCTGGTGTCGCCGGCCGTCGTCATCGCGCTGTGCATCGCCGTCTCGCTGGCGGCGGTGTTCCAGTTCAGCGTGCGGGCATTCGTGCCGGGCTCGCTCGACGTGGGTGGCTTCACCTTCGCCAACTTCGGGGGCATGGGCAAGTCGATCTATGTCGACGCCTTCACCAACACCTTGCTGCTGAGTGTGGAGACCACCGTGTTTTCGCTGCTGGCCGCCTACCCCCTGGCCTATGCACTGGTGCGCGTGAAGCACCGCGCCCTCAAGTCCTTCATCCTCGTCGTCTCCATCACGCCGCTCTTCCTGGGTGAGATCGTCCGCACGTATTCGTGGATCGCCGTGCTGGGCAGCAACGGCTTCATCAACGGCGTGCTGCGCCAGCTCGGCATCATCGAATCGCCGCTGCACCTGATGTTCACGCACCTGGGTGTGGTGGTGGCGCTGGTGCACGTCACCATTCCCATCGTCGTGCTCATGCTGGCCACCGCCATCTCGCACATCGATCGCGACTACGAGAAGGCGGCCTACAGCCTGGGCGCCGGTCCCGTCCGCACCTTCCTGACCGTGACGCTGCCGCTGTCCATGCCCGGCATCCTGGCAAGCATCACCACCTCCTTCGCCTGGACCTTCAGCGCCTTCGCCACCCCGCAGATGATCGGGGGGGGGCGTGTGCCCACCGTCTCCACGCTGGTCTACCAACTCGGTTTCTCGTCCATGAACTTTCCCCTCGCCGCCAGCCTCAGTGTGATGGGCCTGGCGCTGACGGCCGCCGCGCTCTTCGCGCTGGGCTTTCTTACCCGGCGCCTCAAGGCCATGGGAGGCCACTGACATGCGTATCCGTAGCTCCCTGCCCCTGGGCCTGCGCATCGCCGGCCCCCTGCTCATCGCCCTGCTGCTCGCCTTCGTGCTGCTGCCGGTGGTGGTGGTGACGCTGGCCGCCTTCAACGAGAAAGCCATCATCGCCTTTCCGCCCGAGTCCTATTCGCTCGCCTGGTTCGCGCGGGTGTTCACGTATCCCGACTTCCGCGAGGGCTTCCACGCCAGCCTGGTGGTGACGGGATGGTCGTCGTTCCTGGCGCTGGTCATCGGCACCTGCCTGTCCATCGCGGCCAAGCGGATGGAGTTCCCGGGCAAGCAGCTGCTGCTGGCGATCCTGCACTCGCCCCTGGTGGTGCCGCACTTCACGCTGGGCCTGGGCCTGCTGATCCTGGTGTCGCAGGCGCAGGTGCAACGCAGCTACGGCATCGTCATCCTGTGCCATGTGATGCTGGTGCTGCCTTTCGTGCTGCGCAGCGTCTATGTGTCGATGGAAAACCTCGACCAGCGGCTGGAGCAGGCCGCCGCCAGCCTGGGCGCGCCCCCGCTGAAGGTGCTGCTCACGGTCACCATTCCGCTGCTGGCGCCGGGGCTCTTCGGCGGCTGGCTCTTCGCCGCCATCATGTCGTTCAGCGAATTCACGGCCTCGCTCTTCGTCACCACGCAGGACACGCAGACGCTGCCGGTGGCCATGTACAACTACGTGCGCGAGTTCGCCGACCCCACGCTGGCCGCCCTGTCGGTGATCTACATCGCGGTGACGGCCACCGTGCTGGCCTTTGCCAACTACTTCCTGGGGCTGGGGAAGATTCTCAATATCGAGGACCCGCGCTGAGCGGGTCGGCCAGGACCGCGCGCCGGGCCTAGCTTTCGGCGGGGGGCGTGAAGAGCCCCGCCGTGCGTTCGTAGTGCGCCGCCATCAGCTGGCGGGCATCGTCCAGCCGGCGTTCCAGCACGGCGTCGAAGATGGCGCGGTGTTCGTCGTGTTCGTTGCGCTGTTTGTAGGCCTTGCGTGCCGCCAGTTGCCGGTAGCGGTAGGCGCGGTCGTAGAGCTGCTCGCAGAAACCCAGCAGCAGCGGTGACGCGCAGGGCGCCAGCAGCGCCAGGTGGAAGGCCCGGTGGTACTGCTCCCACTGCGGGTTTTCTTCATAACTGTCGGCGCTGACCGAGCGCGGGGTGCGCGACAGCCGGTGGTAGGCCAGCACCAGCGCCTCTTCCCCTTCCTGCGTGCGGTGTTCGAAAGCCTGGGCCAGTGCCATGGCTTCCACTCCCATGCGGGTACGCACGATGTCGTCCAACTCGGCCTGCGACACCGCCGCCGCGGCGAAACCGCGCTGTTCGTTGTGCACCACCAGCCCCTCGGTGGCCAGGCGGCTCAGGGCTTCGCGCAACGGGCTGGCGCCCGACTCGTAGCAGTCGCGCAACTGGTGCATGGGCAGCTTGCCGCTGGGCGCCCAGCGGCCGGCCAGCAGGTCGTGGCGCAGGCGTTCGTAGACCTGCCGGGTCAGGCTGGGTGTTGTTTCGACGGAAGAAGCATCGTTGGCGAACATCCGAGGGTTTTCCTTATGTCTCGGCAACATTGTATTTGCCTACACTTTATCGACAAAATCTCATCCTGCAACTTTTATCGATAATCCAATGAAGTTCCTTACCTTCTGCTCCGCCTCCGACTCCACCCCCCGCCTGGGGGCCGTGGTGGAGGGCTCCGTGGTCACCCTGCCGGGCGACATGGTGGCCCTGTGCGCCAGTGGCGCCGACGGTTTTGCCGCAGCGGCGAAATCCGCCGCCGCGGCTCCGGCCAGCGCCCGCCAGCCCCTGGCCTCGGTGCAGCTGCTGCCGGTCGTGCCACGCCCCAGCAAGATCATCTGCCTGGGCCTCAACTACGCCGACCATGCGGCCGAGGGCGGCAACGCCAAGCCCGAGTACCCCAGCTTCTTCATGCGCGGCCCCTCGTCCATGACCGCGCACGGCGCGCCCATCAAGCGCCCCCGCGCCTCGTCCAAGCTGGACTTCGAGGCCGAGCTGGCCGTGGTCATCGGCAAGCGCTCGCGCCACCTGACCGAAGCCAACGCGCTGGAAGCGGTGGCAGGCTATTCGTGCTTCAACGACGGCTCGCTGCGCGACTACCAGCGCAAGACCGCACAGTGGACCATCGGCAAGAACTTCGACGAGACCGGTCCCTTCGGCCCCTGGCTGGTGCCGGCCTCCGAACTGCCGCCGGGCGCCGTGGGCCTGAAGATCGAGTCGCGCCTCAACGGCCAGGTCATGCAGAGCAGCAACACCAGGTACATGCTGTTCCCGGTGGTCGAAACCCTGTGCCTCATCACCGAGGCCATCACCCTGGAGCCGGGCGACGTGATCATCATGGGCACGCCCGCCGGTGTCGGTTACGCCCGCACCCCGCCGGTGTGGATGCAGCCCGGCGACACCGTCGAGATCGAGATCGAAGGCATCGGCATCCTGTCCAATTCCATCGCGGACGAGGCGTGAACGGCATGAGCACGCAGCAAGCCACCACCACCCGCCTGCCCGACGACTTCCGCTGGCCCGGCGGCAAGCGGGTGGCCGTCATCTTCAACCTGGCCTACGAGGCCTGGTCCGACGGCCAGGCCCCCGGCATCGGCCCCATGGGCAATGTGCTCAAGGCCGGCTACTTCGACACCAATGCCCATTCCTGGGGCAGCTTCGGCCTGAACCGGGGTATCCACCGGCTGGCGGCCATTGCCGACAAGCACGGGGTGAAGACCAGCATCATGGTCAACGGCGTGATCTGCGAACGCGATCCGCAGACGGTCAGGAGCCTGGCCGAGCGCGGCCACGAGATCATCAACCACTCCTGGGGCATGGACGTCATTCCGGTCTACTTCGACGAGGCCGGCGAGCGCGCCAACTTCACACGCAACCACGAGCTGCTGGTGAAAACCGCCGGTGTCACGCCCACCGGCTGGATCAGCCCGCGCGGTACTGGCAGCCCGATCAGCTCGCAGCTGCTGGCCGAAGCCGGTTACCTGCACCACGGCGACGTGAACGACGACGACCGGCCCTATGTCATGGACTTCGGCGGCAAACGTATCGTCGGCCTGCCGCTGACCATGGACGTGAACGACCTGCCCACCCTGATCCGCTACGGCCAGGGCCCGCGCCACATGCTGGAAACCTTCCAGGACGTGTTCAAGGCCTACCGCGAGCGCGAGACCGCACCGCTGTCGATGGACGTCACCGCCCACTGCCACGTCATGGGCCGCCCCTCGGCCGCCTGGGTCTACGAAGACATCATGGAACAGGTGCTGGCCGCGCCGGACGTGTGGGTCTGCACCCGTGAAGAGATGGCGCGTTACGTCCTCCAGCAAGTTCCCGCCTGAAAGGCCCCGCCATGCTCACCCTCTACAACGCCGCGCACTCCACCTGCAGCCAGAAGGTGCGCATCTGCCTGGCCGAAAAGGGCCTGGCCTTCGAGGACATCCGCCTCGACCTGGGCAAGGCCAAGGACCACCTGAAGCCCGCGTACCTGAAGATCAATCCCAACGGCGTGGTACCCACGCTGGTGGACGATGGCCAGACCGTCATGGATTCCAGCGTGATCTGCGAGTACCTCGAAGAGAAGTACCCCGCCGTGCGCCTGAGTCCGGACGACCTGGTCGAGCGGGCCCGCATGCGTGCCTGGATGCGTTTCCTGGAGGAAGTGCCGACGGCCGCGGTGCGGGTGCCGTCCTTCAACATGGGTTTCCTGCCGCGTTTCGAGGGCATGGACCGCAGCACCTTCGAAGCGGTGGAGTCCGACCAGCGGCCCATCCGCAAGCAGTTCTACCGGCGTATGGGTGTCGGCGGCTTCAAGAACGAAGATGTCGACGCCTCGCTGGAGCAACTGGGCAACACCGCCCGCCGCATGGACCAGGCGCTGGTCTCCGGCCCCTGGTTGCTGGGTGCGCAGTACACGCTGGCCGACATCATCGTCGCGCCGCTGATCGACCGCATGGCCGACCTGGGTTTTTCCGGCATCTGGGACGCGTACCCGCGGGTGGGCGACTGGTATGCCCGCATGCAGGCGCGGCCTGCCTTCCAGCAAACCTTCTACCAGGGGGCCCGCATGTCCGAGTTCCTGCCCCTGGCCCCCGCGTTCAAGGCCTGACGCCATGGCCGCCCCCTACCGTTTCCTTCCGCTGCTGCTGGCCGCCGGCCTGCTTGCCGCGGGCGCCGCCGCCTATGCCCAGGCCTACCCGTCGCGGCCCATCACCATCGTCGTGCCTTTCCCGCCGGGCGGACCGGTCGATGCCACTACCCGCATGGTCACCGAGCGCATGAAGGACCGGCTGGGCCAGCCCCTCATCGTCGACAACATCGGTGGTGCCGCCGGCAGCATCGCCGCGGGCAAGGTGGCCAAGGCCAAACCCGACGGCTATACCCTGCTCGCCGGCATCTGGAGCACCCAGGTCGCCAACGCCGCCATCTACAAGCTGCCCTACGACGTCGAGAAGGACTTCGAGCCCATCGTCCTGGTGTCGTCCAACCCGCTGCTCATCGTGGCCCGCGGCGATGCGCCGGCGGCCGACCTCAAGGGCCTGGTCGCCTGGCTCAAGGCCAACCCGGGCAAGGCCTCGCAGGGCACCTCGGGCGTGGGTAGCGTGGGCCATGTGGCCGGCCTGCTGTTCCAGAAGGAAACCGGCACGCAGTTCCAGTTCGTGCCCTACCGCGGCCTGGCGCCCGCCATGCAGGACCTGATGGCCGGCACCATCGACCTGATGTTCGACACACCAGCGACCTCGCTACCGCAACTCAAGACCGGCCGCATCAAGGCCTACGCGGTGACAGCCGGCAGCCGCCTGGCATCGGCACCGAACATCCCGACGGTCGACGAGGCCGGCTTCCCCAGCCTGCATGCCTACACCTGGACCGCCTTCTTCGCGCCCAAGGGAACACCCAAGGACGTGGTGCAGAAACTCACCGCCGCCGCCATGGAGGCGCTGGCCGATCCGGGCCTGAAAGCCCGGCTGAGCGAGATCGGCCAGGAGGTCTACCCGCGCGAGCAGCAGCCGGCCGCGGCGCTGGCCGCGCTGCATCGGGCCGACATGGCGAAGTGGCTGCCCCTCATCCGGGCCGCCCACATCACCGCCGAGCCCGGCAACTGAAATACAAGCGGGCGCCTTGCCCGCGCCAACTGCCCGCACCATCCGCAAGTCGAAAAGGGGAACCCCATGCTCCAGCGCAGACAACTCCTGGCCCGGACCGGCGCCCTGGCCCTGGCCGGCGGCACGGTCCAGGTCGCGCAGGCCCAGGACCTGTCGAACAAGACCATCCGCATCCTGGTACCGTTCTCCGCCGGCGGAAGTCCCGACCTGATCGCGCGCCTGGTGGCCCAGCAGTTCACCGAGCAGACCGGCGTGCCGGTGGTGATCGACAACCGGCTCGGCGCCAACGGCATCATCGCCAGCGAGGCGGTGGCCAATGCGGTGCCCGACGGCACTACCATCCTGCTGAACACCGGCTCGCACAGCATCAACCCCAGCATCTACAAGAAGCTGCCCTACGACACGGTACGCGACCTCGCGCCGATCAGCCTGCTCACCATCGCACCCACGCTGGTGCTGGTGGTGGCGCCCAACTTCCCGGCGAAGAATTTCCGGGAGTTCCTGGCCCTGGCGCGCCAGCCCGACACCCGGATCAGCTTCGGTTCGCCCGGCATCGGCAATACCCTGCACCTGTCCGGCGAACTGCTCAACATCAAGGGCGGCACCCACATGCTGCATGTGCCCTACAAGGGGGCGGCGCCGGCCCTGCAGGCCACCATGGCGGGCGAGGTGAGCTGCACCTTCCTCAGCACCACGGCGGCCAACATCGCCATCAAGTCCGGGCAGGTGCGTCCGCTGGCGGTCACGGCCGCCACCCGCCTGGCCTCGCTGCCCGAGGTGCCCACCATCGCGGAAAGCGGGGTCCAGGGGTTCGACTACAACGGCGGCTGGATGGGGCTGTTCGCGCCCGGCAAGACGCCGCCGGCCACCGTCAGGCGCCTGTCGCAGGAGTTCAACAAGGTGCTGCAGGTGCCGTCGGTGCGCAGCAAGATGCTGGAGTGGGAGAGTCCGCCGCTGGGCACCACGCCGGAAGAGTTCGCCAAATTCGTGCAGGCCGACATCGGCAAGTACGCCGAGATCGTGCGCGACGCCCATGTACCGATGCAGTGACACCACCATGACCCAGAACCCGACCGTTTCCCCTGCCGGCGCGCCCGCCGGCATCCAGCCCCTGGTGTTCGAGCGCGACGTGGCCATCGCCATGGCCGACGGCACGGTGCTGCGCGCCAATGTCTGGCGCCCCGAGGCACCGGGCCGCTACCCGGTGGTCATGGCCATGGGCATCTACGGCAAGGACGAGCATTTCGAGGATGCCTTCGGTGCGCAGTGGAGGGTCCTCACCCAGACCTACCCCGGCCTCACCAAGGATGGCTCCACCGGCCACTACCTGCGCTGGGAAAACGTCGACCCCGAGCGCTGGGTGCCCGACGGCTATGCGGTGGTCACCGTCGATTCGCGCGGTAGCGGCAAGTCGCCCGGCTACCTCGACCCCTTCTCGGCCACCGAGACACACGACTTCTACGAGGCCATCGAGTGGGCCGGCACCCAGCCCTGGTGCAACGGCAAGGTGGGCCTGATCGGTGTTTCGTACTTCGCCATGAAGCAGTGGCAGGTGGCGGCACTGCGGCCGCCGCATCTGGCCGCCATCGTGCCCTGGGAGGGCGCCAGCGACTTCTACCGCGACGGCGGCCACCACGGCGGCATCTTCAGCAACGGCTTCACCTACGCCTGGTGGCCGCGCCAGGTGCTGGTGAACCAGCACGGCAGCGGCGACAGCCCCTACCGCGACCGCGATACCGGCGAGCGCACCACCGGCCCGGCGCTGCCGCCCGCGCTGCTGCCCACCAACCGCGCCGACCACCCCAACGACCGCCTGTCGCATCCGCTCGACGATGCCTGGCAGCGCGAGCATTCACCCCGCCTCGACCGCATCGAGGTGCCCCTGCTGTCGGCCGCCAACTGGGGCGGCCCGGGCATGCACCTGCGCGGCAACGTGGAAGGCTACCTGCAGGCCGGCTCGCAGCAGAAATGGCTGTTCGCCCATGTCGGCACGCACTACGAAAGTTTCTACCTGCCGCACTACGTGGCACTGCAGAAGCGCTTTTTCGACCGTTTCCTGAAAGACGAAAAGAACGGCTGGGACGACGAGCCGCCGGTGCAGCTCGCCATCCGCCAGGCCGACGGTACGGCCATGCTGCGCAAGGAGCATGAGTGGCCGCTGGCGCGGACGTCGTGGACCCCGTTCCACCTCGATGCGCAGGCGATGTCCCTGTCGCCGGACGGCGGCGCGGGCCCGTCCATGCCCTCTGCACAGGCCAGCTATGCCGGCGCCGACGGCAGCGTCAGTTTCTCCACCGCACCCTTCGTACAGGACACCGAATTCACCGGCCCCGCCGCGTTGCGGCTGTGGGTGTCGTCCTCCACCACCGACATGGACATCTTCGCCGTGCTGCGCCTGGTCGATCCGCAGGGGCAGGAGGCGGTATTCATTGGCGCGCATGAAAAGGTGCCGGCAGCGGTGGGCTGGCTGCGTGCCTCGCACCGCAAGCTCGATGCGGCCCGCAGCCAGCCTTACCGCCCCTGGCACACACATGACGAGGTGCAGAAACTGACGCCTGGCGAGGCAGTGCCGGTGGACGTGGAAATCTGGCCGACCAGCATCGTCTGTCCCGCGGGCTGGCGCCTGGTGCTGACCGTGCAGGGCCACGACTTCGTGCCCGACGGCCCGGGGCGCCTGCGCCACAACCACCCGGTGGACCGGCCGGCGGCCGAGTTCGGCGGCAGCAACACCCTCCACACCGGCGGCCCGCACGAAGCTTTCCTGCTGCTGCCGCTGATCCCGGCCTGAAGGCCCGCACCCCCCTCAAAAAAAAAGCGGGGCGGTCCGGCCGCCCGCATGGAGACAAGAAGTATGTTGAAAAGAAGAACCGCTGTGGCGGCCCTGGGCCTGGGTGCCGTGGGGCTGTGGGCAGGTGGCCCGGCCTGGGCGCAGGCCGCTTACCCCACGCGGCCGATCCGCCTGCTGGTGCCGTTCGCGCCCGGCGGCGCGCCCGACGTGGTGGCACGCGCCCTGGCCCAGCAGCTTGGCCAGCAACTGGGACAGAGTGTGGTGGCCGACAACAAGCCCGGCGGCAACAGCATCGTCGCCACCGACCTGGTGGCCAAGGCGCCGGCCGATGGCTACACGCTGCTGTTCAGCACCAGTTCGCACACCATCAACCCCTTCGTCTACAAGAAGCTGCCTTTCGATACCTTCGCCGACTTCGCGCCGGTGTCGCTGCTCAAACGCACGCCGGGGCTGGTGCTGGTGGTGGGGCCGGGCACCAGGGCGGCCAACCTGAAGGACTTCATCGCCGAGGCCAGGGGCGGCAAGCTGGCCTTCGGTTCGCCCGGCATCGGCAATCCGCAGCAACTGCCGGGCGAACAGCTCAACATCATGGCCGGCACCCAGCTGCTGCATGTGCCCTACCGCGGCGGCAACCTGGCCCTCAACGCGGTGGTGGCCGGCGAGATCGCCTGCGCCTTCGTCAGTGTGATCTCGGCCAAGGGCCCGCTCGACGCGGGGCAGGTGCGGGCGCTCGGTGTCACCAGTGCGCAGCGCCTGTCGGCCCTGCCCAACGTGCCGACCATCGCCGAATCCGGTGTGCCGGGCTACGAGATGGACGGCGGCTGGCAGGGCGTGTTCGCGCCGGTGGCGACACCGAAGGAGATCGTGGCGAAACTGGCCGCCGAGATCCACAAGGCGGTGCTGTCGCCGCTGGTCGCCACGCGTATCCGCGCCGATGACTCCGAGCCGGTCGGCAGCTCGCCCGAGGCTTTTGCCAAATTCCTGCGCAAGGATGCCGAGCGCATGGGAAAAATCGTCAAGGCGGTCGGCATCACCATCGACTGACAGGCCGCCCCCCGGTTGCCGGAGACACCGCATGATCATCGAGAAGAACGCCGAAATCCCCATGTCCGACGGCGGCCTGTTGCGGGCCAATGTCTACCGGCCGGAGGCGCCCGGGCGTTACCCGGTGGTGATGGCCTTCGGCATCTATGGCAAGGACGTGCATTTCGAGGATGCCTACAACCCGCAGTGGAAGAACCTCCGGGTCCTGTACCCGGAACTGTGCTCCAACGGTTCCACCGGCCGGCACCTGCGCTGGGAGATCACCGACCCCGAACGCTGGGTGCCCGACGGCTACACCATCATCGCGGTGGACGCCCGCGGCAGCGGCCAGTCGCCCGGCTACCTGGACATCTACTCGCCGCGCGAGACCCGCGACTACTACGAATGCATCGAGTGGGCGGGTGTACAGCCCTGGAGCAATGGCAAGGTCGGCCTGCTCGGCATCTCCTACCTGGCCGTCAAGCAATGGCAGGTGGCCGCGCTACGGCCGCCGCACCTGGCCGCCATCGTGCCCTGGGAAGGGGCCAGCGACTGCTACCGCGACTCCACCCGCCAGGGCGGTATCTGGGCCAATTCCTTCCGCAAGGCCTGGTGGCCGCGCCAGGCGCTGGTCAACCAGCACGGCAACGGCGCCACCACCCACCGCGACCGCGACACCGACCAGGCGACCACGGGCGAGCCGCTGTCGCCCGCGCTGCTGGACGGCAACCGGGCCGACAGCCCCGCCGAAAGTGCACGCCGGGTGCTGGACGACGCCTGGTTCCGCGACCGCTCGGCGCGCCTGGACCGCATCGAGGTGCCGCTGCTGTCGGCCGCCAACATCGGCGGCCCGGGCAACCACCTGCGCGGCAACGTGGAAGGTTTCCTCAACGCCGGATCGCGCGAGAAGTGGCTGTTCGGCCACATCGGCACGCACTACGAGAGTTTTTACCTGCCGCGCTACGTGGCCCTGCAAAAACGTTTCTTCGACCACTACCTCAAGGGCCTGGACAACGGCTGGGAGAAGGAGCCGCCGGTACAGATGGCCATCCGGCACGTCGATGGCAGCGCCACCCTGCACCGGGACACGGCCTGGCCGCTGCCGGCGACGCAATGGACGCCGTACCACCTGGACGCTGCGGCCAAGGCGCTTTCCGTGTCGCCGGTGGCCGCAGAATCCAGCCTGACCTACGAAGGCCTGGGCGAGGGTGTGGACTTCGTTTTGCCCGCCTTCACCGAGGCCACCACCTTCGCCGGCCCCGCGGCGCTGCGCCTGTGGGTATCGTCGTCCACGGCCGACATGGACGTGTTTGTGGTGCTGCGCGCCTTCGACCCGACCGGCAACGAAGCCATCTTCACCGGCGCGCACGAGAGGGTGCGGGTCGCCATGGGCTGGCTGCGCGCCTCGCACCGCAAGCAGGACGCGGCCAAGAGCCGGGCCTGGCGGCCGTACCACACGCACGACGAACTGCAGCCGCTGACGCCGGGCGAGGTCTACCCGCTGGACGTGGAGATCTGGCCGACCACCATCGTCTATCCCGCAGGCTGGCGGCTGGTGCTGACGGTGCGCGGCTGCGACCTGGAGGTGGTCCAGCCCGGCCGCATGCTGCACGACGACCCGGTGGACCGCGACCCGGCCGTCTTCGGCGGGCACAACACCCTGCACACCGGTGGGCGGTACGGTGCATGCCTGCTGATGCCGCTGCTGCCGGCGCCTTGAGGGCTGTTTTTATTTCCGGCACGAGGTGATTGCAACTTCGGTCGTGTTTGGCATGGAATGATTTACAGTCGGAAACCACTTTTTGGTTGACGCTGTGCGCATGAACCTTCTGCCCCCCCTGGTTTGCCGTTTCACCCGGCCTCGCCGCGGCATGTGATGGCGGCGGGCGACCGGACTTCCGGCACGCAGGACGGGGAGGCCGCAGGCGCCACCGTCGGCCAGCCCCTGGTGACGCTGCGGCGTGGCGGCCTGCTGGTGCGGCTGCACGACCGCCTGGCGGCACTGCCGGTCGAATCCGCGCCGACAGCGGCACCAGCACCGGCTTCCGGGGCTGCGGTGCCGTTCTCGGATTTCGGTATGGGTCTGGCGGCTGCCCCCGCCGCGCGCCGCGAGGAACCCGTGGCCCCCGAGCGGCTGGTCCGACGTACCGAATTCTGGCGCCAGGACGACGCCGAGCGCTACCTGCACTTCTGGCGCGGCGACGTGGACGCCATGCGTGAACTGCGGTATGCCCTGCACCGCAGCTCGCACGGCACCTACCTGTTCGCACTGGACGACGAACGGGTGCTGCGTGCGCTGGGCGCGCAACTGGCCCGCGGTGCGCTGCTGCTCACCGAAAACACACCGCCGCCCGCGCCGGCCATGCCGCGGGTGCTGCCCAAGGCCGCCGATGCCGCGGCAGCCGCGGCGGCGGCGCCGGCCGCTTCCGCGCTGGGCCTGGCCATGGACCCGGTCAGCCTGCCCCTGCTGCCCCTGCTGCCCATCCTGGAAGAGGTGCAGATCGAAGGCGCCGAGGTGCTGCCCGAGATCATGCAGTCGCTGGCCCAGGTCGACCTGGCCATCGGGGAAATCAACACGGCCTCGGTCTCGCTGGAGCCGACGCCCTCGAAGATCCCGGACATCCAGGCGGCGCTGGGCGATGCCAGCGCCTCCGTCAACGCGACCATCGACGCACTGTAAAGACCCGACTCCCATGCAGTTCGTCACCAAGTCCGCCAACGCCATCACCACCGGCGCCACCAACGTGGTCGCGGCGGTGGAAGAGGCCTCCACCACCATCAGCACCGAGCTGCCCAAGGCGCTGGCCGACGCCAGCACCGCGGTCACCACGGTGTCGGGCCAGATCGGCGACCTAGCGTCCAAGATGACCGAACTGGCGCCGCCGATCGACCCGGCCGCCATGCTGGGCGGCTTGATGGCGGCACTGGCCAAGCTGCAGGCCGACATGGCAACCATCACCGGCTCGCTCACCGGCGCGCCGCCGCGGCTGGCCACCATCGGGCAGAACTTCACCGCCATTGCCGGCGACCTGCAGGGCGTGCTCACCACGGTGCAGGGCGTGCCGACGCAATTGGCGGCCATCCGGCCCGACGTGTCGGCCGTGCCGACACGCCTGGCCGCGGTAGCCGACACCGTGCAGGGGCTGGGCCAGCGCCTGCAGACACTCGCCAGCGGCCTGCCGGCGCTGCTGAACAAGGACGCCATCACCGCCGAAGTCGAAACCACCCGCGCCACGGTGGAGGGCGAGATCGAATCGACCCGCCAGATGATGCTCGACATGTTCGACGGCGTGGTGGCCCAGGTCGACGCGGTGGTCGACGGCGTGAAAGGCTCGGTCGATGGGGTGATGGACCGGGTCGACAGCACCGTGGCCGCGCTGGAGAAGGAAGTGGACGACCTGGTGGCCGAGGTCGGCGCCTTCAAGGACACCACCCACCAGGCCTCGCTCGCCGTGGTGGCGCCCATCGTGGCGGTGGAACTGGCCTTCGACACGGTGGTGCAGCGCATCGAGGACGTGGGGGTGGTCATCGACACCGTGCTGGCGGCCGTCGAGACGCAGATATCCCACCTGGACACTATCGCCACCACCATCAACGGTGTCATCGACACCGCGGTGCAGGGTGTCGACGACACCATCGACGCCATGAAGGAAGAACTCGGCGGTGTCATCGCCGAGATCGACAAACTCAAGGCCACGCTGCAGGAGCTGCCCGACCGTTTCCAGCCGGTGAAGGACGAGATCGCCGACGCCAAGGCCATGATCCTGAGCATCAAGGCCCGCATCGAGACCTTCATGGCGCTGACCGACAACGTGCTGGTGCAGGCCAGCGCCGAACTCGACCAGGCCGACGAACGCTGCGACAACGCCATCGCCATCTGCACCGAATACATCACCCGGGCCCCGGCGCTGGTGGTGGCGCGCACCCTGTTCATGGGTGTCAAGGCCATGATCCCGGGCATCCAGGCCACCATCGCGGGCGCGCGTGTGGGTGTCAAGACCGCGGGCGAGACGGCGCTCGGCCTGCTCGACCAGGCGGTGGTCGTGGTCGACCAGCTCGACGTGGCGCTCGATGCGGTGATCGCCCAGGTGCGCGCCTCGTGCGACATGGTCATCGCCGTGCTCGACCAGGTGCGCGCCGCGCTGGTCGAGGCGCAGGAGCAGATGACCCAGGTCAGCGAGCAGATGCACACCGCCGCCGACGAGATCAAGCTGCAGCCACCCAAGGTTCCCGCCAAGGTGCGCGAGGCGCGCGACATGTTCCTGAACCTCGTGCAGCCGCGCGAAAAGGTGAACCTGGTCGAGGACGAGATCACCGCCATGAAGGTGGCCGCGGTCACGCCCATCCGCCTGCAGGTGGAGACGGTCGAAGCCAAGGTGGTGCAGAGCATCGACGACGTGTTGACGGTGATGCAGGTGCCGATCGGCCTGATCAAGGACAAGGTGGCATGGCTGCGCGGCCAGATCGACTTCCTGCGCGACCAGCTGCGCCGGCCCGCCGCCGAGATGCGGGCGCTGATCGACAACACCAAACCGGCGTTCGAAGACCTCATCACACGCGCCAAGCAGATGGTCGAGGACCTGAAGGCCAAGGCCGCCGGCATGTCGGCGGGCGGCGCGGCCGACCAGGCCAGCCAGGGGGCACAGTCTTCGCCGCTGGTCGCATCGCTCAAGGCCCTGGCGAGCGAATGTGTGTCCACCGCCAAGGATGCCAAGACGGCCGCCGGCGAGGCGCAGGCCAAGGTCACGGCCCTCAAGGCCCAGGTGGAAAGTGCGCAGACGGAGATCAAGGCGGTGATCGAGCAGGCCCAGGCCGGTGCCAAAGGCGCGGCCGACGCGGTCGGCAGCCTCAAGGAAAACTTCGAGTCCGCCGCCAGCGATGCCGGCGGCAAGGCCCGCGCCGCGGTGGCCTCGCTGGCCGCGCTGGCCGGCGTCGGTACTGCCTTGCAGGCGCAGCTCGCCAGCGCCCAGCAGCAGGCGGCGGCCCATGGTGCGGCGGCGGAAAGTGCGGCCGGGCCGCAGCGCGCCAGCGTCGAATCGGCCAACCAGGACCTGGCCAGCATCCAGGACGACGCACTGGCCGCCGTCTCGCCGCCGGGCGACCAGGCCAAGGAGGTCGAGTCGAGCATGAACGCCAAGCTCGCCGACGTCGCTGCCCAGACCGACGCCCTGCGCGAGAAGGCGGCCGCCGCCGCGCAGGACATGGCCGCCCAGGCGCAAGAGGCGCTCGCCGACGTCACCGCCAAGCGCGACGAAGGCCAGGCCGGCATCGACAAGTCGCTGGTCGAGGTCGAGGCCGCCAAGGCCCAGACCAATGCGGCGCGCGCCAGCTGTGTCAGCGCCGAGGCCGTGGTCGCGGCTGCGGTCGCCGAGCATGGCGGCAAGCCGGTGGCGAGTGGGGCGGGCGCCGCCCCAGCGGCTGCGGCCGGTGCCGCAGCGGGCGGCGCGGCAGCCGGTGGCGAGGGGGCGGCTGCCGGCGGGGCCGGTGGCACTGGTGGTGCGGGCGGCGATGCGGCGGGCGCGCCTGCGCCGGCGGCCGAGGCCGCGGCAGGTGCCGAGGGCGGCGCAGGCGGAGCAGCGGCTGCGGCCGGAGCCGACTCCGGCGCGGGCGGCGGTGCCGATGCTGGTGCCGGCGGGGGTTCTGGAGCGCCGGGCGCGGGTGCCACAACCGGCGAGGCCGCTGCCGCGCCCGGTGCCGCCGAGCCGGCCGGCGCTGAAGCGGGCCAGGAGGCAGCCTCCGCAGACGCTGCTTCCGGCGATGGCAAGGCGCCATCCGCCGATGCGGAGAAAAAAGACACCCCCGCGCCCAGTGCTGACAAGCCCGAAGGCAAGGACAAGGACAAGGAATTGCCCGGCGGCGCGAAGAAGCCCGAGGCCCCGGAAGCCAAGAAGGACGAACTGCCGGCCGCGCCCGACGCCGCGAAAGACGCAGCGAAGGATGCCGCGCCCGCAGTACCCGAAGCGCCCGCGGGCGCCGCGGCACCGGCTGCGCCCGGTCTGCCCGGGGCGGATGCGGCGGCTCCCCCGGCAGCGCCCGATGCCGCGGCACAGGCCGCCGGCGCCGCCCAACCGCCACCCGGCATGCTCGACGCAGCCAAGGGTGCCGCCGCCGATGCACCGGCCGCGCCGGTGGTCCCTGCCGCTGGCGCGCCAGCGGCCGCCGCCGCACCGGCCGCCGTCCCCGACATGCCTGCCGCGGTTCCGGCCGCACCGCCCCTGCCAACGGCTCCGCCCGTGGCCCTGCCCGATGCCCCTGCGGCGGCGGTGCCGGACCCGGCGGCGGCCGTGCCGCAGACCCCGGAGGAGCTGGACAAGGCCGCCAAGCTGCTCGACCAGCTCAAGAACGCGGCCGGCGACGCACCCAAACCCTGATGAAACCCTGACAGGAGGGTTTCTCGGGCGGTTCTCCGGCCTGCATACGCAGCGCCCGCAGTAGACTGTCCGCCAGAGCACCGGCGATCCGTCGGATCGCCGGCCACAGGAGCGAGAGCATGCAGATCATCGAGTCCCTCCAGGCCGGGGCAGCGGCCATGGCGGACATCCGCCGCGACATCCACGCCCATCCCGAACTCGGCTTCGAGGAAGAGCGGACCTCCGCCCTGGTGGCGGCCAAACTCCAGGAATGGGGCATCCCGGTGCACCGCGGCCTGGGCCGCACCGGTGTGGTCGGCACCATCCGCGGCAAACGCGGCAGCGGCACCCGCAGCCTGGGCATCCGCGCCGACATGGACGCGCTGCCCATCACCGAATTCAACACCTTTGCGCATGCCAGCCGGAACCCGGGCCGCATGCATGCCTGCGGCCACGACGGCCACACCACCATCCTGCTGGCGACGGCCCAGCACCTGGCGCAGCACCGCGATTTCGACGGCACGGTGCACCTGATCTTCCAGCCGGCCGAAGAGGGCGGCGGCGGCGCACGGGTCATGGTGGAAGAGGGCCTGTTCGACCGGTTCCCGGTCGAGGCCGTATTCGGCCTGCACAACTGGCCGGGCATGCAGGCCGGGCAGATGGCGGTCAGTGCCGGGCCGGTCATGGCCTCGTCCAACGAGTTCAAGATCACCATCCGCGGCAAGGGCTCGCATGCCGCCATGCCGCACCTGGGCATCGACCCGGTGCCCATCGCGGCCCAGATGGTGCAGGCCTTCCAGACCATCGTCAGCCGCAACGTCAAGCCGCTGGACGCGGGGGTGGTGTCGGTCACCATGATCCACACCGGGGAAGCCACCAACGTGGTGCCCGACACCTGTGTCATGGAAGGCACGGTGCGCACCTTCAGTATCGGGGTGCTGGACCTGATCGAGTCGCGTATGCGCCAGATCGCCGAACACACCTGCGCCGCCTTCGGCGCCACCTGCGACTTCGTCTTCGACCGCAACTACCCGCCCACCATCAACCACGCTTACGAGGCCGAGTTCTTGCGCGGCGTGGTGGCCGGCGTGGTCGGCCCGGACAACCTGCTGGAGCAGGAGCCCACCATGGGCGCGGAGGATTTTTCGTACATGCTGCTGGCCCGCCCCGGTGCCTATGCCTTCCTGGCCAACGGCGACGGCGGCCACCGCGAGGCCGGCCACGGCATGGGCCCCTGCATGCTGCACAACCCGAGCTACGATTTCAACGATGCGCTGATTCCGCTGGGCGCCACCTGCTGGGTGGCGCTGGTCAACGCCTGGTTCGCCGCACCGAAGCCGGCAGGAGCTACCGTATGACCGCACTGGAAACCGCATTCGAGGCGGCCGTCGCCGGCTCGCGCGACCTGGGCCAGCGGCCCGACAACCCCACGCTGCTGAAGATGTACGCGCTGTACAAGCAGGCGACCGAAGGTGATGCCAGCGGACCCCGCCCCGGTTTCAGCGAAATGGTGCCGCGCGCCAAGTGGGACGCCTGGAACCGGCTGAAGGGCACGGCGCAGGATAGCGCCCGCCAGCAGTACATCGACCTGGTCGCCTCGCTGGCCTGAGCGGCCGCGGGCAGCAGGGGCCGGCAGAGCCCGGTTCAGGCCGCCGGCGCTGTGGCTGTCAACGGCGTTGCCGGGGTCGGTTCGTCCGCCAGCTCCTTCAACACGGCATGGCGCTGGTTCTGCGGCATGTCGGCCAGCCGGCGCACCTCGGCGTAGAAACGTGGCCAGGGGTCGCCGGGGGCCGAAGATACACGGGCGAACAGGGCCTGGAAACCCGGTACCAGCCCGTCGTAGGCCGCCAGCGTGCCGAAGGAGGCATTGTTGGCGCCGGCCACCCAGGCGTCGTAGCCGGCCAGCTGGGCGGCGTCGCCGCCCCAGCGTTCGCGCAAGACCGCGTAGCGGCTGCGGAAGTCCTGCAGGGCCTGCGTCTTCTGCGCCAGCAGGGTGGTGGTGTCCACAGCCTGGTCCTTGCGGGCGTAGATCTGCTGCAGGCGCTCGCGCGTCTCGCCCGTCAGCGTCCGGAAATCGGCCGTGCGGCCGGAGAAGCGGGCGTATTCCGCGCGCGCCTGGCCGGATGCCTCGGTGGCCAGCCAGCGGTCGCGCCCGATACGCTCGACCGTGGTGGCAAAGGACTCGTTGAACATGGTGTCACCCGGCGCGTAGACCACCTGGTGGGCCAGTTCGTGGAAGACCATACGCGCCAGTTCACCCTCCGGGTAGCGGATGAAGGTGCTGAGCAGGGGATCGCCGCCGGCCCAGTCGAACCAGCCCAGCGTGGAGTACGCAGGCACACCATAGACGGCAGTCTCCAGGCCCTGGCCGTGCAGCGCCGCTGCCTCCTCCCGGGCATCGGCCTGCTTGTAGTAGCCGCGGTAACCCACGCAGCCGGTGACCGGAAAACACCAGGTCTGCAGCTTCAGCGACAGGGGCGGCGCGGCCACCACGTTCCACACCGCGGCCGAGCGGCCCAGGTCGGCGAAGCGGTGGTAGCTGGCGTTGTCGGGCAGGCCCAGCTGGCGCGATGCAAAACTGCGGATGCGCTGCGCCAGCCGCAGCCGCTGCTTCAGCGCATCGCTGGTCGATGCATCGGCCAGCCAGTCGTCCACCGGCCGGGCCGCGCGCATCAGTTCCGCATGGCCGCTGACCGACTGCCAGTAGTAACCCACCGTGGTGCTGCTGGCGCAGCCCGACAGCAGCAGGGCGGCAGCCAGCGGCCACAGGGGGCGGCTGGGGGCGCGGCGGGGGGCGAAGGAGAAAGGGGAGGGGAGGCGGAACATGGCGGCGTGACCGGATTGGAGCAAACAGCGGGCAGGCAGTTCCCGTGAGTTCCCGTGCCATGGCGGGGCGCGGCATGGGTTTTGCGCGATTTCGGTGCAAGTTGCGCGTTTGTCCCACATCTCGGCAGTTGACGTACGGCCGCGCTCGCGGAAAAATTTCCCACATGCAGCTCATCCTTCAGCACAAGATCGAACAGTTTCTGGGGCAACTGCCGGTGTCGGTGGCCCTGCAACTCCCGGACGGGAGAAAAATCGGGCCGGCGCCGGCCGCCGTCACCCTGCTGATCCGCGACACCACCGCCCTGGCGCGCCTGGTGGCCGGGCAGGTCGGTGCCCTGGGCGAGGCCATCGTCGAGGGCCGGGTGGAGATCAAGGGCCGCATGCGCGACCTGATGCAGGTGGTCGGCGGGCTGCTGCCCGGAAATCCGATCGACAGCGATACCGGCTGGTGGACGCAGGTGCTGCGCCGCGCCAGGTCGCTCGCGTCCCATACGAAGGACAAGGACGCGCAGCAGATCCAGTTCCACTACGACGTGTCCGATGACTTCTATGCGCTGTGGCTCGACCCGCGGCGGGTGTACTCGTGTGCCTACTACCGCACGGCCGGCATGACGCTGGCCGAGGCGCAGGAGGCCAAGCTCGACCACATCTGCCGCAAGCTCGACCTGCACGCCGGTGAACGTTTCCTCGACATCGGTTGCGGCTGGGGCGCCATGCTGCTGTGGGCGGCCGAACACTATGGCGTGGAGGCCACCGGCATCACCCTGTCGCGCAACCAGCATGCCCATGTGCAGCGGCTGATCGACGAGCGCGGCCTGGGCGGCCGGGTGCGGGTCGAACTGCGCGACTACCGCGACCTCGACACGGGCCAGCCCTTCGACAAGATTTCCTCCATCGGCATGTTCGAGCATGTCGGCCGGGCCAACATGGTGGCCTACTTCCGGCAGGTACACGACCTGCTGGCGCCCGGTGGCCTGGCGATGAACCACGGTATTACCGCAGGCGGGCTGGAGAATGCACAACTCGGCAGCGGCATGGGCGACTTCATCGAAAAATACATCTTCCCCGGCGGCGAGCTCATCCACGCCAGCCGGGTGCTGCACGACATGGCCGCCGGCGGCCTGGAGACGGTCGACGTGGAAAACCTCAGGCCCCACTATGCCCGCACCCTGTGGGCCTGGTCCGATGCACTGGAGGCCCAGCTGGACGACGCCCGGCGTGTCCTGGCGGCCACCAGCGACGCAGGCCGCGCCGAGCGTATCCTCCAGGCTTACCGCTTGTATCTTTCGGGTTGCGCCATGAGTTTCGAACACGGCTGGATCTCGCTGCACCAGGTGCTCGCCACCCGGCCCGACGGCCGTATCGACAGCGGCCGCCTTCCCGGAGCACAGTCGGTCTATCCTTTCCAACGCGACTACATCTACGAAGAGAAGAACAAGACATGCTGAAGTTCAAATCCCAGGCCACCGCCGACGTCATCTTGCTCGAAAGCAGCGCCCAGCAGGTGCTCAGGATCATCGGCAAGGAGCCGGGACCGCGGGGCATCATCACCGTGGAGCAGATTCCCGCGGCCATCGCCGCCTTGCGCGCCGCCGTGGCCCAGCACGAAGCCCACCCCGATGTGGTCGAGACGCTGGGCGATGCCGGCGAAGGCGGCGAGCACCACCACAACGACGGCAACGTCACCCTGCGCCAGCGGGTCGTGCCCTTCATCGACATGCTCCAGCGCAGCGCCGCCGAAAACAAAGACGTAGTCTGGGGGGTCTAGATGTTGGCCCCCCGGCTTTTCACTGCGCTTCGCTCCGTGTAATTCGCTACCCCCCAGGGGGGAGGCTGCCCCGGGCCTTGGGGCGGCCCGGCGGCCGGGGCCGGCTGGGTTAAGGCAAGCCCTCTTCTGCGTTCAGCAGGCTGGCGGCGCTGGTCAATCTACCGTTGCTCCGGCGGCCTTGACTACCTTGGCCCATTTGACGTGTTCAGCGGCGATGTGCTGGGTGAACTCCTGGGGCGTGCTGCCGCTGGCGATGGCGCCCTGGGCCAGCATCTTTTCCTTGATGGTCGCGGTCTGCAGCGACTTGGCGAGTTCCTGCTGGATATGGTTCACGATCTCGGGCGGGGTGCCCGCGGGTGCCAGCAGGCCGAACCAGGAACTGGCCTCGTAGCCTTTCAGCTGCGGGCCTCCGGCTTCTTCCACCGTCGGAACGTTCGGCAGGGCGGGCGAGCGCTGTGCGCTGGTGACCGCCAGCGCGACCAGCTTGCCGCTCTTGATCTGCTGCATGGAGGAGGGCAGGTTGTCGAACATCACGTCCATGTTGCCGGCGATCATGTCCATCACGGCCGGGGCCGAGCCGCGGTACGGGAAGTGGACCATGTAGGTGCCGGTCATGGTCTTGAACAGCTCGCCCGCCATCTGGATCGAGGTGCCGTTGCCGCTCGACGCCATGTTGAACTTGCCCGGCCGCTCCTTGGCCACGCGGATGAAATCCTTGACGTTGTGGATGCCCAGGGCCTTGGCCTTCTCGGCGTTCATCTCCATCACGTTCGGCACCGCCGCCACCATGGTGATGGGGGCGAAGTCCTTGATCGGGTCGAAGGGCATCTTGGGGTAGAGCGCGCGGTTGATGCCGTGGGTGCCCACGGTGCCCATCAGCAGGGTGTAGCCGTCGGGCGCGGCCTTGGCCACGATGTCGGCGCCCACGTTGCCGCCGGCGCCGGCACGGTTGTCGATGATGAACTGCTGGCCGAAGGCCTTGGACAGCTCCGGCGCGACGGCGCGCGCCAGGATGTCGGTGGTGCCGCCAGGGGCGAAGGGCACGACGATGCGCACCGGCCTGGTGGGCCAGGCATTCTGCGCCCAGGCGGCGGGGGCCAGCGCGAGGCCGGCCAGGGTGAGGGACGCCAGGGCGGCTGCGGTGGCCAGGCGGCGGTTCTTCATGCGGGGAGTGGTTGTCATGGTTCTTGTCTCCAGTGCTCTACAAAAAAAGAAAAAGCCGTCCGGCCGGGTAGGCGCGGACGGCTTGTCCTGCAAGGCGGCTGCCGGGGTCAGTCGGCGTACACGCCGGCCGCCTTGATGATCGGCGTCCACTTGGTGATTTCGGCGTGCAGGAACTTCTTGTGTCCCTCCGGCGTGAGGCGGTCGTCGCTGTTCACCACCGCACCCAGGTCCTGCTCCTTCTTGATGAAGTCGGGGTCCTTCAGCGCGGCGCGGATGGCGTTGTTGAGCTTGGTCAGGATCGCGGGCGGCGTGCCCTTGGGCGCGTACAGGCCGTGCCAGATGGTGACCTCGAAGCCCTTCAGGCCGGACTCCTGCAGCGTCGGCAGATCCTTCAGCAGCGGCGTGGCGAGGCGATGGGGCGTGGTCACGGCGTAGGCCTTGACCTTCTTGGTCTCGATGAAGGCCGAGGTGTTGGTGGTCTGGTCGCACAGCAGGTCGATCTGGCCGCCGATCAGGTCGGTGATGGCCGGCGCGGTGCCCTTGTAGGGAACCGGCGTCATCTCGGTCTTCATGGCGCTCTGGAACAGCAGGCCGCATAGGTGCGAGGCCGAGCCCACGCCAGCATTACCGAGGTTGATCTTGCCCTTGTTGGCGGCGATCCAGCCCGACAGTTCCTTGAAGTTGTTGGCCGGCATGGCGGGCTTGGAGATCAGCGTCATGGGCACGTCGTTGATCACGCCCAGGTACTCGAAGCTGGTCTCCACGCTGAACGGCAGGTTGCGCACCAGCGAAGGCATGGTGGACATGCCGATGTGGTTCAGCAGCAGGGTGTAGCCGTCCGGCGCGGCCCGGGCGACCTTGGCCGCACCGATGGAGCTGCCGGCGCCTGCCGTGTTGTCGATGATGACGTTCTGGCCGTCGAGCGGCTTGCGCAGCGCCTCGGCCAGGTCGCGCGCCACGCGGTCGGTGGGGCCGCCGGCAGCGAAAGGCACAACGATGGTGATTGGGTGGTCCTTGCGCGGGTAGTCCTGGGCGTGGGCGCCGATGGTGGCGAGCGCGGCAGCCGCGACAGCGGCCAAGGAAAGCAGTTTTTTCATGAGAGTCCCCCTTCAGTTGGAGCGGACGATGATAGCCAGCCCCTTCCGCCGGGCCTGCGGGGAAAACACCTAAACAGGCGCAGGTCGGCTGACCCGCTTCTGCCACCCGGCCGCCGCGGCGCACGCCCGGTTACAGGGGAGGCGGTTCCTCTGCCAGGCATCTTTTGCGCAGGCGGTGCGGGTGTTCCGCCGTCAGCTTTCAGAAAGGATTCCGGCCCTGGACTCCCTGGGGTCTTTTTACGCCGTCCCGGTGGTGTTTACGCTTTTTATACGGCGCGGCCTGCGCTTTCACCCCTGTTTTTATACGTCTCTGCCTACGCTCGGTTCATCGTTTTGATGTGCGGAGGCACGACATGTGGTGGATCGAACTTCTGGCCCTGGGCGGCATCGCGCTGCTCTGGGGCGCGACGGCGGCGATGGTGCAGGCCTTCGAAAAAATCGAGGCCCCGCGCGGGGGACGGTCATGATCGCGCAGGTCTATGTCTACAGTGCCGCGGGGCTGTGCGCCATCGCGCTGCTGGTCTACCTGGTCGTGGCCCTGTTCCGGGCGGAGGCACTGTGATGAACACCGCCTCCTGGACCCTGCTGGCGCTTTTCCTGGTGCTGCTGGTGGCGCTCGCGCTGCCGCTGGGCCGTTTTCTCACCGCGGTGTCCACCGGCCGGCTACCGGCCTGGATGCTGGGCACCGAAGCCGGCATCCTGCGCCTGGCCGGTGTCGACGGCCGCCGTTCGATGGGCTGGAAACCCTACGCGCTGGCGGTGCTGGCGTTCAACATCCTCGGTGTCGTTGCCGTTTATGCCCTGCAGCGTTTGCAGGGCGTGCTGCCGCTCGATCCGCAAGGCTTCGGTGCGGTATCGGTGGACTCGTCCTTCAACACGGCGGTGAGTTTTGTCACCAATACCAACTGGCAGGGCTATGCCGGCGAGTCCACCATGGGCTACCTGGTGCAGATGCTGGCGCTCACGGTGCAGAACTTCCTGTCCGCGGCCACCGGCATCGCGGTGGTGTTCGCGCTGATCCGCGGCTTTACCGCCCGG
The DNA here is from genome assembly GCA_040390235.1 of Pseudomonadota bacterium. Lineage (GTDB taxonomy): Bacteria > Pseudomonadota > Gammaproteobacteria > Burkholderiales > Burkholderiaceae_C > Xylophilus. The sequence goes on along the minus strand of JAZJYT010000024.1, from coordinate 55,048 downwards.
GCCACCGGCATGCTCGGCAACTTCTGGGCCGACCTGGTGCGCATCACCCTGTGGGTGCTGTTGCCGCTGTCGCTGGTGCTCGCCACCGTGTTCGTAGGCCAGGGCGTGATCCAGAACTTCGACGGCTACAAGGAGGTGCACACGCTGGAGGCAGTGGCCTACCAGCAGCCGAAGACCGGCACCGACGGGCAACCGGTGCTGGGCACCGACGGCAAGCCGGTGGTGGAGGACATGAAGTCCGACACCCAGACCCTGGCCATGGGCCCGGTTGCGTCGCAGGAGGCCATCAAGATGCTGGGCACCAACGGCGGCGGCTTCTTCAACGCCAACTCGGCACACCCCTACGAGAACCCGAGTGCCGCAAGCAACCTGCTGCAGATGCTGGCCATCTTCCTGATCCCCGCGGCGCTGTGCTTCGCCTTCGGCCGCGAAATCGGCGACCGGCGCCAGGGCTGGGCCCTCTTTGCCGCGATGGCGGTGATGTTCGTCGTGGCGGTGCTGGTCATCACCCCGGCCGAGCAGGCCGGCAACCCGGCCATCGCCGCGCTCGGCGTGGACCAGGCGGCCCATGCCGCGCCAGACCAGCCGCTGCTGGCCCAGGCCGGCGGCAACATGGAAGGCAAGGAAACGCGCTTCGGCATCGCCGCCAGCAGCCTCTTCACCGTCATCACCACCGCCGCCTCCTGCGGCGCGGTGAACACCATGCACGACGCGCTGACGCCGTTGGGCGGTCTGGTGCCGCTGGTGATGATGCAGCTCGGCGAGGTGGTCTTCGGCGGGGTCGGCTCCGGCCTCTACGGCATGCTGGTATTCGCCATCCTGGCGGTGTTCATCGCCGGGCTGATGATAGGCCGCACACCCGAGTACCTGGGCAAGAAGATTGAGTCCTACGAGATGAAGATGGTCTCGGTGGTGATCCTGGCCACGCCTACCCTGGTGTTGCTCGGCACCGCCGTGGCGGTACTGGCGGACCTCGGCAAGGCGGGCATCGCCAACCCCGGTGCGCACGGTTTTTCCGAAATCCTCTATGCCTTCACCTCGGCGGCCAACAACAACGGCAGCGCCTTTGCCGGCCTGTCGGCCAACACCCCCTTCTACAACGTGCTGCTGGCCGTCGCCATGTGGTTCGGCCGCTTCGCCGTCATCGTGCCGGTGCTGGCCATGGCCGGCGGCTTCGCCCGCAAACAACGCCTGGCGGTCACCGCCGGCACGCTGCCGACCCACGGGCCCCTCTTCGTGACCCTGGTCATCGGCACGGTGCTGCTGGTCGGTCTTTTGAACTATGTGCCTGCCCTGGCGCTGGGTCCGGTGGTGGAGCACCTGCTGCTCTGGTCCGGCCACTGATCCGGGAGAAATAACCATGCAAACCGCCATTTCATTCTCGTTGTTCGACCGGGCGCTGCTGCGCCCGGCCCTGGTGCAGTCCTTCGCCAAGCTCAACCCCAAGGTGCAGCTGCGCAATCCGGTGATGTTCGTCGTCTACGTCGGCAGCATCCTGACCACCGGCATCGCCTTCGCCGCCCTGCGTGGTCCAGGCGGCCACGGCGAGTCCTTCGGCTTCGTCGCGTCGGTCGCGGTCTGGCTCTGGTTCACCGTGCTGTTCGCCAACTTCGCCGAGGCCATGGCCGAGGGCCGCGCCCAGGCGCAGGCGGCCTCGCTGCGCGGCCTGCGCAAGTCCACCTGGGCCAAGCGCTTCCGCCTGCAGGGGGAGATGACCCGGGGCAAATCCCTGCACGGCAGCCCCTGGCTGCCCCAGCAGGCCGACGAGTTGCGCAAGGGCGACCTGGTGCTGGTCGAGACCGGTGACATGGTCCCGCTCGACGGCGAGGTGGTCGAAGGTGTCGCCTCGGTCGACGAATCCGCCATCACCGGCGAATCCGCGCCGGTCATCCGCGAATCGGGCGGCGATTTCTCGGCCGTCACCGGCGGCACGCGTGTGCTGTCGGACTGGCTCATCGTGCGCATCGGCGTCAACCCGGGCGAGGGTTTCATCGACCGCATGATCAGCATGGTCGAGGGCGCCAAGCGCCAGAAGACACCCAACGAGATCGCACTCAGCATCCTGCTGGTGGCGCTGACCATCGTCTTCCTGGTGGTCACGGTCACCCTGCTGCCCTTTTCCATCTTCAGCGTCGATGCGATGCAGCTGGGCCAGGCGGTGTCGGTGACCGCGCTGATCGCGCTGCTGGTGTGCCTGATCCCGACCACCATCGGCGGGCTGCTGTCGGCCATCGGCGTGGCCGGCATGAGCCGCATGATGCAGGCCAACGTCATCGCCACCTCGGGCCGCGCGGTCGAGGCCGCCGGCGACGTGGACGTGTTGCTGCTGGACAAGACCGGCACCATCACCCACGGCAACCGCCAGGCCTCGGCCTTCATCGCCGCCCCCGGTCTGACCGAGCATGCGGTGGCGCTGGCCGCCACACTGGCCTCGCTGGCCGACGAGACGCCCGAAGGCCGCAGCATCGTGGCGCTGGCCCAGCGTATGGGCGCGGCCTCCGGCGAGGCCCAGGCCGATGCCGTCTTCGTGCCCTTCACCGCGCAGACCCGCATGAGCGGTGTCGACCTGCCCACGGCCAGTGGCGGCGCGCCGCGCGCCATCCGCAAGGGCGCTATGGACGCCATGCGGCGCTACGTGGAGGCGCTCGGCGGCAGTGTGCCGGCCGAACTGCAGCGCGCCGCCGACGACGTAGCCCGCCGCGGCAGCACGCCGCTGGCGGTGGCCGACGGCATCCGCCTGGTGGGTGTGGTCGAGCTGAAGGACATCGTCAAGACCGGCATCCGCGAACGTTTTGCCGAACTGCGCCGCATGGGCATCGAGACGGTGATGATCACCGGCGACAACAAACTCACCGCCGCGGCCATCGCCGCCGAGGCCGGCGTGGACGACTTCCTGGCCGAGGCCACACCCGAGGACAAACTCAAGCTGATCCGCGACTACCAGGCCCAGGGCCGCCTCGTCGCCATGACCGGCGACGGCACCAACGACGCACCCGCGCTGGCCCAGGCCGACGTGGCGGTGGCCATGAACACCGGCACCCAGGCGGCCAAGGAAGCCGGCAACATGGTGGACCTGGACTCCAACCCCACCAAGCTGCTGGAGGTAGTCGAGACCGGCAAGGCGCTGCTGATGACCCGCGGCGCGCTCACCACCTTCTCCATCGCCAACGACGTGGCCAAGTACTTCGCCATCCTGCCGGCGATCTTCGTCACCACCTACCCGCAGCTCGGCGCGCTCAATGTCATGCGGCTGGCCAGCCCTTCGTCGGCCATCCTGTCGGCGGTCATCTTCAATGCGCTGGTGATCGTGTTCCTGATCCCGCTGGCGCTGCGCGGCGTGCGCTACCGCGCCATCGGCGCCGCCGCGCTGCTGCGCCGCAACCTCTTCATCTACGGGCTGGGCGGCCTGCTGGTGCCGTTCGTGGGCATCAAGCTCATCGACCTGGTGCTGGTGCTGTTCCACATGGCGTAGAGCCGGCCGCCCGTTTCCTGTCTTACCCCCTTTATTTCCCTTCGGAGGTTCCATGACCACCACCACCGCCACCATTCCCCGTACGCCGGACAAGGCACCGCACCCGGTGCTGCGTCCGGCCCTGACCCTCTTCATCCTGCTGTCGGTCCTGACCGGCATCGCCTACCCGCTGGTCGTCACCGGCGTCGCACGCACCGTCTTTCCGGACCAGGCCGCCGGCAGCCTGGTGCTGCGCAACGGCCAGGCCGTGGGCTCCTCGCTCATCGGCCAGGCGTTCTCGGACCCGGGCCACTTCTGGGGCCGGCCGTCGGCCACCGCGCCCATGCCCAACAACGCGGCGGCCTCGGGCGGCGCCAACCAGGGCCCTCTCAACCCGGCGCTGACCGATGCCGTCAAGGCCCGCATCGAGGCCCTGCGTGCGGCCGACCCGGGCAACACCGCGCCGGTGCCGGTGGACCTGGTCACCACCTCCGCCAGCGGGTTGGACCCGGACATCACACCCGCCGCCGCCTACTACCAGGCCGGCCGCGTGGCCCGGGTCCGCAAGCTGCCGCCGGAGCGGGTGGCGGCGCTGATCGCGCAGCACACCGAACAGCCGCTGGGCGGTTTCCTGGGGGAGGCACGTGTCAACGTGCTGGCGCTCAACCTCGCCCTCGATGCGACCCACTGAACGGGAGCTGCTGCCGTGGCCTATGCCCCCTACCGTGACTTCATGCTCTCGCCGGTCTCCCGCGGACCGCGCCTTCGGGCCCCGAAAATGACACCCACCGCACCGCTGCTGGTGGTGCTGGCCGTCACCGTGCTCGGCACCGACGCCTGGCAGGTGCGCCGCACCCTGGCCTTGGTGCCGGGCGCCGGTGTGCTGCGCTGCGTGCCCCACCTGCAGGACGGCCGCGTGCGGCTCGACGTGCTGCTGCCCGCCGGCCGGGTCGACGAGGCGACCGACCGGGTGCTGGCCTGTGTCGTCCAGGGCGAGATCGGCGCCGTCCGGTCCTGGCAGGAACATCTGGCCGCCATTGCCGCGGCCGCCCACGCACCGGCCCAGCACTGACCGGTGCTACGCTGCACCTTCCATGCCCGCCGCCACCCCGCAACGCCCCGACCCTGACGACCTGATCGCCCGTCTGCGCGGCGACGAGGCGCGTGCGCGGCGGGGCCGGCTGCGGGTCTACCTGGGTGCCAATGCGGGGGTCGGCAAGACCTTCGCCATGCTGGGGGCGGCCCAGCGCGCGCAGGAGGCGGGGCGCGAGGTGCTGGTCGGCCTGGCCGAAACCCATGGCCGGGCCGAGACCGAGGCGCTGCTGGCGGGCCTGCCGCAGCTGCCGCTGCGGACCATCGAGTGGCGCGGGCGTACCCTGCGCGAATTCGACCTGGACGGGGCGCTCGCCGCACATCCGCAACTGCTGCTGCTCGACGAACTGGCCCACGCCAACGTGCCCGGTGCGCGCCACCCCAAACGCTGGCAGGACGTGGAAGAACTCTGCGCCGCCGGCATCGAGGTCTGGACCGCGCTCAACGTACAGCACCTCGAAAGCCTCAACGGCACGGTCGGCGCCATCACCGGCATCCGGGTGCACGAGACCGTGCCCGACACCGTGCTGGACGCCGCCGACGAGGTGGTGCTGATCGACGTCACCCCCGACGAACTGCTGGCCCGCCTGACTGCGGGCAAGGTCTACCTGCCGCAGCAGGCCGAGCGCGCGGCCCGCAATTTTTTCCGCAAGGGCAACCTCATCGCGCTGCGCGAGATCGCCCTGCGCCGCACCGCCGAACACGTCGAGGACGACGTGCGCAGCTACCGCGTCGAGTCCGGCACCGGCGAGGAGGGGGGGGCAGGGGCCTGGAACACCTCGGGCGCCATCCTGGCCTGTGTGGGCCAGCACGCAGGCGCCGAGCAGGTGGTGCGCACCGCCGCCCGGCTGGCGGGCCAGCTCAACGTGCGCTGGCACGCGGCCTATGTGGAAACACCACGCCTCGCGTCACTCACCACCGCCCGGCGCGACCGGGTGCTGGCGGTGCTGCAGCTGGCCGAACAGCTCGGGGGCGAAACCGCCGTGCTGGCCGCCACCGATGTGGCCGAGGCGCTGGCCGACCATGCCCGGCGCCGCAACTGCGCCATGCTGGTGCTGGGCCGGCCGGCCGGCCGCCTGCGCGGCTGGATCGGACGGGCCCGGCGCTGGCTGCCACCGGCCCTGTTCGACGGCACGGTGGGCCGCACCGGCGGCGTGCGCCAGCGTATCGCCCGGCTGGCACCGGCGCTCGACCTGCTGGAGGCTGCGCCGGCCCCCAGCAGCCGCCGGCTGGCCGCGCCGGCTTTCGGTGCCGAAGGCGGGCAGGACCCGGCTCGGCAGCGCACCTCCCCGGGCCAACCCCTGGACGACCTGGCGGCGGACGGTGGCGCCGAAACCGTGGCGCGCCATGGCAGCGGCTGGCAGGGGTATGCCTGGGCCGTCGCGGCCTGTGCGTCCATCACCGCGCTGGCCTCCCTGCTCAGCGGGGCGCTGGAGCTCTCCAACATCGTCATGCTGTTCCTGCTCGGCGTACTCGGCGTGGCCATGCGCTGGGGCCGCGGGCCGTCGGCGCTGGCGGCGCTGCTCAACGTGCTGGCCTTCGACTTCTTTTTCGTGGCACCGCGGCTGTCGTTTTCGGTCAGCGACGTGCAGTACCTCGTCACCTTCGCCGTCATGCTGGCGGTGGGGCTCACCGCCGGCCAGCTCACGGCGGGCCTGCATTTCCAGGTCCGCATCGCCGCCAGCCGCGAGGACCGGGCGCATGCCCTGTTCGCGCTGGCGCGCGAACTGTCGGCTGCGCTCCAGGCCGAGCAGGTGGTGGCCCTGGGCGCCGCTGCGGTGCAGCAGACCTTCGGCGGCCAGGCCCTGGTGCTGGTGCCCGAGGGCGCCGGCGGCCGGCCCTCGGGCACCGGAGAGCGCCTGGCCATGCCGGCCGACGGGCCGGCCGACCTCGACGCCAGCGTGGCCGACTGGGCCCTGCGTAATGCCAGCAGCGCCGGCCTGGCCACCGCCACCCTGTCCGGCCATGCCTGGCACTACATGCCGCTGCAGGCGCCGATGCGGGTACGCGGGGTGCTGGCGCTCAAGCCCGCACACCCCCGCTGGCTGCTCGTTCCCGAGCAGATGCAGCAGCTGCAGACGCTGGCGCGCCAGATCGCCATCGCGCTGGAGCGGGTGCACTACGTCGAAGTGGCGCAGGAGGCGGTGGTGGAGATGGAGTCCGAGCGCCTGCGCAACGCCCTGCTGGCGGCCCTGTCGCACGACGTACGCACACCCCTCACCGCGCTGATCGGCCTGGCGGAGTCGCTGCGCGGCTCGGCGCCGCCGCTGGCCGCGCCGCAGCAGGCAACCGCTGCCGCCATGGTGCGGCAGGCGCACGAGCTGCACGCCCTGGTCAACAACCTGCTGGACATGGCCCGGCTGCAGAGCGGCGGTGTGCACCTGCGCCGCGACTGGCAGTCGATCGAGGAGCTGGCCGGCAGTGCCATCCGTGCGGCGCGCGGCGCCCTCGGGGGCGCCGACGTGGTCACCCATATCCCGTACGACCTGCCCCTGGTCGAATGCGATGCGGTGCTGATGGAGCGGGTGCTCGCCAACCTGTTGGAAAATGCCGCCCGCCACGGAGCCCCCCCCATCGTGGTGGCCGCCTCTGCCACGCCCGACACACTGCTGCTGTCGGTGTCCGACCAGGGCCCCGGCCTGCCGGAGGCGGTGCGCGGCCGGGAGGACACCCTGTTCGACAAGTTCACCCGCGGTGCGCCCGAGTCGGCGGTGCCCGGCGTCGGCCTGGGCCTGGCCATCGTGCGGGCCATCGTCGAGGCGCACGGCGGGCGTGTGGCCGCGGCACCGGCGGCCGGCGGCGGTGCAGAATTCACCATCACCCTGCCGCGCCGCGACCCGCCGCCGCTGGCCACCGACCCGGCCGAATCCGGCCCGGCCGCCGCCTGACCCCCTCCGAAGTCCGACCGACGCCATGTCCTCACCGCCCACCGCCATCGTCATCGAGGACGAACCCCAGATCCGCCGCTTCGTGCGCGAGGCGCTGGAAGGCGAGGGCTGGCGGGTGGTCGAGGCCGAGGGCGCGCGGCGCGGTCTGGCCGATGCCGGCACGCGCAAGCCCGACCTGCTGGTGGTCGACCTGGGCCTGCCCGACGGCGACGGGCTGGAGCTGATCCGCGATGTACGCGGCTGGTCCGAGGTGCCCATCATCGTGCTGTCGGCGCGCAGCGACGAGGCCGACAAGATCGCCGCGCTCGACGCCGGCGCCGACGACTACCTGACCAAACCCTTCGGCACCGGCGAACTGCTGGCCCGGGTGCGCGCCAGCCTGCGCCGCAGCCGGGCCGCCGCCGAACGCGGCGCCGGCGCGGACAACACGCTGTTCCGTTTCGGCGCGGTCGAGATCGACCAGGCTGCGCGCCTGGTGCGCCGCGAAGGAGTCGAGGTGCACCTGACGCCCATCGAATACCGGCTGCTGTCGGTGCTGGCCCACCACGCCGGCCGGGTGCTGACCCACCGCCAGCTGCTGCGCGAAGTGTGGGGGCCGTCCCATGCCGGGCAGAACCACTACCTGCGTATCTACATGGGCCACCTGCGGCAGAAACTGGAGCCCGACCCGGCCCAGCCGCGCCACCTGCTGACCGAAACCGCCGTGGGTTACCGGCTGCTGGCCGACTGAGGAGGAAAATACCCGGGCCTGCCGCCCCGCCGCCTAGAATCCTGCCTCCCATGAACGCTCCTCCCCCTTCCCGCGGCCCATTGCCCCCCGGCCCGGCCTCCCGCATGCGCCGGGCCCCGGCGCCTGCCGGGGCGGTACGCGGCGGTGCCCCCGATGTACCTGGTGCGGCCGATGGCCCGGTGCGCCTGAACAAACGTATGGCGGAGCTGGGCCTGTGCTCGCGCCGCGAGGCCGACGACTGGATCGACCGCGGCTGGGTCCGGGTCAACGGGCAGGTCGCGGTCATGGGCATCAAGGTCACCCCGGCCGACCGGGTCGAGGTGGACCGCCGCGCCGACGACCACCAGCAGCAGCAGGTCACCATCCTGCTGCACAAGCCCATGGGCTACGTCAGCGGCCAGGCCGAGGACGGCCACACCCCCGCCGCCACCCTGGTGCAGGCGCAGACACACTGGGCCGGCGACCTGTCGAAACACCGTTTCTCCCTGCAGCAGCTGCGCGGCCTGGCGCCGGCCGGGCGGCTCGACATCGATTCCGTCGGCCTGCTGGTGCTCACGCAGGACGGCCGCGTGGCACGCCAACTCATCGGCGAGGACTCCGGCATCGAGAAGGAATACCTGGTGCGGGTGCACTACGGCGAGGTCACCGGCGACGTGCAGGCCGCCTACCCGCGCGAGCAGCTGGCACGCCTGTGCCATGGCCTGTCGCTGGACGGCCAGCCGCTCAAGCCGGCGCGGGTGGACTGGCAGAACCCCGAACAGCTGCGCTTCGTGCTCAAAGAGGGCAAAAAACGCCAGATCCGGCGCATGTGCGAACAGGTCGGCCTGAAGGTCGTCGGCCTGAAGCGCATCCGCATCGGGCAGGTGGTGCTGGGGCAACTGCCGGTGGGGCAGTGGCGCTACCTGGGGCCGGGCGAGCGTTTCTGATTCAGTGCGCCGGCGTCATGCCCTTGGTGCGCAGCGTTTCGACCGCCTCCGGGCCAGAGAGGGTGGCCAGGAAAGCCCGGGCTGCCGGCGCATGCGCGGTACTGCCGCTGACGGCACCGGCGTAGGTGGTGTAGTTCTGGATGGCTTCGGGCAGGGGGCCGACCAGGGTCGCGCCGGCCACCGGCAGGATTTCGCTGATCTGGTGCACCGCCAGGTCGGCCTCGCCGTTCACCAGCTTTTCGGCCACGTAGCCGCCCTGCACCAGCACTGCCTTGGCGTGCACCGCGTCGGCGATGCCCATACGCTGGAACAGGCCGTCCAGGTAGATGCCGCTGGAACCGCCGGCGGCCGGGTCGATGTAGGCCACCTTGCGGGCGCCCAGCACGGCCTGCTTGAATTCTTCCACGGTGCCGATGGCCGGCTTCGGCGCGCCGGCCTTCACCGCCACGCCGATGGCCACCCGGGCCAGCGGCGTCACGCTGTCGGCGGCCACCTTGCCGTCGGCCGCGAAGGGTTTCAGCCCGGCGGGGGTCAGCACGACCACATCGAAGGCCTCGCCGCCCCCGATGCGTTTGGCCAGGGCGCCGGCCGTGTCGTTCTGCACCTCCACCTTGTGGCCGGTACGGGCCTCGAAGCCCGGCACCAGCGCCAGCACCACCGACTTGAAGGCGCCGCTGGTCAGCACCTTGAGGGTGTCGGCCTGCGCGGCCGGGGCCGCCAGCAGGGCGGCGGGCAGCAGGGCCAGGGGCAGGAGGCGGGCAATACGGCGCATGATGGAGGTCTCCGGAGGGTGTTTATGGCGCCGGAGTGTAGCCATACCCCGGATTCCAGGCCTTGAAGCCGCGAGAATACGGCCCCACATCCCCGTGTTGTACGGCGCCGCGTGCCTTTTCGCACCGCGGGCGTCTGCCCCCTTCGTCTTTTTTACTTTTCCAGCCATGAGCAAACAAACCCTGTCTTTCCAGGCCGAAGTCGCCCAGTTGCTGCACCTCGTCACCCACGCGCTGTACTCCAACAAGGAAATCTTCCTGCGCGAGCTGATTTCCAACGCGTCGGACGCCTGCGACAAGCTGCGTTTCGAGGCCATCAACCATCCCTCGCTGTACGAAGACAAACCCAATCTCGACGTGCGGGTGTCCTTCGACAAGGCGGCCCGCACGCTGACCATCGCCGACAACGGCATCGGCCTGACCGAGCAGGAAGCCATCGACAACCTGGGCACCATCGCCAAGAGTGGTACCAAGGACTTCATGAGCAAGCTGTCGGGCGACCAGAAGTCCGACGCGCAGCTCATCGGCCAGTTCGGTGTGGGTTTCTACTCGGGTTTCATCGTCGCCGACAAGATTGTGGTCGAGTCGCGCCGCGCCGGTGTGCTGTCCACCGAAGGCGTGCGCTGGACCAGCGGCGGCGCGGGAGACTTCGAGGTCGAGCAGATCGACCGCAGCCAGCGCGGCACCAGCGTCATCCTGCACCTGCGCGAAGACGCCGAGGACTACCTCAACGCCTGGAAACTCAAGCAGATCATCGGCAAGTACTCCGACCACATCAGCCTGCCCATCCTGATGGAAAAGGAAGAGTGGAAAGAAGGCGAGAACGACCAGCCCGGCGACATGGTGAAGACCGGCGAATGGGAAACCGTCAACAAGGCCAGCGCCCTGTGGACGCGTGCCAAGAAGGACATCACCGAAGAGCAGTACACCGAGTTCTACAAGCAGATCAGCCACGACAGCGAAGCGCCCATGGCCTGGAGCCACAACCGGGTCGAGGGCAGCACCGAATACACCCAGCTGCTCTACATCCCGGCCAAGGCCCCCTACGACCTGTGGAACCGCGACAGCAAGGCCGGCGTCAAGCTCTACGTCAAGCGTGTCTTCATCATGGACGACGCCGAGGCGCTGCTGCCCTCGTATCTGCGTTTCGTCAAGGGCGTGATCGACTCGGCCGACCTGCCGCTCAACGTCAGCCGCGAGCTGCTGCAGGAAAGCCGCGACGTACGCGCCATCCGCGAAGGCAGCACCAAACGGGTGCTGTCCATGCTGGAAGACCTGGCGAAAAAGCAGAAGACCGCCCCCGAGAGCGGCGAAGGCAAGATCGACGTGGGCTCGGGCGAGTCCGTGCCGGCGCCCGAACCGACCGAGGGCCTGGCCGACGTGACCGACGTGGCCGACAAGAACGCGACGGCCACCACCGCGGCCGAGGCTGCCGCCGAGTTCGCCGACGACAGCGGCAAGTACGCGAAGTTCTACGCCGAATTCGGCTCGGTGCTCAAGGAGGGCCTGGGCGAGGACTTCGGCAACCGCGAACGTATCGCCAAGCTGCTGCGTTTCGCCTCCACCAGCACCGACGGTGCCAGCGTCTCCTTCGCCGACTACAAGAGCCGCATGAAGGAAGGCCAGGACGCCATCTACTACATCACCGCCGACAGCCTGGCGGCGGCCAAGAACAGCCCGCACCTCGAAGTCTTCAAGAAGAAGGGCATCGAAGTGCTGCTGATGACCGACCGGGTGGACGAGTGGGCGCTGAACTACCTGCACGACTTCGACGGCACGCCGCTGCAGTCGGTCGCCAAGGGTGCGGTCGACCTGGGCACACTGCAGGACGAAGAGGAAAAGAAGGCTGCCGAAGAAGCCGCCGAGACCTTCAAGCCCCTGCTGGCCAAACTCAAGGAAGCCCTCAAGGACAAGGCCGAGGACGTGCGCGCCACCACCCGCCTGGTCGACTCGCCCGCCTGCCTGGTGGTGCAGGAGCACGGCATGAGCACCCAGCTCGCCCGCATGCTCAAGCAGGCCGGCCAGAAAGCCCCGGAAACCAAGCCGGTGCTGGAGGTCAACCCCGAGCACCCGCTGGTGAAGAAGCTCGACGGCAGCGTGCATTTCCACGACCTGGCCCACATCCTGTTCGACCAGGCCCTGCTGGCCGAGGGGGGGCTGCCGGACGACCCGGCCGCCTACGTGCGCCGGGTGAACGCGCTGCTGGTGTAGCGCCGCGCAGCCCGGCATCCGCCGGCCACCACCCCGGCAGTGGCCGGCGCCTGCGGCGCGCGCATGATGTTTCCTGAACCTCTCCCCCAGTTTTTCTCACGGGGCGGGGGCTATAAAACGGCCGCAAGACACGGCCTCAGGAGACACCATGCCCGACCACACGCCCGGTTACCCCGACCTGCACGACCACCTGGAAACGCTCCGGCAGCGCGGGCTGCTGCAGGTGGTGGACCGTCCCATCGACAAGGACTCCGAACTGCACCCCCTGGTACGCTGGCAGTTCGTCGGCGGCATGGACGAGCCGGAACGCAAGGCCTTTCTTTTCACCAACATCGTCAACCAGCAAGGCCGCCGGTACGCCATGCCGGTGGTGGTGGGCGCGTTGGCCGCCAACCGCGAGATCTACAGCGTGGGCATGGGCTGCGCGGTGGAGGGCATCCAGGCCAAGTGGGACCATGCCCTGGCCCATCCCATCCCGCCGAAGCTGGTGACCGGCGCGGTCTGCCAGGAGGTGGTCCACGAAGGCGGTGCGCTGCTGGGTGAGGGCAAGGGCCTGGACATGCTGCCCATCCCCGTGTCCACCCCGGGTTTCGACAGCGCGCCCACGCTGTCGGCCGCCAATGTCATCACCGTGGACCCCGAGACCGGTGTGCAGAACATGGGCACCTACCGCTGCGCGCTCAAGGCATCCGACCGGCTGGTGGTGCGTATGGCCACCCGTGTCGGCGGGGCGGGCGGCTACCTGCACTACCAGGCCTGGAAAAAGGCCGGCCACAAGACCATGCCCTGCGCCGTGGTGCTGGGCTGCCCGCCCTACGTCGCCTTCATGGGCCCGCAGAAGCTGCCCATCGGCATGGACGAGTTCGAGGTGGCCGGCGGGCTGGCCGGCGTGCCGATCGAGGTCACCCGGGCGCGCAGCGTGGACCTGCTGGTGCCGGCGCAGGCCGAAATCGTGATCGAGGGGCTGATCGACCTCGAATTCCTGGAGCCCGAGGCCCCCTTCGGCGAGTCGCACGGCCACGTGGCGCTGGAGGAGTTCAACCTGCCGATGAAGATCACCGCGATCACGCACCGGCAGAACCCCATCATCCCCTCGTACATCAGCCAGGTCGCGCCCAGCGAGTCGAGTGTCATCAAACGCGTGGCCTACGAGCCGCTGTTCCTGGCCCATCTCAAGGGCACGCTGGGCATCCGCGGCGTCAAGCGGGTGTCGCTGCACGAACCGCTGACCGGGTTGCTGCGCGTGACCATGATCACGGTCGAGAAGGGCATGCCCAGCACCGAGATCTGGCGTGCGCTGTACGGCGCGGCCTTCTTCAAGGGCGACTGCGGCAAGATCTGCATCGCCATCAACGACGACATCGACCCCGACAACGCCGACGCGCTGTTCTGGGCCATGGCCTACCGCATGAACCCGGTGGCCGACGTACGCACCCTGGACCACCGGGGCCAGGGCCACGGCCCCAAGCGCGAGAACGATGGCGAGCAGGACTCCACCCTGCTGATGGACGCCACCATGAAGGGCGACATGCCGCCGCTGGCCCTGCCCACGCAGGAGTACATGCAGCGCGCCAAGTCCATCTGGGAGGAGATGGGCCTGCCCAAACTGCGGCCGCAGTCGCCCTGGTTCGGTTATTCCCTCGGGGACTGGCTGCCGCAGTGGGACGCCGCTGCGGCGCGCGCCGCCACCGGCCGTTACCTGGAGAACGGCCTCATCAGCCTGGGCCAGCAGCGCAACGACGTGAAGGCGGAATCCAAGTTCCGTCCCGGCCCCCCGTCCGGTTCCGGTTCCTGAAGGGGCGCCCATGGCAAGCCCCCTCGACACCGGTGCGGCGCCCGGGGGCGCCACACCCCGCCGGCTGGTGGTCGGCATCAGCGGTGCCTCCGGCATCGTCTACGGCGTGCGGATCCTGCAGGCGCTGCAGGGCAGCGGCATCGAGACGCACCTGGTGATGACCGATTCGGCGCGCATCACGCTGGCCGCCGAAATGGCGCTGTCCCTGCGCGACGTCGAGGCCCTGGCGGGTGAGGTCCACAACGTGAAGAACGTCGGCGCCACCATCGCCTCGGGTTCGTTCCGGACCATGGGCATGGTCATCGCGCCGTGCTCCATGCGTTCGCTGGCCGAGATCGCCTGGGGCACCACCAGCAGCCTGCTGACACGCGCGGCCGACGTGGTGCTCAAGGAGCGCCGGCGGCTGGTGCTGATGGTGCGCGAGTCGCCCCTGCACCTGGGCCACCTGCGCTCCATGACGCAGGCCACCGAGATCGGCGCCATCGTCATGCCGCCGGTACCGGCCTTCTACGCCCAGCCCAAAAGCCTGGACGACATGGTCGACCACACAGTGGGCCGCTGCCTGGACCTGTTCGACATCGACACCCGCCTGGTCGCGCGCTGGCGCGGGCTGGGCAAGTAGGCGACCGGGCCCGGTTTTCCAGAAGCAAAGCAGGAGACACACATGTTCACCCCTTCCCGAGCCGCAGTCCTTCGCCCCCTGGATGCCCTGGCGCTCTGCCTGTGCGTCCTGCTGGCCGGCCCCGTCCAGGCCCAGCAGGCCCCGCAGCCCTACCCGGTACGCCCCATCCGGCTGGTGCTGGGCTACGCGCCCGGCGGCGTGGCCGACATCACGGCGCGCCTCATCGCGCAGAAAATGTCGGTCTCCATGGGCCAGCCCATCGTCATCGACAACAAACCCAGCGCAGGCGGCCTGGTGGCCGCCGACACCGTGGCCAAGGCCGAACCCGACGGCTACACCCTGCTGCACATGAACTACGGCAACGCCGTGAGCCAGGCGCTGTTCCGCAAGCTGCCCTACGACATCCTGCGCGATTTCCAGCCGATCTCGGCCATGGGTTTCTTCGAGGTCGCGATGCTGGTCGACAAGAACTCCGATATCCGGAGCGCACAGGATTTCCTGGCCAAGGCCCGCGCCAACCCCGACAAGTACACCATCGGCACCGTCAGCATCGGCAGCGGCCAGCACATGTCGGCCCTGCTGTTCCAGAGCCTGACGGGGGTGAAGGCCACCCTGGTGCCCTACAAGGCCACACCGGCGCTGATGCTGGCGCTCAAGAGCCAGGAAATCTCGGTCGCTTTCGAGATCGTCTCGCCGGTGCTGCCGCTGGTGCGCAGCGGCGATGTGCGGGTGCTGGCCGTGTCCTCGGGCAGCCGCTCCCGTACCCTGCCCGACGTGCCGACGCTGGCCGAAAGCGGCGTCAAGGGTTACGACGTCACCGCCTGGAACGGCATGGCCGCGCCGGCCCGGACGCCCCCGGCCGTGGTGGAGCGCCTCAACAAGGAAATCAACGCCGCGATGGCCCTGCCCGAGGTGCGCGCCAAATTCCTGGAACTGGGCATCGACGCGCGCGGCGGTTCGCCGGAAGACCTGCACAAAATTCTGGCGGCCGAGGTCGACAAATGGAACCACCTGGTCACCACCATGAAGATCGACAAACAATGACGACCCTCCCTGCGCGCGTGCTGTACGTGTACTACAAGCTTCCAGCGGCCGAGCATGCCGTGTGGCTGCCGCGGGTGCGCGCTTTCCAGCAGCAGCTGCGGCAGTCCCACGCCGGCCTGGAGGCCGAACTGCTGCGGCGGCCCGGCGCCGCGGCCGATGGCCGCGAAACCTGGATGGAGGTCTACCGCCATCCGCAGGGCGTGGACGATGCCGCCATGGAGGCCATCGGCGGCCTGGCCGAAGCACTCGGCCTGCCGATGCCGCGCGCCAGCGAGGTGTTCACCCCGCTGTAGCGGCCCGGCGGGAGAGCGGCGGCGGCGCGCCTATAGTGTCCGCATGGAAACTCGCCACATGCGCTACCTGATCGCGGTCGCCGACACCGGCAGCCTCACCAAGGCGGCCGAACTGCTCGGCGTCGCCCAGCCGGCCCTGAGCCAGAGCCTGGCACGGCTGGAGGCCGACCTGGGCGTACGCCTGTTCGACCGGTCGCGCCGCGGCGCGGTGCTGACGGTGGCCGGCCGCGCCATCATCGACGACGTGCGTGCCAGCTTCGCGCTGGCCGAGTCGGCCACGCTGCGTGCCCGCGCCATCGCGGGCGGCAAGGCAGGGCGGCTGCACATCGCCTTCGTCACCCACGCCGTCTACGAGGTGCTGCCCGAGGCGCTGCGCCTGCTGCGCAGCGAATTCCCGGGCGTCGAGGTGGTGCTCAGCGAGATGGGCAACGCCGACCAGTTGGCCGCGCTCGACCAGGGCACCATCGACCTGGCCCTGCTGCACCCGCCGGTGCCGCTGGGTGGCCGTGTACGCGAAAAGATCGTGCGGCACGAACGCCTGGTGGCCGCCATTCCCACGGGCCACCCGGTCGGGGACGACGGCTGCATAGGCCTGGCCGACGTGGCGCAGCTGGGCCTGGTCTGGTTTCCCGAGCGGCAACTGCCGGCCGTGCGGGCGGGCATCGTCGGCGCCATCCGCCGCGCGGGGCACGAGGTGCGGGTGGTGCAGGAGGCCAACCGCACCCTCACCGTGCTGTCGTGCGTGGCGGCCGGCATCGGGGCCTCGCTGCTGCCGCAGTCGGCGACCGTGCTGCAGCACGGCGGTGTACGTTTCACCGGCATCCGCGACGGTGAAGGCCTACCGCATTTCGAACTCAGCGTGCTGTGGCGCGCCACCTCGCGCCCCACGCTTGCCTCGCAGCTTGCCGCCCGGCTGTGAGCTAGGCGATCTTGAAGAGCGCGGCGGGGGTGTCGACCAGGATACGCCGGCGCTGCACCGCATCGGGAACCCAGTCGTCGAGCACCAGGCGGCTGCGGGCGAAATCGGTCATGTCCTCGTGCTGGGTGTGCGGCCAGTCGCTGCCCCACAGCAGCCGTTCGGGGCCGAAGGCGTGCAGCAGGGCCGTCGCCGCCATGCGGGCCGCGGCGGCATCGCGCATGGACAGGTCCAGCGGCCGCCGGGCCAGGGGCAGCCGCGGTGCGCGGGCATTGCGGTAGGCGCCCGAGAGCTTGACCCACACCCGGCCGCCGCCGGCCGCGCGCAGCAGCGCGGCAAAGCCCGGGTCTTCGCCGCCGCGCATCGGGTCGGGCCGTCCGAAATGGTCGACCACCAGCGCGCAGCCGCTGGGCCGCAGCGCATTGAGCAGGGCGGGCACGTCGTGCGCCTCGCGGTGGATTTCCACGAACCAGCCCAGATCGCGTGCCCGGCCCAGCAGCGCCTGCCAAGCGGGGGCGGTGAAATCCGGAATGTCCAGTCCCACCAGGTTCAGCCGCAGGCCGACGATGCCGCCGGCCGCCAGCGCCGCCAGCGTGTCCGCCGACGCATCCGGCGCCACCACGGCCACGCCGCGCAGCCGCTGCGGTTGCCGCCGGATCGCGTCGAGCAGGTAGTGGTTGTCGGTGCCGAGGAAACTCGGCTGCACCAGCACCCCGTGCGAAACGCCGTGGCGGTCAAGGTGGGCCAGGTAGTCGTCCGGCGGCGCATCGTAGGCCGGCCGGTGGCGCGGCTGTGCGATCGAGGGCAGGGCACGCTCGAACACGTGCGCGTGGCTGTCCACCCCGGTGATCCCCATCCCCCGTTCAGGCATATTTCTTGTCCAAGGCGTCGAAGAAGGGCTTTTGTACCAGAGCCTGGCGTTCGGCGAAAGTGGCGACCAGCACCGGGTCTTCGGCCAGTTCGCCATGCTGCTGCAGATGCTGCAGCGCATTGGTCATGCCGCGCACCGCGCCCTGCAGCGAAGCGTTGGCGTAGAGCACCAGGCCGAAACCCATGGCGGCCAGCTCCTTGGCGGGCAGCGCGGGGGTCTTGCCGCCGATGACCACGTTGACGATCTGGGGTGTATGGGACTGCGCGGCGATGCGGCGCATTTCGTCCACACTCTCGGGCGCCTCGACAAAACTGATGTCGGCCCCCGCCTCGGCGTAGGCCGCGGCCCGCTCCAGCGCATCGTCCAGGCCGTTGACGGCCCGCGCGTCGGTGCGGGCGATGACCAGAAAGTCGCCATGCTGGCGCGCATCGACCGCTGCCTTGATCTTGCCGACCATCTCGTCCTTGCTCACCACGGCCTTGCCGGCGAAATGGCCGCATTTCTTCGGGCTGACCTGGTCCTCCAGCTGGATCGCGTTGGCGCCGGCGCGCTCCAGCGTACGCACGGTGTGGCGCACATTCAGCGCATTGCCGAAACCGGTGTCCGCATCCACCAGGATCGGCAGGGCCACCGCGTCGCGTATCGCCGCGGTGTGCTGGGCGATGTCGGACAGGCCCACGAAGCCCAGGTCCGGCATGCCGTAGAAGGTATTGGTCAGGCCGGCTCCGCTCAGGTAGACGGCCTCGAAGCCCAGGGTCTCGATCACGCGTGCGGCCAGCGCATTGGCCGCGCCCGGCACCAGCAGGCCGTTGCGGGCGTTCACCCGTGCGCGCAGCACGGTGCCGGGATGTGGTTGTGGTGCCATGGCAGAAATCTCCTGTTGTCGTCGGGGGAGGGCAGGCGGGCGGCATGCCGCGCCCGGAGCGCGAAGTGTATGCAGCCCGCTGCCCGGCCGTCAGTGCCGCCGTGTCCTGTTTGTATAAGCCACCGTTATGACAGTTTTCCGGAAACGCCATAGGGAAGAACCATAAGCAGGTGTTATGCAAAGCGATGCCGCCGGGACTGGCGGTGCGGCCCTGTGCTTTTTATACTGGCTGCCCCCGCCCGGTTCCCGTGCCGCGGCGATACGACATTCCAAGGAGACACCATGTCGATGCACCATCCCCTGCGCCGGACCGTTCTGGCGCTGTCCCTGCTGGCCGCCGCTGGCGTCGCGGGCGCCCAGGCCGCCTGGCCGAGCAAGCCGATCCGCTTCGTCGTGCCTTTCGGCCCGGGTGGTGCCAATGACCTGATGGGCCGCGCCGCGGCCGAAGGCGCCTCCAAGGTGCTGGGCCAGCCGGTGATCGTCGAGAACCGCCCGGGTGCCGGTGCGGTGCTGGGCGCCGACGTGGTCGCCAAGAGTGCGCCGGACGGCTACACCTTCCTCATCGGCGCGGCCGGTGTGGTGACCAACAGCGTCATCATGAGCAAGATGCCCTACAAGGACAGCGACCTGGTGCCGGTGGCCATGGTCGGCGTGGCGCCGTCGTTCATCGTGGTTGCGGCCGACTCTCCGGCCAAGACACTCAAGGACCTGGTGGACGAATCCAAGGCCAGCAAGAACACCCTGAACTTCTCCACCGCCGGCACCGGCAGCACCCCGCACTTCGTGGCGGAAATGCTCAAGTCGAAATCCGGCGCCCGGCTGGAGATCATTCCCTACAAGAGTGGCTCCGAAGGCGTGGCCGCCGTCATCGGCCACCAGGTCGATGCCACCTCCGAGGCCAGCATCGTGGTGATCCCGCAGATCAAGGGCGGCAAGCTGCGTGCGCTGGCCTCCACCTGGACCAGCCGCATCACCGCCGCGCCGGACCTGTCCACCGCCACCGAACAGGGCTTCCCCGACGTGCAGATCGGCCACTGGGCCGGTGTGCTGGCACCGCGCGGCACACCCGATGCCATCCTCGAGAAGATGAACCGCGCCATCGACCAGGGCATGAAGTCCGCCGCCATCCATGACCGCCTGGTGGCCCAGGGTATCGAGCCCATCGGCGGCACCCGCGCCTCTTTCGTGAAATTCATCGGCGAGGAACGCGCACGGCTCACCAAGGTTGCCAGGGCGGCGAACATGAAGGCCGACTGACACGCAGATGGGCAGGCGGACAGGTGCCTGCGCGGCGCCTGCCCGCACCATGAAAAAAAGGGCCCGGTACGACCGGGCCCTTTTTCTTGTCGGCGCCCAGGGGGGCGCCAAGGCTTCAGTTGCCGTTGAGCTGGGTCAGGTCCAGCGCCGAGGTCAGGTCGCCCATGGGCGGCAGGCCGTTCTTCACCAGGGCGGTGTCGCGCTGCGCCAGGCCCGGCAGGGTGGCCAGCTGGAAGCGGCGGGTGATGAAACGCAGGATCGACGCGGTGTCGTACTGCGTGTGGTCGACCACCCCCTTCTTGGCCCACGGCGAGACGATGATGGCGGGAATCCGCGTGCCCGGGCCCCAGAGGTCGCCCTTGGGCACGGCCTTGTGGTCCCAGAAGCCGCCGTTTTCGTCGTAGGTCACCACGACCAGCATGTTCTTCCACTGCGGGCTGGCCTGCAGCTTGGTGATGACGTCAGCGATGTGCGCATCGCCGTCGGCCACGTTGGCATAACCGGCGTGCTGGTTCAGGTTCCCTTGCGGCTTGTAGAAGGTCACGGCCGGCAGGGTGCCGGCGGCGGCGTCCTGCAGGAAGCTGGCGTCGAAGTCCTTCAGGTGGGCCGCGCGGTAGGCGGCGGTGGCCGGCTGGGTCGGGTCGAACTTGGCGAAGTAGTTGAACGGCTGGTGGTGGAACTGGTAGTTCGGCGCCGGTGTGGTGAAGTTGCGGCTGCCGGTGGCGGCGGCCAGGGTGGTGTTGTAGCCGCCGGCGTACCAGGCCCAGCCCACGCCGCGCTGGTCGAGCAGGTCGCCGATGGTGACGGCGGTCTGCGGCGGCAGGGTGTTGGCCTTGCCCGGATCGGCCGTCAGCGGGTTGGCACCCGCTGACGGGGCATTGCTGCTGGGCTGGTAGGGCGGCTGCATGGTGTTGACGGCGTAGATTTTGCCGTCGCCGGCGTAGTTCCGCGGGGTGAGTGTGTTGCTGTTGACGAAGGTCGGCGGCCCGGAGATCGCCGAGACGGGCGAGGTGGCCGATTGCGTCAGGCTCGGCAGCAGATTGCCGCTGGCGTCCTTGTCGAGCACCGAGATGGTGCTGGCGGCCACCGAACCGGCGGCATCGGCGTTCGGGTATTCCGGCGCGCAGGCGCACACCAGGTACTGGTGGTTCAGGAAGGAACCGCCGAAGGCGCCCATGAAGAAGTTGTCGGCCAGGGTGTACTGCCTGGCGATGTTCCACAGCTTCATGGCGCTGCCATCGTAGTAGCCCATGGTCAGGCCGCCGGAGTCGGCCCAGGCGGCGAACTTGTCGTTCTTGCCGCCGTTGATCTGCATCTGGTTTTCCCAGAAGCGGTGGTACAGGTCGCGGGTGATGACGGTCTGGTCGACCTTCACGCCGGTGTCCTGGAAGCCGGTGGCGGCATCGATCTGGAAGGGCTTGTTGGCCTGGTTGGCGGTGTTGCCTTCGGCAATGGTGACCTTCTGGCCGGCGATGGTGACGCCGGTCCAGACCTTGGGCAGCTTGGTGAACGTGGTGCCCGCCGGGTCCCGGTCGGTTTGCGCGATGACACTGCTGCTCGACGAGGTGGGGTTGACGCCGGGGATGCCGTCGGCACCCGGGTACAGGCCGTACAGGTTGTCGAAGCCGCGGTTTTCGGCATAGATCACCACGACGGTCTTGATGTCGCTTTGCAGCTGGGCATCGGTCGAGGGGCTGTCGCCGCTGCCGCCGCAGGCGGTGAGGAAGGCCGTGGCCGCCAGGGCGGCAGGCAGGAGCTTGAAGGTGGATTGCATGGGTGGTGCTCGTATATGTTGTGATATCCGAGGGGCATTCTTGGAGGGCGCGATGTCAACTGCGTGACTGTTGTTTAGTCACGGGACTGACACGGCCTGCCGCTACGGTGTAGGCTGTCGCCGTCTGTCTGCCCCCGATGCCCGTGCCCCGATTCCGTCTTCGCCCCACCGCCGCCGGTGCCCTGGCCAGCCTGCTGCTGGCCGCGTCCCTGGCCGCCTCCAGCAGGGCCGGCGAGGCCCCCGATGCCAACCGCATGCAGATGGAAGTGCAGCCCAATTTCGCCAGGATGCAGGCGGTGGGCAAGGCCATGTTCTTCGACCAGTCGCTGTCGGCCTCCGGCAGGATGGCCTGCGCCAGCTGCCACGACCCGGCCCACGCCTATGGGCCACCCAATGCCCTGTCGGTGCAGCCCGGCGGCAAGGACGGCCGGCTGGCCGGCAGCCGCGCTGTGCCCTCGTTGCGCTACCAGCAGAACGTGCCGCCCTTCACCGCCCACCATTTCGACGACGATTTCGACGAGAGCGTGGACCAGGGCCCGGCCGGCGGCCACGGCTGGGACGGGCGTTTCCGTACCCTGCACGAACAGGCCGGCGTGCCGCTGCTGGCCGTCAACGAGATGGCCAACGCCAGCCCGGCCGCGGTGGTCGCCAAGATCCGCCGTGCACCCTATGCGGCGCAGTTCCGCGACACCTTCGGCGCCACCGCGCTGGACGACGATGCGCGGGCCTTCCAGTGGGCCACCCTGGCGCTGGAGATGTTCCAGCAGGACCCCAAGGAGTTCTACCCCTACAACAGCCGCTACGACGCCTACCTGCGCAAGGAGGCCCCGCTCAGCGCACCCGAGATGCGCGGCCTGGCGCTGTTCAACGACGAGAAGAAGGGCAACTGCGCCTCCTGCCATGTGAGCCAGGTGGCACCCAACAGCGGCGCCTTCCCGGCGTTCTCCGATTTCGGTTTCATCGCGCTGGGCGTGCCGCGCAACCGCACCATCGCGGCCAACCGCAACCCTGCCTTCTACGACATGGGCCTGTGCGGCCCCGAGCGCACCGACTTCAAGGACCCGGCCACCTGCGGCGCCTTCCGCACGTCGAGCCTGCGCAACGTGGCCACGCGCCAGGCGTTTTTCCACAACGGCATCTTCCACAGCCTGGAAGAAGTCATTCGTTTCTACATCAGCCGTGACACCGAACCGGCGCGCTGGTACCCCTACCCGGCGCGCGCCGGCGGCAAACACGCAGCTTTCGACGACCTGCCCGCGCGTTATGCCGGCAACGTCAACACCGACCCACCCTTCGGCTCCACGCCCGGCGGCAAGCCCCGCCTCAACGAAGCCGAGATCCGCGACATGGTCGCTTTCCTGCGCACCCTCACCGACAAGGACGTGGAAGCCACCGCGGCCCGGCTGGCTGGCACCACCACGGCCGCCGCTGCGGCGCCGCCTGGCAACAGGCGCCTGGCCCGCTGAAACGGGACCGGCAGAAACACCAAGGCCCGGTTCGCACCGGGCCTTTTTTCATGGAGCCCGCCTGCCTTGCGGGGGCGGGCTCCAGGTATCAGTTCGCTTGCATCAGTTCACCTGCGACAGGTCCAGCGCCGAGGTCAGGTCGCCCATCGGCTTGCCGCCATTGCGCACCAGTGCCGCGTCGCGCTGCGCCAGGCCCGGCAGGGTCGGCAGCTGGAAGCGGCGGGTGATGAAACGCAGGATCGATGCGGTGTCGTACTGCGTGTGGTCGACCACCCCCTTCTTGGCCCAGGGCGAGATGATCAGCGCGGGGATGCGGCTGCCCGGGCCCCACACGTCGCCCTTGGGCACGGCCTTGTGGTCCCAGAAGCCGCCGTTTTCGTCGTAGGTCACCACGACCAGCATGTTCTTCCACTGCGGGCTGGCCTGCAGCCAGCCGATCACGTCGGCGATGTGTGCATCGCCGTCGGCCACGTTGGCATAACCGGCATGCTGGTTCAGGTTGCCCTGGGGTTTGTAGAAGGTCACGGCCGGCAGCGTGCCGTTGGCGGCGTCGTTCAGGAACTCGGCGTTGAAGTCCTTCAGGTGGGCGTCGCGGTAAGCCTTGGTGGCCGGCTGCTCGGGGTCGAACTTCGTGTAGTAGTTGAACGGGTGGTGGTGGAACTGGTAGTTGGGCACCGGCGTACCGAACTTGCGGTCGCCCAGGGCGGTCGCCAGGGTCTCCCGGTAGGCACCGTCATACCAGGCCCAGTGGACGCCCTTCTGGTCGAGCAGGTCGCCGATGGTGGTCGCGGTCTGCGGCGGCAGGGTGTTGGGTTTGGTCGGGTCGGCCGTCATCTTGCCGGCGCCGGCGGCCGGGGCATTGCCGCTCGGCTGGTAGGGCGGCTGCATGGTGTTGACGGCGTAGAACCTGCCGTCGCCGGCGTAGTTCTTCGGTGTCAGGTTGTTGCTGTTGACGAAGGTCGGGGCGCCGGCCGTGGCCGATGCGGGGGAGTTGGCCGCCTGCGCCAGCCGCGGCAGCCAGTGGCCGGCCGCGTCCTGGTCCAGTGCCGAGATGGTCTTGGCGGCGGGCGAGGTGTCGGCGTTGGGGTACTCCGGCGCGCAGGCACACACCAGGTACTGGTGGTTCAGGAAGGAGCCGCCGAAGGCGCCCTGGTAGAAGTTGTCGGCCAGGGTGTACTGCTGCGCCAGCTTCCACAGCTTCATGGCGCTACCGTCGTAGTAGCCCATGACCAGGCCGCCGGAGTCGGCCCAGGCGGCGAATTTGTCGTTGCTGCCATTGCCGATCTGCATCTGGTTTTCCCAGAAGCGGTGGTACAGGTCGCGGGTGACCACGTCCGCACCGAGCTTGACGCCGCTGTCCTGGAAACCTTCGGCCGCATCGATCTGGAAGGGCTGGTTAGTCTGGTTGGCGGTGCGGCCCTCGGCCAGGGTGGTCTTCTGGCCGCTGGCGGTGGCGCCGCCCCAGGTCTTGGGCAGCTTGGCGAAGGTGGTGCCGGCCGGGTCGCGGTCGGTCTGCTGCACCAGCGGGCCCACGGCACTGGGGTTCAGGCCGGGAATGCCGTCGGCGCCCGGGAAGGTGCCGAACAGGTTGTCGAAGCTGCGGTTCTCGGCGTAGATGACAACCACCGTCTTGATGTCGTCCTGCAGGCGGGCGTCCATCGCGGGGGCGAGGTTGGCCTCGTTGCCGGGGGCGCCGGGCGGGGTGCTGCAGGCCGCGAGAAAACCGGCGGCCGCGAGGGCGACCGGCAGGCGTCGGAAAGTGGAGCGCATGGTATTTCCCCCGGGGGAGTTGTTGTGTTTGCCGCGATTCTTGGGGCCGCGCAAGTCAGGTGCATGACAAATTCGTCATGCGGCTGACACACCGCTCCCTTAGTTCCGCACGCACACACATGCGCCCGCCATACCCCCGCCATACCGTCACACGGACAGCGGCGGCTCCTCCATGGCCTCGACCTGCTCCTCCAGCATGCGCACCTGGCCGCGCCAGTAGTCGCTGCTGCCGAACCAGGGGAAGTTGATCGGGAAGATCGGGTCGTCCCAGCGGCGCGCCAGCCAGGCGCTGTAGTGCAGCAGGCGCAGCGTACGCAGGGGCTCGATCAGCGCCAGTTCGCGCCGGTCGAAGCGGCGCATCTCCTCGTAGCCTTCCAGCAGGGCCGACAACTGCCCGGTGCGCTGGCGCCGGTCGCCCGACAGCAGCATCCACAGGTCCTGCACGGCCGGGCCCATACGGGCGTCGTCCAGGTCCACGAAGTGCGGGCCGCCGCCGGGCAGTTCGGCCGGCGTCCACAAAATGTTGCCCGGGTGGCAGTCGCCGTGCAGGCGGATGGCGGCCAGCGGCAGCGGGCCGTCGGGCGGGCCGTCCTCGTAGGCATCCTCGTCGCGGAACACACAGCCGGCCAGGGCGCTGCGGCCGATGGCGTCGAGCGCCAGAGTGCAGGCACGCTCCCACTCGCCCTGTACGTCCAGCGGTATCGCCTGGTGTTTCAGCAGCCACTCGCGCGGTTCGGTGCCGAAGGTCTGCAGGCCGAGCGTGGGCCGGTGCCGGAACGGCTGTGCCGCGCCCACGTTGTGCAGCCGCGCCAGGAAGCGGCCGATCCATTCCAGCACCTCGAAGTCGTCGAGCTCCGGGCCGCGCCCGCCGCGGTTGGGGCTCACGCTGAAGCTGAAACCGCCGTGGTGGTGCAGGGTGCTGCCCTGCAGCACCAGGGGCGGCACGGCCGGCACCTCGGCGGCCACCAGTTCGGCGGCAAAGGCGTGTTCCTCGGCGATCTGTTCGTCGCTCCAGCGGCCCGGGCGGTAGAACTTGGCCACCACCATGCTGCCGTCTTCCAGGCGCACCTGGTAGACGCGGTTCTCGTAGGAGGACAGGGCCAGCAGCCGGCCGTCGCCGTGCAGGCCGACCGAGGCCAGGGCGTCCAGCACCACGTCGGGGCCCAGGCTGGCGTAGGGGTGGGTATCGCCGGGGGAAGCGGGAGCAGGGGCGGTGGCGGTGTTGTGGGGCATGGTGGCATTGTGCGTGCATGCCGGGGCGTCCGTAACGGCAACGGCCCCGGCGCCACCCGGGAAGGCCGGCCGGGGCCGCAGTGGGTTGCCCGCAGCCGCGTAGCGGCGGCCGCGGGCGCTCAAGCCGTGGTCAGACCTCGACCTTCAGCGTCACTTCGATGTTGCCGCGCGTGGCGTTGGAGTAGGGGCACACCTGGTGGGCCTTCTGCACCAGCGACTCGGCCAGGCTGCGTTCCATGCCGGGCAGCTTGATGGTCAGCGCCGCTTCGATGCCGAAGCCGGCCGGGATCGGGCCGATGCCGACCGAGGCGTCGATGGACGCAGTGGCCGGGACGGCGATCTTCTCGGCGCCGGCCACGTGCTTCAACGCACCCAGGAAGCAGGCCGAGTAACCGGCGGCGAACAGCTGTTCCGGGTTGGTCGCGCCACCGGGGCCACCGAGTTCCTTGGGCGGTGCCAGCTTGACGTCCAGCAGGCCGTCGGAGCTGCGCGAAGCGCCGTCGCGGCCGCCGGTGGAGGTGGCGTGGGCGGTGTAGAGAACCTTGTCGAGTTTGGTGGTCATGGTGCTTTTCCTTTTGCAGTGCGGTTGAGAGAGGGCTTCGGATGAAGTGGGGGGATAAAACGGGAGAGATGGCGGTGGGACGAGGACGCTCAGCCGGTGCCTGCCAACTGGTCGCGCAGGGTGCGCAGCTGGGTGTTCAGCGCCATCAGCTCGGGCACCGAGCAGCCGCTGCTGGCCAGGATACAGGCGGGAATGCCGGCCGCGCCTTCGCGCAGGGACCGGCCGGCGGGGGTCAGCGTGACCAGCACCCGGCGTTCGTCCTGCCGGTCGCGGGTGCGGGTGACCAGGGCCGCGGCCTCCAGCCGCTTGAGCAGGGGGGTCAGCGTGCCCGAGTCGAGCGACAGCCGTTCGCCCAGGGTAGACACGGTTACCGCATCGGCCTCCCACAGCGCCAGCATCACCAGGTACTGCGGGTAGGTCAGCCCCAGCTTGTCGAGCAGGGGCTTGTAGACCTTGGTCATGGCCAGCGAGGCGGAATACAGCGCAAAACACACCTGGTAGTCGAGCCGCAGCAGGTCGCCATCGACGGCCGGCTGGCCGGAGTGGGGGGGGGTGCGGGTGTCCATGGGTTGAATTGTAGCGAGCAATTAAATTGTGTGCAATGCAATTTCAAAAAAGAAGGGCAGGTCTTCCGATCCGCCCTTGCTGCGCCTGCCGCGTCAGTACACGTAGACGCCGTGCCCGCTCTTGCGCCCCAGCCGCCCGGCCGCGACCATTTCGCGCAGGAGAGGGCAGGGCCGGTACTTGGAGTCGCCGAATTCGGCCAAATAGACCTCCATCACCGCCAGGCACACGTCCAGCCCCACCAGGTCGGCCAGGGCCAGCGGGCCGATGGGCTGGTTGCAGCCCAGCTTCATGCCGGCATCGATGTCCTCGGCGGTGGCGACACCTTCGGCCAGCACGAAGAAGGCCTCGTTGATCATTGGCACCAGGATGCGGTTGACCACAAAACCCGGTGCGTTCTTCACCGTGATGGGTGACTTGCCGAGTTTTTCGGCCAGCGCCTTCACCGCGTCGTGCGTGGCGTCGCTGGTCTGCAGGCCGCGGATGATTTCCACCAGCGCCATCATCGGCACCGGGTTGAAGAAGTGCATGCCCAGGAAGCGGTCGGCGCGGCCGGTGGCCGCCGCCAGCTTGGTGATGGAAATCGACGAGGTGTTCGACGCCAGCACCACCTCCGGCCCCAGCAGGGCATCGGCCTGCTTGAGGATCTTCAGCTTGAGTTCGTAGTTCTCGGTGGCCGCTTCGATCACCAGCTGCGCCGCCTGCAGGTCCTCGTAGCGGGTGCTCGCCTGGATGCGCGCCAGCGCCGCGGCCTTGTCGGCCTCGGTCATCTTCTCTTTCTTGATGAGACGGTCCAGGCTGCCGGCGACGGTGGCCAGGCCTTTCTGCACCGCGGCATCGGAGATGTCCACCATGACCGCATTGATGCCGGCGACCGCGCAGGCCTGGGCGATGCCGTTGCCCATCGTGCCGGCGCCGATGATGCCGACGGTTTGAATGTCCATGGAAAGTCCTCGAAGGTGAAAGAAGGAAGAAAGGGGGAGGGGGTTCAGGTGCGGAAGCGCCTGCGTGTCATGGCCAGCGCGATCCAGAAGCCGACCACCGCATAGGCGGCCAGCACCGCCAGGTGCAGCAGGGCGTCGTCGGGCCAGCGGTCCATGAACAGCGGCCGCACCAGCGCCACCGCGTTGGATAGCGGCAGCCAGGCCGCCACCACCTGTACCACGCGCGGCAGCTGTTCCAGCGGGAAGAACACCCCCGACAGGAACATCATCGGTGTCATGAACAGCGTGAAGTAGTAGGTGAAGAAGTCGTAGCCCTTGGCCAGCGCATTGAAGATCAGCGCCAGGCTGGAGAACACGACGCCGGTGCCCGCCAGCACCAGCCAGGCGAGCAGCAGCTTGGGGCTGTGGCTGATCTGCAGCGCCAGCATCACCAGCATGATGGCCGTCACCGTGAAGATGGCCTTGAAGCCGGCCCACAGCATCTCCGCCAGCAGGATATCGTCCAGGCCCACCGGCGCGTTCATGATGCCGTCCCAGGTGCGCTGGATCTGCATACGCGAGAAGGCCGAGTACAGCGCTTCGAACGAGGCCGCCTGCATGGCACTCATGCAGATCGAGCCGCTGGCCAGGAACAGCAGGTAGGGCACCTCGACCGTGCCCGCCGCGGTGACCACGTGCACCTGCCCCACCAGCGCGCCCATGCCGTAGCCGAAAGCCACCAGCCAGATCAGCGGCTCGGCGATGTTGCCGATCAGGCTCGGCAGCGCCAGCTTGCGCCATACCAGGAAGTTGCGCAGGAACACCGGCCACCAGCGCAGGCTGAGGTCCGGTGCGCGCCAGATCGACGGCGATGCAGGCGTGGTGGTCGTTGTTTGGGGTGAACTCATGGCTAGCCGTCTTCGCGTATCTGGCGTCCGGTCAATTTGAGGAACAAGTCTTCCAGATTCGCCGGCCGGTGCAGGGTGCGCTGGTGCGGGTGGTGCTCCAGCGCGGCCATCAGCGCCCGCGCGTCCTGCGTGTAGAAAAACACGGTCTCGCCGCTCACCTCGGTGCGGGCGGCCAGGGCCTTGAGTTCGGGCACCTCGGCCAGCGCCACCGCGCCGGTGCCGTAGACCTCGACCACATCGGGCTCCAGGTGCTCGGCGATCAGCGCGCGGGGTGTGCCTTCGCTGATCTTGCGGCCATGGTCGATGACCAGCAGGCGCGAGCACAGGCGCTCGGCCTCGTCCATGAAGTGGGTCGTCAGCACAATCGCCTTGCCCTGCTGCAGCAGGGCCTGCAGGCGCTCCCACATCAGGTGGCGCGCCTGCGGGTCGAGTCCGGTGGTCGGCTCGTCGAGCAGCAGCAGGTCGGGGTTGTTCACCAGGGCGCGTGCCAGCGACAGGCGGCGTTTCATGCCGCCCGAGAGTTCGCCCGGCTTGGCGTCGGCCTTGTGTGCCAGTGCGGCGAATTCCAGCAGTTGGGGAATCCGCCGGCGCATCTCGGCCCCGCCGATGCCGAAGTAGCTGCCGTACACCGCCAGGTTCTCGGCGCAGGTGAAGTCCGGGTCCAGCGTGTCGAACTGGCTCACCACCCCCAGCCGCGCCTTGATAGCCCGGGCATCGCGCGGCATCTGCAGGGCCGGACCGCCGTCGGCTGGCGCGAAGCAGTCGATGCGGCCCGCGTCGGGCACGGTCAGGCCCAGCAGCAGGCGGATGGTGGTGGTCTTGCCGGCGCCGTTGGGCCCGATCACACCCAGGCATTCACCGGGCGCGATGGAGAAGGACAGCCGGTCCACCACCGTGGTGGCGCCGTAGCGTTTGGTCAGGTCGTGGGCGTCGAGCAGGGAAGCGGCCATGGCGGGCATTGTGGCCCAGAGCGTGCCACACTTGGGGTTTACCAACGCCCACCCAGAAAGCGAGACACCCGTGCCGAGCATCGATCCGTCCATCGTCAAAGCCTTCACGCCCACCGGCGTGCTGCGCGCCTCCATCAACCTCGGCAACGCCGTGCTGGCGGGGCGCGACGCGGCTGGCAGCCCCTCGGGCACCTCGGTGGACCTGGCGCGCGCCTTTGCCGCCCGCCTCGGCGTGGAGGTGCAACTGGTACCCTTCGACAAGGCCGCCGCATCGGTCGACTGCGTCACCCAGGAAAACGCCGACATCGGCTTCTTCGCCATCGACCCGAAACGCGGCGAAGGCATCACCTTCACCCCGCCCTACGTGCTGATCGAAGGCGCCTACCTGGTGCGCGCGGATTCCGCCCTGACCGACAACGACCAGGTGGACCGCGCGGGCACCCGCATCGTCGTCGGTGGCGGCAGCGCCTACGACCTGTACCTGAGCCGCGAAATCAAGAGCGCCGCGCTGATCCGCACGGCCACCTCGCAGGCGGTGGTCGACACCTTCCTGGAGCAGAACATCGACGTGGCCGCCGGTGTGCGCCAGCAGCTGGAACTCGACATGCAGCGCCGGCCCGGCCTGCGCCTGCTGCCCGGCCGTTTCATGGTGATCCGCCAGGCCATGGGCTGCCCGCCCAGCCGCGGCCCTGCCGCAGCGGCAGCCCTGTCGGCATTCGTGCTGGAAATGTGCGCTTCCGGCTTCGTAGCCGATGCGCTGGCGCGCCACGGCATCGAAGGTGCCGCCGTGGCCCAACCCGGGGACTGAGTTCCAATACGGCGCCGCAGCTGTACTACAGTGCGGCGTTCGTTCCCTCCCGCCACTCCCGACACCCGAGTCCGCCCATGACGACCACCCCCCTCGGCACGCCCCTGTCCCCTTCCGCCACCCGCGTGATGCTGCTCGGCTCCGGCGAGCTCGGCAAGGAGGTGCTGATCGCCCTGCAGCGCCTGGGGGTGGAAACCATTGCGGTGGACCGCTACGACAACGCCCCGGGCCACCAGGTGGCGCACCACCAGCGCACCATCACCATGAGCGACCCGGCGCAGCTCAAGGCATTGATCGAGGCCGAGCGGCCCGACCTGGTGGTGCCCGAGATCGAGGCCATCGCCACCCCCATGCTGCAGGAACTGGAGGCCGCCGGCACCGTGCGGGTCATTCCCACGGCGCGGGCTGCCCGCCTGACCATGGACCGTGAAGGCATCCGCCGCCTCGCCGCCGAAACCCTGCGGGTGCCCACCAGCCCCTACCGCTTCTGCGACTCGCTGGCCGAACTACAGGCCGCCATCGACGGCGGCATCGGCTACCCCTGCGTGGTCAAGCCGGTGATGAGCAGCTCCGGCAAGGGCCAGAGCAAGATCGACGGACCGGCCGACGTGACCAGGGCCTGGGACTACGCCATGGCCGGCGGCCGGGTCAGCCACGGCCGCATCATCGTCGAGGGTTTCATCGACTTCGACTACGAGATCACGCTGCTGACGGTCCGCGCGCTGGACTCGGAAGGGGAGGTGCGTACCCATTTCTGCGAACCCATCGGCCACCTGCAGGTCAGCGGCGACTACGTCGAGAGCTGGCAGCCGCAGCCCATGTCCACCCAGGCGCACCAGCGCGCGCAGGACATCGCCCTGGCCGTCACCGGCAACCTGGGCCAGGCGCCGGACAACGGCCTGCCGGGCCTGGGCCTGTTCGGCGTGGAGCTGTTCGTCAAGGGTGACGAGGTGTGGTTCAGCGAGGTCAGCCCGCGCCCGCACGATACCGGCATGGTGACCATGGTCACCCAGTGGCAGAACGAGTTCGAGCTGCATGCCCGCGCCATCCTCGGGTTGCCGGTGGACACCACCCTCAAGAGCCCCGGCGCCAGTGCCGTCATCTACGGCGGGGTGGATGCCAAGGGCATCGTCTTCGACGGCGTGGCCCAGGCCCTGTCCGTGCCCGGCACCGACATCCGCCTGTTCGGCAAGCCCGAGAGTTTCGTCAAGCGGCGTATGGGAGTGGCGCTGGCCCACGCCGCGAACATCGAAGCTGCCCGTTCCAAGGCGCACCAGGCGGCCGAGCAGGTGAAACCCCGCGAGGCTTAGTCGGGGGGGGGCGGACAGCCTTCGCTGGCGCATCGGGGAGTGGCCGGCGGTGGTACCCGGGCACTGGAATGTCCTCCGTCGCCTGCGGCTCCTCCCCCTTGATTTCCTGTGCCCGGGTACCACCACCGGCCACGGGGGTGGGATCGACCACCCTGCCCTTCTCGCAGAGGGCCTTCGTTGATCGCTCTGGGCGGTCAACTACGCCGCAGGAGGCGAGACGGTCCCATCCGCACTCCCGCGGCCGGTGGGGCATACCGGGCACAGGACATCAAGGCGGAGAGGGCGGCGCAGCCGCACTCGGGGGACAGTCCAGTGCCCGGTATGCCTCACCGGCCGCTCCCCGAAGCGCTAAAGAAGCAGTCCGTTCCTACTGGAAAGCCACCTCGGCAAAGCTCCGGAGCTTGCGGCTGTGCAGGCGGCCGACACCCCCGGCGCGCAGGATGTCGATGGCACGGATGCCGATGCGCAGGTGCTGGTCGACCCGTTCGCGGTAGAAATGGTTGGCCATGCCCGGCAGCTTGATCTCGCCGTGCAGGGGCTTGTCGCTCACGCACAGCAGGGTGCCGTAGGGCACGCGGAAGCGGAAGCCGTTGGCGGCAATGGTGGCGCTTTCCATGTCGAGGGCGACGGCGCGGCTCTGGCTGAAGCGGCGCTGCGGCTGGTTGCCGGGCAGCAGCTCCCAGTTGCGGTTGTCGGTCGAGGCGACCGTGCCGGTGCGCATGATGCGCTTGAGCTCCGGGCCCTTGAAGTGGGTGACGTCTTCAACGGCCTGTTCCAGCGCTTTCTGGATTTCGGCCAGCGCGGGGATGGGTACCCACAGCGGCAGTTCTTCGTCCAGCACATGGTCTTCACGCACATAACCGTGGGCCAGCACGTAGTCGCCCAGCTGCTGGCTGTTGCGCAGGCCGGCGCAGTGGCCCAGCATCATCCAGGCGTGCGGGCGCAGCACGGCGATGTGGTCGGTGATGGTCTTGGCGTTGGACGGTCCGACGCCGATGTTGACCATGGTGATGCCGCTGTGGTCGGCCCGCACCAGGTGGTAGGCCGGCATCTGCGGCAGGCGCGGCGGCGCCGCGCCCAGTTCGTCCCCGGCATGGGCCGGCAGGCCGATGCGGCGGGTGACCACGTTGCCGGGCTCGATGAAGGCCACGTACTCGCTGTTCTCGTCGGCCATGGCCGCATGGCCCAGGCGCACAAACTCGTCGATGTAGAACTGGTAGTTGGTGAAGAGCACGAAGTTCTGGAACCAGTCCGGCGCCGTGCCGGTGTAGTGGCGCAGGCGGTGCAGCGAGTAGTCGACCCGCGGCGCGGTGAACAGCGCCAGCGGCTGTGCCTCGCCAGGCCGCGCCTGCCAGGTGCCGTTGGCGATACCGTCGTCCATGGCGGCCAGGTCGGGCAGGTCGAAGGCATCGCGCATCAGCATGCGGCGTTCGGCCGACAGGCTGCCTTCGATGTGGTCGTTCTCGATGAAGGAGAAATGCACCGGAATCGGCTGGGCGCTGATGCCCACCTCCAGCTCCACGCCGTGGCTGCGGCGCAGCAGGCGGAACTGCTCGGCGAAATAACGCCCGAACAGGTCGGGGCGCGTCAGGGTGGTCTCGTAGGTGCCCGGGCCTTCCACAAAACCGTAGGCCAGCGACGAGTCGGCGCGGGCCACGGTGTCGGTGTGTACACGCACGAACGGATAGCAAGCCCTCACATGGCCGGGCAGGTCCTCCCCGGCGACGAAACGCTGCATGGCGTCGCGCAGGTGGGCAAGGCTGGTGTCGTACAGCATGCGCACATGGGCCAGCGCGGCGTCGGGATCGGAGAATCTCTGCGGGGGAATGAAGGGCGGCATGTAGGGCATGCCGCCATTGTGCAGCGTGTAACAGCCGAAAAATTCCTACACGGCTGCGGGCCGCAACCTGACTTTCCGGTCCGGGCCGGCTGCTTACATTTATCCCAACGCATCTGCGTACACCCGTTACGTCACCGAATCACCGATCACGCAAACACCAGAAGGACTGTTGCCATGAGCACTACCGCCATCGCATCCAACCCGTTCGCCCTCATCATGGACCCGGAAGCGGTCCTGGCTGCGATGGAGCACTCGGACGCGCTGCGCAGCCTGAAGCTGCGCCGCATCCAGCCGCTCGACGTGATGCCGATGGCCAAGAAGGACGCCGCCACCACTGCCTTCGACAAGGAAATCGACGAAGCCAACTTCCCGCTCTGGCGCGACCTGATCAGCAGCACCGACCCGGATTTCTTCCCCCAGCTGTTTTCCTGAGCCCTATTCTTCCAACACTGGCGTCCGGAGTGTGACGAACTCTTCGGCTACCGTGGGGTGGATGCCGATGGTGGTGTCGAACAGGGCCTTGGTGGCCCCGGCGCGCAGCGCCACGGCAAAACCCTGCACCACCTCGCCAGCCTCCGGGCCGACCATATGCAAACCGACCACCCGGTCGGTTTTTTTGTTGACCACCAGCTTCACCAGTGTCCGTTCCTGGCTGCCCGACAGGGTGTGCCGCAGGGCACGGAAGTCGGCGCGGTAGACCGCGATGCCATCGTCGCCTGCGGCTTCGCGCGCCGCCGCCTCGGTCAGCCCGACCGTGCCGATGTTGGGGTGGGTGAACACCGCCGTGGGAATGAAGTCGTAGTCCACCTTGCGCTGGCCGTCGCCGAACAGGTGTTCGACCAGCGTCATGGCCTCGGCCAGCGCGACCGGTGTCAGCTGCATGCGCGAGGACACGTCGCCGACGGCGAAGATCGACGGCACACTGCTGCGGTAGTCCTTGTCGACCACCACGGCACCCTTGCCGGTCATCTTCACCCCCAGCGCTTCCAGGCCCAGGTCGCGGGTGTTGGGCACACGGCCGGTGGCATACAGCACTACGTCGGCGTCGCAGATGGCGCCCATCTCACTGGTCAGGCACAGGCTGCCATCCGCCTTGCGGGTGATGGCTTCCACCTGGCAGTTCAGCCGTACGTTCACGCCGGCGCGGCCCATTTCCGAGGCGATGAAACGCCGCACGTCCTCGTCGAAGCCGGTGAGCAGGCCGCCGCCGCGGTGCACCAGCGTGACCTCGGCGCCCAGGCCGTGGAAGATCGACGCGAACTCGCAGGCGATGTAGCCGGCACCCACCACCGCCAGCCGTTTGGGGAAGGGCTTCAGGTCGAACATGCGCTCCGAGGTCACCACCAGGTCGCGGCCCGGGATGTCGGGCAGGTAGGGCATGCCGCCGGTGGCCACCACGATGTGCTGCGCGGTATAGGTCTTGCTGCCGACCTTGACCTCGTTCGGCCCCTCCAGCCGGGCCCAGCCTTCGATCACCTGTGCGCCCGCGCCAGCCAGCAGCTTGCGGTAGATGTCGTTGAGCCTGCCGATCTCGGTGGCCCGGGCGGTCTTCAGCGCTTCCCAGTCCAGCACCGGCGCCTCGCCACGCCAGCCGTAGCCGGCCGACTCGTGGAAAGCCTCGGCATAACCCGCCGCATAGCTGTACAGCTTCTTCGGGATGCAGCCGGCATTCACGCAGGTGCCGCCGAGCGCGGCGGCCTCCGCCACCGCCACCCGCACGCCACGCTGCGCGGCCATGCGGGCGGCGCGCACGCCGGCGCTGCCCGCGCCGATGAGGAAAAGATCGAAGTCGTAGGATGAGGCCATCTGATAAGATAATTTATCGAAAGATCATCTGTGGGCGGGCCGGCACGCCGGTCGGGCCACACCCCACAGCAAAGGAGACGATTGTGGATTCAAACGCGACGACACGTCCTGCGGCAGTGGACACTCCCCTGCGCAGCGTGGGTGTGCTGGGCCTGGGCATCATGGGTTCGTCCATTTCGGCCAACCTGGCGCAGGCCGGTTTTTCCGTACGTGGCTACGACCCCATGCCCGGCGCCGCGCCAGGGCTGGAAGCCGCGGGCGGCCAGCGCCTGCCAACGGCCGAAGAGGTCATCCGCGCGTCCGACTGCCTGGTGCTGTGCCTGCCCAACGAAGCGGTGCTCGACGAGGTGGTCGAGCAGTTGCTGGCCGCCGGCCGTGCCGGCCTGCCGGTGGCCGAGACCAGCACCCTGTCCATCGCCGGCAAGGAACGCGCCGCGGCGCGCCTGGCCGAAAAAGGCATCCTGCTGCTGGACTGCCCGATCTCGGGCACCGGCGCCCAGGCCGTCACACGCGACCTGGCCATCTACACCAGCGGCGACGCCGCGGCCATCGTGCGTATGGAGCCGGTGCTGGCGGGTTTTGCCCGCGCCACCTACAACATCGGTGCCTTCGGCAACGGCATGCGCATGAAACTCATGGCCAACCTGCTGGTGGCCATCCATAACGTGTCGGCCGCCGAGGCGCTGCTGATGGGCGCGCGTATGGGCATCGACATGGATCTGGCGGTCAAGGTGCTATCCGACGGTGCCGGCGGTTCCCGCATGCTGCAGGTGCGCGGCCCCATGATGAGCGCGCGCAACTGGGACCAGGCCACCATGAAGGTGGAGACTTGGCAGAAGGACATGAAACTCATCGCCGCCGAACTGGTCGCCGCCAACGTGCCGGCGCCGACCTTCACCGCCTGCGTGCCGCTCTACAACGCCGCCATGGGCATGGGCCACGGCAAGGACGACACGGCGTCGGTCTACGACGTGCTCGAACGGATGTCTTCTCCGCGCTGAGTTTCCGCTCGGGATGCTGCGGGTAGGGAGGGGCAGCCTTCTTTGGCGCTTCGGGGAGCGGCCGGTGGGGCATACCGGGCACTGGACTGTCCCCCGCGTGCGGCTGCGCCGCCCGCTCCTCCTTTATGTCCTGTGCCCGGTATGCCCCACCGGCCGCGGGAGTGCTGGTTGGACCGCTGCACTTCCTGCGGAGGGGGCGCCTATCGGCGGCTCTGCAGGATCAAGACGGCGACGACCTACGCCGTGGATACGCAGCGTTCGACGAAGGCCCTCCGCGAGAAGGGCAGGGTGGCCGATCCCACCCCCGTGGCCGGCGGTGGTACCCGGGCACAGGAAATCAAGGGGGAGGAGCCGCAGGCGACGGAGGACATTCCAGCGCCCGGGTACCACCGCCGGCCACTCCCCAAAACGTCAGCGAAGGCAGTCCGAATGCTTGCAGGGGTTCACAGAACAGCCGGAGCGTGCATGGCCCGCACGGCGTCGAACAGGCCGCGAATGGCGGGCTCGGGAATCCCCCGGGTGATGAACACCAGGCGCGAGCCTGTATCCTCGCTCGGCCACCTGTCGAGCGTCACCGGCGGATGCATGATGTGCTGCACCCCCTGCACCACCACCGGCTTGCCCTCCACATTCACGATGCCTTTCACCCGCAGCAGGTCGGGCCCACGCAGCGTGATCACCATCTCCAGCGCCGCAGAAAACCCCTCCCAGGTAAAAGGCTCGGAAAAACGCAGCGACACCGTCTGGATCCGCGGATCGTGGCGCGCCGGCAGGTGCGCGCCCAGGTAGGTAGCGTCCTCCACGCCGGCTGCGGCATCGCGCGGCAGCTCGCCCAGGAACTGCAGCGTATTCTTGCCCGCCCGCGCACTCACCAGGCCCAGGCCCACCAGCTCCGACGGATCGACATTGCCCATCAGCACCTTGCGGATACCCGCCTTGGGGTTGAGGGTGTGCAGGGCGTCGGTGAGCTCGCGGATCTGCGCCTCGCTGGCCAGATCGGTCTTGGTCAGGAAAATACGGTCGGCCAGCACCACCTGCTTGTGCGCCTCGGGCTGGGAGTCGAGCTGGCCCAGGCCATTGACCGCATCCACCAGCGTCACCACCCCGTCCAGGCGGTACTGCGCACTCAGCATGGTGTCGCTGTTGAGCGTCTGCAGCACCGGGGCCGGATCGGCCAAGCCGGTCGTCTCGATCACCACCCGGTCGAAATCGGCGATCTGGCCGGCACGGCGCTGGCCGAACAACTCGCGCAGCGTCTCCTGCAGGTCGGTACGCACCGAACAGCACAGGCAGCCATTGGCCAGCAGGCTGACATTCTCCGAGGACATGGTGACCAGGTCGTTGTCGATACCGATCTCGCCGATCTCGTTGATGACCACGGCCACCCGGTTCATGTCCGGGTGCAGCAGCAGCTGGCGGATCATGGTGGTCTTGCCACTGCCCAGGAAGCCGGTGACGAGGGTTACCGGCAGCTTGCCGGCCAGGGGGTCGCGTTGCATGGCTTGGTTCTCAGGGGATGGCTCAGAGCGTCATTTCAAGGATATACAGACCGCCGCCGAAGCGGTCGACGGTGTAGACGACGTGGCGGTCGTCGACAAACACATCGTTGAGCTGGACCGCGCCGGCCGGTGACAGCCGGGGCGCTCCGGGCACGTAGTAGGCGATCTCTTCCACCCGGTACGGGTCGGTGGTGTCATAGACCCGCACGCCGCCGTTGAAGAAGGTGCCGATGATGATGGTGTCCGAGCGGAAGGAGCCCGGCACCGGCAGGTTCTCGTGCAGATTGTGCGCGCCGAAGCGCCCGCCGCGTTTGCCGAAAACCTCCACCGGCGGCATGGGAAAGGTGCTGACCGGCATCGGGTGGTTGTCGCGCCGCACATCGACCATCCACACCAGCTTGGGCCAGTCCTTGCCGTCGTCCTGCACACACTCGTCGCTCACCACCCACAGCTTGCGCTCGAACAGCGGCAGCACGGTGTGGGTGAAGCCGTTGAAGGGCGGCGAGTGGTTCCAGGTGGCCACCACCGTGATGTTCGACTTGTCGGAGATGTCCAGCACCACCGCGCCGCCGTCGATGTAACCCACATAGGCGCGGTCCGGCCGCTCGGGGAAGACGTTGGTGTTGTGCGCGCGGAAACCCGTGTCGAAGGGCGCGGGCAGGCGCTCGGGCTGGGGTTCGGTGTCGCCCACGCGGGTGCCGGGCATCCACCAGCGGCCGGCCTCCACCGGATGGGCCGGGTCGCTCACGTCGATGATGCGGTAGAACTGGTCGTCCAGCGGGTTGTGCGGTTCGAAGTCGGGCGCGCCGGCGGCCATGTGCACCGTCTTGCCGTCGACGAACCACAGGGCGTGTACACCCCGTGAGAAAGGGCCCGAGCAATCGAAATGGGAAATCAGCTTGGGCGCCTCGGGCACGCTGATGTCGAACAGGTCGAAGCCGGCCGGCTGCATGTTCACCGCCTTGGTC
The DNA here is from genome assembly GCA_040390235.1 of Pseudomonadota bacterium. Classification (GTDB taxonomy): domain Bacteria; phylum Pseudomonadota; class Gammaproteobacteria; order Burkholderiales; family Burkholderiaceae_C; genus Xylophilus. The sequence goes on along the minus strand of JAZJYT010000024.1, from coordinate 15,935 downwards.
TGGTAGGCCACGGCCATCAGGTTGCCGCTGACGTCGAGCGAGTTGGAGCGCACCTGCATGTGCGGCAGTTCGGTCTGTACCAGCACCTTCGGTGCGCGCGGGTCGGTCACGTCGACCGCGGTGAAGTTCTTTGGCGCCGACTCGTGGGCCATCCATAGCACCCGCCGGCCGTCGTCCGCCAGTTGCATGGCGATGCCTTCGCCCATGCCGCCGAAGCCGTCCAACTCGTGGTGGGCCAGCAGCTTCATGTTGCGGGCCAGCGTCTGGGTGGCGCGTCCGGCCGGTGCCGGGGACGCGAGAGTCGTCATAGGGTTCTCCATGTGTATGTTCTTTCGGCCCAGAGTATAGAGTTGCCGTCAAACTTGATATAACAAGAACGACGAACCTATGCGCGAAGACAGACCTCTCGCCCGGCGCCCGTTCCTGGGCGCCCTGGCCGCATGCGCGGCCGGCCTGCCGCTGGCAGCGTCGGCGGCGGATACCTACCCGTCGCGGCCGCTGCGTTTCGTCGTCAATTTTCCGCCCGGCGGTGCTTCGGACATCATGGCGCGGCTGTTCGCCCTGAAGCTCGGCGAGGCGCTGCGGCAGTCCATCCTCATCGACAACCGGCCCGGCGCCGGCGGCGCCATCGGCACGGTCTACGCGGCGCACCAGCCGGCCGACGGCTACACCTTCATGATCGGTACCCTGGGCTCTACCATCGTGCAGCCCCTGTTGACCAAGGTGCCCTACGACATGGCGCGGGACTTCATGCCGGTGTCGCTCATCGGCACCGGTCCGGCCGTGCTGGTGGTCAATCCGGCGTCGCCCTGGCGCGACCTGCCGCAGTTCATCGCCGCGGCCAAGGCCAGGCCCGAAGGGCTCAATTTCGGCTCCGGCGGCAACGGCACCTTCGGCCACCTGGTCGGCGAAATGGTCAACCAGGCGGCCGGCCTGCACATGCAGCACGTGCCCTACAAGGGCGGCATCCAGGCGCTCAACGACGTCATGGCCGGCCAGGTCGACACGCTGGCGGGCGACCCCCAGGCGGTGCTGCCGCACATCAAGAGCGGCAAGCTGCGGGCGCTGGCCGTCAGCGCCACCCGCCGCTTCGCACTGCTGCCGGAGGTGCCCACCTTCGCCGAATACGGCCTGCCGGAAGTCGTGGCCGTCAATTCCTGGAGCATCTACCTGCCGGCCGGCGTGCCGCAGGCCGAATTCCGCACCTTCCGCGCCGCGCTGGACAAGGCCATGACCGACCCCGACCTGGTGCGCCGCTTCACCGAACTGGGGGCCGAGTCGCTGCACACCTCCCCCGAGGAACTGCGCCGCTTCACCGCGGGCGAGACGGTGAAATACGCCCGCCTGATCAAGGAGAAGGACATCAAGGGTGAATAGCGGCCGCGGTTGTAATTGATCGATCGATAGGTTAAATTCGTCCAACCTGTTATCACAGGCAGATTCGCCCCTCTTTTTCACCCCCTCTTTTCTTCCTGCGGCCCGCCGCACACCCGAGACAAACCATGTTCAAGCGCCAATTCCTGCAGGCCGCCGCCGCCACGTTCGCCGTCCCCCTCGCCGCCACGCCCTTCGCCGCGTTCGCCGCCGAGGTGTACCCCTCGCGCCCGATCAAGCTGGTGGTCACTTTCCCGCCAGGGGGCGCTTCGGACCTGATGGCGCGTATCTTCGGCCTGAAGTTCGGCGAGGCCATCGGCCAGACGGTGATCATCGACAACCATCCCGGCGCCGCCGGAGCCCTGGGCACCGAGTACACGGCGCACCAGCCGGCCGACGGCTACACCTTCATGATCGGCAACATGGGGCCGACCATCGTCAACCCCTTGATCACCAAGGTGCCCTATGACATGGCCAAGGACTTCACGCCGGTGTCGCTCATCGCCACCGGCCCGGTGGTGATGGTGGTCAACGGCAATTCGCCGTACAAGACACTGAAGGAGTTCATCGCGGGCGCCAAGGCCAAGGCCGGTGGCTTCAACTTCGGCTCCGGCGGTGCCGGCACGCTGGCGCACCTGACCGGCGAGATGATGAACCGCTCGGCCGGCCTGAACATGCAGCACGTGCCCTACAAGGGCGGCATCCAGGCGCTCAACGACGTACTGGCCGGCCAGCTCGACATGCTGGCGGCCGACGTGCAGCCGGTGGTGCAGCACATCCGGTCCGGCAAGCTGCGCGCGCTGGCGGTCAGCAGCCCCCAGCGTTTCGCGCTGCTGCCCGACGTGCCCACCTACGTCGAGAGCGGCATGCCCGACATCGTGGCCCTCAATTCCTGGGGCGTGTTCCTGCCCGCCGGTGTGCCCAAGGCCGACCAGGCGGTGTTCCGCAAGGCGCTGGACAAGGCCATGGTCGATCCCGAGCTGGTGAAGAAGTTCGCCGAGCTGGGTGTGGACGCGCTGCACACGTCGGCGCCGGAACTGCTCAAATTCAACGATGCCGAGCGTGCCAAGTACGGCAAGCTGATCAAGGAAAAGAACATCAAGGCCGAATAGGCCTCCCCGGACAACCCCCCTCCACGGAAAAAGGAAACACCTACATGTCCCCAGTCATGGTCGTCACCGGCGCGGGCCGCGGTATCGGCGCTGCCATCGCGCGCGGCGCCGCGCAACGCGGCTTCGCCGTCGCCGTCAACTACGCACGCAGCGCTTCCGAGGCCGATGCGGTAGTCCAGTCCATCACCGCCGCCGGCGGCAAGGCCGTCGCCATCCAGGCCGACGTGTCCACGTCCGAAGGCGCGGCCCACCTGTTCGCCGAGGTCGACAGGCAGCTCGGACGGGTCGATGTGCTGGTCAACAACGCCGGCATCGTCGGCCCCATCGCCAAGGTCAGCGCCATGCCCGCACAGGAGCTGGTCGACGCCTTCGCCATCAACACCTTCAGCGTCTTCTACTGCACGGGCGAGGCCGTCAAGCGCATGGGCACCAGCCACGGCGGCCAGGGCGGCGCCATCATCAACATGTCGTCCATCGCGGCGCGCCACGGCGGCATGGCCGGCGAGACCGTCTATGCGGCCAGCAAGGCGGCGGTCGACACACTCACCCTCGGCCTGGCCAAGGAACTGGCGTCCGAGGGCATCCGCGTCAACGCGGTGCGCCCAGGCCTGATCCAGACCACGATCCACGCCGCCCACGGCGGCGACGAGACACTGAAGAAGCTGGCGCCGCTGGTGCCGCTGGGCCGCGTCGGCACCCCCGAAGAAGTGGCGGAAACCGTGCTGTGGCTGGCATCGCCCGGTTCGTCCTACATCCACGGCGTGCTGCTGGACGTGTCCGGCGGCCGCTGATACAGCGCCACCCCCCACAAGAGAGGCACCACTATGGCAAAAGCCCAGAAGAAGGTCATCATCACCTGCGCGGTGACGGGGGCCATCCACACCCCCACCATGAGCCCGCACCTGCCCATCACACCGGCGCAGATCGCGGCCGAGTCGGTGGCCGCGGCCCAGGCCGGCGCCTCGATCATCCACCTGCATGCGCGCGATCCGGTAGACGGCCGGCCCACACCCGACCCGAAGGTGTTCCGCGAGTTCCTGCCGGCCATCAAGGAGCAGACCGACGCGGTGATCAACATCACCACCGGCGGCGGCCACAACATGACGGTGCAGGAGCGCCTGCGTGCGCCGCTGGACCTGTCGCCCGAGATGGCCTCTTTCAACATGGGCTCGATGAATTTCGGCCTTTTTCCGCTGGTGGACCGCTACCCCAAGTTCCTGCACGACTGGGAGCCGCAGTACCTGGAGAACACCCGCGACTTCATCTTCCGCAACACCTTCAAGGACATGGAATACACGCTGGAGCACCTGGGCAAGGGCTGCGGCACGCGTTTCGAGTTCGAGTGCTACGACGTCGGCCACCTGTACAGCCTGGCGCACCTGCGCGACCGCGGCCTGGTCGAGGGGCCGCTGTTCGTGCAGACCATCTTCGGCATCCTCGGCGGCATCGGTCCGGACACCGAGAACCTGCTGCACATGAAACGTATTGCCGACAAGCTGTTCGGCGACGACTACCTGTGGTCGGTGCTGGGCGCCGGGCGCCACCAGATGGGCCTGTGCACGGTCACCGCGCAGATGGGCGGCAATGTACGCGTCGGCCTGGAAGACAGCCTGTACCTGGGCAAAGGCAAGCTGGCCGAGTCCAACGCCGACCAGGTGGCGAAGATCCGCGGCATCATGGAAGACCTGTCGTTGGAAATCGCCACGCCCGACGAGGCGCGCGCCATGCTGGCCCTGAAGGGGCCGTCCACCGTCAGGTTCTGATCCTTCGCCAACCGCACGACACCCGGAGACACGCCCCATGATTTTCGAACTGCGCACCTACACTGCCAGGCCTGGCCGGGCGGCCGACTTCCTGAAGCTCTACGAAGCCGAGGCGCTGCCGCTGCAGAAGAAGTACCTCGGCGGGCTGGTGGGCTTCTACACCAGCGAGATCGGTCCGCTCAACGAGATCGTGCACCTGTGGCGCTACGCCAGCCTGGCCGACCGCGAAACGCGCCGTGCGGCGCTCGAAGCCGACCCGGCCTGGGACGTGTACCGCGCCCACTACAAGGAACTGGACGCCATCGACCACCAGAACTCCAAGATACTCAAGCCGACGTCGTTCTCGCCCGCCTGACGCGCGTGTGGTGAAATCCGGGTCGTCCCACACGACCCTGTTTCCCCTTGGCCACCACCGCGACTCCCGCCAGAAAAACCGCTGCCGCCAAAAAACCCCGCCTGCGCGCGGAGGAGCGGCAGCAGCAGATCCTCCATGGAGCGATCCGCTATTTCTCGGAAATGGGCTTCGCCGGCCAGACGCGCGAGCTGTCGCGCCGGCTCGGCATCACCCAGCCGCTGCTCTACCGCTACTTCAAGTCGAAGAAGGACCTGATCGACCAGGTCTACGTGCATGTGTTCATGGGCCGCTGGCAGCCGCAGTGGATCACCCTGCTGCAGGACGAGGCCGTGCCCCTGGGTGAGCGGCTGGTGCGGTTCTACGAGGCCTATGCACGCGCCACCTACCAGCCCGAGTGGATCCGTATCTACATGTTTGCCGGCCTGGAAAGCAGCGACCTGAACCGCCGCTACCTGCAACTGGTCAAGAAGGACCTGCTCATCCCCTGCTGCCTGCAGTTGCGCAAGTACTGCGGCATCGCCGACCACGGGCAGCCGGTGTCCGAGCAGGAGATCGAGTTCTACTGGACCCTGCACGACGGCCTGTTCTACACCGCCATCCGCGAGACCATCTACCGCTCGCCGCTGGAGGTCTCGTTCGCCGACAAGCTGCGCTGGGCGGTGGACAACTTCCTCGCCGGCGCCAAGCTCACCTACCCCCGGCTGGTGGCGGAAGAGAAAAAGCGCACCGCTGCGGAGTCCGGCCACAAAAAAGCCCGCGAAGCCGCGGGCTGATCCGGAAAGCGGGTTGTCGCGTCAGTCCAGCTTGGCGCCGGTGGCTTTCACCACTTCGCCGTACTTCTTGTACTCGGCGCGCACAAAGGTGTTGAAGGCCTTGGGGTCGCTGCCCACGCCTTCGGCGCCCGATGCTTCGAGTTGCTGCTTGACTTCGGGCTGCTTGAGCACCGCCTGCGTTTCCTTGTAGATCCGGTCGATGATCGGCTGCGGCGTGCGGGCGGCGGCGAAAAGGCCGAACCAGGAGCTGATCTCGTAGCCCGGCAGGCCGGATTCGGCGATGGTCGGGATGCCGGGCGCGGCCTGCGAGGGCTTGGCCGACGTCACCGCGATGGCACGCAGCTTGCCGGCCTTGACTTGCGCCATGACCGCGACGATGGGCGCGAACATGACCTGCACTTCGTTGGCCAGCAGGGCGTTGGTGGCCGGACCGGCGCCCTTGTAGGGCACGTGCGTGAGTTTCACGCCGGCGGCGTTGTTGAACATCTCGCCCGCCAGGTGGGTGGGGGCGCCGCTGCCGGCCGAGCCGAAATTCAGCGTACCTGGCTTGGCCTTGGCCAGCGCGATCAGTTCCTTGACCGTCGTCGCGGGCACGCTCGGGTGCACCACCAGGATGTTGGGCAGCACGGCCACCAGCGTCACCGGCGTCAGGTCCTTCAGCGTGTCGTAGGGCAGCTTGGGGTACATGTGCGGTGCAATCACCACGCTGGTGGACTGCGCCATGAACAGGTTGTAGCCATCGGGTGCCGAACGCGCGACGATGGCCGCGGCAATGGTGCCGGAGGCGCCCGCCTGGTTCTCGATCACCACACTCTGGCCGAGCGCGATGCCCAGCTTCGGGCCGACGACACGTGTCACGAAGTCGGCCGCACCCCCGGGGGCCGCCGGCACGTAGACCTTGATCGGCTTGTCGGGGTAGGCGGTGGCTGCGCCCGCGACGCCGGAAGCGACGGAGAGCAGCAGCGTGGTGGCGGCGCGGCGGTTGATGGCGAGTGTCATTGGTCTCTTTCCGAAGTTAGGACGAACCCGGTAAACATGTGTACCGACGCGCGCATTGTAATAATGGTCCTGGTCGATCGCCCAGCGATGAAAGCGCCGCGCCCGCTCCGCGGTTGCCGGGGCCGGATAATCGGCGTATGACGAATCCTTCCGCGCCGGCCGCTTCCGCCGATGAAGCCCAGCGGTTCGACCGCCTGGCCCTGTCTCCCGCCGTGCTGGCCAACCTGGAAAGCCTGGGTTACCTTTCCATGACCGCTATCCAGGCGGCGGCCCTGCCACCGGCCCTGCTGGGCAAGGACCTGATCGCCCAGGCCAAGACCGGCAGCGGCAAGACGGCGGCCTTCGGCCTGGCGCTGCTCGCCAACCTGAACCCGCGGCGTTTTGCGGTGCAGTCCCTGGTGCTGTGCCCGACCCGCGAGCTGGCCGACCAGGTCAGCACCGAAATCCGACGGCTGGCCCGCGCCGAGGAAAACGTGAAGGTGGTCACCCTCTGCGGCGGCGTGGCCATGCGCGGCCAGGTGGCCAGCCTGGAGCACGGCGCGCACGTCGTGGTCGGCACGCCCGGCCGCATCCTCGACCACCTGGAGCGCAACACACTGGACCTGGACGCGGTCAACACCCTGGTGCTCGACGAGGCCGACCGCATGCTCGACATGGGTTTTGTCGACGACATGGTCAAGGTCGCAGCGCGCTGCCCGGCGGCGCGGCAGACCCTGCTGTTTTCCGCCACCTACCCCGAAGGCATCGCCAAGATCGCCGAGCGTTTCATGCGCAACCCGCAGCGCATCGAGGTGTCGGCCCAGCATGCAGAGGCCCGTATCCGCCAGCAGTGGTACGAGGTCAAGGAAAACGAGCGCCTGCACGCGGTCACGCTGCTGCTGGACCATTTCCGACCGCAGAGCACCCTGGCTTTCTGCAACACCAAGCAGCAGTGCCGCGACCTGGCGACGGTGCTGCAGGCGCGTGGTTTCAAGGCGCTGGCGCTGTACGGCGAACTGGAGCAGCGTGAACGCGACCAGGTGCTGGTGCAGTTTTCCAACCGCAGCTGTTCGGTGCTGGTGGCCACCGACGTGGCCGCGCGCGGGCTGGACATCTCCCAGCTGGAGGCGGTGGTCAACGTCGACACCACACCCGACGCCGAGGTGCACATCCACCGCATCGGCCGCACCGGCCGCGAAGGGCAGGGCGGGGCCGAAGGCCTGGCGCTCAACCTCGCCAGCCTGAACGAAATGGGGGCGGTCGGCCGCATCGAGCAGTTGCAGGGCCGGGTGTCGGAGTGGCACCCGCTGTCCGAACTGGTGCCGGCCGGCGGCGGCCCCCTGGTGCCGCCGATGGCGACGCTGCAGATCGTCGGCGGCCGCAAGGAAAAAATCCGTGCCGGCGACGTGCTGGGTGCGCTCACCGGCGACTGCGGCTACAGCCGCGAGCAGGTCGGCCGCATCAACGTCAACGAGTTCTCCACCTATGTGGCGGTGGAGCGCGGCATCGCCGCCGAAGCCGCCCACCGCCTGACCACCGGCCGGGTCAAGGGGCGGAGCGTGAAGGTGCGCCTGCTCGAATGAGCCTGCTTCGTGGCAACATCCGGGCTTGACCGGCCGAGATAACACTCCCGAAGGATGCCGCCCGATGACGATAGCCCGAAGCACAGACGCCACCGAGCTGCCTTCCGCCGGCGGCATGAAGACCGAAAGCATCGCGCTGTTCCTGCTGCTGGTGCTGCTGGCCGGCCTGCCGGTGTCGGTGTGGCTCGACACGCAGAACCTCACCGCCACCGCCCTGTCGCGCCAGGCGCGCGACATGAACTCCATGGTCAGCGCCATCCGCGGCTACTACTCGGCCAAGGTGGTCGATCGGGTGCTGTCGGCCCATGGCGGGCCGGTGGTGCCCGCGCACAACTACGAATCCATCCCCGGCGCCATCCCCATCCCCGCCACGCTGTCGCTGGAGCTGGGGGCCGTCATCGGTGAGAAGCAGTCCAATGTGGCTTACCGCTTCGTGTCGGACTACCCGTTCAAGAACCGCGCACCGCACCAGCTCGACGGCTTCGAGCAGCGGGCCTTGCAGACCCTGCGCGCCAACCCGGCGGCCGAACCGCCGATGCTGGACACCTCGTCGGGCTTCACCAGCCAGGTGCGGCTGATCACGCCGGTGCTCATGGGCGCGTCCTGCGTCAACTGCCACAACGCCCACCCGGAGAGCCCCAAGCGCGACTGGAAGGTCGGCGACGTCCGTGGTATCCAGGAAGTGACCATCACCCAGCCGACGGCGCTGAGCATCGGCTCCTTCCGCTGGAGCCTGGCCTATTTCATCTTCGTTGCCGTGGCCGGCCTGTATGCGCTGGTCTGGCAGCACCGGCAGAACATGCGTATCCGCGGCATGAATGCCGAACTGCAGGGTACCAACCGCTTCCTGGCGCGCCTGTCGAGCAAGATATCGCCCTACCTGTCGCCGCAGATCTACAAAAGCATCTTCAGCGGCGAGATGGACGTGACGCTGCAGACCAAACGCAAGAAGCTCACCATCTTCTTCTCCGACATCAAGGGTTTCACCGACCTGACCGAGCAGCTGCAGCCGGAGGCACTGGCCTCCCTGATCAACGAGTACCTGACCGAGATGTCGACCATCGCGCTCAAGCACGGGGGCACCATCGACAAGTACATCGGCGACGCCATCCTGGTGTTCTTCGGCGACCCGGAAAGCCGCGGCCCGGCCGAGGACGCCCGCGCCTGCCTGCGCATGGCGGTGGAGATGCAGGACCGGCTGGCCCAGCTCAACGTGAAGTGGCGGCGCGACGGGGCCGAGAAGCCGTTCCGGGTGCGCATGGGCATCAACACGGGTTTTTGCAACGTCGGCAACTTCGGCAGTGCCGACCGCATGGACTACACCATCCTGGGGGCGGAGGCCAACCTGGCGGCGCGGCTGCAGTCGGCGGCCGAGCCGGGCACCATCATCGTCAGCTACGAAACCTATTCGCTGGTGAGCGACATCGTGTCGGCGCATGCGCTGCCGGCCATCAGCCTGAAGGGCATCAGCCGCGAGGTGGTGCCCTATGTGATCGAACGCCTGTTCGCCCACAGCGATGAACGGACCGACGTCTTCAGCGCGCAGGAAGAGGGGCTCGACCTCTACATGGACATCGACCGCAGCGACCCCGGCAGCGCCGAGCGCCTGCGCGGCATCCTGGCGCGTGCGCTGAAGGCGCTGGACCACGTCAACAAGCCCGGCTGAAGCGGCGCGGCCGGGATTTCCTCTTTTTTTCGGCGCCGGTGCATCCAGGAAGCCGGTCTCGCGGGTAGTACCTTGCAGCAGTGCTGCCATGGCCTGCTGTAAACACCTCCGCAACCCGCTTTTCGGAAAAGACGACCATGCACACCTCGCACCCTTCCCGTCCCGTTGCCGTCCTCGGCATCCTCGCTGCCGCCGCCCTGCTGGGCGCCTGCGGGTCGATGTCGCCGGCCCGCCCCGCGTTCTCGCAGGCCGGCCTGCCGCCGACCATCCAGGTGCCCGCGGGCAACCGTGTCGCCTGGGAGACGGTCGGCGCCGGCGACATCACCTACGAATGCCGGGACAAGGCCGGCGCGCCCGGCCAGGTCGAATGGACCTTTGTCGGCCCCGATGCGAAACTGGGCGATCGCAGCGGCAAGCAGGTCGGCCGCTACTATGGGCCGCCTGCCACCTGGGAAGCCCTGGATGGCTCCAAGGTCACCGCCACGCAGCTCGCGGTGGCACCTTCGGGCACCGGCAACCTGCCGTACCAGCTGGTCAAGGCCAACCCCGCCGTGGGCAGTGGCGCCATGGCAGGTGTGACCTACATCCAGCGGGTGGCCCTGCAGGGCGGCGTCGCACCGGCCGCGGCCTGCGCGCCGGGCAACAAGGGCCAGAAGTCCACCGTCCCGTACCAGGCCGACTACATTTTCTGGAAGGCCGCCTAGGCGCGGTGGCCGGCCGGCGGCGGACGGGAGCCGCCGCCGGCGTCGACTACCATCGGAGCCGTGCCCGACGATCCGCTTTTCGACTACGAAGCTGCACTGGCGGCCTGTGCCCGCGGCGAACGCCAGGGCCTGCAGGACCTGTACCTGCAGGAGAGCCGACGCCTGCTCGGCGTGGCCCTGCGTATCGTGCGCGAGCGCGCGTTGGCCGAGGATGTGCTGCATGACGCATTCGTGAAGATCTGGAGCCGCGCCGCCAGCTTCGATGGTGCGCGCGGCACCGGCCGCGGCTGGATCTACAGCGTGGTGCGTTACACCGCGCTCAACCAGGTGCGCGATGGCGCGCGCGAAGTCACGGTGGACGAAGATGCGGCGGAAGCCCTCGATGCCGACCATTCCTTCGCGGCGCACCAGGCGGCCCCCGATGGCTTCGAGCTGCGCTCCGACCTGGGGCGGCTGGAGCGCTGCCTGGCGGCGCTGCCGGAGGTGCGGCGTACCTGCATCCTGTACGCCTATGTGGATGGCTGCTCGCATGGCGAAATCGCCGCGCGACTCCAGGCGCCGCTGGGCACGGTGAAGGCCTGGATCCAGCGCAGCATGGGCGCGCTCAAGGAGTGCATGGCATGAACCCGCAGCAAGCGCTCGTGCCCAAGGGGGCCGGCGAGGACCCCGACCGCCTGGCCGGCGAATATGTGCTGGGCACCTTGTCAGCTGTCCGCCGCCGCGGGGTGGAGGCGCGCTTGCCGCAGGAGCCCGGCCTGCGCGCGGCCGTCGCGGCCTGGGAAGCGCGGCTGCTGCCGCTCACCACGCTGGCGCCCCCGGTGGACCCGTCGGCGGGGCTGTGGGCGCGGATCGACCGCAGTACCGCCCCCGCAATCGCCCCCACAATCGCCACCGAAACGCCTGCTGTTGCCCCGGTGCCGGCGAAGCGGGTGGACACCGCGCGGCCCGGCGTGGCAGGGTGGTGGAACAGCCTGCCGTTCTGGCGCGGCCTGGCCACCGGCGGTTTGGCCCTGGCGGCGGTGCTGGCCTCCGTGCTGCTGGTGCGCCAGGGCGCACCGCAGGCGCTGCCGCAGTACCTGGTGGTGCTGGTGGCGCCGCTGGACAAGTCGCCCGGCTGGGTGGTCGAGACCAGTGCGCCGGGCCAGCTGAACCTGATTCCCCTCGGCAGCACAGCGGTGCCGCCGGAGAAGTCGCTGCAGTTCTGGACCAAGGCCGACGGCTGGAGCGGCCCGGTGTCGCTGGGCCTGGTGAAGCCCGGCCAGGTGCTGCGGGTGCCGCTCGAAAAATTGCCGCCGCTGCAGCCCAACCAGTTGTTCGAACTGACGCTGGAGCCCGCGGCCGGTTCGCCGCTGGATCGGCCGACCGGCCCGATCCAGTTCATCGGGCGTGCGGTCAAGGTGACATGAAACTGCCTGCACCGCCCCTGGTGGGCCGCCTGGCGGCGCTGCCGCCGCGCCGCCTGCTGCAGATGTCGGCCGTGGTGGCGCTGGCCACCATCGCCCTCAAGACGCTGGCCTGGTGGGTCAGCGGCTCGGTCGGCCTGTTGTCCGACGCGATGGAGTCCTTCGTCAACCTGGCGGGCGCGCTGTTCGGGCTGGTGATGGTGACCATTGCGGCCCGGCCGGCCGACGAGGACCATCCCTACGGCCACCACAAGGCCGAGTATTTCTCCGCCGGTTTCGAGGGCATGCTGATTTTCGGCGCGGCGCTGGCCATCCTGTGGGCGGCCGGTGTGCGGCTGCTGGCACCCCAACCACTGGAGCAGGTGGGCTGGGGGCTGGTCCTGTCGGTGGCCAGCACCGGGCTCAACGGCCTGCTGGCCTGGGTGCTGCTGGCCGCGGCGCGGGTGCATGCGTCCGTCGCCCTGGAGGCCGACGGGCGCCACCTGGTCACCGATGTCTGGACCTCGGTGGGTGTGGTGGTGGGCATCGGCGCGGTGCAGCTCACCGGCTGGCTCTGGCTCGACCCGCTGGTGGCCGTGGCGGTGGCGCTCAACATCCTGCACGAAGGTGGTGCCCTGGTGTGGCGCGCCGCCCAGGGGCTGATGGACGAGGCGGCCGAACCGGAGGTGCTGGAACGTATCCACGCCACCCTGGAGGCCTTCACCGCGGAGCAGGGCGGGGTGCTGCGTATCGACCACCTGCGCACCCGGCGTGCCGGCCAGCGGCGTTTTGCCGACCTGCACCTGCACCTGCCGGCGCGCTGGTCGCTGGGCCAGGCGGTGGCGGTGCGCGCGGCGCTGGAACACACACTGGTGCAGGCCGTGCCGGGACTGCGCCCGGGCATCCAGCTGCTGTCGATCGAGGAAGAGGCGCTGCCCGGTAGTGCCGCCGCACCGGGGGAGGAGCCCGCATGATGGCGCTGCTGCAACGTGTGTCCGAGGCGCGTGTGGAGGTCGATGGTGCAACCATAGGCGCCATCGGCCACGGCCTGCTGGTGCTGGTCTGCGCGGAACGCGGCGACACCGAGGCCGAAGGCGAGCGGCTGCTGGCCAAGCTGCTCAAGCTGCGTATCTTCGCCGACGAGGCCGGCCGCATGAACCGCAGTGTGCAGGACGTGGCCGGCGGCCTGCTGCTGGTGAGCCAGTTCACCCTGGCCGCGGATACCGGCGGCGGCAACCGGCCGAGTTTTACTGCCGCGGCCCCGCCGGACGAGGGGCGCCGCCTCTACGAGCACCTGGTGGCGCGTGCCACCGCCCTGCATCCGGTGGTGGCCACCGGCCGCTTTGGTGCCCATATGCGGGTGCACCTGGTCAACGACGGGCCGGTGACCATTCCCCTGGCCGTGCGCGCGGCCTGAAACTCAATAAGGCGAGGGGTAGCCGAGTGTCGCCAGGATGGCGATCTCGCGGGCTTCCATGGCTTCGGCGTCGACCTCGCCGGTCTCGTGGTCCCAGCCCTGGGCATGCAGCGTGCCGTGCACCAGCAGGTGGGCGTAGTGGGCCTGCAGGGTCTTGCCCTGCTCGACGGCCTCGCGGGCGACCACCGGGGCGCACAGCACCAGGTCGGCGGCCACCACCGGCTGCTGGCTGTAGTCGAAGGTCAGCACGTTGGTGGCGTAGTCCTTGCCGCGGTAGTCGCGGTTGAGGGCCTGGCCCTCGTCCGTGTCGACGATACGCACGGTGATCTCGCCCGGTGCTTCCAGGGCATGGCGGATCCAGCGGGCCACCTTGCCGCGGGGCAGGGCGGCACGGTGTTCGGCCGCCTCGGGGAAGCGGCCGAACTGCAGGGACAGGGTGAGGTCTTGCTGCATGGGGCTTATTTCGCCATCGGTTCGCGGCGGCTGGGGGCCGGCCGGCCGGCCGCGTCGTAGGCATCGACGATACGTGCCACCAGCGGGTGGCGCACCACGTCGGCGCTGGTGAAGCGGGTCACCGCGATGCCCTTGACGCGTTTCAACACCCGCTCGGCCTCGATCAGGCCGCTGGCCGCGCCCTTGGGCAGATCGATCTGGCTCACGTCGCCGGTCACCACCGCCCGGGCGCCGAAGCCCAGGCGGGTGAGGAACATCTTCATCTGCTCGGGTGTGGTGTTCTGTGCCTCATCCAGGATGATGAAGGCATTGTTGAGTGTGCGCCCGCGCATGAAGGCCAGCGGTGCTACTTCCAGCGCACCGCGCTCGAAGGACTTCTGCACCCGGTCGAAACCCATCAGGTCATACAGCGCGTCGTACAGCGGGCGCAGGTAGGGGTCCACCTTCTGGGTCAGGTCGCCGGGCAGGAAACCCAGGCGTTCGCCGGCCTCCACCGCGGGCCGCGTCAGCACGATGCGCTGCACCGCGCTGCGCTCCAGCGCATCGACCGCGCAGGCCACGGCCAGGTAGGTCTTGCCGGTGCCGGCCGGGCCGATGCCGAAGGTGATGTCGTTCTGCGCGATGTTGTCCAGGTACAGGGCCTGGGTCGGGGTGCGCGCCTTCAGGTCGGTGCGCCGGGTCGCCAGGGTGACACCGCCATCGGGCATCTCGGCCATGGCGCTGTCGCCCGACAGCATCAGCTGGAGCATACGTGGCTCGATCGGCCGGTCGGCCACCTCGTAGAGCGCCTGCAGCAGCTCCAGGGCCTGGTTGGCCTTGGCCTTGGGGCCGTCGATCTTGAACTGCTCGTGCCGGTGGGCCACCGACACGTCGAGCGCCCCCTCGATGGTGCGCAGGTGCTCGTCCATCGGGCCGCACAGGTGGGACAGCCGGTGGTTGTTCAGAGGCGTGAAGGTGTGGCGGACGATCATGGGCAGTGTGTGGGGGCGGATGGCTATTGTCGCCGGGCCTGCTTCCGTTAGCATTCCCCATTTCCGGACCTTTCCCATGATCGGACGACTGCAAGGCACCCTGGCCGAGAAAAACCCGCCGCAGGTGCTGGTGGACTGCCATGGCGTCGGCTACGAGGTCGACGTGCCCATGAGCACCTTCTACAACCTGCCGGCGCTGGGCGAGAAGGTGACGCTGCTGATCCACTTCGTGGTGCGCGAGGACGCGCAGCTGCTCTACGGCTTCGCCACGGCCAGCGAACGCGATGCCTTCCGCCAGCTGGTGAAGATCTCCGGCATCGGCCCGCGCATCGCCCTGGCGGTGCTGTCGGGCATGGGCGTGGCCGACCTGGCCCAGGCGGTGTCGCTGCAGGAGGCGGGCCGGCTGGTCAAGGTGCCGGGTGTCGGCAAGAAGACGGCCGAACGCCTGCTGCTGGAGCTGAAGGGCAAGCTCGGCGCCGATATCGGTGTGCGCACCGGCGGCGCCAGCGACGCCCAGGCCGACATCCTGCAGGCGCTGATGGCGCTGGGCTACAACGACCGCGAGGCCAGCGCGGCCCTGAAGGCGCTGCCGGCCGGCGTGGGGGTGAGCGACGGCATCAAGCTGGCCCTGAAGGCTCTTGCGCGGTAGGTATAGTGGGTTGTTGCCTTCCGCGCCTTCCATGACCATCCAGACCGACGATTTCGCCCCCGCGCCAAGCAAGCGTGTGGTCTCCGCCGCCCCCGCCTCGCCGCAGGAGGAGGCCATCGAGCGTGCGCTGCGCCCCAAGCTGCTCGGCGAATACATCGGCCAGACCAAGGCACGCGAGCAGCTGGAGATCTTCATCGGCGCGGCCCGCAAGCGCGGCGAGGCGCTCGACCACGTGCTGCTGTTCGGCCCGCCGGGCCTGGGCAAGACCACGCTGAGCCACATCATCGCGGCCGAACTGGGCGTGAACCTGCGCCAGACCAGCGGCCCGGTGCTGGAAAAACCCAAGGACCTGGCCGCCCTGCTGACCAACCTCGAGAAGAACGACGTGCTCTTCATCGACGAGATCCACCGCCTGTCGCCGGTGGTCGAGGAAATCCTCTACCCGGCGCTGGAGGACTACCAGATCGACATCATGATCGGCGAGGGTCCGGCCGCACGCAGCATCAAGCTCGACCTGCAGCCCTTCACCCTGGTGGGCGCTACCACCCGCGCCGGCATGCTGACCAACCCGCTGCGCGACCGTTTCGGCATCGTTGCCCGGCTGGAGTTCTACACCGCCGAGGAACTGGCACGCATCGTCAAGCGCAGCGCCCACCTGCTGAACGTGGCAACCGACGAGGCCGGCGGCTTCGAGATCGCACGCCGCTCGCGCGGCACGCCCCGCATCGCCAACCGGCTGCTGCGCCGGGTGCGCG
>JAZJYT010000023.1:0-46103 GCA_040390235.1 Pseudomonadota bacterium | reverse complement strand
CGTTCAGGAGGGAGAGGGGGGAGGTCTTCATGTCCATGGCGGGCGTCCTGGGGAGGGAGGAGGGAGGCAACCTGCCATTCTCGCATCGCCTCCTTTTGGCTTGCTGGCCGCCGCCGAGTCCACCTACCGGGATGGAGGGTTGCCGGGGGATTTTTGCCAGGGCCGCTCTGCGGGTAAGTCCCGTGTGCCACCGAGGCCCGGCCCGGCAAAAGCTAAGCGACAGTAGCGGGTATGAAAATCCGCGCCGCCCTGCTCGAATCCACCGGAGCCACCGCTCCCTACGCCGACAGCCGCCCGCTGCGTATCGCCGAGGTCGAGCTGGCGCCTCCCGGGCATGGCGAGGTGCTGCTGCGTATCCTGGCCGCCGGCCTGTGCCACTCCGACCTGTCGGTGATCTCCGGCGATCGTCCGCGCCCGGTACCCATGGTGCTGGGCCACGAATCCTGCGGCGAGGTGGTGGAGTGTGGCGCCGGGGTCACCGACCTGCGGCCCGGCGACCGGGTGGTGCTGGTGTTCATGCCCAGCTGCGGCGGCTGCGTGCCCTGCGCCGAAGGCCGGCCGGCCCTGTGCGAGCCCGGGGCAGCATCGAACACCGCCGGCAGCCTGCTGGCGGGGGACCGGCGCCTCAGCCTGGACGGCCAGCCGGTGTTTCACCACCTGGGGGTGTCCTGCTTCGCCGACCATGCGGTGGTGTCGCGCCGCTCCTGCGTGAAGATCGAATCGGACATCAGCGACACCGAGGCCGCCCTGTTCGGCTGCGCGGTGTTGACGGGGGTGGGGGCGGTGGTCAATACGGCCAAGGTGCAGGCCGGTACCAGCGTGGCCGTGCTGGGGCTGGGCGGCGTGGGTTTCAGCGCCCTGCTGGCGGCGGTGGCCAGCGGCGCGCGCGAGGTGGTGGCCATCGACCTCAGCGAGGACAAACTGGCGCTGGCCCGCTCGCTTGGCGCCACCAGTGCCTTCAACGCCCGCGATCCGGCCGCTGGCGATGCGGTGCGCGAAGCTACCAAAGGCGGCGTAGACTTCGCCTTCGAGATGGCCGGCGCCATTCCCGCCATGGAGCTGGCCTGGAAGATCACCCGGCGCGGCGGCAGCACCGTCAGCGCCGGGCTGCCGCACCCTTCTCTGCGTTTCGCCCTGCCTCCCGTGCAGATGGTGGCCGAGGAACGCACCCTGCGCGGCAGCTACATCGGCTCGGCCGTGCCGGTGCGCGACATCCCGCGCTACATCGACCTGTTCCGGCGCGGAAAACTGCCGGTGGACCGCCTGATGGGCGAACGCCTGGCGCTGGAAGACATCAACCGCGGTTTCGACCGGCTCGCCGCCGGCCACGCCCTGCGCGACGTGGTGGTGTTCTAAGACCCGGGTAAAGCCGGCCACCGGCTAAAATCGCCGGTTCGCCTGCCACAGAAAAAGCGCCGCCCTTCCATGAGTACTGCCCCGATCTCCGTCGCCGATATCCGCAAGACCTTTCTGGACTTCTTTGCGTCCAAGGGCCACACGGTGGTGCCTTCCAGCTCGCTGGTGCCGGCCAACGACCCGACGCTGATGTTCACCAACTCGGGCATGGTGCAGTTCAAGGACGTGTTCCTGGGCAACGACAAGCGGCCCTACGTGCGTGCCACCTCGGTGCAGGCCTGCCTGCGCGCCGGCGGCAAACACAACGACCTGGAAAACGTGGGTTACACCGCGCGCCACCACACCTTCTTCGAGATGCTGGGCAACTGGAGCTTCGGCGACTACTTCAAGCGCGAGTCGCTGAAGTGGGCCTGGGAGCTGCTGACCGTGGTCTACCAACTGCCGGCCGAGCGCCTGCTGGCCACCGTCTACGAGGAAGACGATGAGGCCTACGACATCTGGACCAAGGAGATCGGCCTGCCGCCCGAGCGTGTGGTGCGCATCGGCGACAACAAGGGCGGCCGCTACAAGTCCGACAATTTCTGGATGATGGCCGACACCGGCCCCTGCGGCCCGTGCTCGGAAATCTTCTACGACCACGGCCCGCACATCGCGGGCGGCCCTCCGGGCAGCCCGGACGAGGACGGCGACCGCTTCATCGAGATCTGGAACAACGTGTTCATGCAGTTCGACATGCATGAGGACGGCAGCGTGCACCCGCTGCCCGCCCCCTGCGTCGACACCGGCATGGGCCTGGAGCGGCTGGCCGCCATCCTGCAGCACGTGCACAGCAACTACGAGATCGACCTGTTCGACCGGCTGATCCATGCCGCCTCGCGCGAGACCGGCGAGAAGGACCTGGGCCACAAGTCGCTGCGGGTGATTGCCGACCACATCCGCGCCACCGCCTTCCTGGTGGCCGACGGCGTGATCCCGTCCAACGAAGGCCGGGGTTACGTGCAGCGCCGCATCGTGCGCCGTGCCATCCGCCACGGCTACAAGCTGGGCCAGAAAAAACCCTTCTTCCACAAGCTGGTGAAGGACCTCGCCGTGCTGATGGGCGACGCCTACCCGCAACTGCGCGCCGACGAGGAACGTATCACCGCCGTGCTCAAGGCCGAGGAAGAACGTTTCTTCGAGACCCTGGCCAACGGCATGGAAATCCTCGACACGGCGCTGGCTGGCGACGTGAAGGTGCTGCCGGGCGACGTCGCCTTCAAGCTGCACGACACCTTCGGTTTCCCGCTCGACCTGACGCAGGACGTGGCCCGCGAGCGGGGGGTGGAGGTCGATACCGCCGGCTTCGGCGCCGCCATGGAGCGCCAGAAATCGCAGGCCCGCGCCGCCGGCAAGTTCAAGATGGACCGGGCGCTGGAATACGTGGGCATCAGCAACGCCTTCTCCGGCTACCAGTTGCTGGAAGAGCCGGCCCAGGTGGTGGCGCTCTACCACGAGGGCACGCCGGTGCAGCAGCTCACCGAAGGGCAGGCCGGCATCGTGGTGCTCGACACCACGCCTTTCTATGCCGAGAGCGGCGGTCAGGTCGGCGACCAGGGCCAACTCGCGGCCGAGGGTGTGCAGTTCGGCGTGGAAGACACGCAGAAGATCAAGGCCGAGGTGTTCGGCCACCACGGCACGCTGACGCAGGGCACCCTGAAGGTCGGTGATGCGGTGACCGCGCGGGTCGATACCGAACTGCGCGCCGCCACCCAGCGCAACCACAGCGTCACCCACCTGATGCACAAGGCCCTGCGCGAGGTGCTGGGCACCCACGTGCAGCAGAAGGGCTCGCTGGTCAACGCCGAGCGCACCCGCTTCGACTTCGCACACAACGGCCCGGTCACACCCGAGCAGGTGCGCGAGATCGAAAAACGCGTCAACGCCGAGATCCTCGACAACCAGGCCACGCAGGCCCGGGTGATGGACATCGAGTCCGCGCAGAAGACCGGCGCCATGATGCTGTTCGGGGAAAAATACGGCGAGACGGTGCGGGTGCTCGACATCGGCAGCAGCCGCGAGCTGTGCGGCGGCACCCACGTCAGCCGCACCGGCGACATCGGCCTGTTCAAGGTGGTGGCCGAAAGCGGTGTGGCCGCGGGTGTGCGCCGTATCGAGGCGGTCACCGGCGCCAATGCCCTGGCCTACCTCCAGCAGCTGGAACTCACCGTGCAGACGGCCGCGAATACGCTCAAGGCGCCGCAGGCCGAGCTGCAGCTGCGTATCGCCCAGGTGCTGGAGCAGACCCGGTCGCTGGAAAAGGAAATCGCAGCCCTCAAGGGCAAACTGGCGTCCTCGCAGGGCGACGACCTGGTGGCCCAGGCGGTCGACGTGAACGGCATCAAGGTGCTGGCCGCGCTGCTGCCCGGTGCCGATGCCAAGGGCCTGCGCGACACACTCGACAAGCTCAAGGACAAACTCAAGACGGCGGCCATCGTGCTGGCCGCGGTCGAGGGTGGCAAGGTGCAGCTGGCCGCCGGCGTCACCGCCGACAGCATTGGCAAGCTCAAGGCCGGCGAGCTGGTCAATTTCGTGGCCCAGCAGGTCGGCGGCAAGGGCGGCGGCAAGCCCGACATGGCCATGGCCGGTGGCACCGACGCATCGGGCCTGGACGCGGCGCTGGCCTCGGTGCGCGGCTGGGTGGCCGAACGGGCCTGAGCCTGCCATGCGCAGCGGCCGTTCACTACCTGGGGTGGCGCGCCGCGTTGCGCTGTACCTGTGGCCCGTGGCCGCGGCCATGGCCATGGCCACCATGGCCGCGCTGCCTGCGCGGGCGGCCGAGCCAGCGGCCGTGGCCTTCGACAGCCAGGACGGCACCCACCTCAAGGCCTGGCTGTTCATGCCCGAGGTCCAGCCGCCCCGCGGCACCGTCATCGCGCTGCATGGTTGCGGCGGCCTGTATGCCACCAGCGGCAGGCGCCAGGGGCAGCTCAACGCCCGCCACCAGGCCGTGGGCGACATGCTGCGGGAAGAGGGTTATGCCGTGTTGTACCCGGACAGCCTGACGCCGCGCGGTGTGGACCAGATTTGCACCCAGAAATACCGTAGCCGCAGCATCGGTCAGGCGCAACGCCGGCAGGACACGCTGGCCGCCCGTGCCTGGGTGGCGGCGCAGCCCTGGGCCGACGCCCGGCGCATCGCCCTGCTGGGGTGGTCGCATGGTGGCAGCGCCGTGCTGGCCGTCACCGATGCACGCAAGGCCGAGTCCGGCACCGGCGTGACACCAGCGGCCTTCGCGGCCGCGGTGGCCTTCTACCCGGGCTGTGCCGCCGCGCTGAAGTCCGGCTACCAGCCGAGCGCACCGCTGACCATGATGGTGGGTGAACTGGATGACTGGACCCCGGCGGCACCCTGCATCGCCCTCGGCCAGGCGGTGGGCGCCGAAGTGCATGTGTACCCCGGCAGCTACCACGACTTCGACAACCCGGTGGGCACGGTGCGCTTGCGGGCCGATGTGCCGAATGGCGTGCTTCCTGGGCAGGGGGTGCATGCCGGGGCCAACCCGGAAGCACGCAGGGCCGCCTATACACGGCTGCGGGAGATACTGCGCGCGGCGTTCGCCGGCTAGAACAGCTCCACGTCGTCGTGGGCCACGTCGGCCGCCTGCAACTGGCCGCCCGTCACGAGTTCTTCGTAGAAACAGACCTGGTTGCGGCCGTTTTCCTTGGCGTGGTAGAGCGCCTGGTCGGCATGGCCGAGGATTTCCACCGGGGCGCCCTTGCCGGTGCCGGTGAAACCCACACTCACCGTGACCCGGCCGACCTGCGGGAAGTCGTATTGCTCGATGTTGAGCCGGAAGCGGTTGAAGATGCTGCGTGCGTTTTCCAGTGAGGCCGAGCGCAGCAGCACCACGAATTCCTCTCCGCCGAAACGGAAGATGCGGTCGTGCGCGCGGAAGGAGGAGCGCAGCAGGTTGGCCACCAGGATCAGCACCTCGTCGCCGTACACATGGCCAAAACGGTCGTTGACCAGCTTGAAATGGTCGATGTCCACCACCGCCAGCCACTGCGCATCGCTGGATTCCGGCGAGACGGCGCCGCCCACGGACAGCGCACTGTCGCGTGTCTGGCGGGAAAACTGTTCGTCGAAGGTCTTGCGGTTGAACAGGCCGGTCAGCGCGTCGCGTTCGCTGTAGTCGAGCAGCGCCTGGTAGTTGCGGTAGACCTCGACGATGCCGTAGATGACTTCCAGCGTCTGCGGGCTGTAGGCGTCGGCGTTGGTGATCTCGAAGCAGGACACCACCTTGTCGTCGAGCCGCACCGGCAGCCACAGGCGGTAGCTGCCGTCGACCGCGGTGGCATGGCAGCTGTTGGCCCGCGTTTCGATGCAGTGGACGAGTTCGGGAAAGTTCGTCAGCGGCTCGGAGGCGGCATCGTCGGGTTCGCCGGGTACCGGTGCCTGCAGTTCGCCGCCTTCGAGCAGCATGCGTGGACGGACGAAGGAAACGTCCTTGGCGATAAAAAACTCCAGCTTGCGTACACGCTGGATGTCCACCAGATGCCGCAATGCGGAAATGACCGACAGTTCCAGCCGCGACTGGTCGCGGTGGCCGGTAATCTCGACGAGATGCTGCAGGATCGGTGTCGGGTTCGTCTGTGTCATCGGCGGCGATGCATCATTCCAGCAGGCGGTGCTCCCGCTGGGAGCGGGGCACTAAAGCAGGGATCATGGCATGCGTGGCCGCACGCTGCAAGTACGTAACTGCTAACAATGAAATTGGGGGAAGCCCCTAGAGCGAATCCGGATCGCTCCGGGATTCAGCGTTTTCGGAACACCAGGTCCCAGACGCCATGGCCCAGCCGCAGGCCGCGGTTTTCGAATTTGGTCAGCGGCCGGTAGGCGGGGCGCGGCGCGAAGTCGGCCGCCGTATTGGCCAGCAGCGGCTCGGCCGACAGCACCTCCAGCATCTGCCGGGAATAGGGTTCCCAGTCGGTGGCGCAGTGCAGGTAGCCGCCGGGCGCCAGGCGCGCGGCGAGCCGCGCCACCAGGGCCGGCTGCACCAGCCGGCGTTTGTGGTGGCGGGTCTTGTGCCAGGGGTCGGGGAAAAAGATGTGCACGCCGGCCAGGCAGCCTTCGGGCAGCATGTGGTCGATGACCTCCACCGCGTCGTGCCGCAGGATGCGGATGTTGGCCAGGTCCTGCTCGCCGATACGCTTGAGCAGTGCGCCGACGCCGGGTTCGTGCACCTCGCAGCACAGGAAGTTGGTGTCGGGCAGCAGCGCGGCGATGTGCGCCGTAGCCTCACCCATGCCGAAGCCGATTTCCAGCACCGTCGGCGCCTCGCGGCCGAAGGCGGCGGCGAAGTCCAGCGGCGCGGCGCGGTAGGGCAGCAGGAAACGCTCGCCCAGGGTTTCGTAGGCGCGTGCCTGCCCGGTCGTGGTACGGCCGGCGCGCAGCACGTAGCTCTTGACGGTCCGGAGGTAGGGGACGTCGGGCGCCGGGGTGTTGTCGGTCGGAGTGGGCAGGGGGCTGCCGGCGGGGTCGGAAGGAGGCGTCTGGATCACGCGCCGATTGTAGAAGGCGTGCCGGCGGCATCCCCGACGGCATCGCGCCATGCGGGCACCCAGGCCGCCAGCAGCGCTGCGGGGCCGTTGCCGTCCGGGCCGGCGGGCAGGCCCAGCACCCGCGCCGCGGCGCGCAAGGCACCGGCCGGGTCGGCCGCGTCGAAAGGCCGGGCACCGTTCTGCTTGGAGAGTTTTTCGCCGTCGGCCGCCCGCACCAGCGGCGTGTGCAGGTAACGCGGCAGCGGCAGGCCGAGTGCGCGCTGCAGCAGGATCTGGCGGGGTGTGTTGTCCAACAGGTCTTCGCCACGCACCACGTCGGTGATGCCCTGCGCACCGTCGTCCACCACCACGGCCAGCTGGTAGGCCCACAGGCCGTCGGCGCGGCGCAGCACGAAGTCGCCCACCTCGTGTTCCACCTGCTGCGACTGGGGCCCCAGGCGGCGGTCGGTCCAGTGCAGGACGTCCCGCGTGCCGGGCGCCGGATCGGTGCGCAAACGCCAGGCGCGTGCCGCCTTGCCCTGCAGGCCGGCACGGCAGGTGCCGGGGTAGGGCAGGGCCGCGTGGCGCTGGCGGGCCATGCCGCTGGCGGCCTGCGCCGCTTCGATTGCGCGCCGGGAGCAGGCGCAGGGGTAGGCCAGGCCGCCGCGCAGCAGCCGTTCGAGTGCGGCCTGGTACAGCGCACCGCGGGCCGACTGGCGCACAGGCGGCGCGTCGGGCAGCAGGGCGCAGGCGGCGAGCTGGGCCAGGATGGTCGCTTCGGCACCGGCCACGCAACGCGGTGTGTCCACGTCCTCGATACGCACCAGCCAGCGCCCGCCATGGGCCCGTGCGTCGAGCCAGCTGGCCAGCGCGGCGACCAGCGAGCCGGCATGCAGCGGCCCGGTGGGCGACGGGGCGAAACGCCCGGCGTAGCCTCGCTGTGCCATCGTCCTCAGGCGACGGTCAAGGCTAGTTCCAGCCCGGAGATGAAGGCTTCCTCCACCCGGTGGCCCAGGCACCAGTCGCCGCAGACACCCAGGCCCAGGTCCGGCTGCCACAGGTGCGAGCGGCCGAGCGGTCGGGTGGTCTTGGCGTACGACCACAGCCGCGTTTCGGCGTAGGTGGGCTCGGCGCGGATGCCGGTCACCTCGGAAAACGCACGCAGCATCTTGGCGCGGATGCGGTCGGCATCGTCGTCCAGGTGTTCACGCGACCAGGCCTCGCTGGCCTGGATGGTCCAGCGTTCGATCGGCTCGCGCCGCGGCTTGGACGCCTCGCGCGCCAGCCAGGCGATGCGGTGGTTGGTGCTGCGTGCCGCGTTCCACTGCGGCCCCAGTGTGCCCACGCCGGGCTGCGAGGCCTGGGGAAAGGCCACCATCAGGGTCCAGCAGGGCGCGATGTCGGCGCTGGCGGCTTCCTTGGCCAGCGCCCCCGCGCCGGCACCGCGCAGCAGCACCGCCGCCTGCGGTGCGGGCAAGGCCAGCAGCACGGCGTCGAATCCGGCATGCACCTGGGCTTGCGACGCGGTGCCGTCGGTGCGCAGCTGCCAGCGCTTGGCATCCATGGCGTCGCGCTCCAGCGCCACCACCCGCATGCCGGTGTGCAGGCGGCCCTCGGCCGCCAGGGGGGCCGCCCAGTGGCGCGGCAGTGCGTCCATGCCGTTGACCGGCACCCAGTGCGGGTCGCGCGGCGGCAGGCCGGCGGCGGCCACACGGCCCTGCGTGTCGAGCACCCGCACCGTGCTGGCGCTCCAGGGACGGCAGCAGCCGGCGGCGCTGCGTTCCAGCGCCAGTGCAAAACGCGGGTCGCGCACGGTGAAGTACTGGGCGCCGCTGTCGAAGCCGCCGAAAGGCGAGATCTCAGTCGCCATGCGGCCGCCGGCGGCGTCCGACCGTTCGAAAACGGCCACTTCGTGGCCGGCCTGGCGCAGCGTGCGGGCGCAGGCGATGCCCGCCATGCCCGCGCCGATGACGGCAATGGTGGAGCTTCGGTGGCGGCTGGCGGTTCGTGGGGGCATGGAGTCTCCTGGAGGTCTGGCTGAAATACGGTGCTGCAGGCACCACTCTACAGGGCGCAGCTCACAAAATACGGCGTGCGCTGCGATGGTTTTCCAGTAGAGCGGTGCGGGTGGCGGGGCTTTCGAGCTGCTGCAGCCACCATTGCAGGGCGCGGCCGGGTGCCATGCCCGGGCCGCCGCGCCAGGCGTAGCCCATGCGGACCAGCCGCTGCGGCTGCTCCAGGCGCCGCAGCACCAGGTGGCCGGCGTCGATGTAGGGCTGGGCGATCGGCGCCGGCAGCGAGCCGGCGCCCACGCCGCGCAACTGCGCTTCCAGCTTGGCCTGCATGGTGGGCACGGTGAGTACGTCCTGCCCGGCCAGCAGGCCCACTGTCATGCCGGCGCCGCGCTGCACCGTGTCGGCCACGGCCACCGCACGGTGGCCCTGGAGTGTCGCGTCCGACAAGGGCTCGGGCAGGCCGGCCAGCGGGTGGTGCGGTGCCACGACGTAGATGAATTCCACCGTGCCCAGCGGGCGGAAATGCATGCTCGCGCTGGTGGCCGGCTCCACCCCCACGCCGATGGCCAGGTCCGCCAGGCCGGAGGTCAGGGCTTGCAGCGTGCCGCTCATGATCTCCTCGCGCAGCTTCAGCCGTGTCGGCGGGTCGAGCGCGAAGAAGGCTTCGGTCAGGTCCATCAGCGTGTCGCGGGCGATCAGCCCGTCATAGGCGACCGTGAGTTGCGGCTCCCACCCGGTGGCGATGCGCTTGACCCGGTTGGCCACCGCGTCGATGTCGCCGAGCAGCCGCGCGCTCTGGCGCAGCAGCTCGGCGCCGGCCGCGGTGAGCCGTGCCTGGCGCGAACTGCGGTCGAACAGCAGGGCGTCGAGGGCATCCTCCACCTGGCGCACCCGGTAGGTGAGGGCACTCGGCACCAGCCCCATGCTGCGCGCCGCGGCGGCAAAACTGCCTTCCTCGGCGATGCGCTGCAGCATGGCCAGGGTATCGGGCGTCAATACATCGCGGGGTGTTTGCATATAGCGCCTGCTTATATTGAAATATTTTGAATGATGCCATCAAAGCCGCTGGATTGCCGGCGGGGGCTATCGGCCTAAAGTCCACCACATGCCACCGCTGCACGGCGGCAACAGAAGGAGCTTTTCCATGATCACTCTCCGCGCCGCCCAGGACCGGGGTTTCGCCGACCACGGCTGGCTCAAGTCCTTCCACAGTTTTTCCTTCGCCGGCTACCACGACCCCGCCCACATGGGCTTCGGGCCGCTGCGGGTCATCAACGAGGACCGCATCGCCCCGGGCACCGGCTTCGGCACCCATGGCCACCGCGACATGGAGATCATCAGTTATGTGCTCGAGGGCGAACTCGCCCACAAGGACAGCATGGGCAACACCAAGGGCATCCCGCCCGGCGACGTGCAGCGCATGAGCGCCGGCAGCGGTGTGCAGCACAGCGAGTTCAACCACGCCGATGGCCGGTCGACCCACTTCCTGCAGATCTGGATCCAGCCCAATGTGCAGGGCATCGCGCCGAGCTACGAACAGAAGGGCTTCAGCGACGCCGAGAAGCGCGGCGCGCTGCGGCTGGTCGCCTCGCCCGATGGGGCCTTGGGTTCGGTGTCTATCCATGCCGATGCGTCGATGTACGCCGGCCTGTTCGACGGTGCCGAGTCGGCGGCGCTGCCGCTCGATCCGGCCCGCAAGGCCTATGTGCACCTGGTGCGCGGGCAGGCCCAGGTCAACGGCCGGGCGCTGCAGGCCGGCGATGCCGCCCTGATCGCCGGCGAGAGCAGCCTGCGCATCGACCACGGCCAGGACGCCGAAGTCCTGGTCTTCGACCTCGCCGCCTGAACACCGCCCGCCACTGCGCACACCCCCCGCATACCTGCCATCACCCACCGGCATTCCTGCCACCCCTTGCCTTCCATCCCCCCAGGAGAATTTCCATGTCCACCACCACCGTCGTCGCCTCCCCCGTGTCGGGCGCACAGAACATCGCCGCCCTGGTCGGCCGCTTGCTGATCGCCTCGCTGTTCCTGCCCGCCGGCATCACCAAGGCCATGGGTTTTGCCGGCACCGTGGCCTACATCACCTCCGCTGGCATGCCGGTGCCCGAGGTCAGCGCGGTCGCGGCTATCCTGGTCGAGGTCGGCGGCAGCCTGGCGCTAATCCTCGGCTGGCAGACCCGCTGGGCCGCGCTCGTCATGGGCCTGTTCACCCTGGGCGCCAGCTTCTTCTTCCACAACTTCTGGGCTGCCGACCAGGCGCACTACATGTCGCAGTACCTGAACTTCTTCAAGAACCTCGCCATCACCGGCGGCCTGCTGAACATCTTTGCCTGGGGCGCGGGCGCCTTCAGCATCGATGCCCGGCGCCACGCCTGAGTCTTCTTTTCCACCCCATTTCCTGTCACCACTCCAAGGACTGATTCCATGACCCGCACCGTCGTCGTCTACCACTCCGGCTACGGCCATACCCAGCGCTTCGCGCAATCCGTCGCCGAAGGCGCCGGCGCGGAACTCGTCGCCATCGATGCCGAAGGCAACCTGCCCGAAGGCGGCTGGGAGGCACTGACCGCCGCCGACGCCATCATCTTCGGCTCGCCGACCTACATGGGCACCGTCAGCTGGCAGTTCAAGAAATTTGCCGATGCGTCTTCCAAGTACTGGTTCTCCAGTGCCTGGAAGGACAAGGTCTTCGGCGGCTTCACCAACAGCGCCTCGCTCAACGGCGACAAGCTGTCGACCCTGCACTATTTCGTGACCCTGGCGGCCCAGCACGGCGGTGTCTGGGTCGGCACCGCGCTGATGCCGGCCAACACCAAGGCGGCCCAGCGCAACGACGTGAACAACCTGGGTTCCTTCCTGGGTGCCATGGCGCAAAGCCCGGCCGATGCCAGCGTGGCCGAGATGTTCCCCGGCGACCTGGAAACCGGGCGCCTCTACGGCCAGCGCGTGGCGCAGGTCGCGGGCCGCTTCAAGCCGGCCTGAACCCGCGCCGGCCCGGTCCCGCTAGGGGGGATCGGGATTGACGCGCCTGCCTCCGGGGGGTAAGTTTGGACGGTTGACCTAATTCAACCGTTTTGCCCCGGAGACAGAAGATGACATCGACAGTTCACCAGGCCGCGCGGCGGGGGATGCTCACCTCCCTGGCTGGCGCGGCCTTCGCGGCGCTTGCGGCCGGTGCGGCTTTCAGCACGACCGCTGCATTCGCGCAGGACAAGTGGCCGTCCCGGCCGATCCGCATGGTCGTGCCCTTCAGCGCGGGCGGCTCGCTCGACGTGGTGGCCCGCACGCTGGGGCAGAACCTGGGCGAGGCGCTGGGCACCACGGTGGTGGTCGACAACAAGGCCGGCGCCAACGGCCAGATCGGCACCGACCTGGTGGCCAAGGCGCCGCCCGACGGCTACACCATGCTGATGACCACCGGCTCCTTCACCGGCAGCGCGGTGCTCTACAAGAAGCTGCCCTACGACCCCATCAAGGACTTCGCGCCCATCACCCAGGTGGCGCGTTCCTACGGGCTGGTGCTGGCCGTCAGCAACGACGTGCCGGCGCACAACCTCAAGGACTTCATCGCGCTGGCCAAGGCCAGGCCCGACAGCATGAACTTCGCCTCCGCCGGCGAGGGCAACATCACCCACTTGGCCGGCGCGCTGTTCAACCACCTGGCCGGCACCCGGATCCAGCATGTGCCCTACAAGGGCAGCGGCCCCGCCTTCCAGGACGTGATCTCCAAACAGATCACCATGACCTTCGTCTCGACCTCGGGCGGCGCACCGGCCATCAAGGCGCACCAGGTGCAGGCGCTGGCCATCAGCAGCCCGACACGCGCGCCCGTCATCCCCGACGTGCCGACCTTCGACGAATCGGGGCTGGCCGGCATGAACAAGATCAGCGGCTGGTACGGCCTGTGGTTTCCCGCGGGCACGCCGCAGGCTCTCATCGACCGGGTGCAGCAGTCCGTGGCGGCCTTCCTGCCCAAACCCGACGTCAAGGCGCGCTTCGACGAGATGGGCCTGATCACCATGGGCACCCCACCGGCCGAGTTCAGGAAATTCCTGGCGCAGGACGTCATCGACCAGCGCGAACTGCTCAAGCTCGCCAACGTCCAGCAGCAGTAGGTCCTCTTTTTTCCCAACAACAACTACCACTCCAACGGAGACCGTTTCGTGTACCAGTACTTCCCCAACAACTACACCTGGAGCCTGGCCGTCATGTCGGCCCTTAACCGCGGCGGCCAGATCGCCGAGATCGACGAGGCCTGCCGCCCGCTGCACGAGGCCGCCGGCAAGAAGGCGCTGGACGGCGACGTGGGCGCGCAGAACGCCTGGTTCGAGAGCTGGTGCCGGATGGCCGGGCGCGTCGAGCGCCTGGGCCAGGCCGACGAGGCCGCCGGCCACCCGCTGTCGGCCGGGCGCAAGTACCTACGTGTGGGCCTGTACTACCAACTGGCCGAGCGTATGCCCAGCCACAAGGACCCGCGCCGCCTGGTGGCCTACAAGAAGGGCGTCGCCGCCTACAAGAAGGGCCTGGAGCTGCGCAAGGAACCGGTGGAATTCGTGCAGGTGCCCTATGGCGACACCACGCTGCCCGCCATCTTCATGAAAGCCCCGGGCAAGGGCCCGACGCCCTGCATGGTGCATTTCAACGGCCTGGACCTGACCAAGGAAATCGTCTATGCCGCCATCGGCGACGAGTTCAGGCGCCGCGGCGTGTCGCTGCTGATCGTGGACCACCCCGGCGTCGGCGCTGCGCTGCGCCTGCAGAACCTGTACAGCGGCCCCGACACCGAAAAACCGGCCGGCGCCTGCATGGACTACCTGGAGACACGCCAGGACGTGGATGCCAAACGGGTGGGCATCATCGCACTCAGCCTGGGCGGCTACTACGCACCGCGCGCGGCCGCCTTCGAAAAACGTTTTGCCTGCTGCGTGGCCTGGGGCGCCATCTTCGATTACGGCGTGGCCGTGCAGAGCCGCATGAACGGCAACGGAGAGCCCTCCGTTCCGGGCTTCGGTGAACACCTGAACTGGGTCTTCGGCAAGGAGAAGTTCGCCGACACCCTGGAGGTGGTCAAGCAGATGAGCCTGGAGCACATCGCCGACAAGATCACCTGCCCGCTGCTGGTGGTGCACGGCGAGAACGACCGGCAGATTCCCCTGTGGCATGCCGAACGCACCATCGCCGCGGCGGTCAACAGCCAGGACCGCACCCTCAAGGTATTCAGCCTGTTCGACGGCGGAACGGAACACTGCGGCGCCGACAACAGTACGATGGTGGTCGACTACATGACCGACTGGGTGGCCGAGCGCCTCGGCGCCGCTGTTGCCGGCGTCTAGTCAGCCGCGCCGGACCGTCCCACGGGCCGCCTGGTGCGGCCCGTTTTGTTTTTCACCGGGGACACACCATGACCGTCGAGCTTTTCCTGCACCCGCACGACCGCGACCTGGGCGGCGGCTTCACCGTCAGGCGCACCCTGCCGGCGGCGCAGCGCCGCGCCGTCGGTCCCTTCGTCTTCTTCGACCACTTCGGCCCGGCCGAGGAACACCCCGAGGAACTGCACGACGTGCGGCCGCACCCGCACATCGGCCTGGCCACCGTCACCTACCTGTTCGAAGGCGCCATCCACCACCGCGACAGCATCGGCTCGGACCAGGTCATCGAGCCCGGCGCGGTCAACTGGATGAGTGCCGGCCGCGGCATCGTGCACTCCGAACGCCGGCCCGCCGCCTTGCGCGACAAGGTCTACACCAACCACGGCCTGCAGCTGTGGGCGGCGCTGCCATCGGAGCTGGAAGAGTCCGAGCCGTCGTTCACCCACGTGGCCGCGGCCGATATCCCGGCGGTGGAGCAGGGCGGTGCCACGGTGCGGGTGCTGATCGGCGAGGCATTCGGCCTGCGCTCGCCGGTGCCGGCTGCCGCGGGAACGCTCTACCTGGACGTGGCGCTGGGCGCGGGCGGCCGGCTGGAACTGCCGGCGCTGGCGCCCGAGATGGCGGTGTACCCGGTCGCCGGCACGGTGCGGGTCGACGGCGCGCCGCTGGCGACCGCCCACATGGCGGTGCTGGCCGCCGGGCAGGGGGTGGCCATCGAGGCCGACGGGCCGGCGCGGCTGGCGGTCATCGGCGGGCTGCCGCTGGATGGACACCGTTTCCTGTGGTGGAACTTCGTGTCCACCCGCAAGGAACGCATCAAGCAGGCGGCCAATGACTGGGCGGAAGACGCCATGGGTACGGTGCCGGGCGACGACGAGCGGATTCCGCTGCCCGACCGGCCGCTGCCCTGAGCCGAATCCCCGTCGCCGGACGATCAGAAACCGGTGCCGCCCCTGGGGGCTGCGGAGGTTGCGGGCTGGACGGTGTGCGGCAACTGCCCGAATTCGCGCTTGAAGGCGCGGCTGAAATGCGACATGTCGCTGAAGCCCGTGCTGAGCGCAGCGTCGGTGACATTGTCGACCCGCCCCTCCGATAGAGCCTTGTAGCTTGCGGCCAGACGCTGCTGCCAGAGCCAGCGGATGGGGGTCGTTCCTTTTGCTGCGAAGAGTCGGCTCAGGGTTCTGGGCGCGATGCTCTGCGCCCGGGCAATCGATTCCAGGTCCAGGTCCGTTTCATGGAGATGGGCGAGCATGTAGCGCTCGACCCGGGGGAGCAGGCGGTGGCGCTCCTTTTGAAGTGCCTCGTCGCCACCCAGTTCCGATTCCAGCGCCGTGGCGAGGATGTCCATGGCAGACATCGCCAGGCGATCCGCAATGCCAGGCTGCGTGGCTTCATCGAAAGCGCCCATATGCCGCACCAGCGAACCGGCCAGCGCTCCCATCTTCGAAGTGCCCGCGATGCGCCGCGCGGTCAGCCGCCGGACGTTGGGAGTTCGCGATACCAAAAGCGGCCGCGGCACGTTCACCAGTATGGCGTTGGTCTGGTGGAAGTCCAGGCTGAAAGGCATGGTCTGGTCGTAGAGGAACAGGTCTCCGGCCAGCGCACTGGTTTGGCGACCGTCTTGCGCGAGGTCTATCTGTCCGTTCAAGACGAGATAGAGCATGAAGTGGTCGCGCTGGTCCTTGCGGATCTCGGCGGGGCCCCGCGTCATGCGAATGTCCTCGACGTGGAGCCCATGGGCGTCGCTTAGGGCCAGCGGGCCGAACTGCCGGCTGGAAATCCGGGCGCGAAATGCCTGGTGAGAGCTCCACTGGCACTCGGACAAGGAAAAGTTGCGGCAGGTGACCTGGTGCCAGTGGTCGAACCCGTCCTCTTCCCTCACGGCCGACGTGTTGTCCATACTCAGCATTGAAGTCCTCCCGGCAGCGTCGCCCACGGCGAAATTATCGCTCCAGGGCGCATGCAGGCGGCATGCCGTCAGGCTGCCGCCAGTACTCCGCAAGGTTGGCAAGCGGAGTCCATCCATCTGGCAATTCGAGTCGAGCGGGGATCGATCCCGGGAAATAACCTGCAGCCTTTCCCACCACCTTGATCCCGCCATGCCGACGCCCCCAGATTCTTCCCTGTTGCACGAGTTGTCCATCACTGCCGCGGCCGCGGCCATTCGCACTGGATCCCTTTCCGCTTCGGACTACGCCGCCGCGCTGCTGAAGCGCGCGGGCGCGCTTGCAGGCCTGCGCGCCTTCATCACGCTCGACGAGGGCGCTGTGCTCGAAGCGGCAAGGCAGGCCGACCTCGACCGGAAAGCTGGAAAACCCATGGGTCCGCTGCACGGCGTGCCCATCGCCATCAAGGACAGCTTCAACACCCGGGACATGCCAACGTCGATGGGAACGCGTTTGCTGGCATCCCACCAGCCGCTGGAGGATGCATCCGTCGTCCAGTCGCTGCGGGCCGCGGGCGCCGTGCTTTTCGGCAAGAATAACCTGGTCGAGATGTCATACGGCCTCACGGGCCTGAACGCCCACTATGGCCAGGTCCGTAATCCCTACGACCCCGCCCGGGTCACGGGCGGCTCCTCGAGCGGCGCGGGCGCCTGTGTCGCAGCCAGGATCGTGCCGGCGGCGCTGGGCGGCGATACGGTCGGCTCGATCCGGGTTCCATCCTCCCTGTGCGGCGTCGTCGGGTTTCGCCCCTCCACCGGCCGATGGCCGGGGCGGGGGATCGCGCCGATATCGCATACGCTGGATACCCCCGGGCCGATGGCACGGACGGTGGAAGACTGTGCCCTGCTGGACGCGGTCGCCACCGGAAGGGCCTGGTCCGCCAGGCCTTTCGGTGGAAGTCTCGCGGGATTGCGGCTGGGCTTTGCGCCCCGGCAGCATCTCGACCTGTGCGACTCGGAGGTCGAGGCGTGCTTTCGCGGCACGCTGGACCGGCTTCGGGATGCCGGAGCGGAGATTGTCGAAATCGATCTCGGCGAGGACTTCATGCCGCTCGCGCTTCAAGCGAACTGGCCGATTTTTTTCGGTGAAACCATGCCGCATCTCGCCGGCTATCTGGCGGAGCAGAAGATCGCCACGTCGTTTGAAGAGATCTACGACGCGCTCGGCGACAACGTGAAGGTCTTCTGGCGCGAGAGTGTCGTTAAGGGTGCGCCGGGCGCCATCCCCGCCCAAGCACTCCACACCGCCTTGACCATCCAGCGACCGGAACTCCAGCGGAGATACGCGGATGCCTACCGCTCCCATCGGATCGACGCGCTGCTTTTCCCGGCGACCCCCACGGTTGCTCCGCTGATCGACGAACAGGTGCCCTTCGTCATCGCGGGGCAGGCCGTTGACCGGGTGATGCTGGCCAAGAACGCCTGGCCCTCCAGCTGTGCCGGACTCCCGGGGATCAGCCTGCCCATCGGCCTCTCCTCCACGGGTCTTCCCATCGGAATGGAGATAGACGGCCCCCAGGGCAGCGACGTCAGTACCCTGGATGTCGCCGCCCGCGTCTCCGCAGCCATCGGACAGATTCCGGGGCCACGGATGGCATGCAGCCTGAACTGAAATTCAGCAGACTCTCGGGGTGTCCGTGGTGCCCCGGGATATCCAGCCTAAAGGCCGGGAGGCACAGGCTTCAATTCCGCATCCACCGCCCGCCGCTCGTCGAAGACAAAACACCCGCCCCGGTAGTGGGCGCTGCCGACCTCCTCGAAGTACTTGAGGATGCCGCCTTCGAGCTGGAACACGTTCTCCACGCCTTCCTCGGCCATCAGGATGGCGGCCTTCTCGCAGCGGATGCCGCCGGTGCAGAAACTCACCACCGTCTTGCCGGCCAGTTCGGCCCGGTGCGCCTTCAGGGCGGCGGGGAACTCGGTGAACTTGTCGATGCGCCAGTCGATGGCGCCCTCGAAGGTACCTTCGTCCACTTCGAAGGCGTTGCGGGTGTCCAGGGTCACCACCGGGCGGCCGCTGTCGTCGTGCCCCTGGTCGAGCCAGCGCCGCACGGTGGCCGCGTCCACCGCCGGGGCGCGCCCGCCGGCGGGGCGGATGGCCGGGTGGTCCATGCGGATGATCTCGCGCTTGAGCTTGACCAGCATCTTGCGGAAGGGCTGGGCGTCCGACCAGCTTTCCTTGGGGGCCAGCGGGGCCAGGCGTGCATCGGTGCGCAGGTGGGCTACAAAACCGCGCACCGCCTCCGGCGGGCCGGCCAGGAACAGGTTGATGCCTTCCTCGGCCAGCAGGATGGTGCCTTTCAGGTCCCGTTGCACCGCCTCCTGCAGCAGTAGCGGGCGCAGTTCGGCGGCGTCCGGCAGCGGTACAAAAAGATAGGCCGAGATGTTCAGGATGGCATTCACCCCTGAATTCTAGAAAAGTCCCGGCAGGGGCCTCCCCGTTTTCTACAATGGGCCCATGTTTGTCCATTTGCGCCTGCACACCGAATTTTCCGTCGTCGACGGCACCAACCGCATCGACGAGGTGGTCAAGGCCGCCGCGGGCGACGGCCAGCCCGCGCTGGCCATCACCGACCTCAACAACCTGTTCGGCGCCATCAAGTTCTACAAGGAAGCACGAGGAAAAGGCGTCAAGCCCTTGATCGGGGCCGAGATTTTCCTCGAAGGCCTGGGCGACGACGCGCTGGCGCTGTCGCGCATCGTGGTGCTGGTACAGAGCTGGCAGGGCTACCTGAACCTGTCCGAACTGCTGGCCCGGGCCTGGACCACCAACGTGGTCAAGGCGCAGGCGGTGTGCAAGCTCGCCTGGCTGCACGAACTCAACGAGGGCCTGATCGCCCTGGCCGGCGGCCCCGCCGGCCCGGTCGGCCAGGCCATCGGCAAGCACGATACCTCCCGCGCGGCCGAAGTGGCCCTGCAGCTGGGCGGCATCTTCCCGCACCGTTTCTACCTGGAAATCCAGCGCGCCGGCCGCCCGAGCGACGAGGCCCAGGTCACCGCCACGGTGCAGCTGGCGGCCCGGCTCAACCTGCCGGTGGTGGCCACCCACCCGGTGCAGTTCACCGCCGAGGACGACTACGAGGCGCACGAGGCGCGGGTCTGCATCTCCGAAGGCGAGATCCTGGGCAACCAGCGCCGGGTGCGCAAGTTCACCCGCGACCAGTATTTCAAGTCGGCCGCCCAGATGGAGGCGCTGTTCGCCGATGTGCCCAGCGCCATCGCCAACACGGTGGAAATCGCCAAGCGCTGCAACCTGGTGTTCACGCTCGGCAAACCGCAGCTGCCCAATTTCCCGACGCCGGGCGGCATGCCCATCGACGAATACTTCCGCCAGGCCTCCTTCGAAGGCCTGGAGCAGCGGCTGGCCCACCTGTACCGCGACCCGGCCAAACGCGACGCCGAGCGCCCGCGCTACGTGGCGCGGCTGGAGTTCGAGATCGGCGTGATCGTGAAGATGGGCTTCCCCGGCTATTTCCTGATCGTGAGCGACTTCATCTTGTGGGCCAAGAACAATGGCTGCCCGGTGGGGCCGGGCCGGGGCTCCGGCGCCGGCTCGCTGGTGGCCTACGCACTCAAGGTGACCGACCTCGACCCGCTGGAATTCAACCTGCTGTTCGAACGGTTCCTGAACCCGGAGCGGGTGTCCATGCCCGACTTCGACATCGACTTCTGCCAGGGCAACCGCGACCGGGTGATCGACTACGTCAAGGAAAAGTACGGCCGCGACGCGGTGAGCCAGATCGCCACCTTCGGCACCATGGCCGCGCGCGCCGCCATCCGCGACGTGGGCCGGGTGCTCGACATGAGCTACACCTTCTGCGACGGCATCTCCAAGCTCATCCCCAACAAGCCCGGCCAGCACATCACCATCGCCGGCGCGCTGGAGGCCGAACCCATCCTGGCCGAGCGGCTGGAGAAGGAAGACGAGGTCAAGACCCTGCTGGCGCTGGCGCAGAAGCTCGAAGGCATGACCCGCAACATCGGCATGCACGCCGGCGGTGTGCTGATCGCCCCGGGCAAGCTCACCGACTTCTGCCCGCTCTACCAGCAGCCCGGCAGCGATTCGGCGGTCAGCCAGTACGACAAGGACGACGTCGAGGCCATCGGCCTGGTCAAGTTCGACTTCTTGGGCCTGGCCACGCTCACCATCCTGGAGATCGCGCGCGAATTCATCGTCAAGCGGCACAAGGGGCAGGAGGATTTCTGCTTCGAGAACATCGCGCTGGACGACCCGCAGACCTACAAACTCTTCGCCGACGGCAAGACCGAGGCGGTGTTCCAGTTCGAATCCCGCGGCATGCAGGGCATGCTGCGCGACGCCCGGCCGACCCGGCTGGAAGACCTGATCGCGCTGAACGCGCTGTACCGCCCGGGCCCGATGGACCTGATCCCCAGCTTCGTGGCGCGCAAGCACGGCCGCGAGGTGGTGGAGTACCCGCATCCGCTGGTGGCCGACATGCTGTCCGAGACCTACGGCATCATGGTCTACCAGGAACAGGTGATGCAGACCGCCCAGATCCTGGGCGGCTACTCGCTCGGCGGCGCCGACCTGCTGCGCCGGGCCATGGGCAAGAAGAAGGCCGAGGAAATGGCCGAGCACCGCGGCATCTTCCGCACCGGTGCCGCCAAGAACGGGCTGTCCACCGCAAAGGCCGACGAAGTCTTCGACCTGATGGAGAAGTTCGCCGGCTACGGCTTCAACAAGTCGCATGCCGCCGCCTACTCGCTGCTGGCCTACCACACGGCCTGGCTCAAGGTGCACTACCGGGCGGAGTTCTACTGCGCCAACATGACGGTGGAAATGGACGACACCGACAAGCTCAAGGTGTTGTTCGAGGATGCGCAGAAGCTCGGCATGACTTTCGAGCCGCCGGACGTCAACCGCGGCCGCCACCGCTTCGAGCCGGTGACCGACAAGGTCATCCGCTACGGCCTGGGCGCCGTCAAGGGCACCGGCCAGTCAGCCATCGAGGCCATCGTGGCGGCGCGGGAGGAGGGCGGCGCCTTCACCAGCCTGTTCGACTTCTGCAACCGGGTCGACCGCCAGCGCATCAACAAACGCACGGTGGAAGCGCTGATCAAGGCCGGCGCCTTCGATGCCATCCAGCAGAACCGGGCCGCCCTGGTGGCCTCCATCGACCGGGCCTTCGACTACGCCGCCGCCCAGACCGCCCATGCCAACCAGGGCGGCCTGTTCGACATGTTCGGCGACGACGACCACGGCTCCAGCACCCAGGAGCCGGACCTGGTCGACGCCATGCCCTGGGGCGTGAAGGAACGCCTGACCCTCGAAAAGACGGCCGTGGGCTTCTACCTGTCGGGCCACCTGTTCGACGAGGTGGTGCGCGAGGTGCGGCAGTTCGTGCGCCGCGAGATCGACGAGCTGATCGACAGCCGCGAACCCCAGGTGCTGGCCGGCATCGTGAGCGACCTGCGGGTCATCAACGGCCAGCGCGGCAAGCTGGCGCTGTTCAAGCTGGACGACAAGTCGGCGGTGATCGAGGCCACGGCCGACGAGGCGGTGCTCAACGCCAACCGCAACCTGCTGAAGGACGACGAACTGGTCATCATCAGCGGGCGGCTGCAGCCGGACCGGTTCTCGGGCGGTTTCCGCCTGTCGGTGCAGCAGGTCTGGGACCTGGCCACCGCGCGCTGCCGTTTCGGCAAGTTCCTGCGGGTGGCGGTCAACGGACGGGCGCCCGACATCCAGCGGGTGGTGCGCGATTTCCCGCCCCAGCGGGAAGAATCCGAGCAGGGCACCCTGGTGCGGGGCCTCGAAGTGCGCTTGTCGCTCAAGCGCCAGGCCGAGGACATGGAGGTCGGCGTGGACCTCAAACTCGACGAACGGGCCTTGTTTTATCCTACGGATGCCGCCCTCGCGACCTGGATCGCCCAGGCCGACCGGGGACAAGCGGTTATCGTGTACGAATGAGCCCCTCCCGGTCCCCCTCTTGAAGTTGCCCGAACACCACCAATGTCCCTGACTGCTGCACTGCGAAAATCCGGTGGATAGAATGAAATTCATGGCGACCAAAATTCCCCAGAAGCCGCCGGTTTCCCCGGGGAAATCCCCGGCCCCCGGCTTCGACGACAGCGATTCGGTCGTGCTGGAGCGGCGCACCCAGAAAACCCAGCCGCCCCAGATGTACCAGGTGGTCATGCTGAACGACGATTTCACCCCCATGGAGTTCGTCGTGATGGTGATCCAGGAGTTTTTCAGCAAGGACCGCGAGCAGGCGACGCAGATCATGCTCAAGATCCACCTCGACGGCAAAGGCGTCTGCGGGGTCTATTCCCGCGACGTGGCAGCCACCAAGGTGGACCAGGTCATGGATGCGGCCCAGAAATCCGGCCACCCGCTGCAATGCGTGAGTGAACCGGTTGAATAAAAACCGCTCCAACCCCACATACAGGCCGTATATTTACCCCGCTAGGCAAAAGGAAATCTCATGATTGCCCAGGAACTGGAAGTCAGCTTGCACATGGCCTTTGTGGAGGCCCGCCAGCAACGCCACGAATTCATCACCGTCGAGCACCTGCTGCTCGCCCTGCTGGACAACCCCAGCGCGGCGGAAGTGCTGCGGG
This sequence comes from Pseudomonadota bacterium, assembly GCA_040390235.1. Classification (GTDB taxonomy): domain Bacteria; phylum Pseudomonadota; class Gammaproteobacteria; order Burkholderiales; family Burkholderiaceae_C; genus Xylophilus. The sequence goes on along the minus strand of JAZJYT010000023.1, from coordinate 23,311 downwards.
CCTGCTCGGCCAACATCGACGACCTGCGGAAGTCCCTCGGGAACTTCATCAAGGACAATACCCCCCAGGTGGCCGGCAACGACGAGGTAGACACCCAGCCCACCCTCGGTTTCCAGCGCGTCATCCAGCGCGCCATCATGCACGTGCAGTCCACGGGCAACGGCAAGAAGGAGGTCACCGGCGCCAACGTGCTGGTCGCCATCTTCGGCGAGAAGGACTCGCACGCCGTCTACTACCTGCACCAGCAGGGCGTGACCCGGCTCGACGTGGTCAACTTCATCGCCCACGGCATCAAGAAGGGCGAGCCGCCGGAACCCACCAAGTCCGGCGAACCCCAGGCCGAGAGCGAAGAGGCCGCCGCCGAGAAGAACGAAAAGGCGTCGCCGCTGGAGCAGTTCACCGTCAACCTGAACCAGCAGGCCAAGGAAGGCAAGATCGACCCCCTGATCGGCCGCGAGTACGAGGTCGAGCGGGTCATCCAGATCCTCTGCCGCCGCCGCAAGAACAACCCGCTGCTGGTGGGTGAGGCCGGCGTGGGCAAGACGGCCATCGCCGAGGGCCTGGCCTGGCGCATCACGCAGAAGGACGTGCCGGAAATCCTGGCCGACTCCAGCGTGTATTCGCTCGACATGGGCGCGCTGCTGGCGGGCACCAAGTACCGTGGCGACTTCGAGCAGCGCCTGAAGGGCGTGCTCAAGTCCCTGAAGGACAAACCCAACGCCATCCTGTTCATCGACGAGATCCACACCCTGATCGGTGCCGGCGCGGCCTCGGGCGGCACGCTGGACGCGTCCAACCTGCTCAAGCCGGCGCTCTCCAGCGGCCAGCTCAAGTGCATCGGCGCGACCACCTTCCAGGAATACCGCGGCATCTTCGAGAAGGACGCAGCCCTGTCGCGGCGCTTCCAGAAGGTCGACGTGGTCGAACCCACGGTCGAGCAGACGGTCGAGATCCTGAAGGGCCTGAAGTCGCGCTTCGAGGAACACCACAGCGTGAAGTACGCCATGGCGGCGCTGCAGGCCGCGGCCGAGCTGTCGGCCAAGTACATCAACGACCGGCACCTGCCCGACAAGGCCATCGACGTCATCGACGAGGCCGGCGCCGCCCAGCGTATCCTGCCGCCGTCGCGCCGCAAGAAGACCATCAGCAAGACCGAGGTCGAGGAAATCGTGGCGAAGATCGCCCGGATTCCGCCCGCCAACGTCAGTAATGACGACCGCGGCAAGCTGCAGACGCTCGAACGCGACCTGAAGAGTGTGGTCTTCGGCCAGGACAAGGCACTCGAAGTGCTGGCCTCCTCGGTCAAGATGGCGCGCTCGGGCCTGGGCAAGGGCGACAAGCCGATCGGTGCCTTCCTGTTCAGCGGCCCCACCGGCGTCGGCAAGACCGAAGCCGCCAAGCAGCTGGCCTACATCATGGGCATCGAGCTGCTGCGCTTCGACATGTCCGAGTACATGGAACGCCATGCGGTGAGCCGGCTCATCGGTGCGCCTCCGGGCTACGTCGGTTTCGACCAGGGCGGCCTGCTGACCGAGGCCATCACCAAGAAGCCGCATGCGGTGCTGCTGCTCGACGAAATCGAGAAGGCGCACCCGGACATCTTCAACGTGCTGCTGCAGGTCATGGACCACGGCACGCTGACGGACAACAACGGGCGCAAGGCCGACTTCCGCAACGTCATCCTGATCATGACGACGAATGCGGGCGCCGAGACCATGAACAAGGCAAGCATCGGCTTCACCAACCCGCGTGTGGCGGGCGACGAGATGGCCGACATCAAACGCCTGTTCACACCCGAGTTCCGCAACCGCCTGGACGCCATCGTCAACTTCAAGCCGCTCGACGAGCAGGTCATCATGCGGGTGGTCGACAAGTTCCTGCTGCAGCTCGAAACCCAGCTGGCCGAGAAGAAGGTCGAGGTGACCTTCACCGACAACCTGCGCAAGCACCTGGCCAAGAAGGGTTTCGATCCGCTGATGGGTGCCCGCCCGATGCAGCGCCTGATCCAGGACACCATCCGCCGGGCACTGGCCGACGAACTGCTGTTCGGCCGGCTGATCGACGGCGGCCGCCTGACGGTCGACATGGTGACCAAGGACGGCGCGACCGAGCCGGAAGTCGAACTCGACATCACACCGCTGCCCAAGCGCGAGCGTTCGGCCAAGTCCGAACCGGCCGAACCCGCAGAGCCGGAAGAACTGGCAGCCGACTGAGGCGGTCGCCTCCGGGCGCATGGCAAAAGGCCGACAGCACACCGCTGCCGGCCTTTTTTTCCTTTAAATTCGGCTGCCTCCTCCAACACTATTCCGAGCGGCGCTCCACGCCGCCTGCCCATGGCGCTTACCTTCCTCTGGCACGACTACGAAACCTTCGGCATCAACCCGCGCCGCGACCGCCCGGCGCAGTTCGCGGCCATCCGCACCGATGCCGAGCTGAACGAGATCGGCGAGCCGGTCATGCTGTACTGCCAGCCGGCCAACGACTTCCTGCCGGACCCGCAGAGCTGCCTGATCACCGGCATCCTGCCGCAGACCTGCCTGGAGCACGGTATCCCGGAACACCAGTTCGCCGCCCGCATCGAGGCCGCGTTCGCGCAGCCCGGCACGGTGGGCGTGGGCTACAACACCATCCGTTTCGACGACGAGGTCACGCGTTTCATGTTCTGGCGCAACCTCATCGACCCGTATGCACGCGAGTGGCAGAACGAATGCGGCCGCTGGGACCTGCTGGACGTGGTGCGGCTGACCTATGCGCTGCGCCCCGAGGGCATCACCTGGCCGACCAAGGAAGACGGCAGCCCCAGCTTCAAGCTGGAACACCTGAGCAAGGCCAACGGCCTGCTCCACGAAGCGGCGCACGACGCCCTGTCGGACGTGCGCGCCACCATCGCCCTGGCACGGCTGATCCGCGACAAACAGCCCAAGCTGTTCGACTTCGCCCTGTCCCTGCGCGGCAAGGACCGCGTGGCGCAGGAGCTCGGCCTGCCGGCCACCGCCATCACCGCCAAGCCCTTCCTGCACGTCTCGGGCATGTTCCCGGCCGACCGCGGCTGCCTGGCGGTGATGTGGCCGCTGGCCAGCCACCCGACCAACAAGAACGAACTGCTGGCCTGGGACCTGGCGCACGACCCGCAGGTGCTGGCCGGCCTGGGCGCCGAGGAAATCCGCCTGCGCCTGTTCACCCGCAGTGCCGACCTGCCCGAGGGCATGACCCGGCTGCCGCTGAAAAGTGTGCACCTGAACAAGTCGCCGATGGTGGTGGCCAGCCTGCGCACCCTCACACCGGCCATGGCGGCCCGCTGGCAGGTCGACCTTGACCAGGCGGGCCGGCATGCCGCGCTGGCAGCCGCGCTGCCCGACATGAGCGCCATCTGGGCCGAGGTGTTCAAGCGCCCCTCCGACGGCCCGGTGGACGTGGACGAGGACCTGTACGGCGGTTTTGTCGGCAACGCCGACCGGCGCCGGCTGGTGCAGCTGCGGTCCCTGGCGCCCGCGGCCCTGGCGACGGCCCGTACCGGCTTCGACGACACGCGGCTGGAGGAACTGCTGTTCCGCTACCGGGCCCGCAACTTCGTGCAGACCCTCTCGCCCGAAGAGGCCGAACGCTGGGAAGGCCACCGCGCCGACCGGCTGTTCGAAGGGGCTGGCGGGGCTTTGTCCATCGACCAGTTCTTCGCCACCATCGACACGCTGGGCGAGCAGTTCGCCGAGGCGGGCGACGAGCGCGGCGAAGCCATTCTCTCGGCGCTTTACGATTACGCCGAAACCATCGCGCCCGAGCGCGCCTGAAGGATTTTCCATGAGCACCCGCGGATTCACCACCGACAACGTCCACGCCGACCGCGCCTTCGGCGTCGAGCACGGCGCCTTGCAGAAACCCATCCACACCTCCACCCAGTACGCCTTCGACAAGGTGGAAGACCTGATCGGGGTGTTCCAGGGCACCCTCAAGGGCGCCTACAGCTATGCCCGCCAGGGCACCCCCACCACGGCAGCGCTGGAGGCCCGGCTGACCCAGATGGAGCAGGGCGTCGGCACCATCACCTTCGCCACCGGCATGGCGGCCATCGCCGCCATCTTCCTCACGCTGCTGCGCGCGGGTGACCACCTGGTGTCCAGCCGCTTCGTTTTCGGCAACACCAACAGCGTGCTGGGCACACTCGACGGCCTGGGGGTGCAGGTGGACCGGGTGGACGTGACCGACGTGGCCCATGTGGAAGCCGCGCTGCGCCCCAACACCCGGATGGTCTTCGTCGAGACCGTGGCCAACCCCGCCACCCAGATTCCCGACCTGGAGGCCATCGGCGCGCTGTGCCAGGCGCGCGGCATCCTGCTCGTGGTGGACAACACCATCCTGTCGCCCTGGCTGTTCCTGCCGTCGGCGGTCGGCGCCGGGCTGGTGGTGCATTCACTCACCAAGTCCATCCTGGGCCACGGCAACGCCCTGGGCGGCGCCGTCATCGACACCGGCCGCTACGACTGGAGCGCTTACCCAGGCATCGCCGAGGTCTACCGCAAGGGCGACACGAAGCAATGGGGCCTGACGCAGATCCGCAAGAAGGGCCTGCGCGACATGGGCGCCACGCTGTCGTCGCAACACGCGCACGCCATCGCCATCGGGTCCGAAACCCTGGCGCTGCGGATGAACCAGACCAGCGCCACCGCACTGGAACTGGCGCGTTTCCTGGAGGCACACCCGGCTATCGGCAAGGTCTACTACCCGATGCTGGAATCGCACCCGCAGCATGCACGGGCCAAAAAACTGTTCAAGGCCGGTTCCTGGCTGCTGTCGTTCGAGCTGAAGAACGGCGACGACTGCCTGCCTTTCCTGAACCGGCTGGAGCTGCCGGTGAAGTCCACCGGGCTGGGCGATACCCGCAGCCTGGTCATCCCGGTGGCGCACACCATCTTCTGGGAGGCCGGCGCCGCGGTGCGGGCCGAGATGGGTATTGCCGACGGCATGGTGCGCCTGTCGGTCGGGCTGGAGGACGCGGCCGACCTGGTCGCCGACTTCAGGCGTGCGCTGGGCTGAATGCCTGTGCATGCTTGACCTGTCCCCGCTGGCCGGGTTCGTGACCCGGCACCCCCGCCTGTTCGTGCTGACGGGGGCCGGCTGCAGTACCGACTCGGGCATTCCCGACTACCGTGATACCAACGGCGACTGGAAACGGCCGGCTCCCGTCACCTTCCAGGCCTTCATGGGCGAGGAGGCCACACGCCGCCGCTACTGGGCGCGCAGCCTGCTAGGCTGGCCCACCATCGGCCGGGCGCGGCCCGGGGCCGCCCACCACGCGCTGGCGCAGCTGGAGGCCGCCGGCCGCATCGGCCTGCTGCTGACGCAGAACGTCGATGGCCTGCACGGCGCCGCCGGCAGCCGCCACACCATCGACCTGCACGGCCGCATCGACACCGTGCGCTGCATGGCCTGCGAAACCCGGTCGCCGCGCGAGTTGTTGCAGGCCACGTTGCTGGACCGCAACCCGGACTGGGCCGCACTGGAAGCCCGCGCCGCGCCCGATGGCGATGCCGACCTGGACGGCCACGACTTCTCCGGCTTCGACGTGCCCCCGTGCCCGCACTGCGGCACCGGTGTACTCAAGCCCGACGTGGTGTTTTTCGGCGAGAGTGTGCCGCGCGAGCGCGTTGCCGCCGCGCGCGAGGCCCTGGCCGCTGCCGACGCGGTGCTGGTCGCCGGTTCTTCGCTGATGGTCTATTCGGGATTCCGCTTTGTGCAGGCCGCGGTGGCAGCAGGCAAGCCGGTCGCCATGGTGAATGTCGGGCGTACCCGCGCCGACGACCTGCTGGCGCTCAAGGTCGAGCAGCCGGTGGGCGAGGCGCTGGGCCGCCTGGCCGCCGCCTTCAGCGTTGCGGCGGCATGAAGGCGGTTGTGCCGGGCCGTCCGGCCAGTTGCAGCCGCGCGGTGGCCGCGGGTGTTTCCGCCAGCAGCCGCCCCTTGCGGTAGACCTTCAGCCGGGTGGCGCGCAGCCGGATGGCCTCCACCGGGTCCCGCGCCTGCAACAGCACAAAACTCGCGTCCCGGCCCGGCGCCAGCCCGTAGCCTTCCAGGCCCATCACCTGCGCGGCGCTGGTCGTCACCGCCTCGAAACACTGCCGTATGCCGTCCTGCCCGGTCATCTGCGCCACGTGCAGGCCCATGTGGGCCACCTCCAGCATGTCGCCACTGCCCATGCCGTACCAGGGGTCCATCACGCAGTCGTGGCCGAAGGCGACGTTCACGCCGGCGGCCAGCAGTTCGGGCACCCGGGTCATACCGCGGCGTTTCGGGTAGCTGTCGTGGCGGCCCTGCAGGGTGATGTTGATGAGCGGGTTGGCCACCACACTGACGCCGCTGTCGGCGATCAGCGGCAGCAGCTTGCTCACGTAGTAGTTGTCCATGCTGTGCATGGAGGTGCAGTGCGAGCCGTTGACGCGGCCCTGCAGGCCCAGGCGCTGGGTTTCGAAGGCCAGGGTTTCGATGTGGCGCGACAGCGGGTCGTCGCTTTCGTCGCAGTGCATGTCGACCGGCAGGCCGCGCGTGGCGGCCAGTTCGCACAGCAGGCGCACGCTGGCCGCGCCATCGGCCATGGTGCGTTCGAAGTGGGGGATGCCGCCGACCACCTCCACGCCCCGGTCCAGCGCGCGGGTGAGGCTCTCCAGGCCGCCCGGGGTGCGCAGCACGCCATCCTGCGGAAAGGCCACCAGCTGCAGGTCGAGGTAGGGCGCCACGCGGCGCTTGACTTCCAGCAGGGCATCGACGGCCAGCAGGCGCGGGTCGCTGGTGTCCACATGGCTGCGGATGGCCAGCAGGCCCTTGGCCACGGCCCAGTCGCAGTAGGCCAGGGCACGGTCGATCACGGCATCTGCCGTCAGCGTGGGTTTGAGTTCGCCCCACAGGGCGATGCCTTCGAGCAGTGTGCCGCTCTGGTTGACACGTGGCAGCCCGTAGCTGAGGGTGGCGTCCAGGTGGAAATGCGGGTCCACGAAGGGCGGGCTGACCAGCAGGCCGGCGGCGTCCAGTCTTTCGTGCGCCTGGGCCTCCAGCCCGGGCGCCACCGCCACGAACTTTCCGTCCTGCACCGCCAGCGACATGCCGGTGCGGCCATCGGGCAGGGTGGCGCCGTGGACGAGCAGATCGAGCATGCGGCGGCTACTTGGTGCCGAAGATACGGTCGCCTGCGTCGCCCAGTCCCGGGCGGATGTAGCCGTGCTCGTCCAGCCCGCGGTCGATGGCGGCGGTGTAGATGGGCACGTCGGGGTGCGCGGCCTCGAAGGCGGCCACGCCCTCGGGGCAGGTCAGCAGGCAGACGAACTTGATGGACTTGGGGTTCATTTCCTTCAGCCGCTCCACCGCGGCGATGGCCGAGTTGCCGGTGGCCAGCATCGGGTCGACCACCACCACGTCGCGTTCGGGCATCTCGCCGGGCATCTTGAAGTAGTACTCGACCGCGGTCAGCGTCTTAGGGTCGCGGTACAGGCCGATGTGGCCGACCCGCGCGCCCGGCACCACCGACAGCATGCCGTCGAGGATGCCGGTGCCGGCCCGCAGGATGGAGACGAAGACCAGTTTCTTGCCGTCGATCACCTTGCCGGTGGTGGCCTCCAGCGGCGTCTCGATGGCCATGTCCTGCAGCGCCATGTCGCGTGTGACCTCGTAGGCGGCCAGGCTGGCCCATTCGTTGAGCAGGCGGCGAAAGCTGTTGGTCGATGCCTCCTTGCGGCGCATCAGCGTGAGTTTGTGCTGGACGAGGGGGTGGTCGAGGAGGTGGACGTTGCTCATGTAGATGGTGTGTGTTGTTGTTCAGAAGACCGTACCGTCGCTCTCGATGTTCAAGGGGGGACTACCGCCACGCAAGCGCTGTGCCAATTCCCGCCCCGCGGCCCAGGTGCCACCCTCGAGCACGCAGGCCAGCGGCATCTTCTCGGCCGTCACGCCCAGGCGCTCGCGCACCCGGGGTGCCAGTTCGTCGAGCAGCGCCACGGTGAGGGCGCGCCATTCCACGATACACGGGTCGCCCGCCTTCCAGGCCCGGTCGCCCGCCGCGGCGGCCACCGCCGGGCGCATGCGCAGCACCCCGGTGTCGAGCAGCAGGCCGCCGTTGCGGTACTCGGGCAGGCCGGTCAGCCGCTCCAGGCCGTCCACCTTCACCCCGGCCCAGCGGAAGGGTTCCAGCAGCGAATAGGTGAGCCACTGCGACAGTTTGTGGAAGGGCATCCAGCCGTTCGACAGGCCGGGGCCTTGCGCATCGGCCAGCGGCCAGCAGTCGCCCACCGGCAGGCCGCCGATGGTATTGCCCGCCGGCCAGATGCCGTTGAGGGTCATCAGCAGTGTGCCGAGGATGTCGTGGGCCTGGACCATCGCCGTCGGCGGGATCTCGTTGGAGTCGGTATTGGCCAGCAAGTCGAACAGGCCGCCGGGCCGGCCGGCGGGGCCGTATTCGGCCGGGTACCCGGCCAGCGTCTCGCCCAGGCGGCGCAGCAGCATGGCACGGCCCTCCAGGCCCACCAGTGGGTTGGCAGGGCTCACCTGGAAGGCCTGCGCCAGCTTGTCGGTCAGCAGGGCGCGCAGGCCGACGGCGTCCACCTGCAGCGGCCGGTCGGCATCGCTGGAAAACAAACCCGCGGCAAAGGCGTGGAAGCTGGCCACCCCCAGGCCTTCGGAGCGGCCGAAGCTCTGGCCGGTGGCCGATTCCTGGTACTTCCAGTCCGGCCCCGCGCCGGCATCGAGCAGCACCGCCACCACGGCCAGGTCGATCTGCGCGCGCGCGCGCACTGCTTTGGGCACGTCGCCCAGCAGTTCGTCGAGCCGGGCCCGCCGGTCGGTGCCGCCGGCCTCGAAATGCCGCCAGCGGCTATGGAAGGGAATGTTGCCGTCCGGGTAACGCCGCCGGGTGGCGTTGGCCACCGCGGCGACGGCGACCGGCAATGCGGCATCGTCCACCGTGAAGCAGGCCGAGCCGCCGGCGCGGGCGCGCTGCAGCAGGGCCTGGGCGCGGCGGCGGATTTCGGTGGTGGTGCACAGCAGCGACACCGCGCCCTCGGGCCGGTGGGCGGCCGCGGCGTCGATGGCCGACAGGATGCTGCCGGCGTCGGGCGCCGTCGAGTCGTCCATGGGGGCTTCCTTCATACGTCCAGCGCCCGGCCCTTGGCGAGCTTGAGTTCCTCGGCATCGGGCACGTGGCCGGGCGTGAAGTAGCCCGCGGCCGTCTTGGCGTCCATCTCCACCCGGGCGTCGGCGGGAATCAGCGCGTCCGGGATGTTGACGCGGGTGCCGACCTCGATGCCCGCGCCGGTGATGGCGTCGTACTTCAGGTTGCTCATCGACACCAGGCGGTGGATCCTGGTGATGCCCAGCCAGTGCAGCACGTCGGGCATGAGTTCCTGGAAACGCATGTCCTGCACCCCGGCCACACACTCGGTGCGGGCGAAGTACTGGTCGGCGGTGTCGCCGCCCACCTGGCGCTTGCGTGCGTTGTAGACCAGGAACTTGGTCACCTCGCCGAGTGCCCGGCCTTCCTTGCGGGAGTAGGCCACCAGGCCCACCCCGCCGCGCTGGGCGCCCTGGATGCATTCCTCGATGGCATGCGTCAGGTAGGGCCGGCAGGTGCAGATGTCGGAGCCGAACACGTCCGAGCCGTTGCACTCGTCATGCACCCGCGCGGTCAACTCGACCTCCGGGTTGGCCAGGTCGGCCGGTTTGCCGAAGATGTAGAGCGTCTGCCCGCCGATCGGCGGCAGGAACACCTCCAGGTCCGAGCGGGTGACCAGCTCCGGGTACATGCCCCCGGTTTCCTCGAACAGCACCCGCCGCAGTTCGTTCTCGGCACAGCCGAAGCGGCGTGCGATCTCGGGCAGGAACCACACCGGCTCGACCGCCACCTTGGTGACCAGCGCCGCGCCCTGGGCCGTCAGGAACTTGCCGTCGGCCTGGAGGCGGCCGCTGATGAGCGCTTCCAGCACCTCCGGCAGGATGACGTGGGCCTTGGTCACCGCGATGGTGGGGCGGATGTCGTAGCCGGTGGCGAGCTCGGTGGCATACACCTCGGCCACGGTGGCGCCCCAGGGGTCCATCGAGACTATTTTGTTCGGATCGCTCCACTGCGGGTAGGGGCCGATGACGTCGGTCGGCATGGTGTTGGTCAGGTCGGCGCGGTGCTGCGAGGACAGCGCGCCCGAGGCCACGGCCAGCGCGCGGTAGATGCTGTAGGAGCCGCTGTGTGTGCCGATGACGTTGCGGTGGGCGCGCCGGGTGGTGGTGGCGACCACCGGACCGCGCTCGGCCGCGGTGGCCGCGCCCCAGCGGATGGGCAGGGCACCGAAACCGCCGGAATGCGAGGTCAGCCGGATGTGGTGCGGTGGGGAGACCAGCGGCTTGGTGGGGAGTGCCGCGGGAATGTCGGCGGGGTGTTCCGGCGTCGCAAGGGTCTCGGGCATGGAGGTGTCCTTCAAAAGTCCAATGTACCGGGGTCATGGGACTCTGGCAAGGCGTGGCCGGAGCGTCAGCGGTCCTTCTTGCGGAAGGCCAGGAAGCCGGCCACCCCGGTGAACACCAGCACCATGGTCACCACGATCCAGAAGCCGTGTTTGTGCTCGGCCAGGGGCACGCCGCCCACGTTCATGCCGAACAGGCCGGCGATGATGTTGATGGGCAGCGCCAGCACGGTCACGATGGTCAGCACGAACAGGCTGCGGTTGTTGTCCTCGTTCACGCTCGCGGCGATCTCTTCCTGCAGCAGCTTGATGCGCTCCTGCAGGCTGTGCATGTCCTGCAGCACCACCGAGAACTCTTCGGTGGACTCGCGCAGCTCCTGCACGTCGTCCTCGGCCATCCAGGCGGGTGGGCGCTGCAGCAGGCGGAACAGCGCCGCCGGCTCGGGCGCCAGCAGGCGCTGCAACCGCACCAGCAAGCGGCGCAGCACCCCCAGGCGGGCCCGCTTGGAGTCGAGCTTGCCCGACAGCAGTTCGTCTTCGACCGCGTCGATGCGCGCGGTCACGCCACGCACGATGTCCACCAGCGCATCGGCCTGCTTGCGCATCAGCTGTTCCAGCAGGGCGGCGCTGGAGCGCGGCGCGTGGCCGGCACGCACGGCGGTGCGCAGGGCGTCCACCGAACGCAGCGGCCGGGCACGCGCGGTGACCGCCAGGCGCGGCCCGACGGCGATCCACAGCGTGGCAATGTCGGAGGCGTCGAAACCGAAGTCGAAATGCACGTCGTTGACCACCGCGATCAGCGTGTCCTCGTCGCGCTCGATGCGGGTGGAGTGCGAGCCCTGCTTCAGCGCCTCGTAGAAGGCTTCGGGCAGCGCCGCATGGCGTTCCAGCCAGCGCTGGGCGTGGGCGTTGCTGAGGTTGAAATGCAGCCACAGGAACGGGGCTGGCACCGGGGCGCCGGACTCCGCTGCGTCTTCCAGCAGGTTCTGCGCCAGCCAGGCGGCCGCCTCGGCCGAGCCGAGCGGGTGTACCGGCGCCTCGGCGGCACCGTCGAACAGGTAGCCGCAGATCAGCCCGGCTTCGTCGCCGCCATAGTGCAGGCCGACGCTGTCGCCGGCAGCGGGGAGGGGAATGGTGGGCACGGTGGGCGGAAGCCTTTTGCAAAGAAGCGCTTGTGGGAAAAAAGCGCCTCCTTCAAGGATACCGTGTCACCGTGACCGTCCTCAGGCGGCGAAGGCGAAGTGCGCCGGTGTGCCCACCAGGGTGGCGGCGGTGCCGCCCGTTGCCCAGTTGGCGTTGTCCAGCGCCAGCGCCTTGAAGGCGGCGATGTCGCTGGCGTTGGTGGAGCCGCTGTACAGCGCATCGGCCTGGGTGAAGGTCTGCAGCGTGATGCCGGTGGGCGTGTCGCCCGCGGCGGCGGCGCCCACGTGGATGCCGCCGAGAATGGCCGTGGCGGTGATGGCGCCGGCCGCGCCGTTGCCCAGGCCGGCAATCGTGCCCTGGAAGGCGTAGACCGTTTCGCCGCCATTGCTCAGCCCGCCGCCCTTGCCCTGCGTGGCGCCGGCGGAGGCGATCGGGTTGGTGCTACCCGACTGGTCCGGCTGGATGGTGATGATGGTGCCGGCGGCGTAGGCCTGGTCCGCGGTCCAGATGTAAGCGGATTCGTTGCTCGGCCAGCCGGTGGTAAGCGAGTAGTCGCGGTCGCTGAAGCCGATCTGGGTGCCCGCGGTGATGGCCCTGGTGACCATGAAGGCAAAGGCATCGGCGGTGCTGGTGCCGGTGCCGCCGGTGCTGTTGACGCCGAGGAACACCACGTCGCCGGCCGCCAGGGTGGTGGGGGCCGGCGGGGTCACCGAGAAGGTGTAGCCCAGGTCGAGCTGGTTGCTGGTGATGGTCGAGCCGGCCGCGGCGGTGGTGGTCCAGTGGGAGGCGTCCGATATGGCTGCGCGCAGCTCGTCGGCCGTGCCGCTGGTGATGCCGGTGTACTTGGCGTTGACCAGCGTGAGGTTGACCGCGGTGCTGCCCAGCGCCAGGCCGGCGGGCACGAAGGAGGTGTTGTTCAGGTCGGCGCCGGTGGTCACCAGCCCCCCGCTGGGCGTGCCCATGCCGATGGCCGCCAGGAAGGTGCCGGGCGAGGCCACCGTGCCGGTGAAGGCGAACACCTGCTCACCCCCGTCACCCAGGCCGCCGCCGCTACCGGTCAGCGTGCCGGTGCTGGCCACCGGTGTGGCGGCCCCGGGCTGGAGGGTGACCACCGTGCCGGCCGCCAGGCTGCTCGTGGCGGTCCAGACCAGGTCGCTTTCGCCGCTGTTGAAGGCGCTGCCGTCCCACTCCTTGTCGGTGTAGTGGATCGAGGTGCCGGCGACCACGTTCTTGAGCAGGACGAAGGAGACGGCATCCTGCACGCCGGCGTTGGACTTGGCGTTGAAGCCGACGAAGGCGATGTCGCCGGTGGTGAGTGCCGTGCCCGCGGGCACGGTGTTGAAGGCGATGGCATGGGCGGTGTCGAGGCCGGCGAAGGCATTGCCGGCGGCATCGACCACCGCGCCCGAGGCGACTTCGAGTGTGTAGCTGTGGCTGCCGGCCAGTAGGGCGCTGGTATCCACCGTGACGGTGTTGTATTCGTAGCTGATGTGGCTGTCGGTGGCCGAGAAGGTCTGCACCGCGCTGCCGTCGGCCTTGAGCACGAAGTTGCCGGTGCCCGCGTGCACCGCCTCGTTGAAGGTCAGCGCCACCTTGGTGCCGGTGATCGACACACCGCTCGTGTTGGTCGCCGGGCTGCTGCGGGTCATGAGGGGGGCGGTGGTGTCGGCCGCCACCGCGGCGCCGAGTTGCACCCAGTTGCCGTTGAAATGCTGCTGCGCCGCCGGCAGGTCCTTGGAGGACTGGGTCTGGCCCGCCCACACGGCGTCGCCATCGTCCTGGATCAGCTGGATCCAGCTGCTGTCGGTCAGGTTGTCGGGCACTTCCACCAGCGACTCGAAGGAGCCGCCGGTGGTCGCCAGCAGGGCGTCGAGGGCGGCGGCGTGCTGCACCAGGTGCGTGGCCTGGCCGGAGCCGTCGACCGAACCGTCCCAGGTGTAGAGGCGGAAGTCGTCCGGCACGTCGGCGCTGGAGCCGCCGGTGGGACCCGCGATGATGATGTACTGGCCGGCCGCATTCTTGTCGATGCTGCGGATGCCGCGGCCGCCCAGGTCGAGCTCGATGGCCGTGCCCAGCACCGGCGCGGCGCTGGCGGTGAGCATGGCGTCGTAGTTGAGGACCGGCACGATCAGCGCCTTGTGCAGCGCGGTGCCGCCGGTGGCCGGCGCGCGGAAACCCAGCCACATGGCGCTGTTGTCGGGCGAGAAGCTCAGGCCCTCGATGCTGACGCCCGCGTCGCGCTCCGGAATGCCCGAGGCCGCGTTGGCCGTGATGCCGAAATAGTCGGCGGCCTTGCCACTGGCGCCGCTGTGGTCCCAGGCAGCCAGTGCGGCTTCCATGCCGAAATACTTGCCGGTGAAGGCCAGCGCGGTGGTAGCGCCGCCGGTGCCCGACAGGGTGGCCGAGAAGATCACCTCGCGGCTGTTCTGGTCCACGCCGCTCTTGTTGTTGCTGTGCGAGCCGGTGAAGTACAGCGTGTTGCCGATGCGGGCGGAAGCTTCCAGGTCGGTCTCGCCCAGGTTGCCCAGGTAGCTGTCGTAGGAGATTTCCTTGACCGCCGCGCCGCCGTCACGGGAGTACACCCGCAGTACATTGGCTTCGTCGTCGCCGATCAGCATGGTGTTGCCACCGAGCGCCAGGGCGGCGGATGCGTCGGACGAACCGCTGCTGGTGCCGGTGTTGGGTGTGAAGTCGATCGGGCTGGTGGAGGGCGCGGGCGCCGGTGCGGGGGACGGCGCGGGCGCCGGAGCCGGAGCGGCCGGCGGCACCACGCCGCCATGGTCGGTGGCCGCCATCGAGATGCTCAGGCTGGCCGGGTCGGCGGTGACGATGGACACCACACCGCGTGCGTTGTCCAGCGTCACCGTGAAGTTGGCGTTCTGCGCGAAGTACAGCGATGCGTCGGTGCGGTTGGCGAAGGCCTGCTGGTCGGCATTGGCCGGTGCGCCCGAGAGGAGGGGCGTCAGCATCTGCTGGACCAGGTCGGAGCGGGCGTTGTGGGTGTCGGTGCCGGCCGACGCGAGAATGGTGGCCCAGTACTGCAGGCCCGCGGCTTCGGGTGCGCGGCCGAAGGCCGATTGGTACAGCGCGGTGACAAAGGCGGCAGACGAGGCGTTGCCGAACAGTTGCACCGCCTCGGCGCTGGCCAGCATGCCATCCACCAGGCCGTCGATGGACAGGCCCTTGTCGAGCTGCTGCGACCAGAAGGCCAGGCCGCCCGGGTCGGCGGCTCGGCCGAGCAGGCCGGCGTAGAGGGCGGCAACCTGCTGCTGGGAAGTGGGAGCGGTGATGGCGTCGATGGTGTTCATGCCCCCCATGATTGCTACACACCATTACGACTTGATGGCAGTATCAGTTGTGTTGTCCTTTGGTAACAGGCGGTGCCCTCCAGCGTGCATCGGCCACACTCTGCAGAAAGGCGGCGCGTTGCCGCCGGCCCAGGCCCGGCACGCCGCGCACGCCGTCGGCCACCCAGCCGGCGCGGGTCCGGTTGATGTCTCCCGTTTCCTGCCACGACGCGGCCTCCCGCCCGGGGTTGTGCAGCATGGCCGCCAGCCATACCGCCTGGGCCGGCACCAGGCTGCGGGCGCTGCGGCCGAAATAGTGGCGCGCGGCAGCCTCGGCGCCGCACACCCCCTCGCCCCAGGGCACGTTGTCGAGGTAGAGCTGCAGGATGCGGGCCTTGCCCAGCGTCTGTTCCATCTCCACCGCGTACAGCAGTTCACGCAACTTGCGTTCGGCTGAGCGTTCGTCGCCGGCCACCAGCAGCTTGGCGAGCTGCTGGGTCAGGGTGCTGCCGCCGCGCAGCGCCTGGCCGCGGGCCTGGTTGGCGCCCAGCGCGGCGGCCAGTTCCTGCGGGTCGTAGCCCGGGTGTTCCTCGAAGCGCTGGTCCTCGGCGGCGATGACGGCACGCGCCAGCCAGTCGTCCTGGCGCAGCCGGCTGGGCCGGCCGCAGGCCGACACAGCGCCGGCCAGGCTCTCGGTGCCCAGGCCCGACACCTGGAAGCCGGTGGCCACCGGTTCCAGGCGGAACCGGCCCGAGGGCAGTTCGGCATGGGCGCGCAGCGCGAGTGTGCCGTCGATCTGGACCCGCGCCGCCTCGGGCAGGCGCGGCAGCGCCACCGCGTACCAGTGGGCGATGGGCGTCGCCGGCAGGTCCACCTCCAGCGCCAGGGTGCTGCGATCGAGCTGGCCGGTCCAGGTGGCGTACAGGCGCGGCCCGCGGCTGTCGGCCGTGCCCGCATCCAGCGTGCCGCTGAAGCGGTTGAAATCGCTGTGCAGCCGCAGCACGAGGTCGTCCACCCGCAGCGGCTGCACGCCCAGCGCCGGCACCCGCAGGCTGCACGGCGCGCAGTGCACCTGCAGCGTACGGCTGGCGTTTTCCCAGCCCAAGGCCACCGGTCCCCAGCGGGTGTTCAGCCGGTGGCCGGCCAGGCGGGGACCGAACCAGGGCGAGGTACCCAGCCGCAGCAGGGTCGGTACGTCGAGGTCGAGGCGGGCGGGTCCGATGGCGACCTGCGCAGCCCAGCCCCCGGCCTGCGGGGCCAGCAGCAGGCGCGCGACCAGGACCAGCACGACCGCCACGGTGGCCAGCAGGGCCAGGGCGCCGCCCAGCACCCGCAGCAGCGTGCGGCCTGCGCTGGCGGGGCGCGGGTTGCGCAGCAGCAGGTGGGACACGTCGTCGGTGTCGCGCAAGCGGAACAGGCGGCGCGGCTTCATTGTCGGCCTCCATCCACCGGGGCGTCGGCCGTGCTGGCGGTGGTGGCCGTGGTGATGGCCTGCCACGGCCCCGGCGACCGGCCCAGCGCCGCCGCCCAGTACCAGGCCGAGGTGTCGGTGAAGGCGCTGCCCTGCGCATCGACGATACGTTCACACACCCGCAGCGGTGCGGCGCCGGCCCGCTGCGCGGTGAAGCAGCGCCACCGGCGCTGTTGCGCATCCTGCTCCAGCCGGGCCTGCTCGATGCGCCAGCCCAGCGCGCGGTAGCAGTCGGCGGCCGGGTGCAGCATGCGGGTCGGGGCAGTCACGTGGCGCAGCACCAGCATCTGCCGGCCATCGGTCAGGCGGGCGATGGCGCCGGGAAACTGTTCGGCGAAACGCCGTTCGACCGGGCTCAGGGCCAGCGGCCGCAGGGGCGTTCCCTCCCACGACGATGGCCACTCATGGGCGGTGGAGGTGGCCGTGCCGTCCTGGTGTGGATGCAGCACCGCGACAATGGCCTGCGCCGCTGTCGCCGCCAGGCAGAGCAGCAGCACCAGCCCGAAGGCGGCCTTGTACAGCACCCGGTTGACGAACCGGTTGGCCAGCAGGGGTTCAAGCCAGTTCGACACGGCGGCCTCCGGCCTGGGTGATCAGCCCGCTGTCGCCATGGGTGCTGCGGCGCCGGCGTTCGGTGTGTGGCGCCGCCTTGCGGCCCGCGCGCCCCATATGCCAGGCGATGCTGCCGCTGACCAGCGCCAGCAGCACCAGGCCCAGTCCGTCGTGTTGCCACTGCGCGGGCACGCGGCCGGCGCCTTCGCTGGCCACCAGAATGCTGTTGCGCACGATGTTGCCGGCCAGCACCAGCACGCCGACCAGCGGCAGCCGGGTGAGGAATTCCCGGTCCGAACGGCCGGCCCACAGGGCCACGGCGCAGGCGGTGAAATACCCCAGCCAGGCCATCTGCACGCCCGAGCAGGGCGCATCGACGATCACCAGCCGGCCATCGACCAGTAGCGTGCTGCCTTCGCGCAGCACCGTGAAGGCCGGTGCCAGCAGCCAGCGGCTGGCTTCGGCGGTGATGACCCGCAGTGGGTAGCCGGCATAGAACTGCAGCGAGGACAGCAAGGGCAGGGCCAGCACTGCCAGGCCGAGCACCGGGGTGGCGGTCACACCGGCGGCCCGGGCCGCTGTTCTTCTCGGTGTTTTCTGGTGCCGCGGCAGGAAAGCCAGCAGGCCGGCCGCCAGCGCCAGGACCGACAGCAGGCCGGCCAACAGGGGCGGTAGTGCCGCCACGCCTGGAACACCGCGGGCCAGCGTGGCGGCGGCCGTACCCAGCAGCGCCAGCAGCAGCCAGCCCAGGCGCGGGGCGGCGCACAGCCTGCGCCGGGCCTGCCATACCAGCCCGCCCAGGGTCGCCAGGGCCAGCAGGCCGAAGGGGTCGTCCGACCCGTCGCCCAGGCGCCGGGCCATCCACACCCCGGTGGGCGACAGGGCGGCGCACTGCAGGGCCAGCCAGCCCCAGGCGGGCAGGCGGTCCAGCCGAATGCCTCCGGCGACAAAACGCGGGTGCTGCATCAACGCGGAGGTGTTCATGTGCATCGGCTCCGGTCGCCTCAGGAGGTGAAGCGGGCCGTGTCGCAGCGGCGGGCCCGGCGGTGCAGCATGCAGAGCATGGCCAGCACCACCGCGATGGCCCCCCATGCGGCCGGTTCCGGCGTGCTGGGCACTTGGGCGCCGATGCTCTGGCCCACGGCCTGGTCGCCCACGCCCTGGGGCAGCGGCAGCGGCTGGTTGACGCTGGCCGCGTCCGCCGGCGCCAGGTTGCGCACCACCTGGTCGATGGCGATGAAGCTGGTGTACTGCGTCAGCAGGCTGTATTTCAGGCCCAGGGCGGTGATCAGCGGTTTATAGGCATCACCGCCTTCGAGCGCTTCCTGGTCCGACAGGGCGGCGATGCGGTGGCGTGCCCACAGCGCCCGCAGGGCGGTGGCATCGCGGCGGATGCTGCCGGCTATGGCCACCTCCTTGCGGTAGGGGCCTTCGGCGCTGCGGCCCTCGATGACGATGCGGCCCTTGGGTTCGCCGCGCCATTTGCCGAAGACGATCACCGGGCGTTCACCCAGCACGTCGGGCAGGGCGGCAGGCTCCACGTCGTAGACGTCCAGGCCCTCGAAACGCGCCTTGACGCTGGTCAGCACCGGCGACTCGACCATACGGCGGAACTTCGCGGCCTGCTCCGGCGCCTGGACCGGGTCGGTGATGATGAAGGGCTCGCCCATGCCGGCACGCGCCAGGCCCTCCATCAGGCTGCGGTTGACCGAGGAGCCGATACCGAAGGCGAACAGGTTGGCCTGCGACAGGTGGCTGCGCACCAGCTCGAAAGCCTCGCGTTCCACCGTCACGTAGCCGTCGGTCACCACCACCACGCTGCGCGAGATGTCGGCCGCCTTGGGTTCGGCGTAGGCGCGCCTGAGCGCCGGAATCAGCTCCGTGCTGCCGCTGCCCTGGTAGCTGTTGATGGTGGCCAGCGCCTGGTCGATGTTGGCGCGGGTGGCCGGCACCGAATGGGGCGACAGCATGCGGTTGCTGCCCGAGAACAGCAGCACGTTGAAGGTGTCGCTGGGCCGCAGGCCGCCGATCAGCCGTTCCAGCACCGTCTTGGCGGTGTCCAGCGGGAAGCCGTGCATCGAACCCGAGATGTCGACCACGAAGATGTAGTCGCGCGGCGAAATGGCACTGGCCGGCACCGCCTTGGGCGGCTCCACCATGGCGAGGAAGAAGTTCTCGCTGTTGTCGCCGCCCTGGCCCTGGTAGAGCATCACGCCCGAGTCGATCTTGTCGCCGGCCAGCCGGTAATCGAGCACGAAGTCGCGGTTGTCGGCCGGCTGGCCGTCGCCCGCCAGGGCGATGCTGGCGTGAGGGCTTGCGGCGCCGTCCTGCCGCACCCGGATGGCATGGGTGCTGGAGCGGATCTCCTGGATGCCCAGCGGCGTGTCGATGGTCGCGTTCAGTTGGAAGGCGGTGGCCGGCGCCACGCCGGCATGCAGAGTGGGCTGGGCTACCCAGGCCGCGCCGGCCTTTTCGGACGAAGGGCTGTTGTAGCGCGGGCCGACCACGGTGGGGTAGACGAACTGGTAGCTGCCGGCCTGCGGCACCAGCAGCTCGCTGTAGTGCAGTTCCACCTGCACGTCGTCGCCGGGCAGGATGTTGGCGACATTCATCTGGAACACGTTGGGCATCTGCTGCTCCAGCAGGGCGGCGGTCTTGCCCTGGGTCTTGGCGGCCTCGTAGTCGATGCGGGCCTGCTGCTTCTCGCGGATCTTCGCGGTGATGAGCCGGTCGCCCAGGCGCACGTTCAGGCCGCCCACCGCCGCCCGGGTGGAGCCGGGAAACACGTATTTCGCCTCGATGGCACGGGTGCCTTCGTTGCGGTAGTGCTGGGTGACGGTGACGTCGGCGATGACACCCGAGATGTGCACCTCGACCTGCGTGCCCTTGAGCGGCAGCCGGTCGATGGACGGATCGTCGCTCTTGACGAAGAAGTACGGGCTTTCGGTCTTCTGCCGGAGTGCCGTGGCCTCCTGCGCATGCAGCGGGCGGGCGGTGAGGGCGACGAAGGAGGTGGTGGCGACGGCCAGCGTGGTGATGGAGAGCCAGCGGCCGAAATACGAGTGTTGTTGAAGCATGGCGGCGTTCCTTGGGCCTTTGCGGTCGGCGTGCGACGGTGCACAAGACGGACTGTGGAAGGCGCGCGGGAAGCCCCGGCGAAGCGCATGTGCGCTGTGTGAAGTCTGGATGAAGCCGGCGCGCGGCGGCCGGCGCCTAGCGCTGCGGCAGTGGCAGGGTGAGGGTGGCCAGCGCGCCGCCGCCCGGGGCGTTGGCCAGTTCGATGCGCCCGCGGTGCAGGGCCGCGATTTCCTTCACGAAGGACAGGCCCAGGCCGGTGCTTTTCTTGCGGTTGTGCGGGCGCGCCAGCGAGTAGAACTTCTCGAACACCTTGTCGCGGGCGTACGCGGGAATGCCGGCGCCGTGGTCGCGCACGGTGACAAATGCCTGCCGCGCCGTGCCATCGAGCGCCACCTGCACCGCGCTGCCCTCGGGTGCGAAGTCGATGGCGTTGTCCAGCAGGTTGCTGATGGCCCGCCGCAGCAGGAAGGGGTCGCCCTCGGCCTGCGGCGCGGCACGCAGGTCGAGCAAGACCTGCACGTTGCGCGCCGCCGCCGCGGCCCGGGTGCCGGCGGCCACCTCTTCCAGCAGCGGCGCCAGCGCCACCGCCTCGGTGCGGTCGAGCACCCGCCGGGTTTCCAGCGCGGTGAGCTCCATCATGCGGTCGACGATCTCCTGGATACGCAGGGTCTCGCGGCTGATGTTGGCCAGGAACATCTCGCGTTCCTCCTGCGGCATGGCCGGCTCCTGCAGCAGTTCGGCCGCGCCGCGGATGGCCGACAGCGGGCTCTTCACCTCGTGGGTGAAGGTCTGCACATAGTCGGCCACGTAGTTGCGCCCGGTCAGCGCGTCGCGCATCTCGCCGAAGCCGCCGCGCAGGGCCACCAGCGCGCGGCGGGCCATCATGCGCGGGCCCAGCTTGCGCTGGGCGCGGGCCCAGGCCACGTAGTCGCGCACCAGGCCGAAGGGCCGCACCAGCCAGACCGACACGATGATCGCCAGCAGCAGCAGCGCCAGGGCCGAGCCCACGCCCACCCACAGCGTGCGGCTGCGCGCATCCTCGACGAACTGGCCGAAGCTCTGCACCGGCTTGCCGATGCTGACCACCCCGACGATCTCGCCGTTCCAGCGGATCGGCGCGGCCACGTACATCACCGAGCTCAGCGGGTCGGCCGCCACGTCGCGGGTGGTGCGGGCGCCGTACATGCCGTTGAGGGTGCGGCCGACGTCGGCGCGCTGCGAGTAGTCCGCACCCAGGGCCCGGCCCTCGGAGTCGTAGAGCACCCGGCCGCGTGCGTCGGTGACGTAGGCGCGCAGCTCGACCCGGCTTTTGTGCAGGTTGTAGATCTGCGCCGAGAAACGGCGGGCGTAGACGGCGCGGAACAGCGTGTCGAGCCGTGCGGTGTTGATGGCGCCGGCGATGGTGTCCTGCTCGACCAGGCTGGCCACCAGCTGCGAGGTTTCCACCAGCGCCTCTTCGGCCGACTCGCGGTAGCGCGGGTCGATGTCGAGCACCACCCGGTACAGCAGGAAGGCCATGCCGAGCACGTAGATCAGCAGAATGCCGAGGAAGATGCGTGAACGCTGCGTCACATCACGTCACATCAGGTCACGCCGGGTTCAGGTGGCGGAAGCGGGCAGGTCTTCGTACAGCGCATAACCGGTGCCACGCAGCGTGCGGATCGGCTCCACCTCCGGCGCCACCGCCTTGAGTTTGGCGCGCAGGGTCTTGATGTGTGCATCCACCGTGCGGTCGAAACTCTCGCCCGGGTCGTCCCACACCATCTCCAGCAGCTCGTCGCGGGTGTAGACCCGGCCGGGCCGCTGCACCAGCAGGCACAGCAGGCCGTATTCGTAGCGCGAAAGTTCCAGCGCACGGCCGTAGTAGCGGATCTGCCGGCGTTCGCCGTCGATCTGGAAGGGCGATGCCGGTACGGCGGGCGGTACCGCAGCGGCCGGTGCCGGCGAGGCCGTGCCGTGCCCACTAGGGCGTCCATGGCTGCGCCGCAGGATCATGCGCACCCGGGCCACCAGCTCACGCGGCGAAAACGGCTTGGCGATGTAGTCGTCGGCGCCCAGTTCCAGGCCCACCACCCGGTCGATCTCGTCGCTGCGGGCGGTCAGGAACAGCATCGGCACGTCGGCGCCGCCGGGCAGGGCGTGCAGGCGCTTGAACAGCTCGAAGCCGTTCATGTCGGGCAGGCCCACGTCCAGGATGGCCAGGGCCGGCGGCGCTTCGGCGAAACGGGCCAGGGCTTCTTCGGCGGTGGCGCACCACACGGGGGTGAAGCCGTCGCTGCGCAACACGTACTGCAGCGTGTCGGCGATGCCGGACTCGTCCTCGGCGATCAGGATGCGGGGCTTGAAGCTCGGGGGCAGGGCGCTCATGCCCGCATGGTAACGGGGCGGGCAGGTCAGGCGGCGAGCGCAGCCATGTCCAGCCGGGCCGCGCGGGCCTGCCGCAGCACCTCGCGCGCCGGTTGGGTTTTTAGCCGGTGGTCGCTCCACACCTGGCGCCAGCGGCGCGCGCCGGGCTGGCCGTTGCGCAGGCCCAGCATGTGGCGGGCGATGTGCGACCAGGCGGTGCCATGGGCCACAGCCTCGTGTTCCATGTAGGCCACCATCTGCTCCTCGACCTCGTCGCGGTCCAGTTCGCGCGCGGTGCCGCCCAGGAAGGCCGCGTCCCACTCCACCAGGCTCCAGGGGTTGTGGTAGGCCTCGCGGCCGACCATCACGCCGTCGACATGGGCCAGCTGTTCGGCGATCTGCGCGGGGGTGACGATGCCGCCGTTGACCATGATGGACAACTGCGGAAATTCGGCCTTGAGCCGGTGCACCATCTCGTAGCGCAGCGGCGGCACCTCGCGGTTCTGCTTGGGCGACAGGCCCTGCAGCCAGGCGTTGCGGGCGTGCACGATGAAGGTGGAGCAGCCGGCGGTGGCCACGGTGCCGACGAAGTCGCGCACAAAACCGTAGCTTTCCTCGCGGTCCACGCCGATGCGGTGCTTGACCGTCACCGGCAGGTCCACCACGTCGACCATGGCCTTGACGCAGTCGGCCACCAGCTGCGGCTCCTTCATCAGGCAGGCACCGAAGGCGCCGCGCTGCACCCGCTCCGACGGGCAGCCGCAGTTAAGGTTGATCTCGTCATAAGCCCATTCCTGGCCCAGCCGGGCCGCGTGCGCCAGGTCGGCCGGCTCGCTGCCGCCGAGCTGCAGCGCCACCGGGTGTTCCTCGGCGTTGAAACGCAGGTGGCGCGGCACGTCGCCATGGAGCAGGGCGCCGGTGGTCACCATCTCGGTGTACAGCAGGGCGTGGCGCGACAGCAGCCGGTGCAGGTAGCGGCAGTGGCGGTCGGTCCAGTCCATCATCGG
>JAZJYT010000022.1:15961-86200 GCA_040390235.1 Pseudomonadota bacterium | reverse complement strand
CACGCACCGTGTGGCCCTGGGCGATGAGTTTCTTGGCCGTCTCCGGCGTCACCGCCACGCGCGCCTCGCCTGCTGCCTTCTCCTGGGGGATGCCTATTTGCATGGGGGGACCCTCCTGCTGTTGGAAAATGTTTCTTGCCTGGGCGGAGCTTACCGGATGCCGGCCGCGCCGCCGCCCCGATAATGCCGGCCATGAAAACCACACCCGCGCCACGGTGGAAGCCCAATGTGACCGTCGCCGCGGTGATGGAACGCGACGGCCGGTTCCTGCTGGTGGAAGAGGAAACGTCGAACGGCCTGCGCCTGAACAACCCGGCCGGCCACCTCGACGCCGGCGAAACGCCCATGCAGGGCTGCGCCCGCGAAGCCCTGGAAGAGTCGGCCACGGTTTTTACGCCGACCGCGCTGGTCGGTGTCTACATCTCACGCTTCCGGCGCAGCCGCGACGGCGAGGACATCACCTACCTGCGTTTTGCCTTTGCCGGCGAGGTAGGTGAACACTTTCCCGACCAGCCGCTCGACGAAGGCATCGTGCGCACCCTGTGGATGACCGCCGACGAAATCCGTGCCTGCCCGGAACGCCACCGCAGCCCCCTGCTGCTGCGCTGCCTGGAGGACTACCTGGCCGGCCGCCGGCTGCCGCTCGACGCCATCTACAGCGACCCCAGCGTAACCGGCAGTTAACCGCCCCTTTAATCGACTTGGTTCCTGAGGGGCTGGCCGGTATTAAAACGGGCCAGGTTGTCCAGGAAGACCTTCACCACACGGCCGTTGTTGCCGTCGGAGTGGCCTGCGCAGTGCGGCGTGGCGATCACGTTGGGCAGCGTCCACAGCGGGGATGCGGCCGCCAGAGGCTCGTGGGCGAACACGTCCAGGTAGGCCCCGGCCAGCCGGCCGCTGCGCAGCGCCGCCACCAGTGCCTCCTCGTCGACGATTTCGCCACGTGCCACGTTCACCACCTGTGCGCCTGCCGGCAGCAGCGCCAGGGCCTCGGCGCCGAGCAGTTGGCGGGTGCGGTCCGTCAACGGGCAGGCCAGCACCAGCCAGTCGGCCTGCGGCAGCACACGGGCGATGTCCTCGAAGGCCACCGTCTCGGTGCCGGGCGCCGCGGGTGCTGCGCTGCTGCGCACCACCACGATGCGCAGGCCGAGCAGGGTGAGCACGGCCGCGACCTGCCGGCCGATCGGCCCCCAGCCGACGATGACCACGGTCTGCCCCTCCAGGTCACGTGGCATGCCGCTGTGGATCAGCGGTGCCCACCGGCGTTCGCGCTGCGCCTCCATCAGCTGGGGCAGGTGCCGCGAGAGCGCCAGCAGGCCCGCCAGCACCCCTTGCGCCACCACACTGGCATTGGCGCCGGACGCGGAAGTCAGCGCGATGCCCCGGGCCCGCAGCAGCGGGAAGATGGGCCGGTCGGCACCGGCCGAATGCAGCTGCACCCAGCGCAGGCTGGGCGCCGCCAGCATGGTGTCGTAGAACCGCTGCGTCCCCGGAAACACCTCGTGTTTGGTCGATTTTCCGGTCACGTCGCGTGTGACGAAGGCGATGTCCGCATCCGCACCCGCGGCGGGCGCGACAAAACCGTGCGGGCGGTCTTGCAGGACGTTGGCAATATCGCCCGCATAGGCGGCACGGGCCGGCTCCGACAGCAGGATGCGCAGCGGTACGGGTGTGTCGTCCGCGCTCATTCCGGCGTCGCGCCGGAGTCGCGCACGATGACCCGCCACTTGTCGGCTTCCGCATGCGCGAACTTGCCGAACTGCTCGGGCGTGCCGCCGACCGGGTCGGCGCCCTGGGCCACCATCTGCGCCTCCAGCGACGGCAGGGTGTCGTTGATCGACTTGTTCAGCAGGGCGATGATGGGCGCGGGCGTGCCCTTGGGCGCGAAGAAACCGAACCAGGAACCCGCCGAGAAACCCGGAAAACCCTTCTCGGCCACGGTCGGCACGCCCGGCAGCGAACGCGAGGGCTTGAGGCTGGAGACGGCCAGCGCCCGCAGCTTGCCCGCCCGGATCTGCTCGATGACCGAGGGAATGGTCGCGAACATGAACTGCAGGCGGCCGGCCAGCAGGTCGGTCACCGCGCCGGCACCCTTGTAGGGGATGTGCTGGGCGGGCACACCGACCTTCTGGCTCAGCATGAAACTCGACAGGTGCGACGAGGTGCCGTTGCCGGTGGAGCCGTAGTTGAGTTTGCCCGGGTTGGCCTTCATGTACGCCAGGAACTCATCGAAGGTCTTCGCCGGTAGCTCGGGCGGCACCACCAGCACGTTGGGCACGTCGGCCAGCTGCACGATGGGCACCAGGTCCTTGAGCGGATCGTAGGGCAGGTTCTTGTACAGGGTCTGGTTGACCGCCATCGGGCCGACAGAGTTGCAGATCACCGTATAGCCATCCGGCGCCGAGCGCACCACCAGTTCGGTGCCGATGTTGCCGCCGCCGCCGGGCTTGTTGTCGATGACGAAGGGCTGCTTGAGTTTTTCGGACAGCTGCTGCGTGACCGCGCGCGCCAGGATGTCGGTCGTGCCGCCGGCGGTGAAGGCGATCACCACCCGCACCGGCTTGGAGGGGTAGACAGGGCTTTGGGCGAAGGCCGGGACGGCGGCGAGGCCGCAGGCGGCGGCCGTGAGTGCGGTGAACTGGCGCCGGGACGCCACACTACCGGCAGAAAAAGGGGAAGGCTTCATGGGTGTCTCCTCGGGTTGTCTGGATGGGATGGCGCGCGCAGGCTCAGTCGCCGCCGAGCGCCAGCCGGTTGGGCAGGCGTTTTTCGATGGCGAATTTCAGCAGGGCCGCCGAGCGGAAGATGCCGTGGGCGAACTTGCCATAGGGCAGCGTCAGGAACAGCGCCATCACCACCCCCAGGTGCACCGCCAGCAGCAGCGCCATGAAGCGGCTGTCGCGCAGCACCAGCAGCGCCAGGCCGGTGATGCTGGTCAGCAGCAGCAGCGCAATGAAACCCCGGTCCATCGGCCGCTGCGCCAGGTCGCCGTGCTGCGGGTCGCGCCGCAGGTTCAGCCACAGCAGGCCGAGCGGGCCGATGACCAGCCCGATGCCCCCCAGCGTGCCCAGCAGCACCGGCAGGCTGGTCAAGGCATAGGGCGCATGCAGGTCCAGCAGGTAGTGGTAGAGCGTGGCCACGCTGGTCGCGGCGAAGCACAGCAAAAAGCCGTAGAAGGTGAAGTGGTGGAAACGCCGGCGCCACAGGCTGAAGCGGTCGTCCTCGTTGTTGCAGCCTGCGCCGTGCCCACCGCCCAGGTACCTGAGCCGCAGCACGTCGTGCGCCGCCTCGGCCGCCGCCGCGCCACGCACCTCGGCCACCGTGGGGCCCTTGCCCTGCCCCGGCGGCTGGTCGTTGGACGGCGACACCTGGCGCCAGAACTGCCGCACCCCCATGCCGAGCGCGAACACCACGAACAGGAACACCAGCCCGAACACCAGCGCCAGGAAGTTGTGCGGGAAGATGGCGTAGAAGTTGCCCGCCAGCGGCTGGTGCAGCAGGGGGCCGGCCAGGGCCACGGCCAGCACCAGGAACAGCGCCAGCCCACCGGCCAGTGCCAGCGCCACCGTGAGCCCGGCGCGCTGGTAGAGCCCGCCCAGGGCGGCCGGCCAGGCGTAGTCGTGGTAGGTCTGCAGGCGTACCTGGGCCATGGACTGGGGCACGTTCACCGCGAACTCGTGCGGCGGCGCGTACTGGCAGGCGTGCAGGCAGGCGCCGCAGTTGTGGCAGAGGTTGGCCAGGTAGTGGATGTCTGCCTTGCCGAATTCGAGCCGGCGTGTCATGGCCGGGAACACCGCGCAGAAACCCTCGCAGTAGCGGCAGGCATTGCAGATCTGCAGTTGCCGCGCCACTTCGGCTTCGCTGCCGGTCAGCGGCAGCACGGAACGGATGGGCACCACCCGGCGGCTGGCCGTACCGACGCCGTCGGCATCGGCCTTGGCGGCCTCGATAAGGTCAACGACCTGCTGCATGGGCGGCCTCCGCTGCAAAAGTGCTGTGTTCGAAACCCACGGAGCGGGCCGCGCCCGCCCCCGCGATGCGGCCGAAGGCCGTGCCGATGCTCATGCCCACCCCTGCGGTATAGCCCTTGCCGAGCACGTTGCCGGCCATCATTTCTCCGGCGACGAACAGGTTGTCGCTGTTCACGCCGCCGAAACGCACGGCCGCCGTCTCGTCCACCTCCAGGCCCAGGTAGGTGAAGGTGATGCCGGGGCGCACCGGGTAGGCGTAGAAGGGCGCGGCGTCGATCGGCCGGGCCCAGTGGGTCTTGGCCGGGGTGAGGTCCTCGGTGTGGCAGTCGTCCAGCGCGGTGTGGTCGAAGCTGCCGACACGGCAGGCCGCGTTGAAGTCCTGCACCGTGCGCACGAAGGTGGCCGGGTCCACGCCGATCTGCTGCGCCAGGCCTTCCAGGGTGTCGGCCTGGGTGCCGTCGAACACCGGCGGCATGAAACGCCCGACGGCCTTGCGGTCGATGATGGACCAGGCGATCTGCCCCGGCTGGTGCGCCACCAGCCGGCCCCAGATGGCGTAGCGTTTGGGCCAGAAGTCCTCGCCCTCGTCGTAGAAACGCTGGGCGTCGCGGTTGACCACCACGCCCAGCGACACACAGTCGATACGGGTGCAGATGCCGCCGTCGTACAGCGGCGAACGCGCGTCGATGGCCACGCAGTGCGCCTGCGTCGGCTCGCCGATGCTGTCCACGCCGGCATCGAGCATGAACTTCAGCAGCACTCCCTGGTTGAAGCGCGTGCCGCGGATGAGGAAATTTTCTGCCGGCCACTCGCCACGCTCGTTCTGGCCCCAGGCCTCGCGCTGCCAGGCCAGGTTGGACTCGAAGCCGCCGCAGGCCAGCACACAGCTCCTGGCCTCGATACGTTCGCCGGATTCGGTGATGGCGGCGCGGAAATGCCCGCCGTCGAGGTCCAGCGAGGCGACCGGTGTGTCGTAGCGCACCTGCACCCCCAGGTTCTGCGCGCTGCGGTAGTAGGCGTTGACCAGGGCCTTGCCGCCGCCCATGAAGAAGGCGTTGGTACGCGCCGTGTGCAGCGCGCCGGACAAGGACGGCTGGAAGTGCACGCCGTGGGTGCGCATCCAGGGCCGGCAGCCCGACGAGTGGCGGATGACCAGCCGCGCCAGCTTTTCATTGGTGAGGCCACCGGTGACCTTCAAGAGGTCCTGCCAGTATTCCTCTTCAGGGTAGGCCTCCATCAGCACGTCCTGCGGTGCGTCGTGCATGCAGCGCAGGTTGCGCACGTGCACCGAATTGCCGCCACGCCAGACCCGGGGGGCGGACTCCAGCAGCAGCACCGAGGCACCCGCTTCGCGTGCCATCAGGGCCGCGCACAGGGCGGCATTGCCGCCGCCGATCACCAGTACATCAACCATCGTCTGTCCCTCAGGCGGCCGGCCGCAGCAGTTCGGCGAACTGCCGCGCGTCGGCCACACGCTCCATGTCCCACACGGCGGCGCACAGCCGCTCGCCCTGTGCCGTACCCAGTACCGGGGCCAGCAACTCCATGCTTTTTTCCTGCAGCTCCTGGCGTGTCATCGGGTTGCCGGGCGTGCCACGCACGGCGCGGGTGTGCTCCCGCACTTGGCGCCCATCGGCCAGGGTGACCTCCACGATGCCCTGCCGGCTCGGCATGGCACGCGAGAGCTCGTCGTCGCCCGCCAGGGTGATGCGGCTGCGCACCGCCCGCACGGCCAGATCGTCCATGCGCGGCCGGTCGTGCGCCGAATCGAAACCCATACGCCCGTCCACCACCAGCGTGGCCAGCAGGTGCTGCAGGCAGATCTCGGGCATCTCGCGGTTGTTGACGATGGTGAAGGACTCGTGCGGAATCTTCACCGCGATGGCCCGCACCTCGTCGGCGCCGAAGCCATACGTACGCACCAGGCTGTCGAGCGCATCCAGCGGCGCCTGGATCGGCGAGCCCACGGTCCAGCGCTTGATACTGGTGTCCAGGATCTCGTAACGCGTGCCGAGTTCGCGGCCCAGCGCACCGCGGTCGGGCTTGTCGCCGAAGGCGTCGTAGAAATTGCGCTCGCCTGAGAACACATCGTCCACGCCGGTGCAGCCACTGGCCACCATCAGCGCCGCGGTCATGCCGTTGCGCGCGCCCATGCCGCCGAAGTCGAAGGACTTCTCCACATGGTCCTTGTCGCGCATCCAGCAGGCCACACCCGAGGCCTGCTGCGCCGCGTAGGACATCAGGTAGCGCGCCTGCTGCGCATCCAGCCGCGCCAGCGCCCCCGCCGCCGCGGCAGCACCGAAGTTGGGGCCGAAGGTGTGGGTGGAGTGCCCCGCGGCGCGGAAGGCATAGGAATGCAGCGACAGGGTGAGCCGGCAGCACACGTCGTAGCCCAGCACCGTGGCGCGCAGCATGGCGATGCCGCTGCGGCCCCACAGTTCGGCCGCAGCCAGCACCGCCGGCACGACACCGCAGCCCGGGTGGGTGAGCGAGGCGGCGTGCGAGTCGTCGGTCTCGTCGGCATGCGCGAACATGCCGTTGGCCATGGCGGCATTGATGGCGGTGGTGCGCAGCCGGCTGCCGGCCAGCGTGGCCTGCGGCGCGCTCTCGCCCTGCGCCCGCACGAAGGCGATGGCCTTTTCACCGGCCAGCATCTGTGCACCCGACACCATGGACGAGAGGGTGTCGAGCAGGTGGTACTTGGCCTTTTCCACCACCACCTCGGGCAGCGGCAGCGACAGCGCCTGCGCGATATAGGGCGCCAGCGCGGGCATGGGCGTGATGGACCGGTCGTCCGGTGCCAGGGCATTGTTGGCAGCGCTGCTCATGCGCACACCTCGATCAGTTGGCGCACGTCGGCCAGCTTGTCGAGCGACCAGACGGTGTCGCACACCTGCCGGGCCCGCGCCTCGCCGATGGCCGGCGTGGCATTGGCGAGGAACTTGGTCTGCAGTGCGGCGTCGGACATCGGGTTGTCGACCGTGCCGCTGGCGTGCGCTACCTGCACTTCGCGCCGCTCGCCGCCACACAGCACCAGCGTGGCGCAGGCCTGGTCACGGCGCAGCTTGTCGTCGGTGGACACGGTGATCTTTTCGCGCAGCGCCGCCACCTGCGGGTCGGTGGCGCGGGCATCGGTGTACTGCCTGATGCCGGCATCGCCGTCGACCAGCGCCACCGCGGCGCTGTGGTAGATGCTGAACTTGGAATGCAGGCCGGTGGTGGGCGCCGCGGTGCCGGTGATGGACACCACCAGCGGGTGCACCCGCAGCGCGATGCTCTCGACCTGCGCCAGGTCCAGCCCCGGCTGGCGGTGCAGGTCGATCATGGCGTCGATGGCCGGGTGCAGCACCACACCGCAGGCATAGGGCTTGTAGCCGTTGGTCTCGATCAGCCATTCGCTGCCCAGTCCCTCGGTCATGCGGTGCGGCGCGGCCGTGGCACTGTAGATGCGGCTGAAGCCACGTTTGCCTTCGACGATCTCCTCGCTGCTGTCGAAACCCTTCTGTGCCAGCAGCGCCGCCAGCAGGCCGTTGGAGCCGGCACGGCCGGCGTGGAAGGACTTGCACATGGTGCCGCGGTTCTGCTGCATGCCCGAGGCCTGGGTACCGGCGATGCCCAGCGCATGGGTCATCTGCTGTGCGTCCAGGCCGACCAGACGGCCCACCGCCGCCGCTGCGGCGAAGGTACCCAGCGTGCCGGTCAGGTGCCAGCCGCCCGCATGGTGGGCCGGCGCGGACTGGCCAACCCGCACACCGGCCTCGAAACCGCAGACATAGGCCAGCACCAGGTCCGCGCCCGACACCGGCGCACGCTCGGCCGCCGAGAGCAGGGCCGACAGCAGCGGCGAACTGGCATGCAGCACCACGCCGCCCATGTGGGTGTCGTCGTAGTCGAGCAAATGCCCCATCTGGCCGTTGACCAGCGCCGCGTCGATGTGCGACAGGCGCAGCTGGCGCGCCAGCACGGTGGCCTGCGTGCCGCCACCGGTCTCCTGCAGCACGGCGATGAGCCGGTCGAGCGTGGGGTGGCGGCTGGCGGCCAGCGCGCAGCCGATCCAGTCCAGCACACCGCGCCGCGCCGCATGGACGACCGGGGCCGGAAGATCGGAAAAACCCAGGCCGGCGATGAAACGCGCGAAATCCTGGGTATAGGCCGGGCCTTCGCCCGAACGGATGTGCATGCCCACGAGGGAGGACTCCTATTGGATGGTGATGTGGGCCTGGCGGATCACGGCGGTCCAGCGCTCGACCTCGCTGTCGAGCATCTCGGCAGCCTCCTTCGGGCCGCCGCCGGCCGGCTCCATTTCGTAGCGCGCCAGCTGCTGGCGCATGGCCTCGGAATGCAGCGCCGCTACCGCCGCCGTCTGCAGCTTCTGCAGCACCGCCGGCGGTGTCTTGACCGGCGCATACAGGCCGTACCAGCCCGTCACGGCATAACCTGGCACACCGGACTCGGCCAGGGTGGGAATGGTCGGCACCAGGGCCGAACGGGTGCTCGACGTCACGCCCAGGGCCCGCACCTTGCCGGCCTGGATCATGGGCTTCATCTCCATGAGGGAGCCGAAGACCATCTCCACGTCGCCGGCCAGCAGCGCCGCCATGGCCGGGGCCGCGCCCTTGTAGGGGATGTGCACCACGTCGATGCCGGCCTTGCTCTTGAACATCTCGCCGGCCATGTGGATGGCCGAGCCGGCACCCGCGGAGGCGTAGTTGTACTTGCCGGGGTTGGCCTTGGCCAGGGCCACCAGCTCGGCGACCGATTTCGCGGCGAAATCCTGCTTCACGGCCAGGATGTAGGGCGTCTTGCCGATCAGCGCGACCGGCGCGAAGTCCTTGGGGTTGATGCCCGACGCCGGGTACAGCGCCGGCGCCGAGGCCAGCGCGATGTTGCCCAGCAGCAGGGTGTAGCCGTCGGGCGCCGCATGGGCCACCGCCTGGATGCCGATGGTGCCACCCGAACCGGGCCGGTTGTCGATCACCAGCGGCTGGCCCAGGGTCTTGCCCATCTCCACCGCCGTAGGCCGCGCAGCGCCGTCCACCGCGCCACCGGGCGTGAAGGGCACGACCAGGCGCACGGCATGGTCCGGGAAGTCGGCATGGGCCAGGGAGGCGCCCATCGCCAATGCGGCCAGGGCGGCCAGGGCTCCGGCGCGCAGCCAGGGCGCCAAGGTCATCTTTGTCATCGTGTCTCCTCGCAGCGGGAAGCCGCACTGTAGGCACGAAAGACCCCGGCCGGAAGACCCGCACCGGCATGGGGCCATCACGATTCGTGATCCCCCCGCACCCCACCGGTCAGCTGGAAGCCTCCACCAGCACCGCCCCCGGCCACTGGCCGTTGCGCACCATCGACCGCGCGGTGTCCGTCAGCACCACCCGCACCGCCAGCGCGGCGGGCGAGAGTTCGTCATCGGAGATGCTGCACACCGCATTGCGGCGGCGCGCCTGCCGGTCGGCCAGCGGCAGCAGGTGGAAACGCTCGGCCGCGTCGGCGAAACGCCCGGTGGCCGCACCCGGCTGCACCGTGGCGCCGAAACCGGCGTCCACCGCCTCCATAAGCATGGCCAGGGAATCGATCTCGGCCACCAGGCGCGGCGTGGCGCGGGCCCGCAGGAAGGCCGCGTCGATCACGCTGCGCAGCCCATGGGTGCCGGTGGGCAGGATCAGGTCCACCTCCGCCAGTGCGGCGGTGCGCACCGCCCGGGTGCTGGCCTGCTCGGCGGGCGGCAGCAGGCGCCGGCCCCGGATGAGGAACAGCTTTTCCTCCAGCAGCGGCGTGACACTCCAGCGCCGTGCCGCCTGCGGCGCGAACAGGATCGCCAGGTCGAGCTGGCGTGCGTTGAGCATGGACGTGAGGTGGCCCGACAGGCTTTCGACCATGTGCAGCCGCACGTCGGGGTAACGCTCGCGCATTGCGCCCATGAAAGGCAGGGCCAGCACCGAGGCCGTGGTCGGCGCCAGCCCGACGCTGACCGTGCCCGACAGGCGTGCGTGCCGCGCCGCCCGGGCGGCCTGCTCGGCATGGCGCAGGGTGAGCTGGGCTTCACGGAAAAAGGCCATGCCGGCCTCGGTCGGCACCACCCCCTTGGAGGTGCGCTGCAGCAGCCGGGTGGCCAGCTCGCCCTCCAGCCGGCTGATCTGCTGACTCAGCGCCGACTGCACCAGGTCCATGTCGAGCGCGGCACGGCCCATGCTGCCGAGTTCGACGGTGCGGACGAAGTAGCGAAGCTGGCGCAGTTCCATGGCAGAGGCAAAAACGGGACGGGAGACCCTACGGGAGGGGCTGGTGGCGGTGGCCGGGGATAATCGCACACCTATGGCAGCGACGGCAGTACGGCGGGTGGTGGTGGGCTTGAGCGGCGGGGTGGACTCCGCGGTCACGGCGCACCTGCTGAAACAGCAGGGCCACGAGGTGGTCGGCATCTTCATGAAGAACTGGGAAGACGACGACGACAGCGAATACTGCTCGTCCAACGTCGACTTCGTGGACGCGGCGGCGGTGGCCGACGTGCTGGGCATCGAGATCGAGCACGTCAATTTCGCCGCCGACTACAAGGACCGCGTCTTTGCCGAGTTCCTGCGGGAATACCAGGCCGGCCGCACCCCCAACCCCGATGTGCTGTGCAATGCCGAGATCAAGTTCAAGGCTTTCCTCGACCATGCCCTGCGCCTGGGCGCCGAGAAGATCGCCACCGGCCACTACGCCCGGGTGCGCTTCGACGCCGCCAGCGGCACCCACCAGCTGCTCAAGGGCCTGGACCCGGCCAAGGACCAGAGTTATTTCCTGCACCGGCTGAACCAGGCCCAGCTGTCGAAGACCCTGTTCCCGGTCGGCGAGTTGCACAAGACCGAGGTGCGCCGCATCGCCGAGGAGATCGGCCTGCCCAACGCGAAGAAGAAGGACTCCACCGGCATCTGTTTCATCGGCGAGCGGCCGTTCCGCGAGTTCCTCAACCGCTACATCTCGAAAGAACCCGGCCCCATCCAGGACGACCGGGGACGCACGCTGGGACAGCACCAGGGCCTGTCGTTCTACACCCTGGGCCAGCGCCAGGGCCTGGGCATCGGCGGCATCAAGGAAAAAGGCGCGCAGCGCGGCGGCGGCGAACACACCCCCTGGTTCGTGGCGCGCAAGGAACTGGGCACCAACGTGCTGCGGGTGGTGCAGGGGCACGACCACCCCTGGCTGCTGTCGCACCGCCTCAACGCGGCCGACACGAGCTGGGTGTCCGGCGCAGTGCCGGCGCCCGGGCCGCTGGCCGCCAAGAGCCGCTACCGCCAGGCCGACGCCGCCTGCACCCTGGGTGCCACGCCCGGCGATGGCTTCACGCTGGCCTTTGCGCAGGCCCAGTGGGCCGTGACGCCCGGCCAGTCGGCCGTGGTGTACGACGGTGAGGTATGCCTCGGCGGCGGTGTGATCGCTTCGGCGGAGGCCGCCGCGGCCTGACCGGATAGCCCTGGCCGGAGAAAAGGCCGGCTACATCTTCAGCAGCGCATCGCGCCGCGACGGCCACTGCCGCAGCCACTCTTCGAGCTGCTTCGGCGGCAGGGGCCGCGACAGCAGGTAGCCCTGGGCCAGGTCGCAGCGCAGTGCACGCAGCTGGGCCAGGGACTCCTCGTTGTCCACCCCCTCGGCCACCACCTTCAGCCCCATGTTGTGGCCCAGGTCGATGGTGGAGCGCACGATGGTCTGGTCGTCGAGGTCGTGGGCCATGCCCATGACAAAGGACTTGTCGATCTTGATCTCGTCCACCGGCATGCGTTTCAGGTAGGCCAGCGACGAATAGCCGGTGCCGAAATCGTCGATGGACAGGCGCAGGCCGAGGCCGTGCAGGCGCTCCAGCGTGGCCAGTGCGTGCGCCGGGTCTTCCATCACCGAGCTTTCGGTGATCTCGATCCAGATCAGCTGGGGGTCGAGCCGGTATTCCTGCAGCAGCGCGGCAAAGTACTCGGGCAGTTCCGACCCCAGCAGGTCGCGCGCCGAGACGTTCACCGACACGGCCAGGTTCAGGCCCTGCGTACGCCAGTCGGCGCACTGGGCAAAGGCCCGTGCCGCCACCCAGCGGGTGATGGCCTTGATGTAGCCGGTCTGCTCCGCGAACGGGATGAAGCGGTCCGGCGCGATGAAACCCCGCGTGGCGTGCTCCCAGCGCACCAGCGCCTCGACGTAGTGCACCGCGCCGGTGGCCAGGTCGACCTTGGGCTGGTAGTACAGCGTCAGGTTGTCGTGCTCCACCGCATCGCGCAGCTCGCCCATGAGCGACAGGCGTTCGGGGGTGTGGGTGTCGTGGCGGCTGTCGTACAGCAGGCAGCCGGCGCCGGTGCGTTTGGCCGCATACATGGCGATGTCGGCCCGGCGCATGAGCGTGGCCACGTCGTGGCCATGCAGGGGGCAGACCGCGATGCCCAGGCTGGCCCCCACGTCCACCCACTGGCCTTCGACCAGGATAGGCCGCTCCAGCACCCGCATCAGTTCGCGCCCCAGGTCCTGCGCCGACGAGGCATTGCCGCCGGGCAGCAGCAGCCCGAACTCGTCGCCCCCCAGCCGCGCCACGGTGGCGTCCTCCTGCACCAGCGCAGACTGCAGCCGCTGCCCGACCTCCACCAGCAGCTGGTCGCCGATGGGATGGCCCAGGGTGTCGTTCACGTCCTTGAAGCGGTCGAGGTCCATCACGATGACCGCCAGCTCGCCCTTCACCGCCAGGGTCACGGCGATGGCCCGCTGCAGCCGGTCGTGGAACAGCGCGCGGTTGGGCAGGCCGGTCAGCACGTCCTGGTAGGCCAGCCCGGTGATGCGCTTCTCGCGCTCGACCAGGGCCTCCTGCATGTGGTTGAAGGTATCGGCCAGTTCCCCCAGTTCGTCCTGCTGCGCCAGCACGATCGGCGGCGGATGGCGCCCCTCGCCGATGCTGCGCGCGAAGCGCGCAAGCTGGGCCACCGGCCGCGTGACGCTGCGTGCGATCAGCAGGCTGACCGCGATCGACAGCACCAGCCCGGCGGCCGCCAGCACCACCAGGGCCGACTGGATCTGGAGAAAGGGCGCCATGGCCTGGGCGATCGAGCGCTGCAGCACCGCCACCACCCGGTCGTCACCGGCATGCAGCTCGACCGTGCGCAGGCCGTAGTCGCCGTCCGGCAGGGTCACCACCGCGCCCTCTCCTGGTGCCGCGCGGCCATCGCCCAGCGGGACCGCCAGCGCCTGCGCCTCGGCCGGGGACAGCGAACTGGCCAGTACCTTCCAGCCGGATGCCCCGGACCGGCCGAGAAAGGACACATCGAGCGAGGTGGTGGAGGTGACCAGCCCGATGAAGCGCTCGTCGATCAGGAAACCCATCGAGATCCAGGCGATCGTCGTCGGTGCCCGCACCGGCACCACCACCAGTTCGTACAGCCGGCCGTCGAGCTGCGCGATGGCCGAGGCATTGCCGCTGCGCCGGGCCTGCGCGATCAGGTCGGGGTAGGCGAACTGTTGCCCGTCGTCGTTCTGCGGGCGGGTATCGGCCAGCAGCCGCCCGTCGAGGTCGATCAGCATGACGAGGTCGGCCCGGATGCGGTCGCCGCTGTTGCGCAGCGCCGAGACGATGGTGCCCTGGTTGTGCGTGGCGACCGCCTCGCGGAAACCGAAGTCGGCCGCGACGACCGCCGCCGCCTGCGCCAGCCGGTCGCGGTGGGCCTGCACGATCTGGCCGAACACACGTTCGGCCAGCTGCAGCTGCTCGTCGGTGTTGTCGCGTGCGGCGGAGCCGATCAGCGCGCGCGCGGAGAAATAGCCGAGCATCTGCACCGCCAGCAGCAGCGCCGTGAAAACCAGCGCGATACGGGTCTGGAGGCTCTTGATGCGCAGGCGGGACAAGGCGGCTCAGTTCGTTTCGGTCGCCAGCATGAATTTCAGCGCCGGGCCGGTGGCCGCGCCGGTCTGCACCGGCTGGACCGGCTGGGCGTTCGGGTCCCGCATGGCATGGTGCCAGGCGGAAACGCGCCAGGCCCCCGGCGGCAGCGTCTCCAGCACGGCGCGGCCCGCCTTGTCGGTCTTGGCGAAATACGGCGTGTCGACGACGATGACGTAGGCCACCATCGAGTCATGGATGTTGCAGCCGATGGTGACCAGCCCGGGTTTGTCGAAGAGCACCGGCTTGGACGGCACGCCCGAATACAGCCGGATCTCGAAACGCTTGGCCGGGGAGAACGAATACACGTCGTGCTCCACATCGTCCTTGTTCGGGAAACTCACCGCGGTGCCGGTCTGCATCACCGACACCAGCGGCACGAATTCGCGGTCGATCTGGTCGATGATGGCGCGTGCGCCCGCGGGTGCCGGGGGCGCCTTGCCCGCCGCGGGAAGGGCGTAGACCACCGCATCGGCCAGCGGGGCGCCGCGGGCGTCCGTCACCTGCACCACCACACCGGCCGCGCATGCGGCAGACCCGGCCAGGCCCAGCACGCCGGCAAGCGTCCATGCCCGGTACGGGACCTGGGACAGGAGGGCCATCGGTGGAGCGCGAAAATTCACCGTGTCTCGATGTCGTGGTGCATCGGCGCAAGGCGCGCCAGCAGGGCGTTCTGCGCATGGAAAGGCACACCGTTCTTGTCCATCGCCGCCTGCAGGTCTTCCACCACCGCGTTGAAGGCGGCGCGGTCGATCTTCAGGTTGCTGTGCAGGTTTTTCATGGAACTGCCCGTGTAGGTACAGGGGCCGCCCAGCTGGGCGCAGAAATGCTCGGGGAACTTGGCGCGCAAGCGCTTGAGCGAGGCCTTGGCGAAATAGGGCTGGGTCCGCGGATCGGCCAGCAGGTTGGCGATGAAGTCGTCGCTGACACGCTCCAGCCCCGCCCGGCCGCCGAAGGCTTCGTACGCAGCCGTGCCGGCATGGGCCGCAGGCGCCTGCAGCAGCCCGGCCGCCAGGAACGGCAGCAGGGCCGCGGTTCGGACGGCATGCAGGCAGGTGCGGTGAAAGGGCATGGCGGAGAAAAACCGTAAAGCTCCGTTGTAAATGCATCCGCCCGCGCAGGCAAGCGCTTTCTCCGGCCGGAGCCCGGACGCCGGTTCAGAACGGGATATCGTCGTCCATGTCGTCGAAACCGGACGGCGCCGGCGCCGCACGGGGTGCGGGCGCCGCCTGCGGACGTGCTGCTGCCGGGGCAGGCGGCGCGGCGCGGCGCGGCGCCTGCGGGGGGGGTGCACTGTTGTCGTAACCGCCGCCCCCGCCACCGTCGTAGCCCCCATCGCCGCCCGGCTGGGGGCCGCCGGCGCCTTGGCGGCTGCCCAGCATCTGCATCTGGTCGGCGCGGATTTCGGTGGTGTACTTCTCCACGCCGTCCTGGCCGGTCCACTTGCGGGTGCGCAGGCTGCCTTCGACGTACACCTGCGAGCCTTTGCGCAGGTACTGCCCGGCGATGTCGGCGAGCTTGCCGTTGAACACCACACGGTGCCACTCGGTCGCCTCGCGCATCTCGCCGGAGGTCTTGTCGCGCCATTTGTCGGTGGTGGCGATCGTGACGTTGGCCACCTGGTCGCCGCTCGGGAATGAACGCATTTCCGGGTCACGGCCCAGGTTGCCGACGATGATGACTTTGTTGACGGATGCCATGGATGCTGCCTCAGGGTTTCGGGTACGAAACGGTAAAACGGGATTGTGCCGCATCCCGCTGCCCGCAGGATACGGCGGCCGGGCCGGGAAGCCGGTTCGTCAGGGCGGGGGTGTCCGGCCGGCCGGCTGCAGGCCCCAGGTCACCACCAGCCACAGCAGGCCCAGCACGAAGGTCGCGGCGAACAGCCCCGGCGCTCCCGCCCGCTTGACCAGCGTGCCGCCCAGGGCGCCACCGGCAAACAGGCCGAGCGACTGCAGGGTGTTGTAGGCCCCCAGCGCCGCGCCGCGCAGCCGGGCCGGCGCCAGGCGCGACACCAGGCTGGGCTGGCTGGCCTCCAGGGCGTTGAAACCGCAGAAAAACACGAACAGCAGCGCCGCCAGCGGCCAGATACCGGGACCGGGCGTGCCGGCCGGCGACAGCAGCGCCACCGCCAGCAGGCCGCCCTGCACCAGCGCCACCAGCGCCACCGCGCCGCGCAACGCGGCCCGCAGGTGGCCGCGCCGCTCCAGCGGAAACAGCAGGCCGCCCATCACCACGAAGGAGGCGACCACCGCCGGCAGGTAGATCCACCAGTGCCGCTCCTTGGGCAGGCCGGCCTGCACCAGCAGGGCGGGTACCGCCACCCACATCGACATCTGCACCGTGTGCAGGGCAAAAACACCGAAATTCAGCCGCAGCAGGTCGCGGTGCGCCAGCAGGTCGGCCAGCCGCCCACGCGCCACCGCCCCGTGCCGGGGTTCTGGCGGCACCCACCACAGCACCGCCGCGATACCGCCCAAAGCCAGCACACCGGTCAGGGCAAACAACCCCGAAAGGCCGATGTGCTCAGCCAGCACGGGCGCTGCCACGAGAGCAAGCGCAAACATCAGCCCGATGGTGCCGCCCACCATCGCCATCGCCTTGGTGCGGACCGCGTCGCGCGTCTGGTCGGCCAGCAGGGCCGTGACCGCAGCCGACACCGCGCCGCCGCCCTGCAGCGCCCGGCCCACCACCAGCCAGTGCAGGTCGTGCGCCGCGGCGGCCATGAAACTGCCCAGCGCGAACACCAGCAGGCCGGCCACGATGACCTTCTTGCGGCCCAGCCGGTCCGACGCCAGGCCGAAGGGCATCTGCAGGCAGGCCTGCGTGAGCCCGTAGATGCCCATGGCCAGCCCGACCAGCGCCGGGTCGTCGCCGCCCGGGTAGCGGCGCGCCTCCAGGGCGAAGACGGGCAGGACCAGGAACAGGCCCAGCATACGCAGCCCGAAGATCGAGGCCAGCGACAGGCTGGCGCGCCATTCGACGGGTGTCATCCGGCGCGCGCCCGCCATGTCGGACGAAGCGGCGGCGGCCGGGGCGGAGAGGGAGGGGGTGGCGGAATCGGACACGGAACAGGTGCGGGGCAGTACGTTGCGGCTCCGCCTTGCGGCGCGGGCCTGGCGGTTGGCCCCGATTGTCCGCCATCTGTTCGCCACCGGCGGGCGGACCGCCGCCCGACCGCTCGTCCAGCGAAAACCGCCGCTCGCTCCGGCGCGCTAGGCAAAAGCCGGGGCGCATGCTGTAATTTTTTGATGCATCCACCCCCACCCGAAATCGACACCCTCTGGTCGGGCGTGGCCCAGGCCTGGGCGGAGGTGCGCCAGGCGCCCGAGGACGTGGCCCACTGGGCGGTCTTCATGCTGCACTGCGACCAGCTCAGCACCCTGGCCGCCGAGCATGGCCTGCAGGCGACGGCCGGCGCGCTGGCCCCCCTGCTCAAACGGCTGGAGATGGTGGCCACGCCACGGCGCGCCGACGCGCTGGCGGTGGAGCTGCTCATGCCTGCCCTGGAAACCTCGGTACGCGAGGTGCACGAGGAAGGCGACCGGTTCAGCCGGGCACCCGGCCTGCGCCGCGAGAACGGGCTGCCGCTGGTGGTCGTGCTGGGCGCGGACCGGTCGGCCACCGAGGACGCCCTGCCGCACATGGAACACTACGGCTACCTGTGCCGCCAGTACACGGATGCGGCCGAAGGCGTCGCCGCGGCGGCCGAAGGCAAGGCGGTGGCCGTGGTGGTGGACGTCGAAAACGGCTTCGACGAACCGACCATCGCCATCCTGGCCGAGCTGGTGGGCCATGGCATTCCCTGGTGCGCCATGGCCCGCCAAAGCGACTATGCGATGCGCCTGCAGGCGGTGCGCCACGGAGCGCTGTTCTTCTTCGTCGCGCCGCTGTCGATGGAGGCGCTGGTGCAGGTGCTCGACCCGGTGGCCTTCCCGTCGGAGGAAGAGCCCTACCGCGTGCTGGTCCTCGACGACTCCCGCACCGCCCTCAGCGGGGTGCAGAAAGCGCTGGCGCCCTTCCCCAACGTGCGCCTGGGCATCCTGAGCCAGGCGCACAAGGTGCTGGACGTGCTGCATTATTTCGCGCCCGACGTGCTGCTGCTCGACTACCACATGGGCGGCTGCACCGGCCTGGAAGTGGCCAAGATCATCCGCCAGCACAAGGCCTTCGAGTCGATCCCCATCGTCTACCTGACCGCCGAGACCAACGCCGGCACCCAGCAGGAGGCGATGCGCCACGGCGGCGACGACTTCCTGGTCAAGCCGGTATCGCCCGAGCAGCTCTTCAACGCCGTCACCCAGAAGGCGCGCCGCTACCGCGGCCTGCGCCGCATCATGGAAGAAGACAGCCTGACCGGCCTCTACA
Organism: Pseudomonadota bacterium; assembly: GCA_040390235.1. Taxonomy (GTDB): domain Bacteria; phylum Pseudomonadota; class Gammaproteobacteria; order Burkholderiales; family Burkholderiaceae_C; genus Xylophilus. The sequence continues at coordinate 67,978 of JAZJYT010000022.1, read as the reverse complement.
ACCACGGCAAGACCAAGGCACTGCTGCAGCAGTGCCTGCACCAAGCCGAGCGGCAGTCGGTGCCGCTCTCCTACGCACTGCTCGACATCGACCACTTCAAGCGCATCAACGACAGCTACGGCCACGGCATGGGCGACCAGGTCATTGCGACCCTGGCGCGCCACCTGCGCCAGCGGGTGCGGGCCAGCGACGTGGTCGGCCGCTACGGCGGCGAGGAATTCGCCGTGGTGCTGTTCGACTGCGCGCCGGACCAGGCCCACGCCCTGCTGGAAGGCATGCGCGACAGTTTCAGCCGCGTCCTGCACACCAGCGGCGAGGCAGCGTTCTCCGCCAGCTTCAGTGCCGGTGTGGCCCATTTCCCCGCCTGCCACGGCATGGCCGAGCTCATGGCCACCGCCGACGAGGCGCTCTACGCGGCCAAACGCGGCGGCCGCAACCGGGTCGTGCAGGCCGCCGGCCAGGCCACCTGAACAACCCCATAGTGGTGCGCCGCGGCGCTGTGGCTATCATGGCCGGTTTACCTCCGCTGGCGCCCGCATCTTGACTTCCCCCCGACGAGACGACGACGAACCCCCGGCCGGCACCGATAGCGCCGGCCCCTACCTCGGCCGAGCCCTGCGGGAACAGCGCATCAGCATCCGCGGCGCGCGCACCCACAACCTGAAGAACGTCGACCTCGACATCCCGCGCAACCAGCTGGTGGTCATCACCGGCCTGTCGGGCTCGGGCAAATCGAGCCTGGCCTTCGACACCCTGTATGCCGAAGGCCAGCGCCGCTACGTGGAAAGCCTGTCGGCCTATGCGCGGCAGTTCCTGCAGCTGATGGACAAACCCGACGTCGACCTGATCGAGGGCCTGTCGCCCGCCATCAGCATCGAGCAGAAGGCCACCAGCCACAACCCGCGCTCGACCGTGGGCACGGTGACCGAGATCCACGACTACCTGCGCCTGCTCTACGCCCGCGCCGGCACGCCCTACTGCCCCGACCACCACGTGCCGCTGCAGTCGCAGACGGTGAGCCAGATGGTCGACGCGGTGCTGGCCCTGCCGGCCGATACACGCCTGATGATCCTGTGCCCGGTGGCGCGCGCCCGCAAGGGCGAGTTCGCAGAACTCTTCGCCGACATGCAGGCCCAGGGCTATGTGCGTTTCCGGGTCGACGGCACGATCTACGAACACGAAAACCTGCCGGCACTCAAGAAAACCGAAAAACACGACGTGGACGTGGTGATCGACCGCATCCGCGTGCGGCCCGACATGCAGCAGCGCCTGGCCGAGAGTTTCGAGGCCGCCCTCCGGGTGGGGGGCGCCGAAGGTGCGGGCCGTGTCATCGCCATGGAGATCGACGGCGGCGCCGAGCATCTTTTCAACGCGCGCTTCGCCTGCCCGGTGTGCGGCTGGTCCATCACCGAACTGGAGCCACGGCTCTTTTCCTTCAATTCGCCGGTGGGCGCCTGCCCGGCCTGCGACGGCCTGGGTGTGCAGGAGGTATTCGACCCCGAACGGGTGGTGGCCTTCCCCACGCTCAGCCTGGCGGCCGGGGCCATCAAGGGCTGGGACCGGCGCAACGGTTTCTATTTCTCGATGCTGGAGAGCCTGGCCGCGCACTACGGTTTCGGCCTGGACACCGCCTTCGAGGACCTGCCGCCTGCGGTGCGCCAGGTGGTGCTGCAGGGCTCCGGCACCGAGGAGATCAAGTTCAGCTACACGCTGGAATCCGGGCAGCAGACCGGTCGCAAGCTCAGCAAGAAGCACCCCTTCGAGGGCGTGATCCCCAACATGCAGCGGCGCTACCGCGAAACCGACTCGACGGTGGTGCGCGAGGAACTGACACGCTACCGCAGCACCCAGTCCTGCCCGGTCTGCCAAGGCGCCCGGCTGCGGGTGGAGGCACGCCACGTACGCGTCGGCGAAGGCGCCCTGAGCCTGCCGATCCACGACGTGAGCCGCATGACGCTGCGCGACAGCCAGGCGCACTTCGCCGCGCTGAAACTCAGCGGCTCCAAGGCCGAGATCGCCGGCAAGATCGTGCGCGAGATCGGCCTGCGGGTGAAATTCCTCAATGACGTGGGCCTCAACTACCTGAGCCTGGACCGCAGCGCCGAAACACTGTCGGGCGGCGAGGCGCAGCGCATCCGCCTGGCCAGCCAGATCGGCTCCGGCCTGACCGGCGTGATGTACGTGCTCGACGAACCCAGCATCGGCCTGCACCAGCGCGACAACGACCGGCTGATCGAAACCCTCAAGCACCTGCGCGACATCGGCAACAGCGTGATCGTGGTCGAGCACGACGAGGACATGATCCGCGCCGCCGACCACGTGATCGACATGGGCCCGGGCGCCGGCGTGCACGGCGGCCGTGTCATGGCCCAGGGCACCTACGCCGAGGTGGAGGCCAGCCCCGACTCCCTGACCGGCCAGTACCTGGCCGGCACCCGCAAGATCGCCGTGCCGGCGCAGCGCACGGCCTGGCTGCCGGTGGTGCGCGACGAGAAGAAGCCCGACACCAAGGCAAAACCCGCGAAGAAGTCCGGCCAGCCCAGCGCCGCCGCCGTTGCCTGGGCCGAACGCCAGGCCGCGCACCTGGCCACCCAGGGCGAACGCCAGGCGCTGCGGGTGGTCAACGCCACCGGGCACAACCTGCGCGGCGTGAGTGTCGAGTTTCCGGTCGGCCTGCTGACCTGCGTCACCGGCGTCTCGGGCTCCGGCAAGAGCACCCTGGTCAACGACACGCTGTATGCCGCGGTGGCGCGCCAGCTCTACCGGGCGCACGAGGAGCCGGCGCCGCACGACGCGATCGAGGGCATGCAGTACTTCGACAAGGTCATCAACGTCGACCAGTCGCCCATCGGCCGCACGCCGCGCAGCAACCCGGCCACCTACACCGGGCTGTTCACCCCCATCCGCGAGCTGATGGCCGAGGTGCCCATGGCACGCGAACGCGGTTATGGCCCGGGGCGCTTTTCCTTCAACATCGCCGGCGGCCGCTGCGAAGCCTGCCAGGGCGATGGCATGGTGAAGGTGGAGATGCACTTCCTGCCCGACGTCTACGTACCCTGCGACGTATGCCACGGCGCGCGCTACAACCGCGAGACGCTGGAGGTGCAGTACAAGGGCCGCAACATCGCCGCGGTGCTCGACATGACGGTGGAGGCCGCGCATGCCTTCTTCAGCGCCGTGCCGACCATCGCCCGCAAGCTGCAGACGCTGCTGGACGTGGGCCTTTCCTACATCACGCTGGGCCAGGCCGCCACCACCCTCTCGGGCGGCGAGGCCCAGCGGGTGAAGCTGGCGCTGGAACTCAGCAAACGCGACACCGGCCGCACGCTCTACATCCTCGACGAGCCCACCACGGGCCTGCACTTCGCCGACATCGACCTGCTGCTGAAGGTGCTGCACCAGTTGCGCGACGCGGGCAATACCATCGTGGTGATCGAGCACAACCTCGACGTCATCAAGACCGCCGACTGGGTCATCGACATGGGCCCGGAGGGCGGCGGCGGCGGCGGCACCGTGGTCGGCGAAGGCACACCCGAGGACATCGCGGCGAACCCGGCCAGCCACACCGGGCGCTACCTGCAGCGGCTGCTGTAGCCTGCCACCGGGGCGCGGCGCCCCGGTGGGCGTATCACGCATGCAACGCATTGGTAAACGCCGTGTGTGCGGATTCACGGACCTGTCACGGAGGACGGCCAGCATGCGCTGTCCCCCACAACAACACACAACAGGTCCGTCCATGCAGTTCTCCCGCATCACCCCGCGCGTGCCGTTCGCGCTCGCCGGCCTGGCCGCCATCGGCGTCGCCACACTCGCCTCCTGCGGCGGCAGCGACGGCGGCAATGCCGCCACCACCCCCGATCCGCAGATCCAGGCCGCATGGACCGAAATGGGTGCCAACAACCAGACCCTCGTGCGTGCCATCACCACGTCCGCTGCCTGCCCGGCGATCTCCATCGACGGCGGCGCCGGCACCATGGCGCTGCGCGCGGCCCAGGTCACCGTACCGCAGCGCGTCACGGCCAGCGACCCCGCGCTGTCCAAACCCTCGGCCTTCCCGGTCACGACCTGCGAACTCGCCCTGGCGCCGACCAACAAGGAGGTCATCGTCGGCGGCCGCACCCTGCCCCTGCCCAAGGCCGCGCCCCAACGTATCGCCATCCTGGCCGACACCGGCTGCCGCATCAAGACGGCCGACAACGCCTTCCAGGCCTGCAGCGACGGCAATGCCTGGCCTTTCGCCACCATCGCCGCCACCATCGCCAGCATGAAACCCGACCTGGTCATGCACATCGGCGACTACCACTACCGCGAAAACCCCTGCCCCACCGACATGGCGGGCTGCAAGAACAGCCCCTGGGGCTACGGCTGGGACACCTGGCAGGCCGACTTCTTCGCGCCGGCCGCGCCCCTGCTGGCGGTGGCCCCCCTGGTCGTGACCCGCGGCAACCACGAGGAATGCGCCCGCGCCGGCCAGGGTTGGGCCCGTTTCCTCGACGTGCGCCCGTTCACCCCCACCATGAGCTGCGACGACGCAGCCAACGACAACGCCGGCAACGTCAGCAACCCCTACGCCGTGGCACTGGGCAGCGATACCCAGATCGTGCTGTTCGACTCGGCCAAGGTCGGCACCACGCCCCTGGCGACCACCGATTTCAAGTTCCCGATCTACCAGGACCAGTTCAAGCAGGTCGCCACGATCGCCGCCGACAAGACCAAGACCACCCTGTTCGCCAACCACCACCCGATCCTGGCCTACGCGCCGCTGGCCGGCGCCGCGCCGATCGCCGGCAACGTGGGCCTGCAGGCAGTGATGAAGACGCTGAACCCGGTCACCTACTACCCCGACGGCGTGAAGATCGCACTGCACGGCCACGTGCACGATTTCCAGGCCATCAACTTCAGCAGCAACCACCCGGCGACCTTCGTGGCCGGCAACGGCGGCGACAACCTCGACGTGAGCCTGCCCGATCCGTTCCCGACCAACGTGCCGGTAGCCCCCGGCGCCGTGCTGGACCGCATCACCCATACCAACACCTTCGGTTTCATGATGATGGAACGCAGCGGCAGCGGCCCCTGGGCCTTCAAGGCCTACACCCGGGACGGCAAGCTGCTGACGACCTGCACCAACAGCGGCTCGAAGATCAACTGCGACAAGACCGGCTTCCTGGCACCATGAAAAAACGCTTCGCCGCGGCCCTGATCGGGGCCGTGGCAGCCCTGTCCTCGGCGGCAGGCGCGCCCGGCGCGTCTGCCGCCGAGCCCGTTGCGGGCTCCTCTTTCTCTTCCTCTCTCCCGGCGCTCGTCACCCACGTGGGTGACACACCGCAGTACCGCGCCATCATCCCCGCCGCGCGCCCCCTGCCGATGCCGGACCCGGTCCGGGTGGCGCTTGGCCGCCAGCTGTTCCTGGACACCCGGCTGTCGCAGCCGCAGGGCACCAGCTGCGCCAGCTGCCACGACCCGGCGCGGGCCTTCACCGGCTTCAACGGCGGGCGCGACGGCGTGGCCCGCGGTGCCATCCACAGCCGGCTGGGCACCCGCAACCCGCCCTCGCTCACCTACGTACGCTACCTGCCGGCGCTGTACTTCTACCAGGACGACGATGCACAGGTGCCCTCGCCTTTCGGCGGCCTGATGCTCGACGGCCGCGCCGACGACGTGCCCACCCAGATGCGCGAGCCGCTGCTGGCCCGGCACGAGATGAACATGGGCAACAACCGCGCCGTGGCCGCGCGCCTGCAGGCCAGCGGCTACCAGCAAGCCTTCGAGGGCCTGTACGGCAAGGACGTGCTGCGCGACCCGCAACGCGCGGTGCAGGCGCTCGGCCGCAGCCTGGAGGCCTACCTGCAGAGCGACGAGCTGTCGCCCTTCAGCTCCCGCTTCGACGACATGCTGCGCGGCCAGGGCACACTCAACGCCCAGGAAATGCGCGGGCTGGCGGTGTTCCGCAACCCGGACCAGGGCAACTGCGCCTCCTGCCATGTGGTGAGTGTCACCTCGGGCAACCCGGCCCGCTCGCTCTTCACCGACTTCGGCTACGACGCCATCGGCGTGCCACGCAACCGCAAGCTGCCGTCCAACGCCGACCCCCGGGCCTACGACCTGGGCCTGTGCCGCACCGCCGAGCAGCGCCACTGGCCCGAGGCCGAGAGCTGGTGCGGCTACTTCCGCACGCCCAGCCTGCGCAACGTGGCGGCGCGCCAGCGGTTCATGCACAACGGCGTGTTCGACTCGCTGCGCGACGCAGTGCGCTTCTACGCCACCCGCTCGACCAGCCCCGCCGACTGGTACGGCAAGGGCCCGGCCTTCGACGACATCCCCGCCGCGATGCGCGGCAACATCAACACCGTCGCCAACCCCTTCAGCCGCCGTGCCGGCACCCAGCCCGCCATGACCGAGCAGGACATCGACGACGTCGTGGCCTTCCTCGACACGCTGACCGACCGGCCGTTCAGGAAATAGGCCACGCGCTAACCGCGCCGGCGCTCCTCGGAAGTGACGGCTGGCGCTCCGTCCAGCAGTTCCGACACGGTGCGGCGCAGCCAGGCGTTGCCGGGGTCGCTGTGGAACCGCTCATGCCAGTGCTGCTTCACCGCGTAGTGCGGCAGCGCATGGGGCACCGGCAGCAGCCGTATACGTTCGCGGTTCAGCATGACCTGCCCGTAGCGCAGCGGCACGGTGGCGATGAGCTGGGTCTCGGCCACGATACGCGCCACGGCCAGGAAGCTGGGCACCCGCAGCACCACATGGCGCTCCACGTGCAGGCGCGCCAGCACCTTGTCGACGATGGCGTGGCCGGTGCCCGAAGCCGCCACCACCACATGGCTCTCGCGTGCATAGGCGGCCTTGCCCAGGCGCGCGCCGATGCGCGGATGGCCGGCCGCCGCCAGGCAGACGAAGTTCTGCGCGAACAGCACCTGCTGGTAGAAGCCGGCTTCGAGCTGCGGCATGAAACCCACCGCCAGGTCCACCTCGCCCTCCTCCAGCCGGCGGCCGCTGTCGTCCGATATCTTCTCGACCTCGATGCGCACGCCGGGCGCTGCCAGCCGCAGGTGGTTGAGCAGGTTCGGCAGGAACACGATCTCGCTGATGTCGGTCATGCAGATGCGGAAGGTGCGCTGCGCCTCGCCCGGCACAAAGGTGCTGGGCCGCGGGCGTGTCCCCTCCAGCTGGACCAGCACTTCCCGCAGCGATGGGTACAGGGCCTGGGCCCGCGGTGTCGGCAGCATGCCGCGCGCGGTGCGGCTGAACAGCCGGTCGTCGAAATGAGCCCGCAGCTTGTTGAGCGCGGTGCTGGCGGCCGCCTGGGCCAGTCCCAGCCGCTCGGCCGCACGCGACACGCTGGCCGTCTTGTAGACCTCGTCGAACACCGCCAGCCACTCCAGGTCGAGCCGCGCCATGAGCGTACCTTTCTCCACACTACTATTGAAAAACGCAATGTGCAGTATTACACCCTGTGCTTGAAGGAATAGTACGACCGCGGAAGAATGCGGCCAGGAGACAAACCCATGGACACCCCCACCACGCCCCGCGCCGCCCGCCAGGCCTACTACGAACGTATCCGCCCGCTGCACCTCGCCCCCCTGTGGGAGGCCCTGCATACCCTGGTACCGCGCGAGCCGGCGTCGCCCTGCGTGCCCGCACTCTGGCCTTATGCCGACATCCGCCCGCTGCTGATGGAGTCGGCCGACCTCATCACCGCCGAGGAGGCCGTGCGCCGTGTGCTGGTGCTGGAGAACCCCGGCCTGCCGGGCAGTTCCAGCATCACCCAATCGCTCTATGCCGGGCTGCAGCTCATCATGCCGGGCGAGGTGGCCCCCTCGCACCGCCACGTGCAGTCGGCACTGCGCTTCATCGTCGACGGCCGGGGCGCCTACACCACGGTCGGCGGCGAACGCGCCACCATGCACCCAGGCGACTTCATCATCACCCCGTCCTGGGACTGGCACGACCACGGTAACGAAGGCATCGAAGGTGTCAGCGAGCCGGTGGTGTGGCTCGACGGGCTCGACATCCCGCTGGTCCGCTTCTTCGATGCCGGTTTCGCCGAGAACGACGATGCCAAGTCGCAGAAGGTGGCCAGGCCAGAAGGCCAGAGCTTCGCCCGCTTCGGCCACAACATGGCGCCGGTGCGCCATACCCATACGGCAGCCACCTCGCCCATCTTCAGCTACCCCTACGACCGCAGCCGCGAGGCCCTGGCCAGGCTGCAGAAGATGGAAGGAGCTGACGCGTGGCAGGGCTGGAAGCTGCGTTACACCCACCCGCTGACCGGCGGCGCACCCATGCCCACCATGGCCACCTACCTGCAGCTGCTGCCGGCGGGTTTCCATGGCCAGGGCCACCGCGCCACCGACGGTGCGGTCTACAGCGTGGTCGAGGGCCGGGGCACGGCCGAGATCGCCGGCCAGCGTTTTGCTTTCGCCCCACAGGACACCTTCGTGGTGCCGTCGTGGGCCGTGCTGCGGCTGGAGACCGACGAGGACGCCGTGCTGTTCAGCTTTTCCGACCGGCCGGTGCAGGACGCCATCGGCATCCACCGCGAAGCCTTCCTGGACCACTGAGTCCCTGCACCGTAGTCCTTGTTTTTCCCTTCGATTTCATTTTTCCGGTACCCCTGTCCATGTCCTTTGTTGTCCCCCCCATGTCCATCGTCGGCCTTCCTGTCAGCGGCACCGACGGCCTGTTTCCGGTGCGCCGGGTCTACTGCGTCGGCCGCAACTACGCGGCGCATGCCCGCGAGATGGGTTTCGACCCCGAGCGCGAGCCGCCCTTCTTCTTCTGCAAGCCCAATGACGATGCCTCCGTCGTGCCGGTGCCGGCCGGCAGCACGGCCACACTGCCCTACCCCTCGCTGACGAAGAACTACCATTTCGAGGCGGAGCTGGTGGTCGCCATCGGCAAGGGCGGGCGCGACATCACCCTCACCGACGCGGCCAGCCATATCTACGGCTACGCCGTGGGCCTGGACATGACACGGCGCGACCTGCAGATCGCCGCGCGCGAAAAGGGCCGGCCATGGGAAGTGGGCAAGGCCTTCGACTTCTCCGCGCCGGTCGGCCCGGTCCGCCGCCTGGAAGACGGCGGCGCCATCAACTCCGGCGCCATCACGCTGGACGTGGACGGCCAGCGCCGGCAGGCCAGTGATATCACCCACCTGATCTGGTCGGTCGATGAGGTCATCGCCAACCTGTCCAGCCTGTTCACCCTGGAACCGGGCGACCTCATCTTCACCGGCACACCCGACGGCGTGGGGGCGGTGGCCGCCGGCCAGGCCATCGCCGTCCACATCGACGGCCTGCCGCGGCTGGATGTCCGTATCGCCTGAAGGAAAGCACCACCACATGGCACTGCAACTCCACGGCTACTACCGCAGCTCCGCCGCCTGGCGGGTGCGTATCGCACTGGCCCTCAAGGGCCTCACCGCCGAGACACTGCCGGTGCACCTGACCCGCAACGGCGGCGAGCAGCGGAGCGCGGCTTACACCGCCCTCAACCCGGAAAAACTGGTGCCCACGCTGCAGGACGACAGCGTGGTGCTGAGCCAGTCGCTGGCCATCCTCGAGTACCTGGAAGAGCGCCATCCCACACCCGCCCTGCTGCCGAAAGACGCCGGCGAGCGCGGCTGGGTCCGGGCTCTCGCCGCGCAGATGGCCTGCGACATCCACCCGCTGAACAACCTGCGGGTGCTGCAGTACCTGGAAGGCCCGCTGGGCGCCTCGGCCGGGCAGAAGCAGGCCTGGATCGCCCACTGGACCCAGGAGGGCTTGGCCGCCCTGGAAACGCGGCTGGCGCAGGACGGCCATTCGGGCACCTGCTGCTTCGGCGACACACCCACCTTCGCCGACTGCTGCCTGGCGCCGCAGGTCTACCACGCGCGGCGCTTCAGCATTCCGCTGGAGGCCTACCCGACCGTGGTGCGTATCGACGCCCACCTGGCCGGCCTGGAGGCCTTCCAGCGCGCCGTACCGGCGGCGCAGCCCGACGCCGAATGAGTACCCTCCCGACACGCGGGGGTCCTCCGGTGCTGGTGGCCGGCGGCGGCATCGGCGGCATGGCCTGCGCCCTGGCGCTGGCGCGGCTCGGGTTGCCGGTGCAGTTGTTCGAGCAGAGCCCCCAGGTCGGCGAGATCGGTGCCGGCCTGCAGCTCGGCCCCAATGCCTTCGCCGCGCTCGACGCGCTGGGCGTGGGCCGGCAGGTGCGTGACGGCGCCGTCTTCACCGAACGCCTGGTGATGATGGATGCGGTGGACTGCAGCGAGGTGGCCTCGGTCCCGGTGGGCGAAGCCTTCCGTGCCCGCTTCGGCAACCCCTATGCCGTGATCCACCGCGCCGACCTGCACGGCGCGCTGCATGCGGCGGCGGTGGCGCATCCGCTGGTGTCCATCCACACCGGCACCCGCATCGCCGCGGTGGACGTCGGCGCACACGGTGCGGCCGTGCACACGCAAGACGGCCGGCGCTTCGAGGGTTGCGCCCTGGTCGGCTGCGATGGCGTGAAATCCGTGGTGCGCGCCACCCTGCTCGGCGACAGCCACCGCGTGTCCGGCCACGTGGTCTACCGTGCCGTGGTACCGGCGGCCGATATGCCCGAGGAGCTGCGCCTGAACGCACCCGTGGTCTGGGCCGGCCCCGACTGCCACCTGGTGCACTACCCGCTGCGCGGCGGCGAGCAGTACAACCTGGTGGTCACCTTCCACAGCCGCGACCGGGAAGAGTGGGGCGTGACCGACGGCAGCAAGGCCGAGGTGCTGTCGTACTTCGACGGCATCCACGCCCGGCCGCGCCAGCTGCTCGACCGGCCCATCTCCTGGCGCCGCTGGAGCACGGCCGACCGCGACCCGGTGGCCCGCTGGAGCGAAGGCAGTGCCACCCTGTTGGGCGACGCGGCCCATCCGATGATGCAGTACCTGGCCCAGGGCGCCTGCATGGCGCTGGAGGATGCCGTGGCGCTGGCCGCCGCGGTGCAGGCACGGGACTTCGATTTTTCGGCGGCCTTCCAGCTCTACCAGGCGGCCCGGATCGCCCGCACCGCACGGGTGGTGCTGTCGGTGCGTGAAATGGGCAGGCTCTACCATGCCAAGGGGGTGGAGCGCCTGGTGCGCAACAGCCTGTGGCCCGGCCGCGGCCCTGAGCGTTTTTATGACGCCCTCGAATGGCTGTACGCCTGGCGGCCGGAGACCTGCCTGGCCGATGCCGCCGTATAAAGGCGTTTGCGCACCGCCGCCTTTTTCCCTTCTTCAGCGAGACAACCCCATGGCACTCCTTCTTTCCCCGCGACGGCGCATCGGCGCCCTGGCCGCCGGCCTGCTGGCCCTGGCCGCACCGGCCGCCTTCGCCCAGCCCCATGCCTGGCCTACCAAGCCGGTGCGTATCCTGGTCGGTTTTCCCGGCGGCTCCACCCCCGACGCCGCGGCGCGCGCCATTGCCGAGCCGCTGGCCAAGGCCCTGGGCCAGCCGGTGATCGTCGAGAACAAGGCGGGTGCCTCCGGCAACATCGCCACCGACCAGATCGCCAAGGCGACCGACGACCATACGCTGGGCATCGTCATCAACGGCAACCTGACCTCGGCCAAGATGCTGTTCCCCCGGCTGCCCTACGACCCGGACCGCGACTTCACCTACCTCACCCTGGTCGGCACCGCCCCGCTGGTGCTGGTCACCCGCAACGACCTGCCCGACGGCGCCGCCTTCTTCGATGCGGCCAAGAAAGCCGGCGACAAGTGGAACTACGGTTCGGTCGGCACCGGCTCGATGGCACACCTGGGCATGGAACTGCTCAAGGCCCGCATGCCCGGCCTGGCGGCCCAGCACGTGCCCTACCAGGGCAATCCTTTCGTGGTGACCGCGCTGCTGGGCAAGCAGATCGAGATGGCACTCATCCCGCCGGGCGTGGCCATGCCGCAGATCAAGTCCGGCAAGCTCAAGGCCGTGGGGGTGACCAGCGGCCGCAGTGTGCTGGCGTCCGAAGTGCCGCCGCTGTCCGACGCCGGCGTGAAGGACTTCCAGCTCGAAGTCTGGGCCGCCCTGGTCGGACCGGCCAGCCTGTCCCAGGCGGCGCAGGACCGGCTCGCACCGGCGCTGGCCGCCGTCATGCAGAACCCCGAGACCCGCCAGCAGCTCTTCAACCAGGGCTGGCAGGCGGCACCCGCTTCCGCGTCGCGGCTGAAAGCCCGCGTGAAGGAAGAGTCGAAGATCATGGGCGACATCATCACCGCCCGCCACATCAAGATCGAATGACATACATGACCCCCACGCTTGTCACTCCGTGTACTACGCTGCCCCCCGAGGGGGCCGCAGCCGCCTTGGGGCGGCCCGGCGGCGCCTGATCCCATGACAACTTCCATGCTCGAACCGGCACGCAGCCTGCCGGTCTTTGGTGAATACGACGTGGTGGTGGCCGGCGGCGGCCCCTCCGGCCTGGCGGCGGCGGTCAGCGCGGCGCGCCATGGCGCCCGCACCCTGCTGGTGGAGCACTACGGCTTCCTCGGCGGCATGGGCACGGCCGGCGGCGTGACCAACTTCGCCGGCCTCTACGGTCGCCGCGACGGCGAGATGCAGCAGCTGGTGCACGGCATGGTCGACGAACTGCTGCCGCGCATCGAGGCCCTCGGCGGCCTGAACCAGCCACAGGACGGCATGCAGGGCCGCATCCGGGTGCGCTCCTACGATGTGTCGGCCTACAAGTGCGCGGCCGACCAGATGCTGGCCGACGCCGGTGTCGAGTTGCTGTTCCACGCCAGCGCCGCGGCGGTGCTGATGGACGGCAGCCGCATCACCGCCCTGGTGGCCGAGACCAAGTCCGGCCGCCTGGCCATCCGTGCCGGGGTCTTCATCGACTGCACCGGCGACGGTGACGTGGCGGCTTTTGCGGGTGTGCCTTTCGCCGTGGGCGATGGCGCAGGCAGCGGCCTGTTCCCCACCACCATGTTCCGCGTCGGCCACGTAGACGCCGAGCCGGCCCTGGCGGCCATCGGCGAATTCAAGGCCATCAACGACTTCATGGAGCGTGCGCAGCAGGAGCACCCGGGGCGCTACGGCTTCCCGCGCGAAGGCGCCATCCTGCGGCCGCAGATCAACCCGGCCGAATGGCGAGCCAACGTGACCCAGCTGCGTAATGCCGAAGGCGGTGCCATGAACGGCGTGGACGCCCGCCAGCTGAGCGCCGGCGAGGTCGACGGCCGCAAACAGATCGTGGACTACTTCCGGTTCCTGCGCGAACAGGTGCCGGGTTTCGCCCAGTCGCAGATCGTCGATATCGCGCCGCAGGTCGGCATCCGCGAAACCCGCCGCATCGAAGGGCTGTACGCGCTGAGCGGCGAGGACATCCTGGAGTCGGCGCGTTTCGAGGACCGCATCGGCATCAACGCCTGGCCGATGGAGCTGCACCGCGACGGCCGCATCGACTGGCGCTTTCCGCGCGATGACAGCCGGGCCTTCAACGACCTGCCGTGGCGCATGCTGGTGCCGCAACAGGTGGACAACCTGCTGGTGGCCGGCCGCTGCGCCTCGATGACCCACGAAGGCCAGTCGGCCGCGCGGGTCAGCGGTGGCTGCTTCGTCATGGGCCAGGCGGCGGGCACGGCGGCGGCACATGCCGGCGGCCTGCCCCTGCGGCAGGTGGACGTGGCACAACTGCAGCAACGTCTGCGGGCCGACGGCGTGCATTTCGAGGACTGAGCCGGCATCCCGCCGAACCACAACAACAACGGAGACAACAGCAACATGCACAAGCAAGCCCCCGCCCGCCGCGCCCTGCTGGGCCTGGCCGCACTCTGCTGCGCCGCGGCCACCACCCCGGTGTCGGCGCAGCCGGCCGACTACCCGTCGCGCCCGGTCACCATCGTCACGCCCTTCGCGGCCGGCAGCGGGCCGGATGCGGTGCTGCGCCTGGTCACCGAGAAGCTCTCCCGGCAGTGGGGCCAGCGCGTGCTGATCGACAACAAGCCCGGGGGCGGCGGTTTTATCGCCATCGACACCGCGGGCCGTGCCGCACCCGACGGCTACACCCTGCTGCAGCTCGACAGCGAGCACGTGGCCGCCCTGCCCCACCTCTACAAGTCGCGCAACTACGTGCCGCTGCAGCATTTCGACCCGGTGGCCTCGCTGTTCCGCACGCCTTTCCTGATCGCGGTGCCGACCGACTCGAAGTGGAAGAACGTCGGCGACCTGCTGGCCGCCGCCAAGGCCCAGCCGGGCCGGCTGGCCTACGGCTCCTGGGGTGTGGGCAGCCCCGGCCACCTGGGCGCGCAGCAACTGGAGGCGCTGACCGGCACCCACATGCAGCACGTGCCTTTTCGCGAGGTATCGCAGCTCTATGCCAACGTCGGTTCCGGCGAACTGCCCTGGGCCTTTGCCAGCATCCCGTCGAGCCAGGGCATCTACAAGGCCGGCAAGCTGCGCTACATCGCCATCGCCGCGCCCAAACGCATCCCGCAGATGCCCGAGGTGCCCACGGTGGCCGAGGCCGGCGGGCCGGCCGGGCTGGACGTGAATTCCTTCGTCAGCCTGCTGGCACCCAAGGGCCTGCCACCGGCCATCGCGGCGAAGATCAATGCCGATGTGGCGAAAGCCATCGCCGAGCCCGACATTCGTGCGCGTTTCGACACCTTCGCCTTCGAGCCGCTGGCCTGGTCGCCCGACGAGATCCGCCGCCAGGCCGAGACCAAGTCGCAGCTCTACGGCGAACTGGTCCGGCGCGGCAACATCAGCCTGGAGTAGCGCCGGGCGCCGCCGGCTGGGGTGTCGTCACCGGCACCTTCGACTGGACGGCGGAGGCCTTGGCCTGCTTCTCGGCCGCGCCCGCTTCCTGCCGCACCCGCGCGCAGTTGGTGTTCTGCCCGGGGCCGGTCTCGATCAGCGGCAGCACCGCGGCCAGGGGCGCAGCAAAGACCAGCGCCACGGCGCCGCCGGCGCGGGCCAGCAGCGGGCCCTTCTCCAGCTTGAAGTCCGGGTTCTTGAAGGTGCCGAACACCTGTACCGGCGTGCGCAGCGACAGGATGCCCATGCGTTTCGGTTTGGGGGTGATACGCATGTCGAAGCGCTCCCGGGCCAGGTCGAAAGTGCCTTCGCCCAGGATCTGCGTCTGCTCGGTATCGACCACGAAGAGCCGGGTCGTGCCCTGGCCGTTCTTCACGTCGAAGGCCACGCCGCCGCAGTTCACCTGGATGGTCTTGTCGCCGCCGGCCAACAGGGCCAGCACCTTGCCGCCGTTCAGGCCGCTGGCGGCGTCGAGCAGGTTGGAAATGCGGCCGTCGGCGATGGCGGCCGACAACTGCCCGTTGGCCTTGGCTGCCGCGTCGGCAATCGAATTGCCGCTGCCCTTGAGCTGGATCTTCGCGCCCACCAGGCCCGCGCCCTGGGCGATCTTTTGCGCACTGGCCGGCACCAGTTTGGCAAGCTGTACGTGCCGAATCTCGATGTCCGCGTCGGTGTGGATGGTGGGCTGGCGTGCGTCGAGTGTCAGCTGCGAACGGATGGAGCCGCCGCCGAAACCGAATTCGAGCGGGGTGAGTTTCAGCACGGCATCGTGCAGGTGCAGCGCCACCCGCATGCTTTCCAGCGGCAATTCCACCGGCGCCTTGAGGGTGACCGCCACCAGCGTCACGTCGGCATCGATCTTCTGCAGCCGGCTGCCGTCGAAAGTGCCGCTGGGCAGCACGTGGTTCGGGTCGGCCGCCTTTTCCTGTGCCTTGGCCGAGGGCCGGTCCGCCACCTGCGCCTGCGAGGCGACCGGCTTGCCGCCGGTCTCCTGGGTCTGCACCCCGACCAGCGGCCCCAGGTCGGCCACGTTGAGCAGTTTGCTGGTCAGGTCGGCCGTCAGCAGCGGACGCGGCTCCTTCTGCACATAGGCGCCCCGGCCTTCCACGTCGGAGGAGCCAATCCTGCCGGCCAGGTCGTCCATGGTGTAGCGGTTGCCCTTGAGCACCAGGTGGCCGCGCAGGCTGTAGGGTGGCGAGGCCGGCAGCGGCAGCAGCAAAAAGGGGTACAGGTTGGCCAGCGTCTTGCCGCGGATGCTCAGCTGGGTGTCGATGCCGGTGATGTGGGCCGCGTCGGCGATGGTGCCTTCGACCGATACCTGCGTAGTGCCCGCATCGAGCTCACCCTTGATCGGGAAGGGCACGTTGGACTCCTGGAAGCTCAGCACCTCGCCCGTCAGGGCCGAGCCCTTGAAAGCAGCGCCGTGGTACTTGCCGGTGAAGGCGTAGCGGGTCGAGTACCGGTTATTGGACGGCTTCGTGCCGGCATCCTTGACCTTCTCCTGCTGGGTCGGATCGAAGGTGCTGGCCTGGATGTCTATGTCGAAGGGCTGCCCGTGGTCGAAGTACCGCAACCGCCCCTCGTCCACCGAGAGCGTGCTGATGCGCAGCTTGCTGGGCGACTTGTCGTTGGGGTCCGACAGGATCCAGTTCTTGCGGTCGTCCGCCTGGCGCTCGAACAGCAGCTCGGGTTTGGTCATGGCCACCCGCGGTACCAGCACCTTTTCGGGCAGGTCGCGCAGCGACACCGAGAATTCGAGCTTCTCGATACGCGCCATGGCCGGCTCCTGGGCCCAGGCCGCGTTGCCGAAGTACACATCGCGCATGCGGATGGTGGGTGTCATGCCCAGCTTCACGTCCAGGTCGGAAATGGTGAAGGTGCGCTCGGTCTTCTTCGAGATGTAGCGCTCCAGCGGATGGCGAAACCAGTTCCAGTCGAACAGCAGCACCAGCAGCAGCAGGGCCACGGCCAGGCCGGTCCAGGCCGGATGCCGGCGCGGAAAGGCGGCGAAGCGGTTTATGCTCATCGTCGGATGGCGCTTGCTGGCGGCTGCCGCCCCGCAAAACACCAGTAATGGTTGAGCCAACATGCTGCGCCCGAAGCCTTCGAAGCCGCGTGGGACAGGCCGCGCACCGCGTGTCGGACAAGCGAGGCAATGTGCCCGCCTCCCTCCCGGAGGTACCGGAGCGGCCCGCAGGGCTTTGCCGGCTGGCTACCATGGCAGGCTCGCATGGATACCGGCCCCCCTCTGTTCTACACCGTCGCGGTGCGCGCCCTGTGCGAGTTCACCGCCAAGCAGGGCGACCTGGACCTGCGTTTCACCCCCTCGCCCACCGCCCAGGAGGGCATGGCCGGGCATACGGCGGTGGCCGCACGGCGCGGCGCAGCCTACGAAACCGAAATCACCCTGGCCGGCAGCCACGGCCGCCTGCTGGTGCGCGGCCGTGCCGACGGCTACGACCCGGCGTCCAACCGGCTCGAAGAGGTCAAGACGCACCGCGGCGACCTGGCCCGCCAGCCCGCGCACCACCGCCACCTGCACTGGGCGCAAGCCAAGACCTATGCCTGGCTGCTGTGCGAGGCGCGCGGCCTGCCGGCCATCGACGTCGCCCTGGTGTATTTCGACATCACCCGCCAACAGGAGACGGTGCTGTGCGAAACCCATACTGCCGAGGCACTGGGGCAATTCTTCGAAGCGCAGTGCGCGCGTTTTCTGCACTGGGCCGAGCAGGAGATGGTCCACCGGGGCGCCCGCGACGCGGCACTGGCCACGCTGGTGTTTCCCCATGCGGACTTCCGCGCCGGCCAGCGCCCGCTGGCCGAGGCGGTGTACCGCAGCCAGCGCAGCGGCCGCTGCCTCATGGTGCAGGCGCCCACCGGCATCGGCAAGACCGTGGGCACCCTCTTTCCCGCGCTCAAGGCCTGCCCGCCGCAAGGCACGCAGCCGGGGCTGGACAAGCTGCTGTTCCTGACCGCCAAGACCTCCGGACGGCAAGTGGCGCTGGATGCCCTGGCGACCCTCGGCGCCTCGTCCCCGGATCCGCTGCCCTTGCGTGTGCTGGAGCTGGTGGCACGCGACAAGGCCTGCGAGCACCCGGACAAGGCTTGCCACGGCGAGTCCTGTCCGCTGGCGAAAGGTTTCTACGACCGCCTGCCGGCCGCGCGCGCCGCAGCGGCAGGCACTCCCCGCGCCTGGGACAAGGCCGCCTTGCGTTCCCTGGCGCTGGCCCACGGCATCTGCCCCTACTACCTGGGGCAGGAACTGGCGCGCTGGAGCGACGTGGTGGTGGGCGACGTGAACTACTGGTTCGACACCAGCGCCTTGCTGTACGCACTGGCGTCCGACGGCGAATGGCGCACCGGTGTGCTGGTCGACGAGGCGCACAACCTGGTCGAACGCGCCCGTGGCATGTACTCGGCCACCCTCGACCCGCAGGCGCTGCGCGCCGCGCGCCGGGCGGCGCCGGACGCACTGCGCCGCCCGCTGGACCGGTTGCGCCGCGCCTGGGAGAAACTCCAGCCCGAGGCACCCTTGCCCTTCCGGGCCCACGAGGCCGTGCCGGGCGCCTTTGCCATGGCCTTGCAGCAGGCCGCCACCGCCATCGGCGACTACTTGGCCGAACAGCCCGGCGAGGCCGACGGCCCCTTGCAGCGCTTCTGGTTCGACGCCCTGCATTTCGGCCGCCTGGCCGAGGCTTTCGGCGAGCACTCGCTGTTCGACGCCACGCTGGAAGACGCCGTACCGGGTATAGGAGGCGCGCCCGCGGCCCTGCTGTGCATCCGCAATGTGGTGCCGGCCCCCTTCCTGAGGCCGCGTTTTGCCGCCGCCCATGCGGTGACGCTGTTCTCGGCCACGCTGCGGCCCGAGCAGTTCCACCGCGACATGCTGGGCCTGCCGGCGGCGACCGCCTCCATCGACGTGCCCTCGCCCTTCACTGCCGGCCAGCTGCGGGTGCGGGTGGCGCGCCACATCTCCACCCGCTGGCGCGACCGCGCCGCCTCGCTCGCCCCCATCGCCGAGCTGATGGCCGGCCAGTACCGGACCGCGCCGGGCAACTACCTGGCCTTCTTCAGCAGCTTCGACTACCTGCGCGATGCTGCCGACCTGCTGCGCGACCGGCATCCGGACATCGCCCAGTGGGAACAGTCACGCGGCATGGACGAGTCCGCGCGCGAGGATTTCCTGCGGCGTTTCGCCCCGACGGGCCAGGGCATCGGCTTCGCGGTACTGGGGGGCGCTTTCGGCGAAGGTATCGACCTGACGGGTGACCGCCTGGTGGGCGCCTTCATCGCCACCCTGGGCCTGCCGCAGGTGAACCCCGTCAACGAACGCATGCGCGAACGGATGGAAAAGGCCTTCGGCGCGGGCTACGACTACGCCTACTTCTACCCCGGCCTGCAGAAGGTGGTGCAGGCCGCCGGCCGGGTGATCCGCACCACCACCGACCGCGGCACGGTATGCCTGATGGACGACCGCTTCGATCGCCCCGAGGCCCGCCGGCTGCTGCCGGCGTGGTGGGCTATCGAAGCTTAGTCAATGGTGACGCCGGCAGATTTGACGATGTCACGCCACTTCGGGTACTCGGTCTTCACCTGGGTTTCGAACTGCTCCGGCGTCAGCGGACTGGGCTCGGCACCCTGGTCGTGGATGGCGGCCTGCATCTCGGGCGTGGCCAGCAGCTTGTTGACCTCGCGGTTCATCGTCGCCACGATCTCCTTGGGCGTACCGGCCGGCATGAAGAGGCCATACCAGGTGTTGGCATCGAAGCCCTTGTAACCCTGCTCGGCCACCGTGGGCACGTCGGGCAACGAACTGCTGCGTTTGGCGCTGGTCACCGCCAGCGGCCGCAGCTTGCCGGCCTTGATCTGGCCCATGGCCGAAGGCACGGACGACACCATCAGGTCCACGTTGCCGGCCAGCACGTCCATCATGGCCGGGTTGGAGCCCTTGTAGGGCACGTGCCGGATCTGGATGCCGGCGGCCTGCTTGAAGATCTCGCCCGCCAGGTGGATGGTGGTGCCATTGCCGGGGGAGCCGTAGGTGATGGTGTCCGGCGCCGCCTTGGCGGCCTTGACCACGTCGGCCAGCGTCTTGAAACGCGAATTCACGCTGGTGACGATGATCACCGGTGTGTAGGCCACGCTGGCCACCGCCACCAGGTCCCTGGTCGGGTCGTAGCTCATGTTCTTGTAGAGCCAGGGCGCCACGACCATGTTGTCCTTCTGGCCCATGACCATGTCGTAACCGGTGGGCGCTGCCTTGGCGACCTCCGCGATGCCGATGGTGCCGCCGGCGCCGGAGCGGGTGTCGGGCACCACCGTCCACTTGGTGGCTTCGGTGAGTTTCTGCGCCACCAGGCGCGCCAGGATGTCGGTGCCGCCGCCGGGCGGGAAGGGCACGACCATGCGGATCGGCTTGCTGGGATAGGTCTGTGCCTGGGCGCCGAGCGCGGCCAGCGCCAGGACGGCGAAGGAAAGAAGCTTGCGAATCATGGGGTTTGTCTCCACGGAAGGCCGAAAAACGAACCCGCAAGTGTGCCGCAAACCGCGGCGCCCCCTTCTGGACCGGGCGCCGGCCCCCCCCCCTCAGGACGGGTCCTTGCCGCGGGTGCGGCCCACGGCGCTGAAGATGCCGATGCCCAGCAGGATCAGCGTGGCGATGCCGATGTAGAGATGCGGCACCCCCGCCGTCACCGCCGCCCAGATGATTCCGGCCAGGAAGATCACGAAACCGAGCATATACAGGGCAAAAGACATGGTCCGCTCCAATACGAGATAAGGTTGAGCGGCATTGTGGGCATGCTTGAACGGCCGTCCGTGTACAAGAGCACGGCTTTCGGCTGTCGGCCCGTTCCTACCGCGCGGCGGCCCGGCAAGGGGTGCGGAGCCGCGCCTCGTCAATAATGCGCGACCCCCTCCTTGCCCACGGATTGCCGACATGTCCAGCATCACCCTGCGTTTCCTCGCCGAGCCCAGCACCGTCAACTTTGGCGGCAAGGTCCACGGCGGCACCGTCATGAAGTGGATCGACGAGGCCGGCTACGCCTGCGCCACCAGCTGGGCCAAACGCTACTGCATCACCGTCTTCATCGGCAGCATCCGTTTCCACCGGCCCATCATGATCGGCGACCTGGTCGAGGTCGAGGCCCGCCTGGCCTACACCGGCAACACCAGCATGAACATCTCGGTCGAAGTGCGCAGCGGCGACATGAAAAGCGGCCATATGGAGAAGACGACCGAATGCCTGATCGTCTTCGTTTCGGTCGATTCGCACGGCCGGCCGATTCCCGTGGACCCCTGGCACCCCGAGACGCCCGGCGACGTGGCACTGGCGCAACGCGCCAAAGCCCACCTGGACGCTTCCCGCGCGGCGGGGCAGTAAGGGGGGCGGCCCGGCGGTCGGCCGCAAGGGTCAGGGCAGATCAGGGCCGGGCGGACTGCAGCAGTTCCCGCGTGGCCAGCGCCACCTTGCGTGCCGCCGCCGCGAAGTCCTCGCCCGAGGACGCATAGAGGATGGCGCGCGAGGAACTGACGACGATGGGTGCGTCCGGCCTCCAGCCGGCACGTACCGTCGCGATGGCATCGCCGCCCTGGGCGCCGACGCCCGGGATCAGCAGCGGCAGCGTCGGCGCCACCGCACGCACACCCTCGATTTCCGCCGGGTAGGTGGCGCCGACCACCAGGCCGAGCTGCCCGTTGAGGTTCCATTCGCCCTGGGCCAGCCGCGCCACGTGTTCGTAGAGCAGGGGCTGCCCCGGCACCGAGGCCAGCCGCTGCGCCTGCAGGTCGTCGCCGCCGGGGTTGGAGGTGCGGCACAGCAGGAAGGCGCCCTTGCCCTCGCGCCGCAGGTAGGGTTCGACCGAGTCGAAACCCATGAAGGGCGACAGGGTCACCGCGTCGGCGCCGTAGCGGTCGAAAGCCTCGCGGGCGTACTGCTCGGCGGTGGAACCGATGTCGCCGCGCTTGGCGTCCAGGATGATGGGCACCAGCGGCGCACTGCGGCGCATCAGCTCCATCAGCCGTTCGAGCTGGTCCTCGGCGCGGTGGGCGGCGAAGTAGGCGATCTGCGGCTTGAAGGCGATGGCCAGGTCGGCCGTGGCCTCGACGATGGCGGCGCAGAAGTCGTAGATGCGGGAGGGGTCGTTCTTCCAGCCACCCGGGAAACGCCCGGGTTCCGGGTCCAGGCCGACGCACAGCATCGACGCGTTCTGTTGCTCCGCGTTGCGCAGCTTGTCGAGAAAATTCATGCCCCGATTCTACGGAGCGGGCCGGCACACGATGCGGCCGCGCCCTTCCCTGGCTAAACCAGCCTTGCGGCTTCCAGCGCGCGGCACAGGTCTTCCCAGGCACGGGCCTTGTCGGCCTGGGCCCGCAGCAGGTAAGGTGCGTCGTAGGTGGCGACCAGCGGCACACCCTCCACGTGGTGCACCTGGCCGCGCAGGCGGCCCAGGGGTTCGGTGCTGCCGATGGCGGCCTGGGCGGCCAGCCGGCCCATGGCCAGTACCAGCGTGGGCCGGTGTTGCGCCACGGCGATCCGCAGGCCGTCGGGCACCGGCACACCGGCGTCGGCCGTGCCGCGCGACACGGCCGCGCCCCATACGCGGGCGTGCTGGTGCAGTTTCGCGGCGCGCAGCATGTTGTCGAGCAGGCGGCCGGCATCGCCGGCGAGCAGGTCGTCGCCCGGGCTTTCCGCCAGGATGAGCCAGCCCGGCGCGGCGGCCAGGGCATCGTCGGCCGGGTACAGCAGGCGCCATTCACCGACCACCACGGCAGCCGCAGCCACACCCTGCGCCGGCGGCCGGGCCACTGCCGGTGCGGCGGCCGCCACGGCGGGTGTGGAAGGCGCAGCAACGGGCGCACGGGCCACGGCGGGTGCGGCCACGGGCCGCTCCGTCGGAGCGGATGCCGGCACCGGGCGGGCAAGCGCCTCCGCGACCCGCAAGGCCTCGGGCGGCGGTGCGACGGCGGGCGCCGGCACGGGCAGCCAGACCGGCACACCCATTTCCTGCAGCATCGCGCGCTGGCGCTCGTCGAGTTCGAATCCCATGGTAGTTGTGTTCAATTCCAGAGCCGGAGGCTCATGACGACCGCGTCTTCGCGTTCGTTTCCGGTGGCGGGGTAATAACGTTTGCGGATACCGACCTGCCGGTAGCCGTGGGCTTCGTAGATACGCAGCGCCCGCAGGTTGCTGGCGCGCACCTCCAGCCACAGCCACAGGGCGCCCTGGCCGCGCGCCCAGACCGCCAGCGCGTCGAGCATGACACGCGCCCAGCCCTGGTTCTGGTGCGCCGGGGCCACCGTGAGGTTGAGCAGGTGCACCTCGTCGACACCCTTCATGGCGACGAAGTAGCCGATGACCTCGCTCTCCGCCTTGAGCTGCTGCATCTGGTAGCCGGCGCGCAGCGAATCCGCGAAATTGATGCGCGACCACGGGTGCGAATAGGCCACCTGCTCGATCGGCAGGATGGCGTCGAGCGTCGCCGGGGTGAGGGGTTCGAAATACGCTTCCATGACTTCCGCAAGAGCGATCATGCCAGCGTCTCCAGTGCGGCCGCCACAGCCGCGTTGCGTTCCATCAGGCGTTCGGCAACCGTTTTGGCCACCTTGTCGCGGATATACAGCGGCAGCGCCTCGGCGGCCGGCAGTAGGCCACCGGCGGCGACCAGCGCCGGCGCCAGCCGCAGCAGCGCGGTGGCGGTGGGCAGCGCCGCCACCGCGGGTGCCTGCGGCGCGATACGTTCGCCATAGGCTGCGCGGGCAGTGCCGGCCAGCGTCCAGCCCGGCGGCACGGCCACACTTTCGGGTTTGCCCAGGCCGAAGTCGCCCTCGGCCTGCCAGGCGCCGCGGACGGTGTCCCAGGCGTAGGCGCAGAAATACACCTCGTCCATCCGTGCGTCGAGCGCGGCCACCACCCGTTCGGCGCCGTGCAGCACACGCGCCTCTTCGGCCACCGCCAGCAGGGTGTCGACCGGCAGCACCGGCAGGCCGCCCGGCCGCCCGCCGTAGGCCATGCCCTGGGCGGCAGCGGTGGCCGTGCGCAGCCCGGTGAAGGAACCCGGCCCGCGGCCGAAAACGATGGCATCCAGCTGGCCGAAGCCGATGCCCGCGTCGGCCAGCACCGCCTGCACCGCGGGGATGAGGGTGGTCGAGGACTGCGCCCCCCCCGCGCCGTCGCGCGTGAACACACGGCCGTGGTGCGACAGCGCCACCGACAGGTGTTCGGTGCTGGTGTCGAATGCCAGGAGGGAGGCGGTGGTGGTGTCCATACCCAAATTATCGAGCGGCGTATGGTCGGGCAACAGCCCCCGGGGGGCGCTAGACTGGCCGTTTCCTCTATTTCTGCGGCAAACCGTGATGCATTTCTCCATCCAGCGCGGCCGGCCCGGCCCGGCGCGCGCGGCGATCTGTCGCATTCTCTCGACAGCGCTGGCCGCGGTGGTGCTGGGCGGCGGTGCCGGCCCGCTGCACGCCCAGACCGTCTCCGCCGGCCTGCCGCCCGAAGTGGAAGCGGCACTGGCCCGGGTGCACCTGCCGCGCGAGGCGCTGTCGGTCGTGGTGGCCGATACACAGGGCGGCCAGGGCGGCCTGCCGCGCCTGGGCTGGCGGGCGCAGGTGCCGGTGAACCCGGCCTCGGTGATGAAACTCATCACCACCTATGCCGGCCTGGACCTGCTGGGCCCGGCCTACACCTGGGCCACACCGGTGTATTTCGGCGGCCCGGTCGACACCGACGGAACCCTGCAGGGCGACCTCGTCATCCGCGGCCAGGGCGATCCGCAGCTGGTGGTGGAACGCCTGTGGCTGCTGCTGCGCCGGGTCCAGGCGCAGGGGGTGCGCAGCATCGCCGGCGACATCGTGATCGACCGCAGCGCCTTCGTGCTGCCGCCGCACGACGCGGCCTCCTTCGACGGTGAACCCTCCAAACCCTACAACGCCTCGCCCGACGCCCTGCTGCTCAACTTCAAGTCGGTCACCATGGGCTTCGTGCCCGACACCGCCATGGGCCGCGTCCGGGTGGTGTACGAACCGGCACTGGCGGACGTCAGGCAGCCCGCCAGCGTGGCCCTGGCGCCGCCGGGCACGCCCTGCGGCGACTGGCGCGGCGGCCTGCGCGCCGACCTGCTCGACCCGGCCCAGGTGAGTTTTGCCGGCAACTACCCCGCCTCCTGCGGCGAAAAACTCTGGCCCGTGGCCTATGCCGACCCGGACAGCTACGCCGCGCGCGCCATCGCCGGCATGTGGCACGACCTGGGTGGCCGGCTGGCCGGCCGGGTGCGCGAGGGCCGGGTGCCGGCGGGGCTGAAACCGGCCTTCGCCTCCATTTCGCCACCGCTGGCCGAGGTGGTGCGCAGCATCAACAAATACAGCAACAACGTGATGGCGCAGCAGCTCTTCCTGACCCTGTCGCTGCAGGCGCGCGGCACCGGCAGCTTCGAGGCCTCGCGCGACATCGTGGCCGGCTGGTGGCGCGAACGCTTCGGCGCGCTGGAACAACCCAGTCTCGACAACGGCGCCGGCCTGAGCCGCGAGGGCCGCGTCACCGCCCAGGGACTGGCGCGCATGCTGCAGGCGGCCTGGCAGTCGCCGCTGATGCCCGACCTGGCCGCCTCCATGCCAATCGCCGGCGTGGACGGCACGCTGCGCCGCAGCCAGGCGCGCGGCGGCGCCCACCTGAAGACCGGCAGCCTGCGCGACGTGGCGGCCGTGGCCGGCTACGTGGACGGCGCCGGCGGCCACCGCTGGGTGCTGGTGGCCATCGCCAACCACCCCGACGCCGCGGCCGCCCGCCCGGTGTTCGACGCGCTGGTGAACTGGGCCGCGCGGCAGTAGCCCCCGGGGGCGGCGAGCCACCCGCCGCACCTTTCATCTTGCGCCGGGCTTACAGGCGGTCCGGCCGGCGCTCGGTACTTACCCGACTACGCCCACGGCCACCCCACCGGTACCATGGCCGGCGGGAAAAGAACGACCGTACTATTTTTAAATCCAGGAGATGCGATGAACACGACCCATGTGCTGGCGGCCGCCAGCGTCGCCATGATGCTCGCCGCATGCGGCGGCGGCGGCTCCGATAGCGGCGGTGTGAGCACCACCGACAACAGCGTGACGCGGGGCAGCCTGCAGTTCAACCCGCCGCTGCGGGTGACCGCGCTGACGGCGGCCGACTTCACCGCCCGCCTGAACGGCAGCACCTCGGGCCAGCAGCTGCTGGCGGTCGCCGGGGTGCCGAAATGCGGCGTCAATTTCCACTACATCCAGTACGGCACCGTCGGTGGCCAGGGCGAGCCCGCCACCGCCTCGGGCGCCCTGATGGTGCCCACCGGCACCGACCCGGCCTGCACCGGCGCCCGGCCCATCGTGCTGTATGCCCACGGCACCACCACCGACCGGGGCTACAACATCGCCAACATCCTCGACGCCTCCCTGCCGGGCGCCAGCGAGGGCTCGCTGGTCGGCGCCCTGTACGCGGCGCAGGGCTTCACCGTGGTCGCCCCCAACTACGTCGGTTACGACGCCTCCAGCTCGTCCTACCACCCCTTCCTGAACGGCGACCAGCAGTCCAAGGACATGATCGACGCTCTCACGGCCGCCCGCAAGGCGCTGCCGGCGGTGGGTGCCATCGACTCCGGCAAGCTGCTGGTCACCGGTTATTCGGAAGGCGGCTACGTGGCGCTGGCCACCCAGCGGGCCCTGCAGGCGGCCGGCCAGCCGGTCACCGCGGTGGCGCCGCTGTCGGCCCCGTCGGCCATCAGCCTGCTCGTCGACTACGCGAGCTTCGGCGCACCGGCGCTCGGCGGCACCGTGTTCACACCGCTGCTGTCGACCAGCTGGCAGAAGCAATTCGGCACCGTCTACACCACGCCGGGCGATATGTACGAAGCGCAGTACGCCACCGGCATCGAGACCCTGCTGCCCAGCCTGCTGCCGGTGAACACGCTGTTCGCCACCGGCCGGCTGCCCTCGCAGGCACTGTGGCCCGCCAACGCGGTGCCCGGCCCGGCCACACCGCAGTTCGCGCCCTTCTACGGCGCCAACAACCTGCTCAAGCAGACCTTTCTGACCGCCACCGTCACCGACGCGACGGTCAATGCCTGCCCTGGCAACGCCTTCCCGGCCACCACGGCCTCGCGCAGCACCACCACCCCGCTGGCCTGCGCACCGGCCCAGGGCTTCCGCAAGGCGGCTGTGGCCAACGACCTGCGCAACTACGTGCCGCTGCGCCCGGTGTTCTTCTGCGGCGGTGCCAACGACCCGACGGTGAATTTCGAGAGCACCCGCTCCACCGCCGGCTACTTCGGCGCCCGCGGCGTGCCGGCCACGGCGCTGACCGTGCTCGACCTGGAAACCGCCGCCACCGGCGCCACCGACCCGTTCGCCGCGGCCAAGGGCGGCTTCGCCCAGGCCAAGGCCTCGGTCGCCGCCAGTGCCGGTGCCAACGCCACGGCCCAGGCGACCGCGGTGGCCACGGCCTACCACGGCACCCTCGTGCCGCCCTTCTGCAACGCCGCGGCCCGCGGCTTCTTCCAGCAGGTGCTGGCGGCAGGCATCTGAGGCGACGGCCCCGAGCGAACCGAAGGAACCACCATGAACAAGACCACCACCCTCGCCGCCGCCTGCGCCCTGCTGGGCGCCGCCGGAAGCGCCCTGGCGCAGAGCAGCGACACCCCGCCTTCTTTCCTGGCGTCCCTGTCCTCCCCCACACCCACCACCCGGTGGACCGTGCGGGCCGGCGTGTCGCACATCGCGCCCCACTCCAGCTCCAGCGATGCCACCGGCCCCTTCCTGCCCGGGCCTCCCTCGGGCATCAGCCTGGAGGTGGAGAACAAGACCACGGCCTTCTTCTCGCTGGCCTATGCGCTGAACACCAACATGGAGCTCGAACTGGCCATGGGCTACCCGCCCACCCATGATGTCAACGCACGCATCGCGGCCTTCCTGCCGTCCAACGTGCAGGGCTTCAACGGCCAGACGGTGGCACGGGTGCGGCAGATGGCGCCGACACTGTTCTTCAACTATGCCTTCTTCGAGGAAAACGCCACCTGGCGGCCTTTCATCGGCGTGGGCGTCAACTACACCAAGTTCGACAAGCGCACCTCCACGGCCACCGGCAACGCCCTCAACGGCGGGCCGACCACCATCGACCTGGACGACTCCTGGGGCCTGGCGGCGCAGGCCGGCGTGAGCTACCGCATCAACGACCGCTGGCGTATCCACACCTCGGTGGCGACGGCACGGGTGAAGACCCATCTGACCGCGACCACCGCCGGCCAGGCACGCGAAGTGGACATCCGTTTCCGCCCGGTGGTGCTGACCGTGTCGGCGGCCTACCGCTTCTGAGCCTGCGGCAGCCCCGCTGCCTGGATAGCAAAAAGCCCGCGGAACTTGCGTTCCGCGGGCTTTTTGTTGGGCGGGACACCGGGGCAGGCGCCCCGGGGCATCAGAACCGGGTATGCAGCCGGTCGTAGGCGTAGGAGCCGAACAGGCGCTGCGCCTGCGGGGTGAAGTAGAGCGCGTCGGCAAAGATGAAGACGCTGTAGTCCAGGCCCGGGCGGATGGTGAAGGGGGTGCACAGGGCCGAATTGACCTGCCCGGCACCGATGCCGATGCCCGCGCCGGGGTCCGCCGAGTTGCAGACCAGGCTGATGCCGTCGTTGAAACCGTAGCTGCCCGGCAGGCCGGTGATCAGGTTGAAGTAGTAGGCGGCATCGACGTACAGCACGTTGACACCCAGGTCGGCAATATTGATCAGCAGCGCATTGTTGAGGGCGGTGCTGGCAGCGCTCAGGATGGTCGGCTGGTTGCTCAGCAGCGCCAGCGGGGAACGGCTCAAGTCGTAGGTACCGGTGACGAGCACGTACTTGGCGCCCGCGGCCACCAGGCGGTGCACCTGGGCGGCCAGGTCCTTGCCCTCCTGGGTGGCGTTGGCCAGGAACTGGTCGCTGGTCAGCGTGCCGGCCCGGAAGGCCGCGAAGTCGGCGACCACGTCTGCCGTGCCGGCGCTCACCACCAGCACATCACTGCTCAGCGGCACGTTGGAGGCGAGGTAGCTGGAAATCTGCTCGGTGACGGTCTGCGTGCTGGACACCCCCGCCGCGTCGGGTTTGGCGGTGATGCGCGCATTGCCCGCCGCGTAGCTGGTGCCCCCGGCGGACACCGGCGCCACACTCACGCCGTAGCTGTTCGCCAGTTGCTGGGTCCAGTTGTTGATGGTCCCATCGTTGACGGTGTAGCGCGAGCCATTCTGGCCAAGGTCACTGACACCATCGCCGAAAATGAAGAAGCGCTTGGGGCTGATGGCGGATTCGACCGTGCTCGACCCGCAGGCCGACAGCAGTGCCGCCGCTGCGCAGACGCCCAGCACGGCGGTGCGGCGCAACCAGTTTGCAATCATGGGAAATCTCCAGAGAAGTGGGGGTGAGTGTAACGAGCCCGCGTATCGGAACGGTTCACGCGGCAGCCGCTCTTTGTAAGCGGTCGCGTACGCCCTCCCAGGCGGCGTCGGCCGGCGGGGTTTCGACCCAGATCAGGCGGGCCCCCTGTTCGTCGAAACCGCGCAGCGCCGCGAACAGCTGCTGCGCCGTGGCCTGCGCGTCGTCCGGCATGCGGCGCAGCAGCAGCCCTGCGGCACGCGCGCGCAGCGGCGTGCGTGCGTAGACGGCCACGTGTGTCGCATCCGCCCCCAGCACGTCGAGGCCGGCCTGCAGCGCCGCGGCATCCATCAGCCGCACCGGCGCGCGCGGGGCGTAGTGGGCCTCCAGCGTACCGGAGGCACGCGGGGCAGCGCTGTCCAGCGCCGCGGGTACCGCCAGCGGCTGGCCGCAGGCCGCCTCCACCTGGTCCCGGGTGATGGCACCGGGGCGCAGCAGCACCGGCACACCCCGGGTGCAGTCGACGATGGTCGACTCGATGCCCACGGTGCAGGGCCCACCGTCGAGCACCAGCAGCGTGTCGCCGAATTCCGCCTGCACATGGGCCGCCGTGGTGGGGCTGACGCGGCCGAACTGGTTGGCACTGGGTGCGGCGATGCCCCACACACCGCGGGCCGCGCAGGCGGCGAACACCGCCTGCGCCACCGGGTGGGAGGGGCAGCGCAGGCCCACCGAATCCTGCCCGCCGGCGGCGGCCGCGCCCATGCCGGCCCGGCGCGGCAGGATGAGGGTCAGCGGCCCCGGCCAGAAGGCCCGCATCAGCCGCTCGGCAAAGACCGGTACTTCCGCGGCGTAGCGGGCCACCCCTTCGGGCAGTGTGCCGGCACTGGTCGCCGGCGCCACGTGCACGATCAGCGGGTGGTTGCTCGGCCGGCCCTTGGCGGCGAAAACCAAGGCCACCGCCGCATCGTTGGCCGCGTCGGCCGCCAGGCCGTAGACGGTTTCGGTCGGCAGGCCCAGCAGCTGGCCGGCGCACAGCACGTCGGCGGCCCGGGCAACGGAAGCGGGCACGAAGCCGTCGATCACCATGGTGGCCGCCCGCCCGTTCAGAACGCGGCGATGCCGAGCAGGCCGCAGGCGGCCAGCGCCGCGTCCCGCACCGCCTGCGCCGTGGCGCCGGTGAAGGTCAGGTGGCCCATCTTGCGGCCCGGCTTGGCCTCGCGCTTGCCGTAGAGGTGCAGGTGCGCCCCGGGCAGGGCCAGCACGCGGTCCCAGGGCGGGGTGCGCTCGCTGCCGTCGGCCGCACGCCACAGGTCGCCCAGCAGGTTGAGCATGATGGCCGGGCTGTGCTGGCGCGGCAGCACCAGGGGCAGGCCGGCCAGCGTACGCACCTGCAGGTCGAACTGCGAGCTGTCGCAGGCATCTATGCTGTAGTGGCCGCTGTTGTGCGGGCGCGGTGCGATCTCGTTGACCACCAGCCGGCCATCCTGCAGCACGAAGAATTCCACGCACAGCACACCCACGTAGTCCAGGCCCTGCGCGATGGCGCGGGCCGCGGCGATGCCCTGCTCGGCCAGGAGGTGCGGCAGGTTGCCGGCGTGGACCTCGGTCACCGCCAGGATGCCGTCGCGGTGCAGGTTGCGCTGCACCGGGAAGTGCACCATGGCACCGTCGGCGCCGCGCGCCACGATCACCGAACACTCGTCGGCCAGCGGCAGCATCTGCTCCAGCACGCAGGGCACCTGGCCCAGCGTGTCCCAGGCCGCGGCCAGCGCGGCCCGGTCGGCCACCCGCACCTGGCCCTTGCCGTCGTAGCCCAGGCGTGCGGTTTTCAGGATGCCGGGCAGCAGCGCGGCATCGACCGCGTCGCGCTGTGCCGCCGTGGCGATCACCGCATAGGGCGCGCAGGGCACACCGCAGCGGTCGAAATGCGCCTTCTCGGCCGCGCGGTCCTGGGCGATGGCCACGGCCGCCGCGGCGGGCGCAACCGGCAGGGTTTCGGCCAGTTTCGCCAGCGCCGGGGCCGGCACGTTCTCGAATTCGGTGGTCACGGCAGCGCACAGGCGGGCCATCTCGGCCAGGCCCGCCGGGTCTTCGTAGCCGGTCCGCACGTGGTGGTGGCTGACCCGGCCGGCCGGGCTGTCGGCATCGGGGTCGAGCACCGCGGTGAAAAACCCCAGGGTCTGGGCCGCGTGCACGAACATGCGGCCGAGCTGGCCGCCGCCGACGACACCGAGCGTGATCGCATCCGCCGACGGCGCCGCGCCGGCCGGCACGGCGCCCGGCAACAGGGGCGCGGTGCCCCTCATGCGCGCTGCACCGGAGCGCCGGTGTTTCCCGTGTTTCCGGTGTCCGGCAGCGCCATGCTGCGCGCCACGTCGGTCTGCGCCGCGCGGTAGGCGTCGAGCCGGCGCAGCAGGTCGGCGTCCCCCGTGGCCAGCATGGCCACCGCGAACAGCGCCGCGTTGGCCGCCCCGGCGCTGCCGATGGCGAAGGTCGCCACCGGAATGCCCTTGGGCATCTGCACGATGCTGTGCAGCGAATCCACGCCCTGCAGGTGGCGGCTGGCGACCGGCACACCCAGCACCGGCACGGTGGTCTTGGCCGCCAGCATGCCCGGCAGATGCGCCGCACCGCCGGCGCCGGCAATGATGGCGCGCAGGCCCCGGCCCGCGGCCGCCTCGGCGTACGCGAACATGTCGTCCGGCATGCGGTGGGCGGACACCACCCTCGCCTCGTAGGCGATGCCGAACTGCTGCAATATTTCCGTGGCCTGCGCCATGGTGTCCCAGTCGCTGCTGGAACCCATGACCACGCCAACCTGAACCGGGCCCATGGCTGCTCTCCCCAAAGAAGGGCGCAATTCTACGGGTCCGCCCCTTGCCCCCGGCCCGCTACGGGCCGGGCTCCCCGGAGGTGTGCGAGGAGATGGCCACCACCGCGGGCGCCGCGGAGCGGTTGCTCCAGGCGTGGCGGGTGGCGCGCTGGACCACGGTATCGCCGGTGGTCAGCTCCAGTTCGGCGGTGTCGAGCACCAGCGTGATGTCGCCCTCCAGCACCAGGCACATGTCGAGGGTGCGGGTCTGCTGCATGTAGGGGTGGAGCGACCGGGAGCCGCACCAGGCCCCGGCGGCACCGGCGGCAGTGAAGAAATTCTTCGGTGCGTCCGCCGACAGATCGCTCAGCCAGGCCGCGTCCGGCGGAATGGTGACGATGCGGAACAGCCCCCCGCCTTCGGGCGGCACGATCTTGCCCGGCAGCTTCGCCACCTGTTCGGCCGTGAGCGGCACGGCCGGCGTGCGGTCGGTGGCCCAGATACGCACACTGCGCCAGCCCGGGCGCGCGGGATCTTCGAGGACATCGGTACAGGGGCCATCGGCCAGGGCGTAGGAATGCCCGCGCTCGTCGTCGACGGTGATGATGCGGCGTACCGGCTTGTCGGCGATGGTTTTCATTCGCGCTTGCCTCCACGGCCGTCGTCTTCGCTGCCGATCATGACGAAGGCCATGAGGCTGTGTTCGTCGGGGTTGGTCCAGCCGTGCCAGTTGGCGATCTGCACCACGGTGTCGCCTTTTTCCATGGGCAGCGGGCCGCTGTCCAGCAGCAGGGTGCGTTTGCCTTCGAGCAGCACCGCCCAGTCGATGGTGGTCGACTTGTGGATCGGCGAGCTGAAGGCGTTGTTGCCGCCGCGGTCCCAGGTGTGGCCGTTGCCGCGCAGAAAGGGTTCGCGGATCGGCTTGTAGCTCTCGTCCCTGGCCTGGTCGTAGCCGGCCGGTTTCTCCGCCGAGTGCACGATACGCAGGTGGCCGCCATCGGCCGGCGGGTCGAAGCTGAACGGATCGTTGCCGTCGTCGCGTGTGCCGCTGACCTTCACCGGGCAGCCGGTGTAGACCCACACGTCGGTCATGGCACCGCTCTTGGCGACGGCATTGAGGCCGTGGCTCACGTTGGGCGCGGCACTGTCGTAGAGCACGGTGGAGCGCCCTTCGGCGTCCTGGCCGGTGACCACCCGGCGGATCGGTCTCAGCGGTACGGGCATGCGGATCTCCTTCAGTCGGCCGTGATGTGGCCGTCGTGGATGACCTTGGTGGAGCGGGCGATGTCGGCCTTCACGAAGGCGTCGAATTCCTCGCGGGTCGAACCCACCGGCTCGAAACCCGCGGCCTCGGCCTTTTCCCGCGCATCGGGCAGGTGCATGATGCGGGCGATCTCGGTGGCCAGCTTGGCGACGATGGCCGGCGGTGTCTTGGCGGCCACGTGCACGCCGTTCCAGCCGACCACCGCGAAGTCGGGGTAGCCCGACTCGGCCACGGTCGGCACGTCGGGCAGGCCGGCGTAGCGCTTGGGGCTGCTGACCGCGATGGCCCGCACCTTGCCGCTCTTGACCAGCTGCAGCGCGGTGGGCGCGGGCACGAACATCATCTGCACCTGCCCGCCCATGACGTCGTTCACGCCGGCGGCGGCGCCTTTGTATGCCACGTGCACCATGTCGATGTGCGCCATCTGCTTGAGCATTTCACCGGCCAGGTGCGGCGGCGTGCCGTTGCCGGCCGAAGCGAAATTGAGCTTGCCCGGCTGCGCCTTGGCCATGGCCACCAGCTCCTTGACCGAATGCACCGGCACCGACGGGTTGACCACCAGCACGAAGGGCAGCGTGGCGATCAGGGTCACCGGCGTCAGGTCCTTCACGAAGTCGTAGGGGGCCTTGGGCTGCAGCACGCTGTTGATGGTGTACGAGCCGGTGGACAGCAGCAGCGTGTAGCCGTCCGGCGGGGCCTTGGCGACCGTGTCGGCCGCGACGATGCCGCCGGCAGCCGGGCGGATGTCGACGTAGACCGCCTGGCCCCAGCTTTCGGCGAGCTTCTGCGACACGATGCGCGCCAGGGAATCGGGGCCCGGGCCGACGATGAAACGCGTGGGACGGCTCGGGAAATCCTGCGCCGCAGCGCCACCGCACACGGCGGCCAGGGCCAGGGCCGCGCAGCAGGCACGCCTGGCACGGGAGATGGCGGAGAAAGGAGAGGGGGAAGAAAAAGACAGCGGCATCAGGGTGATCCTCACGGGAAAAAGCGCGGCGCCCGGCACCGCGCCCGGAATGCTACGGCGCTGGAACTATTCTGGAAAAGACCATTTTTCTATCGCGCCATTCCTTGTGCTTATCGCTTCGCCGCCCTCCCCGGCCAGCCCTACTCCGCCTTGATGTTTCCGTCCCGGATGACCTTGCCGATCCGTTCCGAATCGGCACGCAGGAAGGTTTCGAAATCCGGGCGGGTCATGGCGACCGGCTCGAAGCCGGCGGCCTCGGCCCGCTCCCGCGCCTCGGGGCTGGCCATGACAGCGGCAATGTCGGTGGCGATCTTGTCCAGGATCGCCGGCGGCGTCCGGGGCGCCGTGTGGATGCCGTTCCAGCCCACCAGCAGGTAGTCGGGGTAGCCGGACTCGGCCACCGTGGGCAGGTCGGGCAGACGGCTGTAGCGCTTGGTGGAACCGACCGCGATGGGGCGCACCTTGCCGGCCTTGATCAGCGCCATGGCACCGGGCGCCGGCGAGAAGATGAGCTGGATCTGGCCCGAGATGACGTCGGTGACGGCCTGCGCCACCGTCTTGTAGGGCACGAACACCATGTCGATGCCGGCCATCTGCTTGAGCATCTCCGCCGCCATCTGCCCCGGCGCGCCAATGCCGGCCGAGCCGTAGTTCAGTGTGCCGGGGTGGGCCTTGGCATAGGCCACCAGCTCCGGCAGCGTCTTCACCGGCAGGTCGTTATTGACCACCAGCACGAAGGGCAGCGTGGCGATCATGTTCACCGCCGCCAGCTCCCCCTGGCCCGGCGGCCGCTTCTGCAGGATGTTCTGGCTGGAGAAGGCAACCGTGGTGAGCAGCAGGTTGTAGCCGTCGGGCGGCTGGGAGGCGATGAACTCCGTCGCCAGGGCGCCGGAGGCGCCCGCCTTCTGCTCCACGAACACCGCCTGCCCCCATTTCGCGGTGAGGCGGTCGGCCAGGATGCGCGCCAGCTGGTCCGCCCCGCCGGCAACCACCAGCCGCACCGGGTGGCTGGGGTAGTCCTGCTGCGCCACCGCGCCGAGACATGCCGCCCCCAGGGCCAGGGCGGTGCACCAGGTGCGCAGCAGGTGCGGCCATGCCGGGGCGGCCTCAGAAGCCATTTGCATGATCGTCTCCTTCATTCCGTCTGGATGTTGCCGTCCTTGATGACCTTGGCGATACGCGCGGTATCGGCCTTCAGGAAGGCGATGAAGTCCTGCCGGCCCATGATGACGGTATCGAAGCCGGCGCCATCCGCGCGTGCCCGGGCTTCCGGGGTGTTGATGACGGAATCGATGTCGGCCACGATCTTGTCGAGCAGCGCGGGCGGCGTGCCGGGCGGGGCATGGATGCCGTTCCAGCTCACGTACAGGTAGTCGGGGTAGCCCTGTTCGATCACCGTCGGTACATCGGGCAGGGGCTTGTAGCGCTCGGCCGTGCTGACCGCCAGGGCACGCACCTTGCCCGCCTTGATCTGCTGCAACGCGGCCGGCGCCGGGATGAACATCAGCTGCACCTGGCCGGCCATGACATCGACCAGGGCCTGTGACACCGACTTGTAGGGCACGTGCACCATATCGATACCGGCCATCTGCTTGAGCATCTCGACCGACAGGTGGCCCGGCGCACCCGTGCCGGCAGAGGCGAAATTGAGCTTGCCGGGGTGGTCCTTGGCGTAGGCCACCAGGTCCTTCAGCGACTTCACCGGCAGGTCGTTGTTGACCACCAGCACGAAGGCGAACTGGGCGATCATGGTCACCGGCTCCAGCTCGCCCTGGCCGGGCGGCTTCTTCTGCAGGATCTTCTGCCCGGTGAAGCTGACGGTGGTGAGCAGCCAGTTGTAGCCGTCGGGCGGGGACTTGGCCAGAAAATCCACCGCCAGCGCACCCGAGGCACCGATCTTCGGCTCGACATACACCGCCTTGCCATAGTGCGCACTCATCTCATCGGCGACGATGCGGGCCAGCTGGTCCGCGCCACCGCCGACCACGAAGCGGATCGGGCGCGCGGGGTAGTCCTGCACCTGTCCCACCGCGCAGGCGGCGAAGGCGGCGAAGGCCCACACCGCCAGGCCCCGGCCCCAGGCCAGGAGGCGCCGGCCGCCCGTGGATACCGCGTCGCGCGGGGAAAAGAACGTCTGCATGGTGTCTCCTTCAATCCTGGGGCCGGCCCGCTCTATTCGGGCTTGATGTTTCCGTCCTTGATGACCTTGGCGATGCGCGCGACGTCGGCACGCATGAAGGCCTCGAACTCCACCCGGAGCATGGTGTTGGGCTCGAAGCCCGCGGCCTGCGCCTTCTCGCGCCCGTCGGGTGTATTCATGACCTCGGCGATGTCGGCGGCAATCCTGTCGCGCAGCGCCACCGGCGTACCGGGACCCACGTGGATGCCGTTCCAGCTCACCAGCTGGAAGTCGGGATAGCCCTGCTCCATCACCGTCGGCACGTCGAGCAGCGCGCCGTAGCGCTGGGGTGAACTGACCGCGATGGCGCGCAGCTTGCCGGCCTTGACCAGTTGCAGCGCCGCGGGCACCGGCGAGAAGATCAGCTGGATCTGGTTCGACATGACGTCGGTCACGGCCGCCGCCACCGACTTGTAGTTGACCACCACCATGTCGATGCCCGCCATCTGCTTGAGCATCTCGCCGTTGAGCTGCCCCGGCGCACCGATGCCGGCCGAACCGAAATTGAGCGTGCCGGGATGGGCCTTGGCATAGGCCACCAGCTCCGGCACCGAGGTGAACGGCAGGTCGTTGTTGACTACCAGCACGAAGGGCAGCGTGGCGATCATCGCCACCGGCAGCAGCCTGCCTTTGCCCGGCACCTTGCGCTGCAGCACGGTCTGGCTGGAAAAGCTGATGGTGGTCAGCAGCAGGTTGTAGCCATCGGGCGGCTGGGAGGCGATGAACTCCGTCGCCAGGGCGCCCGAGGCGCCCGCCCTCTGCTCGACGAACACGCCCTGCCCCCATTTGGCGGCCAGCTTGTCGGCCACGATGCGGGCGAGCTGGTCCGGGCCGCCGCCCACCACCAGGCGCACCGGGTGCGTGGGGTAGTCCTCCGCCGCGGCGGAGCCGGCCATGCCGGACAGCAGCAGGCCGGCCGCACCGGCCAGCCAGGGGCGCCGCCGCAGGGCGCCGATCGGAAGGATGGAAGAAGCTGTCTGCATTTTTTCCTCCGTTGTCGTTCGGGCACGGTGTACCTGCCTGCAGGTCACTCCTCGGTCTTGATGTTTCCGTCCTTGATGACCTGGGCGATACGCGCGATGTCGGCGCGCATGAAGGCTTCGAACTCCGCCCGGCCCATGGTGTGGAGTTCGTAGCCGTTGGCCAACGCACTGTCGCGCCCCTCGGGGGTGTTCAACACCTCGGCGACGGCGGCGGCGATCTGGTCGCGCAGCGCCGCCGGCGTGCCGGGCGGGGCATGGAGGCCGTTCCAGCCCAGGAACTGGAAGTCGCGGTAACCCTGCTCCGCCACCGTCGGCACGTCGGGCACCAGGCCATAACGCTGGGGTGAACTGACCGCGAGGGGGCGCAGCTTGCCGGCCTTGGCCAGCGCCAGCGACGCGGACACCGGCGCGAACATCATCTGGATCTGGTTCGACATGACGTCGGTCAGGGCCGCCGGCACCGCCTTGTAGTGGATCGCCACCATGTCGATGCCGGCCATCTGCTTGAGCATCTCGCCACACAGGTGGCCGGGTGCGCCGATGCCCGCCGTGCCGAAATTCAGCTTGCCGGGGTTCGCCTTCGCATGGGCCACCAGTTCCGGCAGCGTCTTCGCCGGCAGGTCGTTGTTGACCACCAGCATGAAGGGCTGCCGGGCGAACATCGCCACCGGCAGCAGGTTGCCCCGGCCGGGCTCCTTGCGCTGCAGCACGGTCTGGGCGGACAGGCTGACGGTGGTCAGCTGCAGGTTGTAGCCATCGGGCGGCTGGGAGGCGAGGAATTCGGTGGCCAGCGCACCGCCGGCCCCATTCTTCTGCTCCAGGAACACCGCCTGCCCCCACCGGGCCGCCAGCTTGTCAGCCAGGATGCGGCCCAGCGAGCCCGGGTTGCCGCCCAGGAGGATACGCACCGGCCGCACCGGGTACGCCGTGGCGCTGGCAGTACCGGCCGCACCGGCCGGGCCCGACAGCCACAGCGCCGCCGCGCCGGCCAGCCAGGGGCGGCGCCGCAGGGCACCGGTCGGGTCAACACAAGAAGCCGTCTGCATGCTTGTCTCCGTTGTCGTCCGGGCACTGTGCCGTGCCTCTGGCGGAATGCTGAACTGGCCACAGGCGCGCCTGCGCGTCAGTCGGCCTTGATGTTGCCGGCCTTGATGACCTTGGCGAAGCGGGCCAGGTCGGCCGCGCAGAAAGCCTCGAACTCCTTGCGGGTCATGGCGCTGGGCACGAAGCCTGCGTTCTCGGCCTTCTGCCGGGCTTCCGGGGTGTTCATCACGGCGGCCACGTCGGCGGCGATCTTGTCGAGGATCACCGCCGGCGTCCTGGCGGCCACGTGCACGCCATTCCAGCCGACCAGCTGGTAGTCGGGGTAGCCCAACTCGGCCACCGTCGGCACGTCGGGCAGGTGGCTGTAGCGTTCCAGGGTACTCACCGCGATGGCGCGCAGCTTGCCGGCCTTGACCAGCGCCAGCGCGGCCGGCGCGGGCGCGAACATGTACTGCGCCTGGTTGGCCATGACGTCGGCCAGGGCCGGCGAGACAAACTTGTAGGGTACATGCAGCACGTCGATGCCGGCCATCTGCTTGAGCATCTCGCCGGCCAGGTGCGGCGGCGCACCCGTGCCCGAGGAGGCGTAATTGAGCTTGCCCGGCTGCGCCTTGGCCAGCGCCACCAGCTCCTGCAGCGATTTCACCGGCAGGTCGTTGTTGACCACCAGCACGAAGGGCAGCGTGGCGATCATGGTCACCGGCGCCAGGTCCTTGCTGAAGTTGTAGGGCAGCTTCGGATTCAGCGCGGTGCCGATGGTGTAGGTGGTGGAAGACAGCAGCCAGTTGTAGCCGTCCGGCGCCGAGGCGGCGATGAACTGCGCCGCCACGGTACCGCCGGCGCCATTCTTCTGCTCCACGAACACCGGCTGGGGCCATTCCGTGCTGAGCTTGTCGGCCACGATGCGGGCCAGCTGGTCGGGGCCGCCCCCCACCACGAAGCGGGTCGGGTGCGCCGGGTAGGTCTCGGCGGCGGCCACGCCGGCCGACACCGCCGACAGCGCCATTCCGGCTCCCCACGCGCACCACTGGCGGCGCGACAGACCGTCGGCCGGGGAATTCGTCTCACAAGGCCCTTGCATCGTTCTGGATCTCCGTTGTACCGGCCGCCTCTCCTGGGCACCGTGCGCGAAATCCTATGCCCGTGCTTCTATTCTTGAAAGTACTATTTCGCTATCGCGCGATTCCTGCCAGCTATCGCTCCACATCGCCCGAGCGCAGGGCCTTCTCGATGGCGGCCCGGTCCCAGCGCGGCTGCACCATGCCGATGAAGTCCACCATGTAGCTGCGCAGGTAGTTGCCGCGGCGCAGCTCGATCTGCGAGACCGTCGGCGCGAACAGGCCCTCGGCCGTGCGCATGGCCAGTTGCCGGTCGCGCGCCGGCTCGTAGGCCACCAGGGGCACGATGGCGATGCCCAGGCCCAGCTCCGCATAGGTCTTGATCACGTCCACATCGATCGCACTCAGCACGATGTTGGGTTCGATGCCGGCGGCCTCGAAGGCTTCGCGTACCGCCCAGCCACCGGCAAAACTGGCGTCGAGGGTGATGATGGGGTAGGCCGCGATGTCTTCCAGCGTCAGCGGCTTGCGCGACTGCACCAGCGGGTGGCCACGCAGCGCGATGACACAGCGTTCGACCGGCTCGCCGGCCAGGAACACCACCTCGGGCGGGCTTTCCGGCGGCCGCCCGGCAATGCCGATGTCGGCCTCGCCCGACACCACCCACTGCGCGATCTGCGCCGGGCTGCCCTGGCGCAGCGCCAGCCGCACCTCGGGGTAGTGCTCGGTGAAACGCCGGATCACGTCGCGCAGCATGTAGCGCGCCTGGATGTGGGTGGTGGCGACCACCAGCCGGCCCTCGGTGCGGTGAGTGTGCTCCTCGCCGATGCGTTTCAGGTGCTCGGCATCGAGCAGCATGCGGCGCGCCACACCCAGCACCTCGCCCCCGGCCTCGGTCAGGCCGGTGATGCGGTTGCCCTGGCGGATCAGCAGATCGACGCCGAGCTCGCGCTCCAGCATCTGGATCTGCTTGCTGATGCCGGGCTGGGAGGTGAACAGGGTGCGGGCGGCGCGCGACACGCTGAGGTCGGCATCGACCACACCGCAGAGGTAACGCAGTTGCTGCAAGGTCATGCCGTGACTATAACTTCCAAGTCTCGATTGATAAAGAAATAGTCCTTTGGGGAATTGATGCCTTCTCCTACGATCCGCGGCGCAACGACTGGAGATCCCATGCCGCAAATGACCGGCTCACGCCTGTTCGCCGAAATGCTTGAGAGCTACGGCGTCACCCACGTTTTCTACATCCCCGCCATCATGCTGGGCGGCATCGCCGAGATGGAGGACATGCCCATCCGCCGCATCATGACGCACGGCGAGAAGTCGGCGGCCTACATGGCCGACGGCTACGCCCGCGCCAGCGGCAAGCCCGGCATCTGCATGGCCCAGCAGATCGGCGGCTCCAACCTCGCCGCCGGCCTGCGCGACGCCTACATGGCCGGCTCGCCGGTCATCGCCATCTCCGGCGGCCCGCCGGTGCATGCGCAGTACCGCAACGGCTACCAGGAAGTGCAGGACCTGTCGCAGTTCGACGCCGTGACCAAGTCCAACGTGCGGGTCGACGAAGTCAGCCGCCTGCCCGACCTGCTGCGCCAGGCTTTCCGCAACGCCACCACCGGTACGCCCGGCCCGGTGCACCTGCAGGTGCGCGGCCCGCACGGCAACTCCTCGTACGCCAAGGCCGAGCTGGACCTGATCAAGGAGCCGCGCTTCGGCCAGACGCCGGCTTTCCGCCCGGTGGCCGACGCCGCGTCCATCCAGGACGCACTCGACCTGCTGGCCAAGGCCGAACGCCCCATCATCCTGGCCGGCGGCGGTGTGCCCTTCTCGGGTGCGGAGCCCGAGGTCATGGCCCTGGCCGAACGCCTGCAGATCCCGGTGGCCACCTCGCTCAACGGCAAGGGCACCATCAACGAGCAGCATCCGCTGTCGGCCGGCGTGGTGGGCTCCTACTCGCGCGAGTGCGCCAACCGCGCCATGTGCGAAGCCGACGTGGTGTTCTTCATCGCCAGCCGCACCGGCGGCCAGACCACGGTGGACTGGAAGGTGCCGAAGAAGGGCACGACCGTCATCCAGCTCGACATCGAGGCGCAGGAACTGGGCCGTACCTACCCCAACACCGTGTCGCTGGCCGGTGACGCCAAGGCCACGCTGGCCGCGATGCTGGCCCTGGCTCCGGCCGCCGTGCCGGCCGGCCGCGGTGCCTGGACCGGGCGCATCACCGAGCTCGTGGCCGACTGGCACGGCAAGTTCGACGCGCTGCTCCACTCCGACGCGGCGCCGATCCGCCCCGAGCGCATCTGCCAGGAAATCTCCGACGTGCTGCCCGAAGGCGGCTTCGTGGTGTCCGACACCGGCCACTCCGGCATGTGGTGCGGCGCCATGGTCGAACTCACCAGGCCGGGCCAGCGCTACGTGCGCGCCGCCGGTTCCATGGGCTGGGGCTTTCCCGGCGCCATGGGCGTGAAGTGCGCCTACCCCGACCGCGCGGTGGTCTGCTTCACCGGCGACGGCGCCTTTTATTACCACATCGGTGAACTCGAAACCGCGGCCCGCTTCGGCATCAACCTGGTGGTGGTGGTGAACAACAACACCGCGCTGAACCAGGAAATCCCGCTCTGGGACAAGGTCTACCCGAACGGCGACGCCACCGGCGCCCGCACCGAAGACCTGTGGAAATTCGAGAACATCGATTTCGTCGCGGTCGCGAAGTCGCTCGGCTGCGAAGGCATCCGCGTCGAGCAGCCGGGCGAATTGAAGGGCGCGCTGCAACGCGCATTGGCCATGAACAAGCCGGTGGTGATCGACGTCATCAGCGACGTCGGTGCATTCGCACCCCACGGCTGGACACCGGAGGGACGTCATGGATACTGATATGCACGCTGGGGCCTGGGAGAGTGTGGTGGACCGCCACCCGCCGCTCGACAGCATCGCCCAGGGCCTGAAGTTCGGCGAAGGCCCGGTCTGGGACAAACGCAAGAAGATCCTCTACTACGTCGACATCATCGGCAGCACGGTCTGGAAGTGGACACCCGGCGTCGGCCGCGAGGTGGTGCTCAACCCCTCCAGCCATGCCAACGGCATGACCTTCGATCA
Organism: Pseudomonadota bacterium; assembly: GCA_040390235.1. GTDB lineage: Bacteria > Pseudomonadota > Gammaproteobacteria > Burkholderiales > Burkholderiaceae_C > Xylophilus. Next base: position 25,447 of record JAZJYT010000022.1, on the reverse strand, counting down.
CCAGGGCCGCCTGCTGGTGGCCGGCTGGTGCAGCCGCAGCATCTGGCGCTTCGAGCATGACGGTGTCATCACCACCATCGCCCCCGGCTACGAGGGCAAGAAGTTCAACAGCCCGAACGACATCATCGTGCACTCCGACGGCTCGACCTGGTGGACCGACTCCTCCGGCGGCCTGGTCATCCCCGGCATGGTGGCCGAGGACGTGCAGCGCTACATCGACGAGTCCGGCATCTACCGCCTGTCGCCCGACGGCAAGACGGTGACCATGGCCATCGCCGACGTCAGCTACCCCAACGGGCTGGCCTTTTCGCCCGACGAGAAGCTGCTCTACGCCAACGACACCATGCTGGGCCACATCCGTGTGTACGACGTGAACCCCGACGGCAGCTGCGGCCCCGGCCGCCCCTTCCACAAGCTGGCCGGCGACGAGGACGGCGTGGCCGACGGCCTGAAGGTCGACACCGCAGGCAACGTGTACTGCACCGGCCCCGGCGGCATCCACATCATCGACCCCCAGGGCCAGCTGCTGTGCCGCCTGCGGGTGCCCGAGCACTGCACCAACATGTGCTTCGGCGACGACGACATGCAGACGCTCTACATCACGACCTTCAACCAGGTCTTCCGTACCCGCCTGAACATCGCAGGGGTGGCACCATGGTGAATACGACTACCGGCATTGGCTGGTCCTTCGAGCCGGTCGCCGGCCCTTTCGCCAACACCACCCTGGGCGGTGTCGCCTGGGACGGTGAGGGTGTGCTGTTCAGCCTCATCACCGGCATGCAGATCCAGCGCCACGTACCGGCCACCGGCGCCACCAGCCTGTGGCGCAAGTACACCGGCCGCGCCAACGGCCTGGCCGTGGCGCCGGACGGCAAGGTCTACGCCGCACAGGAAGGCGGCCGCCGTGTCATCGTGTACCTGGCCGACGGCAGCGCCACCACCACCGGCCTGCGCCTCGACGGCAAGGTGCACAACCATCCCAGCGACCTCGTGCGCGACAGCAAGGGCCGCCTGTGGTTCGCCGACCCGTACAGCGAGATGCTGTCCATCGGCCCACAGATCTTCCCGAAGCTGGAGCATGCCTCGGTGCTGCGCCACCACCGCGACGAGCGCGGCAACTGGACCACCCGCCGCATTACCCACGACACCGTGGCGCCGCGCGCCGTGCTGCTGTCGGCCGACGAGAAGACGCTGTACGTGGCCGAAGGCGACAAGGCCACCGCACTGCGCGAGCTGCGGGCCTACCCGGTGCGCCCCGACGGCACCGTGGCCACCTGTACCGTGCTGCACACCTTCGGCCGCGACCACACCGGCCCGCACCGCGGCATCGAGGGCATGGCCCTGGCAGAAGACGGTTCCATCGTGGCCTGCGCAGGTGGCCCCGAGGCGGGTCCCGGCCCCATGGTCTACGTATTCGGCCCCAATGGGCAACTGCGCGCGGGCCATGCCTTCCCCGGCGGCGCACCGGTGCGCTGCGCCTTCGGCGGCAAGGACCTGGACGAGCTGTACGTCACCAGCACCGATGGCCACCTGTACCGGGCGCAGAACCTGGGTTTACGCGGCAAGGCACGCTAAACCCCCGGTCCGGGCCCCCGGACACGCAGTTAAAGCCGGATTCATGCTTGAATCCGGCTTTTCCATTCGTATCTGCTCCCGATGATCGACGTCACCGTAGAAAACTTTGAAGCCGAGGTCATCAGCGCCTCGATGACCCTGCCCGTGCTGGTGGACTTCTGGGCGCCGTGGTGTGCGCCCTGCAAGACGCTGGGCCCGATCCTGGAGAAGCTGGAGACCGAGTACGCCGGCCGCTTCAAGCTGGTGAAGATCGACTCCGACCAGGAGCAGCAGATCGCCAGTGCCTTCGGCATCCGCAGCCTGCCCACCTGCATCCTGCTGATGAACGGCCAGCCGGTGGACGGCTTCATGGGCGCCCAGCAGGAGAGCCAGGTCCGCGCCTTCCTCGACAAACACGTGCCCAGTGCCGAGGAGGCCGAGGCCGAGCTGGAGGAAGACGAGGCCCAGCAGGCCCTGGCCGAAGGCGACGTCGACACCGCGCTGGAAAAACTGCAGCACGCCGTGGCCACCGACCCGGCCAGCGAGGACGCGCGTTTCGACTACGTGAAGCTGCTGCTGCAGCTCGGCCGCACCGATGACGCCAAGGTGGCCTTCGCGCCCGTCATCGCCCAGGCGCCCCAGGTGCGCCGCTTCGACGCCCTGCAGCGCTGGATGAAGGCCATCGACGCGACCGAACAGGGCCCCGCCGATGCGGCGACCGGCTTCGAGGCCCGCATCGCGGCCAGCAAACGCGATTTCGAGGCGCGTTTCGGCAAGGCCCAGGGCCTGATGGCCCAGCAGCAGTGGACGGCCGCCATGGACGAGCTGCTGGAAATCCTGATGCGCGACAAGGCCTGGAGCGAGGACCTGGCACGCAAGACCTACATCGCCATCCTCGAAATCATCGAGCCGCCCAAGGTCAAGGTGGCCGACGGGCAGATTCCGCCGGCCGACCCCACCGTCGCCACCTACCGCCGGCGCCTCAGCTCGGTCGTGCTGAGCTGAGCGGAGGGCGGCGCCACCGCCCTCAGGCGGTGAGCCGCTCCAGCGCTTCGCGGTACTTGGCCGCGGTCTTCTCGATCACCTCTTCCGGCAGGCGCGGGGCCGGGGGGGTCTTGTTCCAGGGCTTGCCATGGATCTTCGCGGTCTCCAGCCAGTCGCGCACGAACTGCTTGTCGTAGCTCGGGGGGTTGGTGCCGGCGGCAAAGGCCGCTTCGTAGCCTTCCACCGGCCAGTAGCGCGAGCTGTCCGGGGTCAGCACCTCGTCCATCAGCACCAGTTTGCCGGCCGGGTCGAGGCCGAACTCGAACTTGGTGTCGGCAATGATCATGCCCTTGGCCCGGGCGATCTCCGCGGCGGCCTTGTAGATGGCGATGCTGGTGTCGCGGATCTGCGCGGCCAGTACCGGGCCGACGATCTCCACCACCTGGCCGTAGGTGATGTTTTCATCGTGGTCGCCCATGGCGGCCTTGGCCGCGGGGGTAAAGATGGGCTCGGGCAGCGGGCTGGCGTTCCGCAGGCCCTCGGGCAGCGGCACACCGCAGACCGCACGCGACTGCTGGTACTCCTGCCAGCCGCTGCCGGCCAGGTAGCCGCGCACCACGGCTTCCACGGGAATCGGCTTCAGGCGCTGCACCAGCATCGAACGGCCCTTGATCTGCGGGATCTCGGCGGCGCTCACCACACTCTCGGGCGCATCGCCGGTCAGGTGGTTGGGGCACAGGTGGCCGAGCTTGTCGAACCAGAACAGCGCCATCTGCGTCAGCAGCTCGCCCTTGCCGGGAATCGGTTCACCCAGGATCACGTCGAAGGCCGAGATCCGGTCGCTGGCGACCATCAGGATGCGGTCGTCGCCGACGGCATAGTTGTCGCGCACCTTGCCGCGGGCAAGCAGCGGCAGGGAGGTCAGGGCGGAGGTGTGGAGGGCGGCTGCGGTCATGGACGGGGAAGGCCTGGCAAGAAAAAAGCCCGCTGGGTCCAACGGGCTGGGGGCATTATCGCGGGGAGTTGGACAAGCGCGCCGGCTTAATGCACGACCTGGGCGAGGTCGCCCTTGGCGTACCTGGCGGCGACCACCTGCAGAGTGTCGCCCTTGATCTTCGCGCCCTGGCCTTCGCAGCCGAACTCGATGTAGCGCTGCTTGCAGATCAGCCGGGCGGCTTCGCGGGCCGGCTTGAGCCATTCGCGGGCATCGAACTTTTCCGGGTTCTCGGCCAGGAACTTGCGCACCGCGCCGGTCATCGCCAGGCGGATGTCGGTGTCGATGTTGATCTTGCGCACACCGTGTTTGATGGCTTCCTGGATTTCCTCGACCGGCACGCCGTAGGTTTCCTTCATGTTGCCGCCGTACTGCCGGATGATGGCCAGCAGGTCCTGCGGCACGGAGGACGAGCCGTGCATCACCAGGTGGGTGCTGGGAATGCGGCGGTGGATTTCCTTGATGCGGTCGATGGCCAGGATGTCGCCGGTGGGCTTGCGGGTGAACTTGTAGGCGCCGTGGCTGGTGCCAATGGCGATGGCCAGCGCATCGATCTGCGTCTGCTTGACGAAATCGGCGGCCTGCTCCGGGTCGGTCAGCAGCTGTTCGCGGGTCATGGTCGCGTCGGTGCCGTGGCCGTCTTCCTTGTCGCCCTTCATGGTTTCGAGCGAGCCCAGGCAGCCGAGTTCGCCCTCGACCGTGACACCGACGCGGTGCGCCATGGCGGCCACCTTCTTCGTCACGTCCACGTTGTAGTCGTAGCTGGCGATGGTCTTGCCGTCGGCCTCCAGCGAGCCGTCCATCATCACCGACGAAAAGCCGAGGTCGATGGCGCCCTGGCAGACGCCCGGGCTCTGGCCGTGGTCCTGGTGCATCACCAGCGGGATCTCGGGGTACATCTCGACCGCCGCCTGGATCAGGTGCTTGATGAAGGGCTCACCAGCGTACTTGCGGGCGCCGGCGCTGGCCTGCAGGATCACCGGCGCGCCGGTTTCCTTGGCGGCTTCCATGACCGCCTGCACCTGCTCGAGGTTGTTCACGTTGAAAGCCGGAATGCCGTAGCCATTCGCGGCGGCATGGTCGAGCAGTTCGCGCATCGAGACGAGAGCCATGGTGTTGTCCAGAAGATGTTGTGGGAAAAAAGCGAGGGCGCGCGGGGCCGGAGGCCGTGTTGGGCGTTTTGTAACCGCGCTGCAAACGGCCAAAATTTTACCGCCCCCGGCCAGGAGACCCGCCGACCGGCCCCTAAACCCTGTTCAGGACTTTTTTTCCAGGCCCAGGAAGGCCAGCAGGTCGTCGCGCACCGGCGCCAGGAAACGCAGGGGCGTCGCCACGCTGCCGATCAGCGTGACGTGGCTGACGCGCGGGTACTGGTGCAGGGTGACGGGCACCCCCAGGAGCTGCAGCTTTCTGGCCAGCGCCAGGGTGTTGCGCTGGGGATCGACCACCTTGTCCTGCTCCGACACCATCAGCAGCGTGCGCGGCGCCTTTGCCGAGGCATGGGCCATGGGCTGGGAATCGGGCGGTGTGTCGGGCCACTGGAAGGCCACCTGGGTTTCGGGATCGCCGATGGGCAGGAAGTCGTAGGGGCCGGCCAGGCCGATCCAGGCCATCAACTGGCCGGGTGCCATACCGACCACGCCCAACCAGCGCGGATCCAGCGCCAGCATGGCCGCGTTGTAGGCGCCGGCACTGTGGCCCATGAGAACCAGGTGCTGCGCATCGCTGCCCAGCGACTCGGCGTGGTCGGCCGCCCAGCGCACCGCCAGGGCGCTGTCCTGCACAAACACCGGATAGCGCACCTGCGGGCTGAGGCGGTAGTCGGCGACCACCACGATGGCACCTCGGCTGGCCAGGGCCTCGCCGACAAACCGGTAGTCGGCCCGGTTGCCGTGGCTCCAGGCACCGCCGTAGAAAAACACCACCACCGGCGGCCTGGTGGCCCCGGGCGTGCCCGTGGGGCGGTACACGTCCAGGCGCTGGCGCGGATCGGGGCCATAGGCCAGGCCGGTCTCGGCGCTGTAGTCGTTCGAGGGCACAAGCTTGTCGAGCACCTGCACACCCGAGCAGCCGGAGATAAAAGCAGTGGCCGCGGCCAGGATGCCGGTGCGGCGTGCCATGGAGAAGGGAGGAACGTTCATGTAGTGGAGGTACGGGAGCCCGGCCCGATTGGATGTCGCCATTCTGGAAGCGGGCATGGGCGGCAGTGTTATCACCTTGATACAACTCGGCGATACCTGGCGCCGACATGCAGGCTGTTGCGATGCAACATCAGCCATCCGGCCCGCAGTAAAAAGAAAGGATCCCCTCCGTGACCACCCGCGCGCTTACCCTCGCCCTGTGCGGCGCCGCCCTGTGCGCTGCCACCACCGAATCGTCTGCCCAGGTCACCCTCAAGCCCGACGGCCAGTGGCGCTCCATGTTCACCGCGGGCGCCAACCTCACCTCCGGCAACAACGACTCGACCACCTTCAACGCCCTGGGCGAAGGCGCCCGGGTGACCGACCGCGACAAGATCACCCTGCACGGCCAGGCCAACTACGGCAAGGTCAACGGTGTCACCGCCACCCAGCGCTACCTGCTGGGCGGCCAGTACAACCGCGATATTTCCCGCTACAGCTTCAAGTTCGCCTCGGCCGACGGGCTGCGCGACCGGCCGTCCAACATCGCGCACCGCTACTCGGCCGCGGCGGGTTTCGGCCGCCACCTGCTGCTGGGGGATGCGGCCAACACCTTCGACATCTCGCTGGGCCTGGGCTACACCCAGGACGGTTATGTCGTGCCCACCTCGGTGCTCGGCGCCACCCGCACGGAATACGGGCGGACCGAACTGGTGCTGACCGAGGAGACCGCGCACAAGCTGAGCGAGACCACCAAGCTGCGGCAGAAATTCACCATCTTCCCCAACCTGACCGACCGGGGCGCCTACCGGGCGCTGTTCGACACCGGCGTGTCGGTGGCCATGACCAGCTCGCTGAGCCTGACGGCAGGCTTCACCTACCGCTTCGACAGCGATCCCGGCCTGGGACTCAAGAGGGGCGATACGGCCTTCGTGACGGGGGTCTCGCTGCGCTTCGACTAGAGGAGACCAGCCGCCGCCGGGCCGCCCCAGGGCGGCGGCGACCCCCTCGGGGGCAGCGACGACACGCCGTGCGGAGCGTCGGGGTACTACTTCATGCCGCCCGGCAAATCTTGACCATGTTGGTCCCCCCCGGCTGCCCCATGGGCTCACCGCAGGTGATGGCGTAGACGTCGCCGCTGTCGACGATGCCCCGGCTCTTCAGGTGCTGCTCGGCATCGGCCAGGGCCGAGTCGCGGTCCACGCTCGAATCCATCAGCAGCGGGCGCACGTTGCGGTAGAGCGCCATCTTGCGCTGCGTATCCACCCGCGGTGTCAGGGCATAGATCGGCACGTGGATGCGGTGGCGGCTCATCCACAGCGGGGTGGAGCCGCTGTCGGTCAGTGCCACGATGGCCTTGGCGCCCAGGTGGTGGGCCATGAACAGTGCGCCCATGGCGATGGACTGGTCGATGCGGCTGAAGGTCTGGCCGGTGAAGTCGGCGTCGAGCTTGACGTCTTCGGCGGCTTCGGCGGCCGAGCAGATGGCGGCCATCTCGATCACCGTTTCCAGCGGGTAGCGGCCGGAGGCGGTTTCGGCCGAGCACATGACGGCGTCGGTGCCGTCGAGTACCGCGTTGGCCACGTCGCTCACCTCGGCACGGGTGGGCACCGGGTTGGTGATCATGCTTTCCATCATCTGGGTGGCGGTGATGACCAGGCGGTCGTTCTCGCGGGCCAGCTTGATCATGCGTTTCTGCAGCGCCGGCACGGCGGCGTTGCCGACTTCCACGGCCAGGTCGCCGCGCGCGACCATGATGCCGTCGCTGACACGCAGGATTTCTTCGAGGTGGGGGATGGCTTCGGCGCGTTCGATCTTGGCGATGAGGCCGGGGCGGTGGCGGTATTCGGCAGCGGCCACGTTGCAGAGCTGGCGGGCCATTTCCATGTCGGTGGCGTTCTTGGGGAAACTCACGGCCACGTAGTCGGCCTGGAAGCTCATCGCGGTGCGGATGTCTTCCATGTCCTTGGCGGTCAGGGCCGGGGCGGTGAGGCCGCCGCCCTGCTTGTTGATGCCCTTGTTGTTGGAGAGTTCGCCGCCGAGCTTGACGGTGGTGATGACCTGTTCGCCGAGTACGCGGTCGACGGTGAGCACGATGAGGCCGTCGTTGAGCAGCAGCACGTCGCCGGGCTTGACGTCGCGCGGCAGTTCCTTGTAGTCGAGGCCGACGCCGGCGAGGTCGCCGGGTTCGGTGCGCGAGGCGTCGAGGATGAAGCTGGCGCCGGGCTGGAGCTCGACCTTGCCTTCGGCGAAGCGGCCGACACGGATCTTGGGGCCCTGCAGGTCGGCCATGATGGCGACTTCCCGCCCGACGCGTACCGCGGCTTCGCGCACCAGGCGGGCGAGGTTGACGTGGTCCTCGGCCTTGCCGTGGCTGAAGTTGAGCCGCACCACGTTCACGCCTGCGCGGATCATGGCTTCGAGCATCTCCGGGGTGTTGCTGGCGGGGCCCAGGGTGGCTACGATCTTGGTGGCTCGGCGTTGGCGCATGCGGAAGTCTCCTCTGTGGTTCTGGCGCGTCGATTCTTACATTTCGCCGAGGCACGGGTGTTGCAGGTGCAAAACGGGCGGAAATGCCATTTATGGCCGCTTGTAGGGCCTTCGTCATGGGCCTGCCACACGAAGTCGCGTAGCATTCCAGGGTTTTGCGGCTTTTTTCGGCCGCTTGGCGCCCCTACCCATGCGGAGCAGACGGCCCCGCCCAGGCAAACAGTTTCCTTCTTTTTGCCGTCCTTCCCCTGTCATGACCCATACGACCGAAAACGCCCTGTCTTCCGTGTGTGTGCCGCAACCGCTCGCACCCGAACTGCCCCTGCCCCACCGCAAGGTGATCCGCTCGTGGCTGATCCCCCTGTCGGAGCGCACCACACTGCGCGCCCTGGCCCTGCTGGTGCTCGACTACACGCTGCTCACCGCCCTGCTGGCCGGTGCGGTGGCGTTCGCCTCGCCCTGGCTCAAGCTGCTGTGCGGCCTGGTGGCCGGCTTTGTCATCGGCCGGCTGTTCGTCATCGGCCATGACGCCTGCCACCAGAGCCTGACGCCGCACCGCGGCCTGAACCGCTGGCTCGGCCGCATCGCCTTCCTGCCCTCGCTCACGCCCTTCAGCCTGTGGGACATGGGCCACAACGTGGTGCACCACGGCTTCACCAACCTCAAGGGCGTGGACTTCGTCTGGGCGCCGCTGACCCAGGCCGAATACGGCGCACTGCCACCGGCGCGCCGTTTCATGGAGCGCCTCTACCGCAGTGGCTGGGCGCCCGGTGTGTACTACATGGTCGAAATCTGGTGGCGCCGCATGGTGGCGCGCGACCGCAGCGCCCAGACCGAACGCCCGGTGTTCTCGCGCGACTGCAGCCTGATCGCCGGCTTCGCCGCCGTGTGGCTGGCCGGCACCGTGGCCGCCGCCCTGCTCACCGGCCAGTCGGTGCTGCTGCTGCTGGGTGTCTGCTTCGTGCTGCCGGTGATGTTCTGGTTCGCCATGATCGGCTTCGTGGTCTACGTGCACCACACCCACGTGAAGGTGTCCTGGCACGACGAACGCGCCGCTTGGCAACGCGCCCAGCCCTTCGTGTCCACCACCGTGCACCTGACCTTCCCGCTGCAGATCGGCGCGCTGATGCACCACATCATGGAGCACACCGCGCACCACGTGGACATGAGCATCCCGCTGTACAAACTCAAGGAAGCGCAGAAGATGCTGGAGCACCTGCTGCCCGACCGCATCATCATCCAGCGTTTCTCCTGGAAGTGGTACTTCACCACCGCGCGCGCCTGCAAGCTCTATGACTTCACCCGCGGCTGCTGGACGGACTTCAAGGGCCGTGCGACAAGCGC
>JAZJYT010000022.1:0-15861 GCA_040390235.1 Pseudomonadota bacterium | reverse complement strand
CCGGTGGAGATGTAACCCACGTCCTTCTCGATGCCGTACTTGGCGATGGCCGCCAGGGTGTCGCCGCCGCCGGCGATGCTGAAGGCATCCGACGCCGCGATGGCCCGTGCGATGGTCTCGGTGCCGTGCGAGAAGGCGTCGAACTCGAACACGCCCACCGGGCCGTTCCAGACGATGGTGCCAGCCGCCTTGAGCTGGGCCGCCAACTGGGCCGCCGTTTCCGGCCCGATGTCCAGGATCAGGTCGTCGTCGGCCACGTCGGCCGATCGTTTGGTCGTCGCCACCGCATCGGCGGCGAAGGTCTTGGCGGTCACCACGTCCACCGGAATAGGCACTGCCGCGCCGCGGGCGCGCATGGCCTCGATCACCGCGCGGGCCTCGTCCAGCAGGTCGGGCTCGGCCAGCGACTTGCCGATGGGCAGGCCGGCGGCCAGCAGGAAGGTGTTGGCGATGCCGCCGCCGACGATCAGCTGGTCGACCTTGTCGGCCAGCGCCTTGAGGATGGTGAGCTTGGTGCTGACCTTGGAGCCGGCCACGATGGCGGCCAGCGGACGTTTGGGGTTGGCCAGCGCCTTGCTGATGGCGTCGATCTCGGCCGACAGCAGCGGGCCGGCACAGGCGATGGGGGCGTACTGCGCGATGCCGTAGGTCGAGGCCTCGGCCCGGTGGGCGGTGCCGAAGGCGTCGTGCACGAATATGTCGCACAGCGCGGCCAGCTTCTTCGCCAGCACCGGGTCGTTCTTTTTCTCGCCCTTGTTCAGGCGGCAGTTCTCCAGCAGCACCACGCTGCCCGGCGCGACCTGTACCCCATCGACCCAGTTCGCCACCAGCGGCACTTCACGTCCCAGCAGCTGCGCCAGCCGTGCGGCGACCGGTGCCAGCGAGTCGGCAGGTTTGAACTCCCCCTCGGTCGGGCGGCCCAGGTGCGAGGTGACCATCACGGCGGCACCGGCCTTCAACGCCATCTCGATACAGGGCACCGAGGCGCGGACACGCGTGTCCTCGGTGATGTTGCCGGCATCGTCCTGCGGCACGTTGAGGTCGGCACGGATGAAGACGCGCTGGCCGGCGGCCTTGCCCTGGGCGCACAGGTCGGAGAAACGGAGGATGTTCATGCGGAGCGAAGAAAAAGCGGTGGCGGAAAAGCCCGGATTGTAGGAATGTCGGACGCCCACCCCGTTTTTCCATAGCCAAACGCCAGCCGCCGCCGGGCCGCCCCCAAGGCGGCGACGGCCCCCTTGGGGGGCAGCGACGACACGCAGTGCGGAGCGTGGGGACTCAGGACTCCGCGGTGAAATTGATCTCCTTGGTCAGGCGTTTCCACTCGGCGGTATCGGCCACCAGCATGGCGGCCAGTTCGGCCGGCGTGGAGGATGCAACGTCCACGCCGTTCATCTTCAGGCTGGCCGCCAGGGCCGGGTCGGCCAGTGCCGCCCGCGTGGCCACCGAAGCCCGCTGCACGGTCTCGGGTTTGGCCTTGCCGGGCAGGTAGACGCCGTACCACTCGCGCGCCGTCATCGGGAAACCCTGCTCCCGGTAGGTCGCCACGTCGGGTGCGTACGAACTGCGGGTGTCGCCCGAGATGGCCAGGAAACGCGCCTTGCCGGCCTGCACCATGGGCAGGAAGTTGCCGGCCGGCCCCGACGCGGCCGATATCTGCCCGCCCACCATGTCGATGATGGCGGCGGCCGTGCCGCGGTAGATGACCGGCCGCAGGTCGCCCCCGCCCACCTTGTTGACCACGGTGACGATCAGGTGCGGCATGGACCCCAGGCCGGGCGAGCCGTAGTTGGCCTGGTCGGGGTTGGCCTTGGCCCAGGCCAGGAACTCCTTCACGTTGCGTACGCTGGCCGGCACCGCCGGCCCGACACACAGGGCGTGGTTGGTATAGCAGACCAGCGAAACCGGCAGCAGGTCTTCCAGGGGTTTGTAGGGCAGCTTGGCGAAGGTGAACGGGTACATGGCCAGCGAGGACGAATGTGTCAGCAGCAGCACACTGCCGTCGGCCGGGCTGTTCTTGAGCTGGCTGATGGCGATCTGGCCGGAGGCACCGGGTTTGTTCTCCACCACCACGGCCGGCGCATAGGCACCGCGCAGGCCGTCGGCCACCCGCCGCGCCAGCGTGTCGCTCAGGCCCCCCGGCACGAAGCCGACCAGCACCTGGGCGCTCTGCGGGGCCTGGGCCTGGGCCGGCAGGCCCAGGGTGGTGGCGGCCGCGAGCATGCCCGCCTGGCCGATGAAATCACGTCTTTGCATGGTGTGTCTCCTGTGGGGGAATCGGGACGGGGCGTGGCGGGCTCACTCGAGGCTGATGTGGCGCTCGGCGATCAGCGCGCCCCACTTGCGGCGCTCATCGACCACCACCTTGCGCATTTCGTCGGGGCTGCTGGTGATGACGGTGGCGCCGCGCTCCTGCATGGGTTTGGCAACCTCGGCTGACCGCACCGCGTTCACCAAGTGGTCGTGCAGCTTCACCGCGAACGCCGCGGGCAGGCCGACCGGCGCGATGAAACCGAACCAGATGTTGTCCTCGAACCCCGGCAGGGAGCGGCTGATGGGCGGAATGTTCGGGGCCTGTGGGGAGGGTGCCGTGCTGGTGACCCCGATGGCGCGCAGCTTGCCGGCCTGGATGTAGGGCAGGGCCACCGGCAGGTTCTCGAAGGCCATCTGGATGTTGCCGGCCATCAGGTCCTGCATCGCCAGTGCACTGCCCTTATAGGGGATGTGGGTGAGTTGCAGGCCGGCGTCGTGTTCCAGCATTTCGCCGTTCAGGTGGGCGCTGGAGCCGGCACCCATGGAGCCGAAGGACACGGTTTTCTGCGCCTTCTTCAGCCAGGCCAGCAGCTCGGCCATGTTGGTCGCCGGCACGCTGGGGTGCACCACCAGCACGTTGGGCAGCGTCAGCGCCAGGGTGAGCGGGGCCACGCCGGTCACGGTGTCGACCTTCATGTCCTTGTAGAGGAAGGGGTTCACCGTCATCACGCTGGCGGGCACCATGCCGATGGTGGCGCCGTCGGGCGCGGCATGGGCGATGGCCTGCAGGCCCAGCACGCCGTTGGCGCCGGGGCGGTTGTCCACGATGACGGGGATGCCCATGCTTTTGGCCAGCGCCCCGGCTGTCAGCCGGGCCAGCGTGTCGGACAGTCCGCCCGGCGCATAGGGCACGATGATCGAGATGTGCGTGGGATCGGCCAGCGCGCCGGTTGCCAGCAGCAACGCAGCGGCGGCCAGCGCGAGGCGGCGGCGGAGCAGTCGGGTCATGGGGGTGTCTCCTTTTTTTGTTGTGGGCTGCGCGGTTCAGCCGTTTTCCGCCAGCAGGGCCGCTTCCACCGTGGGACGGTACAGCTCGCTGGCCGAAATCTGCAGGCTGCGCTCCCAGGGCCAGCGCTGCGCCGGCGGTGGCGGCGTGAGGTCGACCGGCTGGCCGCCCAGGAAGATGGCGCTGAAACGCTTGCGGTCCTGCAGGATGCGGATGTCGGCCAGCGGGTCGCCGTCCACCACCAGCAGGTCGGCGAACTTGCCGGTCTCCAGCGATCCGGTGTTGGCCGCGTCCACGGTGAACGCTGCGTTAAGCGTGCCGCAGGTGATGGCCTGCAGCGGGCTCATGCCCAGCAGGTTGACGAACAGTTCCAGCTCGCGTGCATGCCATTCGCCATAGGGGGTGACGGCAAAGCCCGTGTCCGTGCCGCACATCATGGTCACGCCGTTGCGCCAGGCGTAGTCGAGGTTGCGCACCGCGGTGTCCAGATCGCGCTTGAAGCGGTCGATGCGCGCCTGGCTGCAGCCGGCGATGTGGCCCCAGTCGGCCACGTTGGCGACAAAGGTCAGCGCCGGGCAGCAGGGGATGCCGCTTGTGGCCAGCAGGTCGGCCTGCGGCCGGTCCATGAAGTCGGCATGCTGGATCCAGTCGATGCCGGCCTTGACGCAGTCGGCCACCGCCTGCCCGTTGCGGGCATGGGCGGTGACACGTTTGCCCAGGCGGTGCGCCTCGTCCACGATCAGCGCCAGTTCCTCGGCGCGGAAGGCCGGCACACTGCCGCCGCCCGGCGTGAGGACGGACGACTCGCCGCTGGCGGCGATCTTGATGAAGTCCACGCCGTTCTTGGCCTGGTCGCGCACCTCCGACAGCATCTGCTGCGCCGTTTCGGTCAGCGCGCCGACGCCGGAGCGCGGCGAACCGACCCAGGAGGGAAAATAGTCGGTCAGCGCGGTATGGGTGCTGAGGTAGCGCGCCGCCGTGGACATGCGCGGCCCGGGAAAGAGGCCGCCACGGATCGCATCGCGCACCGCCACACCTACGTACCAGCTGCCGCCGGGGTCGCTGAACGAGGTGACCCCCGCCTGCAGCACGTGCCGCGCGTGGTACACGCCGCGCAACGCGCGGTATTCTGCCGAGCCGAACAGGTCCTGCTCCTCGATGCCCCGCGCCACGCCGTAGCTGATATGGCAATGCGCATCGACCAGGCCCGGCATGACGGTCTTGCCCGCCGCGTCCCAGGCAATGGCAGCGCCCTGCGGCAGGGGCCGCTGCGGGCCCTCGCCCGCGGCGATGTCGGTGATGCGCTCGCCGTCGATCTCCAGCCAGTGCAGCGGCCGTGCGGCGGCGCCGGTGCCGTCGATCAGGGTGCCGTTGACGATGTAGCTTTTCATGCCCACCGTCCTCTCATTCCCAGCGCAGGCCGTTGGCCGCAAAACGCTCGTCCTTGCCGGCCACGAAATCGCCCAGGATGCGGTTGAACACGTCGGCGCGTTCGTAATAGGCCGTGTGGGCGGCGCGGGCCAGCAGTGCCAGCCGGCTCTTGGGCAGCAGTTGGCGCACCTGGGCGCCGACGGCGGGCGGCACCGTCTTGTCTTCCTCACCCCAGACCAGCAGCACGGGAAAGTCGGCCAGGGCGAGCTGCTCGCCCACGACTTCCTTGTCGAGGTCGGCGGCGATATAGCGGCCGAGCGCGGCGAAAGACTCCTTGGCGCCTTCGGAGTTGTTGATGCGGAACTCCTCCTCGGCCATCTCGGGGGTGACCAGGGCGGCGTCGAAGATCACCCGCTTGAGTTTGCCTTCCACCCCGTCGCGGGTCTGGTTGTTGGCCCCCGCCTGGATACGCCCACGCGCCTCGTCGCCGATGGGCACCAGGCCCATGCTGCCGACCAGGGCGATGCCGTCGATGCGGTCGGGGTGTTCCAGCGCATAGGAGGCCACGACGTGGCCGCCGAGCGAGGTGCCGACGATGGTGGCCCGGGCGATGCCCAGTGCGTCCAGCAGGTTGCCGAGGAAACGCCGGTAGGCCGGCACCGAGCAGTCGACGCCGGCGCCCTTGGCGGCGAAGCCATGGCCCGGCAGGTCCATGGCGTAGACGTGGAAGCCCTGGGCCGCCAGGGCGTCGATGTTGCGGCTCCAGCGGTCGGCGCGGCCGCCGGTGCCGTGCACCAGCACGATGGTTTTGTCGCCGTGGCCGGCCTCCTGGATGCGGGTCGAAACGCCGTGGGCGGTGAGGGGATAGCTGATCATGGACTTGCTCAATTCATTAAATGAATAATCTATTCATTAATGGTAAGACGAGCAAAGGTGGGCGAACATTAGGGTGTTCACCTAGCCGGGGTTCCGGGCGTCAGTTCTGGGCTTCGAGCCGGGCGATCACGGGGCGCAGCTGTCCGGCGACCTTGACCATGGCGGCCCCGGCGGCGCCGCGCGCCTCGGGCGTGTCCAGTACCGCCGAGGGGGAGGTGCAGTTCACCACGTACGCCACCGGACTGCCGGGCCCGGCCAGGGGCACGGAGACGGTCGCCAGGCCGGGGAAAAACACGTCGACGTTGGTCACGTAGCCTGCGGCGGGGTAGGCCGCGATGGCGTCGAGCGCCTGCTGGGCGTGTTTTTGGTAGAGGGCCGGGTCAGCGCGGCGGCATTCCTCCAGCGCCGGGGCCAGCGCCGCCTCCGGCAGGCCGGCCAGGTAACCCCAGCCGGTGCCGCTGCTGATGATGGGCACTTCCGAGCCGACCCGCAGGTTCAGGCTCAGGAAGGAGCGCGGCGCCTCGTAGCGCTGCAGGTAGAGCATGGAAACGCCCTCGCGGGTGGAGAGGCTGCAGGCGCCGCGGAATTCGGTGGCGGCCTCCTCCAGCAGCGGACGCGCCAATTCGGCCAGTTCCAGCGTATCGAGTGCGGCGTAGCCCAGCGTGAGGATCGACAGCCCGGGCCGGAAGCGTTTGCCGTCGCGGTCGGCGATGAGGTAGCCGCCATGCTCCAGCGTCTTGCACAGGCGCCACACGGTCGGCTGCGGCAGGCCGGTCATGCGGGCGATGTCGCTGCTGCCCAGCCGCTCGCGGCCGTGGTCGAAACAGCGCAGCACCGACAGGCCGCGCAGCAATCCGGTGACGAGCGGCTGTCCGCCCGGCTTCTCGCTCATATGGAAAACCCTGATGCAGTGGCTGCGTGCTTCACGCAACAATTATTGAATAGGTAATTCACTAAATGAATAATAAAACAAACCGGCAATCCTGTGCGCATTGTCGGGCTTGCGCTGCCGCGCACACACAAAGGAAACCATGAAAGCCATCATCGTCGGCCACGGCGGACCCGAACTCGCCGACCTGCCGGTGCCGCGCCCCGGACCGCACGAGGTGCTGGTGAAGGTGCACGCGGCCGCGCTGAACCGCGCCGACCTGCACGTGGCCGCCGGCGGCCGGCATGGCCGCAGCGGTGGCAGCGGCAGCACCATCGGCATCGAGTGGGCCGGCACGGTGGTCGAGGCCGGCGCCGAGGTGCCGGCCCGGCTGCGGGCGGGCGATGCGGTGATGTGCTCCGGCGTGGGTGGCTATGCCGAATACGCGGTGGCCGACTGGGGCCGTGTCTACCCGCTGCCCGCGGGCATCACCGACTTCGGCCAGGCCGCCACCCTGCCGATCGCCCTGCAGACCTCGCACGAGGCGCTGGTGGCCAGTGGCGGGTTCCAGCGCGGCGAAGCCGTGCTGGTGCAGGGCGCCAGCAGCGCGGTGGGCCTGATGAGCCTGCAGGTGGCGAAGTACCTGGGCGCCGGTTTGGTCATCGGCACCTCGACCACCGCGGAGCGCCGGGCACAGCTGGCCGGCTTCGGCGCCGACCTCGCCCTCGACAGCACCGATCCCGCCTGGCCGCAGCAGGTGCTCGACGCCACCGGCGGCCAGGGCGTGGACCTGGTGATCGACTTCGTCTCCGGGGCTACGGTCAACGCCAGCATGCAGGCCACCCGCCTGTGCGGCCGCATCGTCAACGTCGGACGCATGGGCGGCTTCACCGGCACCTTCGACTACGACCTGCATTCGGCGCGCCGCATCCGCTACACCGGCGTGAGTTTCCGCACCCGCACGCACGAGGAGGTGCGCGAGATCGCACGCCACATGCAGCACGACCTGTGGCATGCGGTGACCGCCGGCACGCTGCGCCTGCCGGTCAGCCGCCGCTTCGCGCTGGCCGATGCCGCCGAGGCGCTGGCCTGCATGCGCAGCAACGCCCATTTCGGCAAGGTCGTCCTCGAGACCTGACCGGGCCTCCTCCTTCATCTTTTCTTCTACTGCCATGCCCCAGATCAACGCCTCCCCTGCCCTGTCCCGCTTCCGCGTGCTCGACCTTTCGCGGGTACGCGCCGGTCCCACCTGTGCCCGCATGCTGGCCGACTTCGGTGCCGACGTGATCCGCATCGAACCGCCGCCGGGGGTCGACCCCAACGACGCGATGTTCGCCGCCAAACGCAAGGGCGGCGATTTCCAGAACCTCAACCGCAACAAGCGCGGGCTGACCCTCAACCTCAAGCGTCCCGAAGGCGTGGAGGTGCTGCACCGCCTGGTGAAGACCGCCGACGTGGTCCTGGAGAACTGGCGGCCCGACGTGAAGAAGCGCCTGGGCATGGACTACGAAACACTCAAGGCCCTCAACCCCCGCATCATCCTGGCCAGCATCTCGGGCTTCGGCCAGGACGGACCCTACGCCTGGCGCCCAGGTTTCGACCAGGTGATCCAGGGCATGGGCGGGCTGATGTCGGTCACCGGCTTCGCGGCCAACGGGCCGACGCGGGCCGGCATCGCGGTGTCGGACTCCAGCACCGGGCTCTACACCGCCATCGGCATCCTGACGGCGCTGCTGGAGCGCGAGGTATCGGGCGAAGGCCAGTGGGTGCATGCGTCCCTGCTGCACGCGCAGATCGCCATGATGGACTTCCAGGCGGCGCGTTACCTGGTCGAGGGCGACGTGGCGGGGCAGGAGGGCAACGACCACCCCACCTCCGCGCCCATGGGCCTTTTCAAGGCGCAGGACGGCTGGCTCAACATCGGTGTGTCGGGCGAAGGCCAGTGGAAGGAGTTCTGCTCCGCCATCGAGCGGCCCGACTGGCTGGCGCGGCCCGAATTCCGGCTGAACGCCGACCGCGTACGCAACCGCCGCGAGATCAACGACACGGTGCAGGCGCTGTTCCTGACCCAGCCGGTGGAGCACTGGGTGCAGGTGCTCAACCGCGCCAACATTCCCGCCGGCCCGGTCTACACCGTGCCCCAGATGTTCGAGGACGAACAGGTGAAACACCTGGGCGTGGTGGAGGCCGTCACCGCGCCCGATGGCGGGACCATGGACCTCATCTCCCAGCCGGTACGGCTGGAGCGCACACCGGCCCACATGGTGGCGCCCGCCCCCAGCATCGGCCAGCACAGCGAGGAGATCCTGCGCGAAGCCGGTTACGACGAGGCCGGCATCGCCCACCTGCGCGCAGTGGCGGCTGTCTGATGGCCGGCCGCATCGTCCTGGCGCGCGGCGACGGTGGCATCGCCACCCTGCTTGTCGACAACCCCGCGAAGTACAACGCCATGTCGCTGGCCATGTGGCTGGACCTGGCGATGCAGGTACGGACCCTGGGCCAGCATCAAGACCAGGAACAGGCCGTGCGGGTGCTGGTGCTGCGCGGCGAGGGGGAGAAGGCCTTTGTCTCCGGCGCCGACATTTCCGAATTCGACAGCACCCGCTCGGCCGAGACCGGCAGCGAGGCCTACGACCACGCGGTGGAGGATGCCCAGGCGGCCCTGGCGCAGGCGCCCTTCCCGGTGGTCGCCAGCATCCACGGCATCTGCATGGGCGGCGGGCTCGGCCTGGCCATGGCCTGCGACCTGCGCTACTGCGCGGCCAATGCGAAATTCCGCATGCCGGCCGCGCGCCTGGGCCTGGGTTATGCCTTCAACGGCGTGCGCCAGATGGTGGCGGCCCTGGGCGGGCCGCGGGTGGCCGACCTGTTCTTCACCGCCCGCAGCTTCGATGGGGCCGAAGCCGAACGCATCGGCCTCGTGCACAACAGCTTCACGCCCGACACACTCGATGCCGAGGTGGCCCGGCTGGCGGCCACCATCGCGGAGAATGCGCCCCTGACGATCCGCCTGGCCAAGGCGGCGATCCGGCTGGCCCAGTCGCCCTCGGCGGACGACGATGCGGCGGAGATCGCCGCGGCGCGCCAGCGCTGCGTCCAGAGCGCGGACTACGCCGAAGGCCGGCGTGCCTTCGCGGAAAAGCGCACCCCGCGTTTCACCGGCAACTGAACACGACAGCAAGCATGGCGACATCCACCTCCGGCAACAGCCGACGTTTCCCCCCCGAACTGCTCGAAAGCCTCGGCTTCATCCAGTTGTTGGCCGAAGACAAGGAAAAGGGCAGCGCCCGGGTGCAGTACAACGCCCGCCCGGCCTGGGCGCACAGCGGTGGCACCACCATCCAGGGCGGCTTCGTCACCGCCTGGCTGGACAACTGCATGGCCTTCGCCATCGCCGCGCGGCTGCCCGACACCGGCTCGGCCAGCCTGGAGATCAAGGTGTCCTTCCTCGACCGCACCGCCCCCGGCACCGTCACCGCGGAAGCGCGTATCCGGCGCGAAGGCGGCAGCGTGGCCTTCCTGGAGGCCGACCTGTTCGCCGAGGATGGGCGCCTGCTGGCGACCGCGACCTCCACGGTCAAGCTGATGCGACCGAAAGGATGACCCCCACGCTCCGCACTGCGTGTCGTCGCGGCCCCCCCGAGGGGGCCGCGCCGCCTTGGGACGGCCCGCCGGCGGTTGGGCTGAGCGGCTTACCAGCCCAGCCCGATGTGCAGCGGCAGGTACACCGCCATGCCGAGCGCGATGGTGCCCAGGATGCTCTTGCGCCACAGGTAGAAGGCGGCGCCCGCCACCGCCGCCGGCAGCCGCGCGTCGGCCAGGGTGGAGATGAAGTGGCCGTCGTGCATGACCAGTTCCGGCGCCAGCACCGCCGCCATCGCCGCCAGCGGCGCATAACGCAGGCCGCGCCGCAGCCAGTCGGCCATATGCAGTTCGCGCCGGGGCCACAGGAAGAAACTCCGCGTGAGCAGGGTGATGAGTGCCAGGCCGACGATGGTGATGACGGTGTGCCAGAAACTCACAGCCGGCTCTCCCCCGCGTCGGCATCCGCGGCGTCCCCACGCGTCGGCCGCTCGGGCCATGCCGCTTCCAGCACCAGGCCGAGCGCCACCGCCGCGGCGATGCCGACCAGGATGTTGAGTTTCAGTGGCAGTGCGAAGGCCGCCACCGCGGCCGCACCAGCAACCCCCGCGGCCAGCAGGGCGATGCGGTCGCCAAGCATCGAACACAGCACACCGAGCAGGGCCAGCACGCCGGCGAAACCCAGGCCCCAGCCGACCGGCACCATGTCGGCCAGCAGCACGCCAGCGATACAACAGGCCTGCCATGCCACCCAGTTGAGCGAAGCCGCGCCCCAGAAGTACGGCTCCTGGCCGGGTCGGGACCGCAGGTCGGGGTACCGGCGCACGAACAGCACAAAACTCACATCGCCGCTGAAATAGCCGATGGTGCAGCGCCGGGCACGCGTGAAGTGGCCGAAGAAATTGCGCCACAGGGTGCTGAAGATGACAAAACGCAGGTTGATGCAGCAGGCGGTGAGCCACACCACCCAGATGGGCGACCCCGCTGCGATCAGCGGCAGCACCGCCAACTGTGCGCTGCCGGCATAGACGGCCAGCGACATGAACACCGCCAGGCCGGTGCCCATGCCGCTCTTGGCCATGGCGATGCCGGTGACCAGGGCCCAGGCGCCGATGCCGATGCTCATGCCGGACATCTCACGCGCGCCGCGGCGGAATTCCGGGTGTCGCACAAGTTCGGCCACCGTCATGGCGGCCGCCCGCCGCGGAGGCGCGGACGGAGAGTCGCTCATGCCGCCGCGGATGCGGTGGGAACGCCGCCCAGCACGGCACCGGCCGCCACCGGGCAGCCACGCAGGAAATCCGCCACCGCCAGGCGCTTGCCGCCGGGGCGCTGCAGCACCGTGGCGCGCAGCATGCCCCGCCCGCACTGGACCACGATGCCGGCACCGGACACCGACACGACCGTGCCCGGCGCGGCCGCCGGCCCGGCGGCGGCATCGGCCTCGCAGCGCCAGAGCTTCACCACTTCCGCACCGATGGTCGTGCTCGCACCGGGAAACGGATCGAAGGCGCGCACCCGGCGGCTGATGGCCTCGGCGTCCAGCGCCCAGTCGATGGCCGCTTCGGCCTTTTCGATCTTGTGCGCATAGGTGACACCTTCGGCGGGCTGCGGAACCGGCTTCAGGCCGCCCACAGCGGCCTGCCGCAGGGCTTCGGCCACCTGGGGGCCGCCCAAGGCGGCCAGCCGGTCGTGCAGGCTGGCGGTGGTGTCGTCCGCGGTGATCGGCACCCGTTCTTCCACCAGCATGTCGCCGGTGTCCAGGCCGGCGTCCATCTGCATGATGGTGATGCCGGTCTCGGCATCACCCGCCTCCACCGCGCGGTGGATGGGCGCGGCGCCGCGCCAGCGCGGCAGCAGGCTGGCGTGGATGTTGAGGCAGCCCAGGCGGGGCGTGTCCAGCACCCACTGCGGCAGGATCAGGCCGTAGGCCGCGACGACCATGGCGTCGGCGCCGGCCGCCCGCAGCGCCGCCTGCGCGGCCGCGGCGTCGTCGGGGTACTTGCCGTCCAGCCGCAGGCTGCGCGGCTGGGCCACCGCGATGCCGTGGTCGAGGGCGAACTGCTTGACCGGCGAGGCCTGCAGCTTCATACCCCGGCCGGCCGGCCGGTCGGGCTGGGTCAGCACCAGGCCGATGTCGAAACCCGCGCCGTGCAGGTGTTCCAGCGCGGTGCGGGCGAATTCGGGCGTACCCGCAAAAACGAGCTTCATGGGCACCTCCTCACAGCGCCAGGAAGCCGCGCATGAAGATCTCGTCGGTGTAGAGGATGCGCTGCACCACCCCCGCCGGATCGATGTGGATGTGGATACGCCGGAAATTGTTGAGGTCGTTGAAGCGGTAGGTCCACACCGGGCCGTCGAAGCTGGCGACATGTTCGATGCGCAGCGGCTGGCCCAGCATGCGCCGCACGTCGTCGGCCCGCCACTGGCCGACCACGATCTGGTTGAAGTTGGCGTAGCGCAGCCCGTCGTCCACCGACACCAGCCTGCCGGCCGCGTCGTAGTCCAGGTTCCACACGTGGGCGCCGGCCGGCATCTCCGAATACTGCAGGCGCTGCCCGCCGCCGGGCAGCAGGTACTGGCCGGTGGGCGCACCCAGCCGCGCCACCGCCGCGTCGGCCGTGGTGCCAGCGGGCATCCGCGCGGGGCTGGCACAGCCGGCCAGCAGCGCCACGGCCAGGACCGCGGCGCCGAGCTTCATGCCCGTTCCTCGTCGCGCTGCTGCTTGACCATCTTGGTGCGGATGCGGTTGCGTTTGAGGGGCGACAGGTATTCGACGAACACCTTGCCCTTGAGGTGGTCCATCTCGTGCTGGATGCACACCGCCAGCAGGCCCTCGGCCTCCAGCGTGAACGGCTCGCCTTCGCGGTCGAGCGCCTTGACCCGCACGGACGTGGGCCGCTCCACCCCGTCGTAGATGCCGGGCACCGACAGGCAGCCTTCTTCGTTGAGGATCTTTTCGGCGCTGGCCCAGACGACCTCGGGGTTGACCAGCACCAGCGGCTGGTCGTGGTTTTCGGACACGTCGATCACGATCAGGCGCTCGTGCACATCCACCTGGGTGGCCGCCAGGCCGATGCCCTTGGCGTCGTGCATGGTCTCGAGCATGTCGGCCACCAGCGTGCGGACGCGCGCGTCGACGGCCTGCACCGGCCGGGCGACCTTGTGCAGGCGGGGATCGGGATAACGGAGGATGGGAAGCAGGGCCATGGGTACAAAGGAAGGAACTGTCGCTATTTTCGCCAAATTCGCCGCCCGCCGGCCAGTGCGGCGGCAATAATCGTTGCCCGGCCAAGGCCAAGCGGTGAGAATCGTCCGCTGTTTGTAACGAATTTGCCGGTCCGGCCGCATGGCAACCGCCGCATGGCCCGGCCGGAGGGAGCAGATCCTGATGCGAGAGATGACCATGCGCGCGGCCGCCTGCCGGGCAGGTGCCCACGCGACAGCCGCGGCGGTGGCCCTGGCGGCCTGCCTGCACATGGCGCCCGCCGTCGCGCAGGCCTACCCCGTCACCCCGACCCAGCGCGCCGTGGCCCAGGCGACGGCCGAGGCCGGCATCCCGGTGGAGGAACTCGCCCCCAGTGCCCCCGAGGTCTACACCGTCAAGGGCGGCGACACCCTGTGGGACATCTCCAAGGTGTACCTGCTCAAGCCCTGGCGCTGGCCCGAGCTGTGGGGCATGAACCTGGCGGAGATCCGCAACCCGCACCTGATCTACCCCGGCCAGACCCTCTACCTCGAACGCAACGGCGGCCGGGCCCGCCTGCGCACCTCGCCGCCGGGCACCCCCGAAAGCGACGGCGGCACCGTGCGCATCTCGCCGCGCACCCGCTACGACAGCCTGGCGGGCAGCGCACTCTTCACCCTGAACCCGCGCACCATCGAGCCCTTCCTGGCCGAGCCGATGATCGTCGACGAGCCGACCTTCCTGCAGGCGCCGCGTATCGTCGCCACGCTGGAAGACCGGGTCATGCTGACGCGGGGCGACCGCGCCTATGCCCGCGGGCCGACCGGCAAGCCCTTCCTGGCCGGGGCCAGCCTGCCGCGTGATTTCCGGGTGTTCCGTGCCGCCACTCCCCTGAAGGACCCGGCCACCGCCGAGATCCTGGGCTACGAGGCCCAGTATGTCGGCCGCGCCCGCCTGGTGCGCGGCGAAAGCAGCGAGTCCAGCCTGCGCGACGGCAAGCAGCTCGACGAGATCGTGCCGGCCACCATCGACATCACCGGCACCAAGGAAGAAATGCGCGTGGGCGACCGCCTGCTGCCGGAGCCCCCGGGCGCCATGGTGCGCTACGTGCCGCGCGCGCCCACCGTGCCGGTGGTCAATGCGCGGGTGGTATCGATCTACGGCAGCGCGGTGGCCGACGCCGCGCAAAGCCAGGTGGTGGCGATCAACAAGGGCACCCGCGACGGCATGGAGCCCGGCTACGTGCTGGCCATCCTGTCCGAGGGCGCCCGTATCCTCGACACCACCGACGGCAGCCGCACCCAGATCAAGCTGCCCGACGAACGCAACGGCCTGATGATGGTGTTCCGCACCTTCGACCGGCTGTCCTATGCGCTGATCCTGCAGATCAACACCGGCGTGAAGGTGGGCGACCGCCTGGTCGTGCCACAGTAGGCCCCGGGACCCGCGGACCGGACGGCGCTGGTGCCGGACGGCCGTCCTTTTCCGATTTCTCCCTCCATGGAACGCGAAGAACTCTCCGCCTGGCTGCGGCTGGAAGCCACACCCGGCGTGGGCAACACGGCCGCACGCCGGCTGCTGGCGGCCTTCGGCCTGCCGCAGGCGGTGTTCGATGCCTCCAGCGCCGCCCTGCAGCAGGTGGCCACGCCCGCCCAGGCGCAGGCGCTGCGCACCGAACCCGCCGGTTTTGCCGCCCTGCTCGACACCACCTGGGCCTGGCTGCAGGAACAGGACGCCACCGGCGCCCAGCGCCGCTACGCCACCCTGGGCGACCCGGCCTACCCGGCACCGCTGCTGGCCATGGAAGACCCGCCCCTGGCGCTCTACCTGCTGGGGCGCCCGCTACCGGCCCAGGCCGGGGCCATCGCCATCGTCGGCAGCCGCAACCCGACGCCGCAGGGCCTGCAGAACGCCAAGGCCTTTGCGCGGCACTTCGCCGCCTCGGGGCTGACCGTGGTGTCGGGCATGGCGCTGGGCATCGATGCCGCGGCCCACGAAGGTGCACTCGATGGCGCGCCAGCCGGCGATACGGGCCTGGCCACCATCGCGGTCGTGGGTACCGGCCTGGACCGGGTGTACCCCAAAAGGCACCTGGCACTGGCGCACCGCATCGCCGAGCAAGGCCTGATCGTCAGCGAATACCCCCTGGGTACGCCGCCGCTGGCGGCCAACTTCCCCAAACGCAACCGCATCATCGCCGGGCTGTCGCTCGGCACCCTGGTGGTCGAGGCGGCGACGCCTTCCGGCACGCTGATCACCGCGCGCCTGACGGCCGACCAGGGCAAGGAAGTCTTCGCCATTCCCGGTTCCATCCACTCGCCCCAGTCGCGCGGCTGCCACCTGCTGATCCGCCAGGGCGCCAAGCTGGTGGAATCGGCCCAGGACGTGCTGGAAGAACTACGCCTGCCCACCGACACGGCCGCGGCATCCACCGCAAGCACGCAGGATGCCGGGCCGGAAGACCCCCTGCTCACGGCCATGGGCTACGAACCCGTGGGCCTCGACGCCCTGGTGGCCCGCACCGGCATCTCCGCCGCCGCCCTCCAGGTTGCCCTGCTGGAACTGGAACTGTCCGACCGGGTCGCACGCCTTGCCGGCGGCCTGTTCCAGCGCATGGAAAAGGCATAAGGAGGGGACTGCCTTCGCTGGTGCATCGGGGAGTGGCCGGCGGTGGTACCCGGGCACTGGACTGTCCCTCCGGAGCCTGCGGCTCCTCCC